>JAPOZM010000120.1 GCA_026706075.1 Gemmatimonadaceae bacterium
GAACTGTCCGAGGCCAACGGCTCCCACCGGTTCTCCCTGGCCTGGCAACTGTAGGAAGAGGAGACTCCTTCCATGACCATCTGGATCGGGCTGATCGCACTGGGGCTGGGGGTGGGCACCAGCCTGTTCCTCCCGGTGCCGCAGACGCTGAAGACGAACTTCGACGCCGGCCAGAGCCTGTATGCCCTGGGCGAGTACGAGGGGGCGATCCTCGAGTACTCGAAGATCGTCAAGTTCGACAGCCCCGCCGTGCGCACCGACAGCGTGCGCGTCACCTTCGGCGACGACCTCGAGCTGCCGGTGATGGCGGCGGCCTGGTATCAGCTGGGCAACGCCCGCATGCGCAGCGGCCAGCACGAGGAGGCGGTGGGAGCCTTCCGCGAGGTGATCGCCATGGAGGAGGTGGACGAGGACTTCCGGTCCCTCGTGCAGTTCCGCGTGGCGGAGACGCGCTTCCTGCAGAAGGAGTTCGACAAGGCCGCCGAGGAATACAAGCGCTACGCCGACCTCTTCCCCAGCTCCGACCTGGCGGGGGAGGCGTACTTCTACTCAGGCTGGAGCCTGTTCAACCTCGAGCGCTACGACGACGCCATCACCGCGCTGCGGGGCATGCTGGAGGCCTATCCCGACGATCGTTACGCCTCCGACTCGCAGTTCCGGATCGCCTCCTCCTACTACGAGAAGGAGGAGTACGAGATGGCCGTCGACGAGGCCGAGGTCGTCCTCGAGCTCTACCCCACCAGTCCCGTCATCGCCCAGGCCACCTATCTCAAGGCGCAGGCCTTCGACCAGATGGGGCGCAGCGAGGAGGCGATCGCCGGCTACCGGGAGGTTCGCGATCTCTACGACCGGATGTACGAGTTGCTCCGCGGCTCCTTCCGGGAGGGCAAGAACGTCGACTTCGACAACTACCGGCAGCTCTTCGAGACCTCCTCTCTACGCGTCGCCGAGATCTATCGGCGGGGGGGCGCCTTCGAGGAGGCTTACGAGGAGTTGATAACGGCGCAGGAGACTGCGGAGGAGCGGTTCTACAAGGCCAAGGTGCAGATGCGCCTCGGCGACAACTTCATGGAGTGGGGCCAGCGCTCCGAGGAGCCGGCGCAAAAGCAGGAGCGTTTCGAAGAGGCCTACACCACCTACAACCAGGTGATCGAACTCTACGGAGACACGCCGTACCCGCCCATCGCCCAGTACAACAAGGGCGAGGCCCGCTACTTCGCAGGGGACTTCGAAGAGGCCCGCCAGGAGTACTCCGCCGTCGCCACCCTCTATCCCGACAGCGACACCGGCCTGCGGGCCAACGCCCTGTACAGCGCCGGCTGGTCCTCCGAGAAGCTGGAGGATTACGAGACCGCCCTGGATGTCTACGGACGGGTGGTGGAAAGCTTCCCACGGTCCGATCAGGCGCCTCTCTGCCTGCTGCGGATAGGCCGCGTCAACACCGAGCAGCAGCGCTTCGACGAGGCCATCGAGGCCTATCGCATCATCGCCGACAACTACGGCGAGACCCGCCATGCCGCCGATGCCAACTACGGCCTCGGGCTCCTCTACAAGCAGAGGGGTGAGCTGGACGGCGCCATCGACGCCTTCTCCCGCGTCGGCCGCGAGGCCGGCGAGGTCTACGTGGCATCCCTGATCGAGGCGGCCAACATCCACATCGGCGCCGGCCGTTCCGCAGAGGGCCGCGCGGTCCTCGACCAACTGCTGAAGGGCGTCACGGGCGACCGGGCGCTGGAGGCCCAGGCGCACTACCAGATCGCCCAACTCGATCTCAACAACGACAACTACGTCGACGCCATCAATCGATACACGAGGGTCATCGACGAATACCCCGAGGCGAAGGTGATCCGGGAGGTCCGTTACGGCCGCGCCTTGGCCTACCACAAGGCCAACCGGTTCTCCAGGGCCCTGGCCGACTACCAGTGGCTCCTCGATCAGGACCTCCCCGAAAGCATGGAGCTGAAGGTGAACTTCGCCATGGCCCTCTCCTTCGCCGCGCAGGGGCAGGACGAGGAGGCCACGAAGCTGTTGACGCAGGTGATCGAGTCCGGCGACGAGACGCTGGCTCGCAACGCCCAGCTGCAGCTGATCTCCATGGCGGAGAAGCAGGATCCGGAGGACGCGATCCGCACCTACGAGGACATGCTCGCCCGCCTGACGACGCAGGAGGACAAGGTGCGCGTGCTGATCCGCATGGCCAGCGCCTACTTCCGCCTCGGGCGCTACGAGCAGAGCGTCGCGGCCTCGCAGCAGCTCCTCGATCTGGCCGTCGATGCGGAGGACATTGCCAATGCCCTCTTCGTGCAGGGCAACAGCCACTTCCGCGGCGGCGAGCTCGAGAAGGCGGTTCAGACCTATCAGACCATCGTCGACAACTACCCGCAGATCGGGTGGGCGCGAAACGCGCAGTTCCAGATCGGGGCCGCTTACAACAAGATGTCGGGGGACGGCAACGTGCAGTACCTGCCCTACGTGGCCGAGGCCTTCCGGACCTACTACACGGCCTACCCCGACGACGAGAAGGTGGTCTACGCCTACTACTACGCCGCTTTTGCCGAGTACCGCATGGGCAAGTGGCGCGAGTCCAGCAAGACCTTCGAAGATCTCGCCTCGAAGTTCCCGCGCTCCGAGTTCGCGGCCCAGTCCCTGTTCCGGGCGGGGGAGGCGGTCTTCAACCTGGCCCAGGGCGAAAGCCGGGAAAACAAGAAGGGGATCTTCAGGGAGGCCATGCGCAAGTACGACGCCGTCCTGGGCCGTTATTCACGGTCGGACGTCGTCGACGACGCCCTGTACAACAAGGCGTGGGCGATCATCCACCTTTCCGACCTGGGGGAGGAGTACACCAAGGCCGACGCCCTTCCCTTCTTCGAGCGGATCGTCACCGAGCACCCCGACGGCGATTTCGGCGCTGCCAGCCAATTCACCTTGGGCGACTACTACTACGGCGAGAAGGAGTACGATCTCGCCTCGGCGAGCTACCGGAAGTTCCTGGAGATGTTCCCCGAGCAGCGTCTGCAGGCCAAGGACCGGCCCCTGCGCCGCAAGGCGTCCGTCCTCCTCGGCCACCTGTCGGAGATCGAGGCCTACAACGTCTACGCCGCGGGCGAGTCCTTGTTCGACGGCGAGCAGTACGTGGAGTCCATCGAGATCTTCGAGGAGGTGATCGAGCGCTTTCCGGACAGCGACCAGGCGGTCAACGCAGCCGTCAACATCGCCTCGGCGTACATGGCTCTCGAGGAGTACCGCAAAGCGGCCGAGGAGTTCCAGCAGGTGGTCCAGAAGTACGGCAGCATCCAGCGCTTCTCGCCGCAGGTGGACTTCTCGAGGCAGCAGTTGGAGGCGCTGGAGGAAGCGCGTGTTCTCTAGAGCACCCGAAACCATGGCATCGCAATGAACCTTTTACTCAGCGATTCGGGCCGAGAGATCTGAGCCCTAACTCAAGGAGGATCAGCGATCATGCTGGAGTTCTTTCAGGATGGTGGACCGTTTATGTGGCCCCTTGGCTTGTGGTCGATCATGGCCCTCGGATTCTTCATCGAGCGCATCGTCACCTACGCGCGGATGCGGTCGGAGGATGAGCTGTCCGAGGTGACCAACGACGTCACCGGCCGGATTGACTCCGGGGCTTCCTTCGACCAGCTCCAGGAGTACTGCAGGGAGATCGGCCGTCTGGAGGGGGATGTCTATGCCGAGGGCATCGAGCGCTTCGAGCACCTCTCCCGCGAGCAGCGCAGCATCGAGGAGATGCGCGCCGAGATGAACGGCACGGTAGAGCGCGCCGCGAGCAGCTACCTCGAGCGCTACCTGTCGGTGATCCAGTTCGTCGCCAGCTCGGTCGTGCTCCTCGGCCTGCTGGGAACGGTGAACGGAATGATCCGCGCCTTCGAGGGCATCGCCGAGAAGGGACTGGGCGAGCCGACGATCGTCGCCGCCGGTATCTCCGAGGCGCTGATCACGACGGTGACCGGTCTCGTCATCGCCGTGCCTTCGCTGGCCATCTACACCTATTTCGCACAGCGCGCCGAGGGCAAGGGTATTCAGTTCGAGCCCTACGGGCACGGGTTCGTGGATGCCCTGCTGCGCCGCTGGCAGAGCCAGACCGCCTAACCGGGGGGGTCGGAGGCCGAAATGGCACAGGAAAAGAGGCGCTACGACGAGAAGCCGGACCTTACGCCGATGATCGACGTGGTGTTCCAGTTGCTGATCTTCTTCATGGTGACGGCGGTCTTCGCCATCACCCCGGGTCTCGACATCAAACTGCCCGAGGCGGAGGAGGCGCAGGCGCCCGAGAAGGAGAACCTGTTCATCGTCGTCGATCAGGACGGCAACATGAAGCTGAATCACCAGACCGTGACCTTCGCCAACCTGAAGGACCGGATCCAGGAGAAGCGTCAGATCCTGGACAACACGACGATGATCATCATTCAGGGCGACGAGCGCGCCACCCATGGCCAGATCGTGCAGATCATGGATATCGCTCGTCAGGTGGGGGTGGTCGACCAGATCATCGCCACGGAGCCGCAGCGAGGGAAGTAATCGCCCCCAACGCCCCGCCGGCCCTGCCGGCGGGGCCCAGTTGAACAAGCCACGGGGAACGGAAAGTGGAAGAGCGCAAAAAGATACTGTACGGCTCCTTCGGGATCGCTGTCTTCCTGCATGTCGTCATCATCGGGTTGTTCTCGAAGACCCAGGTGCTGGGGCTCAATGCTCTCGTTGGTGCCGTTCTGGTCTACGTCCTCTGGCGCGCCACGGCGGGCCGGCGGGCGGCGCTGTTCGTCAGCCTCGCGGTGGCCATAGTCATCGAGGCCATCGCCTGGGGCGTCGCCTGGTACTACGAGCAGCAGGTCACCGAGGAGGAGGCGAAGCTGATTCGCTTCCAGGCGCCGCCGCCGATCCTGGAGAAGAACTTTGACCTGGCCAAGCAGCCGGAGATCTCCGAGGTCCAGATGGAGATGCTGGCGTCGCTGTCGCCGCCGGATCTGCCCACCGACATCAACGCCATCGCCGACGTGAGCGCCATCGGCTCCGACCTCCTCGGTGCGGTGCTGCCCGGGAGCCAGGTGCTGGGGACGTTCTCCGGGGCCAAGGCTGAGGACCTGGCCTTCGACGAGGTCGAGATGATCGAGCTCACGGAGACGGCGGCCCCCGTTCAGGAGGCCCTGAGTCTGAAACAGGAGTTGCTGAATGTTCAGGACCTCGACTTCGGCCGCTACCAGGCGATCCTGATCCAGGATCCGGAGAACAAGCGCAACATACGCGGGTTCTTCAACATGAGTGTCATGGACTACGACCTGGCGAACAAGAGCACGGACCGCTTTCCCACCGCCGTGGAGGAGTTGATGCGCTACATGCGGGACCATACGCGCATCAACGCCCGCATCGAGGGGGTGACGCTGCGTTTGAGCGATTCCCAGATCTTCAAGGAACCCTTCCTCTACATGACCGGGAACAACGCCATCTTCCAGTTCTCCTCCACGGAAGAGCAGAACCTGGGCGAGTACCTCCGACAGGGCGGATTCCTCTTCGCGGAGGAGATCCGCCATGCCAACTCCGAGGGCAGCCTGGAGGGATCGGGCGCGGGTACGGCGGGCACTATCTTCGACCGCCAGTTCAAGGCGCTCATGAAGGACGAGAACGTCCTTGCCGGCGACGGCGCCCGGTGGCAGCGAGTCGAGAAGGACCACCCGCTGTTCTCCAGCTTCTACGACTTCGGGGATGGTCCTCCCAAGGGAGGGGCGCCCGGCGGCAACGTCTTCGACCTCGAGATGCTTGAGCTCCGGGGCCGGGTGGCCGTGATCTTCTCCGACCTCAACATCAGTTGGTTCTGGGGAGATCCGAACGCCGATGCCCGGGAGCGCGGCCTGCAGTTCGGAGTCAACCTGATCGTCTTCGCTCTGACCCAGCCCGGCGGCATCGCCAACGTCAGTCAGTACGCCCAGTAGCCGGAGCTGTCGGTCCTGCCTGCGAGCCCGGCCGCTCCTTGCGGCCGGGCTCGTTTCCGTTCTTCACCGATGCCCGTCGTCGACCGATCCGGATCCCTGTCTCAGGGTGTGAGCGCCGGCGGCCAACGCCCAGCGCTCGCGGCCACCTACAGGCCATCTCACGGTGACCTTCGCCCCTGGAGCACCGTCCAGTCCAATGTGGACCCTCGGGTCCGAGGCGGAGAGGTAGCTCCCGGCGCCCTGCACCTGGCGCCGGAGCAGGCGACCGCCGGTCCGCACCTCGACCAGGGCACCCAACCCGCTCCGGTTTCCCGGCGCCATCGAGACCAGGGTCAGGCTCAGCCAGGTTCCCCCGCCTCGCTCGTTGCGCAGCAGGCGGGCACCTGCCCCGTTGGCGGTGACGATCAGATCCTCGTCGCCGTCGTTGTCGAAATCCGCAACGGCCAGGGCGCGGCTCACGAGAGGCGGGAGTCCGGTGGTCCAGGCCGGATCTTCGCTGAGGCGTCCGTTGCCGTCGTTGACCAGCAGCTGGTCGGGTTGGGCATGGGACAGGCCGCCGTCGATGTCGGCGATGCGGTCGAGAACGTGACCGTTGGCCACCGCCAGGTCGAGATCGCCGTCGGCGTCGGGGTCGAACCAGGCGGCCCCGAAGCCGAGGGGCAGGAAGCTGGGCGAGGCCAGTCCGCGGAGCCGGGTCTCGTCCGTGTAACCCGGATTCTCCCGGCCGCCATGGCGGTAGAGGGTGTTGGTCTCGCGTGAGAAGTTGGCCACCACCAGATCCGGCCAGCCGTCCCCGTCCATGTCGCCGAAGTCCGCGCCCATGCCGGCCTCGGCGCGGCCATCGGCGTTGAACCGCACTCCCCAAGCCAGGCCGGCCTCCGTCAGCCGGGGAGGGCCGCCGCTCCCGGTGTCGTTCCGATAGAGGAAGTTCGCCTCGCCGTCGTTGGCCACGAACCAGTCCGTGTCGCCGTCGAGGTCGATGTCCGCCATGGCCAGCCCGAGTCCCCGGCCGACGCCGGTAAGGCCGGCCTCATGGGTCACGTCCGTCATGAACAGGTCTCCCCCTCCGCCTTCGTTTCGGTAGAGGAGGTCCCCGGTCCCCGGATAGCGGTCCGGGTCGCAATAGGTGCGGATCGAGCCCCGCCGGCAGACGGGGATGCGCTCTTCGTCGAAGGGGACGTAGTTGACGACGACGAGGTCGAGGTCCCCATCCAGATCGACGTCGACGAAGCCCGTTCCCGTGCCCCAGCGGGCATCGTCGACCCCGGCAGCTGCCGATCGCTCCTGGAACCGCCGATCCCTCTGAAGGAGCAGGGAATTCGGGCCGACGTTGGTGACGAACAGATCGACGCTGCCGTTTCCATCGACGTCGGCGGCGGCGGCCCCCATGCCGTAGCCCTCCTCGCCGGCTCCGGTTGAGTCGGTGACATCGGTGAACCGAAGGCTTGAGCCCGCAGTCCGTCCCAGGTTCCTGTAGAGCCGGTTGGTCGGAGGGGGGCGGGTCCCTCCCGAGGGCAGCAGGTTGCCGCCCTGGATCAGGTAGAGGTCGAGCCAGCCATCCCCGTCGTAGTCGACCCAGGCGCCCCCGGCGCCGAATGTCTCCGGGTAGGCGTAGCGTCCGTCGGCGCCGGTGAGGTGGACGAAGTCGATCCCCGAGTCCCCGGTGACGTCGGCGAAGACTCCGGGCGCAGGCCCGGGAGGGCCAGGGCCTCTGGGATCGCCGCAGCCGAGGCAGGCAAGGAGGAGGATGAGGACGCGGGG
The DNA here is from genome assembly GCA_026706075.1 of Gemmatimonadaceae bacterium. GTDB lineage: Bacteria > Latescibacterota > UBA2968 > UBA8231 > UBA8231 > UBA8231. The sequence continues at coordinate 7,704 of JAPOZM010000120.1, forward strand.
GGGGAGCGGGGGAGGGGGCAGTGAGATGGCCCTGGTGTAGTCGTGCTGGCCCCGCCGCCATCCGGCTTGCGGGGCGGCGGGGCACGAGATGCCGATTGCAGGAAGATACGAACCTGTCGAGGGACGCGGCTCTCAGAGCCCGTGCTTGATCGTCCCCCAGGCGACAGCCCATACGTGGGTGGGAATCTCTGTCGAGGACTGCTCGCCGGGCATGGTACCGGGGGTGCCGAGCTCGGTGGCCCCCGGGTCCCATCCGCTGGCTGCGGTGGCCGTGGTCCACGAACTCTTCTCGTCCCCCGGGGCCTCCAGGTCGGTCCGCACCATGGCCGCTTTCATGTCACCGCTCAGGCCGGCGAAGGGTGCGCCCTTTCCGTCGTCGACCAGGTCGATGAGGGCTCCCGACTCGGGGGGACCGTCGTAGAGGCGGAGACGGAGCTTGCTGTTGGGCAGGGAGACTTGCGGGTCGACCAGGGAGGGTGCCGCCGACAGGCGGGAACGTTCGTCCTCGTGGCCGTAGTTGGAGATCAGGAAAATCTCGCCCGGCGGCAGCTGGCCGGACTCGATGAGGACCATCAGGCTCTCGTCCTCGCCGTCGCCGCGGGTGATCGTCCAGCCGGCGAGGTTCACCGTGTCGGAGCCGCGGTTGTAGAGCTCGATCCACTCGTCGGAGCTGGAGGCGGAGCTACCCGCCCACATCAACTCGCTCACGACGACGGGCCCCGGCTCGCCGCCAGCGGAGCCGGCGCCGGTGAGGATGAGCCAGCCGGCCAGCCAGGGGGAAGAGCGCAACGCTTGAGTCAGCATGGGAATGCCTCCCGAGAAGGGGTGGGGGCGGGCGAAGGACCTTCCGCCTGCCGGGCCTGTCTCGGTGCAACTCCCGTGCCGGCTCTGGGGTGATTCCGCAACTCATTGTTCTGCAGCCGATTCAGAGGGTTGTCGAACCGCTGGAGGAAGGGCCGGGACGTGGCCGCCTGCTCACACTCCCGGCGACGGAGACACCCACTCGCCGCCGGGAGTCTCCCTTCCGGGCGTCCCTGACGGGGTGCAGGAAGGCGTATCAGCTCCGGCGGCGCAGGGCTTCCACGGTCAGCTGCTGCACGCCGCCGAAGCCGGCGTTGCTCATGAACAGCACCGTATCCCCACGGGCCGCGTGGTCGGCCAGGTACGCGGCGATCGCCTCGGGCGAGGGCAGGTGCCGGGCTTCGAGGCCCCGTGAACGCAGATGACCTGCGAGGCGATCCGGTGAGAACGGTTCCTCCTCGCCGCTGCGCTCCGGCCGCGGAACCGCCCCGAGGATGACGGCGTCGGCCTCGGCAAAGGCCTGGACGTAGAGGGCCTCGAAGGTGGCCCGTGCGTTCGAGGCACTGGCGGGCTCGAAGACGGCCCAGAGCCGGCCCCCGGGAAAGGACCGGCGAAGGCCGGCCAGGGTCTGGGCCACCGCCGTCGGATGGTGGGCGAAGTCGTCGATGAGCCGGACTCCGCCGATGGTGCCGAGGTGCTCCTGCCGGCGGCTCACGCCGACAAAGCCGGCCAGGGCCGCGCCAAAGAGTTCCGGGTCGGCTCCGGTGAAGGCCGCCGCCGCCAGCGCTCCGAGGGCATTGCGCAGGTTGTGCTCGCCGCCGAGGGACAGCCGCGGGCGGCCGGAGGGCTGCCCGTCACGTACGAGGTCGAAGGACTGCCCGCGCTCGCCGGTCTCCACCTCGAGGGCCCGCCAGTGGTTGTGGGGCCCCAGACCGAAGGTCTCCACCGGAGCCGGGGCTTCGGCGACGGTCTCGGCGACGACGGGATCGTCTCCGTTGGCAAGGATCAGGCCGGTGCGCGGCACCTGGTTGACGACCTGCCGGAAGGCTCGGCGGATCTCGTCCAGGTCGCGGTAGATGTCGGCGTGGTCGAACTCGATGTTGTTGATGATGAGCACATGAGGGCGGTAGTACAGGAACTTCGCCGTTTTTGCGAAGTAGGCGCTGTCGTACTCGTCTCCCTCGATGACGAACCAGGGGTCCCCGCCCAGATGGTAGGGGCGATCCAGGTCCCTCGGCAGGCCGGCCACGAGCCAGGAGGGATCGAGCCCCCCGGCCCGCAGCAGAAAGGCGGCCATCGCCGTCGTCGTGGTCTTCCCGTGGGTGCCCGTGACGACGATCGGCCGGCGGTCGGCCAGGAACAGGTCGCGCAGGATCTCGGGAAGACTGGTGTAGGGAAGTCCGGCGTCGAGGACGGCCTCCAGCTCGGGATTTCCCCGGGAGACAGCGTTGCCCACGACGACGAGATCAGGCGCGGGATCGATGTTCCCCGGGTCGTATCCCTCGAAGAGGTTGATGCCCTCGGCCCGGAGGAAGTCGCTCAGGGGCGGGTAGACGTTGCGGTCCGATCCGGTGACGCGAAGGCCGAGGCTCTTCAGCATTCCGGCCAGGGAGCCCATGGCCGTGCCGCAGGCCGCGATCAGGTGGACATGGGCGTCGGGGGCGAGTGGGATCACGTCATCCGGGGCAGGTGAGGACCTGAGAGAGTATAGTGACGGGAGGCCGACGGGGTCTGACCCCACGGGAGACCCGCACTCTCTCCTGCCTTATCTTGGAACCATGCACGGAGTCCAGGGAGATCCCGCGGCCACGAGGCCGGCTCGAAGAGGAGTGGCGATGTCTGCGGATGGCCCCATCGATCTGACCATCGTGGTTCCCCTCTTCAACGAAGAGGAGAGCCTCGAGCCTCTGTGCGAGCAGGTCGAGGCCGCCCTCTCCGGCCAGGGCCTCACCTTCGAGGTGGTCTTCGTCGACGACGGCAGCACCGACGGCTCCTTCGAGGTGCTCGCACGGCTTTCCGGAAGCTACGGGTGGCTGCGGGCGGTCCGCTTCCGCCGCAACTACCGCAAGGCCGCAGCCCTGGCCCTCGGCTTCAAGGAAGCCAGGGGCCGGCTGGTGGCGACCCTGGACGCGGATCTGCAGGACGATCCGGCGGAGATCCCCAACCTGCTGGTCGCCCTCGAGGCGGAGGGCGGCCGGGACCTGGTGTCGGGATGGAAGAGGAAACGCCGCGATCCCCTCACCAAGACCCTGCCTTCGAAGCTTTTCAACCTGATCACGTCGGCCGTCTCCGGCATCCGCCTGCACGACTTCAACTGCGGCCTCAAGTTGTACCGGCGCGAGGTGGTGGAGGAGGCCCTGCCCTACCTGTACGGGGAGCTCTACCGGTTCCTGCCCGCCATCGCCCACTGGGCCGGGTACCGCGTCGCCGAGCTGCCGGTGACCCACCATCCCCGCCGCTTCGGGCGTTCCAAGTTCGGCACCCGGCGCCTCCTGAACGGTCTCCTCGACCTGTTGTCGATCACCTTCGTGGTCCGCTTCATGTCGACGCCCATGCATCTCTTCGGCTCCCTCGGGCTGCTGAGCACGATGGCGGGCGGCGCCATCGGCGCATACATCACCAACCTGTGGTGGCAGACCGGAACGATCCAGAACCGCCATCCCCTGTTGATGCTCGCCATCCTGCTGATCATCGTGGGATTCCAGTTGTTCTCCACCGGCCTGTTGGGGGACATGCTGGCCAGCCTCCATCAGCGGGGCGGCCGGACGCCGCCGGTGCGGGACCGCATCGGACCTGCTGCAGCCCCCCGGGAGGACCCTCCAGCGGATGAGCGATAGCGGGTTTGCCGGGTACGGGGGTATATTGGTCCGGTGAACCTTCCTGACTCCGCCCTGCGCCAGATCCTGCTCGATCTGCTGTTCCTGGCCCTCGCCGGGACCCTGGCTTTCTGGTTCCGGTCCTGGTTGAGGGAACAGAAGCGCGAGCTGGACCGGCGCTTGACCCTCCTGGAGGGTCAGCACCGGAGCCTGCACAATCTGGCCCAACGCCTGTCCGACCTCTGCCGGACTCTCGAACAACCGCCCGCCTCCGGGCCCGCCCCGCCCCGGGTCCCCGGATCGACGGCCTACCCAAAGGCCGCCGGCACCGTCCCGGCTCCGAGGCCGGCCGAGACGGGGCCTCGCCTCGCGGGTGCCCCGGGGGAGGGCCGGCCCGCCAGGGCTTCCGGGGCCGCGCAGCGCCGGCCGGAGGGATTCCCGGACCCCGGTGGGGAGGCCTACCGCCGGGCCGGCGAGATGCTCGAGCAGGGCCTGTCAACGGCGGAGATCTCGCGCCGCGTCGGTCTGAGGATGTCGGAGGTGAACGCCCTGAAGCGGATGCGGGAGGCCGGGCGGCGGTAGCACCCGGAGGGGCGGTTCAGGCCTTCCGCATCAACCCGCAGAGTTCCTGCAGCAGCCGGTCGATCTCCGCGTCGGTGCCGACGGAGATGCGCAGGCAGTCGCTGAGCCTCGGATCGCCGCCGAAGTAGCGGACCAGGATTCGGCGCCGCCTCAACTCCGAGGCGATCCGCCCCGCGTCGGCCGAGGAGGGCATCCGGGCGAGGACGAAGTTGGCCTCCGACTCCCAGACGTGACAGCCGTGCACGCGGAGGGTTCCGGTCAGACGCGACCGGGTGGCGGCGATCCGGCGGGCGTTCCTCCGCATCCAGTCGACATCGTCGAGGGCGGCCTCGGCGGCGACCTGACTCAGCGTGTTGATGTTGTAGTGCTCCTTCACCTTGCCCATCCCGCGGACCACCTCGGGGGAGGCGACGCAGAAGCCGATGCGGAGTCCGGCGAGGGAGAAGGACTTGGACAGGGTGCGGACGACGATCACGTTGGCGTGGCGGTCCACGAGATCGAGGGCGCCCCCGCGGGCGAAGTCGACGTAGGCCTCGTCGATGAGAAGGATTCCGGACAGCCCGGCGGCCAGGGACTCGAGATCTTCGCGGGCCACGACCGTCCCCGAGGGAGAGTTCGGGTTGGGCACCAGGGTCAGGCGGGCGTCGGCAGCGGAGAGAGACGCCGGCAGGGCGAAGTCATCGTCGAACTCGACGGCCACCCGGCGGGCGTCTTGCAGCTCCACGAGCTTGCCGTAGTAGGGGTAGGTCGGCGTGGCGAAGGCGACCCCGTCGGCGGCGCCGGCAAAGCAGCGAACGGCGACGTTGAGCAGCTCGTCGGAGCCGTTGCCGACCAGGAACTGCTCCTCGTCGCGGCCGAAGAGGGCCGCCAGGCGCCGGCGAACCCCGGTGGCGGCGGCGTCGGGATAGCGGCGCAGGCGGCCGTCCAGGGCGGCCCGCAGCCTCGCCAGGACCAGCGGCGACGGCGGGTAGGGGTTCTCGTTGGTGTTGAGCTTGAGATACTCGCCGTCGGCGGGCTGCTCGCCGGGGATGTAACCGGCCATGCCGGCGATGTGAGGGAGGAAGGGGGTCATGGCCGGGGGCGAAGCGGGACCGGCGGCAAGGTACCCGGCCCTCGCGCACCGTGCCAACGGCCTCGCCGTGCCGGGACCCGGCGGCGGTCACCGGGGCTCGTCGGAATCCCAGCCCTCCCCGCCGGGGTTATCCGGCCCCTCCACGGCAACCTTGTCGACGCGCTGCACCTCGGTGACGCCTTCCACGCCACGCAGCTTCTTCACCATCTTCTGCAGCTGCCGGGAGTCGTGCACGTCGATCCGGAACGTCTCCTCCACGACGTGAGCCAGGGTCCGGGTCTCGCAACTGACGATGTTGGCCCCCGTGTCGGAGATGATTCGGGTCACGTCGGAAAGGAAGTACTTGCGGTCATGCCCGCGCACGAGGAGCTGCACCGTGAAGGCCTGATCCTCCTCGAGGTCCCAGGCCACCGGCGTGAGGTGCTCCGGATCCTCGGCGAGGTCGGCGAAGTTGGGGCAGTCCGTGCGATGCACCGAAAGCCCCCGGCCCCGGGTGAGGAGGCCGATGATCGGGTCCCCGGGGATCGGAGTGCAGCACTTACCGAAGTGGATCATCATGTCGTTCATGCCTTGGATGCGGATGCCCCGCCGGTCGCGGATCAGCGGCCTCACCCGACGCTTCGGCGGATTCGGCACGAGGCGGTTGACGGCGCGGCTCACCGACAGGTCGCCGGAGCCGATGGCCGCGTAGAGGTGCTCGGTGTCGGCCAGCTTCAGCTCCGCCGCCAGTTCCTCCAGGGCCTCGCTGCCGGCGCGGTGGCGGTAGCGTTTCAGCTCGTGCTCGAGGATTTCCTGGCCGAGACGAACGCTCTGGGAGAGCCGCTCCTCCTTCACCCAGCGGCGGATCGCCTGGCGGGCCTTGGCGGTCTTGACCATCTCGAGCCAGGACGGATTCGGCTTCTGGTGGGGCGAGGTGATGATCTGCACCGTGGCGCCGCTGGTCAGGGGCGTGCTCAGAGGCACGACCTGGCCGTCCACCTTGGCGGTGAGGCAGTGGAGGCCGATGTCGGTGTGGATGGCGAAGGCGAAGTCGATGGGGGTCGCCTCCTTCGGCAGCTGGTGGAGATCCCCCTTGGGGGTGAAGACGAAGATCTCGTCCTGGAAGAGCTCGATCTTCAGGTTCTCCATGAACTCCACGGGGTCGGTGGCGTCCCGCTGCCAGTCGAGGACCTGGCGCAGCCAGTTCATCTGCTGGTCGAGGTCGCTGCTCTCCCCGGCCCCGCCCCCCTTGTAGCGCCAGTGGGCGGCGATGCCGATCTCCGCCGTGTGGTGCATTTCCCAGGTGCGGATCTGCACTTCCACCGACATGCCCTGGGGGCCGATGACGGTGGTGTGCAGGGACTGGTACATGTTGGTCTTCGGCGTGGCGATGTAGTCCTTGAAGCGGTCGGGGATCGGGCGGTAGAGCGTGTGCACCAGGCCGAGAGTGTGGTAGCACTCGCGCACGGTGCCGACGATGATGCGCACCGCCGTGAGGTCGTAGATCTCCTCGAAGGGCTTCACCCGGCTGCGCATCTTGTTGTAGATGCTGTAGAAGTTCTTCGGACGCCCGGTGATCTCGGCCTCGATGCCGCTGCGGGCCAGCTCCTCGGCCAGGGGCGTCT
>JAPOZM010000004.1 GCA_026706075.1 Gemmatimonadaceae bacterium
ACCCGCGACATCGAGCTTGGAAGGCTCGCGCTCTAGCCAACTGAGCTACTCCCGCCCTCCATCTGCCCGCCGCCGAGCGCCAAGGCCCCGGCTGCCGGCAGGATGGCCGCCGGATACAGACTTCAAAAAATACAGCTGGTTTGGATAGGTGTCAACCCTCACCGGGGATAGATTTCAGGATCCCCGGGGGCCGTGGACGGCGCCCAAGTCACGGGTGATCCTGACGATCCTGTAGTGGAGGACCCCAGCCGGCACCCTGATTTCCACCTCCTCGCCCTCTTCCCTGCCCAGCAGGCCCCTGCCGATGGGAGACACGGTCGAGATCTTGCCCTGCTCGAAATCCGCCTCCTCCGGAGATACGAGCGTATAGGTGAGTTCCCCTCCCTTCCCCAGATCCGCCAACTGCACGGTAGCGCCGATGTAGACCTTGTCATCGGGGATGTCCTCGGCCTCGATCAGCCGCGCCCTGCTGAGGGTTTCCTCGAGCCGGCCGATCCGCTGCTCAAGGAACATCAGTCTCTCCTTGGCGGCCGAGTACTCCGCATTCTCGGAAAGATCCCCGAACTCACGGGCCCGCTGGAGAGCCTGACGTACCTTGGGACGCTCGTCCGTTCGGAGCTGCATCAACTCGTCCTTGAGCTTCTGCAGGCCCTCTCGCGACAGATATACCTCGGTCATGGCAATAGCTGGCTCCTGATGCCCCCCCGAAACGCCCTGCCACCGCAGGGAGAAACAAAAAGCGGAAGCTTGGCTCCCATTCCTGAGGGGTCCGCTTCCGCATTCGAGCAACCTTCGATATTGACCCAACTAATATAGATGCCGGCAACCCCGGTGGCAAGGTGAGGGCGCCCCATCGACCCGCTTGACCGGCCTCTGACAGCGCTTGTGGGATCCGGCGCCACCTGCCGGGCCCAGAGCCTCTCGCTCCCCTCCGAGGCACCCGGCAATCGCCTTGCCCTCCTCCTGGAAGGGCGCTTAGGTTCCGAATCGTGGCAGCGAACTCAAGCCTCGCCTCAAGTCCGTACGCCGCCGCTACGCGCGGCTCGGCTCTCCTCGACGCCTCCAGCCGGGGGCGCATCCTGTTCACGGGCCCCGACCACCTCGACTTCCTACACCGGATGTCGACCAACGGGATCGCCGGGAGCGCCGTCGGCCGAGGACTGGAGACGGTATTCTGCGACTCCCGTGGGCGGATCGTTCAGGTCGCCGACCTGAGCCGCACCGCCGAGGAAGAGACCACCGCTTTCGTCGAGGATGCCCCGGAGCTCCTCGCCTGGCTCGAGCGCTACCGGTTCTCCGAGCGTATGGAGTGGGCGGACATCACCGGGGCTACCGGGCAGATCGAGCTGCTCGGACCCGCAGCGGCCGAGGCCTCTCGATCGGCGCTCGATGCGGTCCCTGAGGAGTCGGCTGCCACCCTACCCCCCGACGGCCTCGGCCTGTGGGGGATGCGGCGGCGCATGGGCGGTCGGTCCACTCTCCGCCTGTGGGGGCCGCGCTCCGGGATCGAGGAATGCCGCCGCCTGCTGGCCACGGAGGCGGCCGAGCTGGACGCCGGTACCTGGGAGATTCTGCGAGTCGAGTGGGGTCTTCCCGCGGCAGGCCGCGAACTCACCGTGGACCACAATCCCTGGGAGGCGGGTCTCGGAGACGCCGTGGACCTGGACAAGGGGTGCTACATCGGACAGGAGGTCGTTGCCCGCCTGGATACCTATCGGAAGGTGAAGCAGCACCTGGTGGGGCTTTGCCCCGACCGAGAGATCCGGTCCGGCGCCCAGGTGGAGGCCGGGGGCAGGCCCGTGGGCCTGGTGACCAGCAGCGTCTCCTCGCCCAGGCTCGGGCCACTCGCCCTGGCCTACGTGCGTACCCCACACTGCCGGCCGGGGACGCTCCTCTCCGTCGATGGCACCGCGGCCGCAGTCAGTGCCCTCCCTTTCGACCCGGAGAGGCGGGACGGGACGGGACGGTGAGCGGCGGCCGCAAGATCATCCACATCGACATGGACGCGTTCTACGCCTCCGTGGAGCAGCGGGACGATCCGAGCCTCCGGGGACGGCCCGTCGTAGTCGGCGGCAATCCGGAGGGACGAGGCGTGGTCGCCGCGGCCTCGTACGAGGCCCGTGCCTTCGGGGTACGCTCGGCCATGCCGATGCGAAGGGCACTGCGGCTGTGCCCCGAGGCGGTCCGGACGGCCCCTGACTTCGGCAGGTACCGGGAGGTCTCCCGGCAGATCCGGGAGATCTTCCACCATCACACCGACCTGGTCGAACCGCTCGCCCTCGACGAGGCCTATCTGGACGTCACCCGCAACAAACTCGGAATCCCTTTCGGCCACCGCGTGGCTCGCACGATCAAGGCCGAGATCCGCGACCGGCTCCGACTTACCGCCTCGGCCGGTGTCGCACCCTGCAAGTTCGTCGCCAAGATCGCCTCTGACCTCGAAAAACCCGATGGACTGGTCACCGTCATGCCCCATCAGGTACGGGAATTCCTCCACCCCCTGACTGTTGCCCGGATCCCGGGTGTCGGAGATGTGACTCGACAGCAACTGAAATCCCTGGGCTACGAGACCATCGGACAACTGGCAGGGGCGGACCCTCTCCGGCTCGAAGCGCGCTTCGGCAAGCGCGGCCGACACCTGCACCAGCGGGCCCTGGGTATCGACGATGACCCTGTGACGACCGAGAGGGAGCCGAAGCAGCTGAGCTCCGAGTCGACCTTCCCCGCCGATCTCTCCGATCCGGAGGAGATGCGCGGCGCCCTGCGGACCCTCGCGACAGAGGTGGCCAGCCGGCTGCGGCGACAGGGGCTTTCGGGCCGGACGTTGATGCTCAAGGTCCGGTACCCGGACTTCGAGACCGTGACCCGGGCACAGACGGGAAGTCTGCCTCTGGACCGCGCCGAGCCGATGCTGAGGATCGCCGTCGACCTGCTGAGCCGCACCGATGCGGAGCGAAGGGGGGTCCGGCTTCTGGGAATCGGCCTCTCTCACTTCGGCGACAGTGAGACTCCGGAGACGGCGGGGCAGTTGGACCTGTTCGTAGCGGACGAGTCTTCCGATGCTTGACCCGCAAGCCCCTACTCGTGGAGGCCAGGCTGGTAGAGGCCAACGCTGTAGAACTCGTACGACGCCGCCTTGTCGGGGAAGTCAACGACGTGGACGGTGAATCTGGAGGGGACCCCGGTGTGGGCCATGTGATCGCGAAAGAAGCCGCTGTAGGCCTCGGCATATGCCTTGTAGAGGCGCTGCTGCTCGGCCAGGTACCCCTCCGGATCTAGGCGGGGATCGGGGGCCTTCGGCTGTGAGGCGAAGGCGTGAACCTCCACGAAGTCGATGCTCGCTATGGACTCGCAGATCCCGGCCTGCTGCAGCCACTTCTCCCAGCAACGGAAGACCAGCTCCACTTCGACTGAAGGCTCCATGGTGACCAGCTCGTCCCGCTCGAGGATCCCGCGGGCGGAGTGCCCCCCGGTCAGACCGGCGAAGTAGATCTTCAGATCCCCTCCGTCGAGCCTCTCGGTGACGAGTGCCGAGAGGGTGGGATGATCCCCACCATAGTAGTAGGTGAGGCGACCTCGCTCCTTGACGTTGAAAGCCATCTCCGTCCTCCTCTCTCAGGCCAGAGCTTCGGCCAGAACCTCGGCCCAGTGGCGGGCCTCACGGCCCGTGGCGTCGGCGATCTGATGGCGGCATGAGGTGCCGGCCGCAGCGACCTCGGCTCCTGGATCCCCGGCTACCACCTCGAGCAGACGCTCCCTGCCGACCTCCAGGGAGATATCGTAGTGCTCCCGCTCGTACCCGAAGCTGCCGGCCATCCCGCAACAGCCGGAGGGGATTTCCTCCACCCGGTACCCGGGGGGAGCAGCCAGCAGCTCCAGCGTGTCCTTGGTGTCCCCCAGCGCCTTCTGATGGCAATGGCCGTGGAGCAGTACGCGTTTCTTCAGGTCCGTGAAGTCGAGTGTGGATCCGCCCTCGGTGCGCCCGGCGAGGAACTCGTCGAGGAGGAAGAGATTGCTGGCCACGCTGCGAGCGGCGTCGGCGTCCTCGGCGAGATCGAGGTAGTCGTCGCGGTAAGTGGAGGCGCAGCTGGGCTCGACGGCGACGACGGGCCAGCCTCGGTCGGTATACTCCGCAAGGGCCTGGAGGTTCGCCCTGGCACGGCCCTTCGCCTCCCTGAGGAATCCCTTGGAGATAAGGGGCCGCCCGCAGCAGAGCCGCCGCCGGGGGATCACCACCTCGAAGCCCGCTGACTCGAGGAGGGTCACCGCCGCGCGGCCAACGCCGGGATCGTTGTACTCGGTGAAGGTGTCGTTGTAGAAGACGACGGTGCCCCGGCTTCGGCCACTGGTGGGGGCACGCCCGCGGAACCAGCGGGAGAAAGTGGGGCTCGCCAGGGCCGGCATGCGGCGCCGGCGGTCGATGCCGAGGAGGCGCTCCATCAGCCACCGGCTCGGCCGGGCGTGCATGAGGGGATTTGCGAGCCGGGAGATGGGGGCCATCCAGCGATTGAGCCGGTCGATCCGCGCGAAGAGGTGAGAGCGGAGGGGATAGCCGTGCCGCTCGTGGTAGCGGGCGAGGAATTCGTACTTGAGCTTGGCCATGTCGACGCTCGACGGACATTCGGACTTGCAGGCCTTGCACTCGAGACAGAGGTCCATCGCCTCGTACAGATCGTCGCTCTCGAGCCCCCCGGGCAGACGGCCGCTCAGGGCGGCGCGCAAGGCGTTGGCGCGCCCGCGGGTACTGTGCTGTTCCTCGAGAGTGGCCATGTAAGAGGGACACATGGTGCCCACGAGTTTCTTGCGGCACTGGCCGACTCCGGAGCACATCTCCACCGCCTGCTGGAATCCACCGGCTTCGTCGTAGCGGAACCAGGTCTCCTCCCGCACCTCCGGGTAGCCGTCACCGTAGCGAAGGTTGGCATCCATCGGAGGGGGGTCCACGATCTTGCCGGGGTTCAGAACCCCGGTCGGGTCAAAGGCCGCCTTGACCCTGGCGAAGGCTTGGGGAAGGCGGGGGCCGAACATCTTCTCGATCCACTCGCTGCGGGCCAGGCCATCACCGTGCTCGGCCGACATGGCACCGCCGTATTCCAGAACCCAGTCGCTCATTCGCTCCTCGAGGGCCCGAAGGGTGGCGATGCCGTCCCTGGCCTTCAGGTCCAGAACCGGGCGAATGTGGATGACGCCGACACTGGCGTGGCCGTAGTAGGTGGCCTGTGCCACTCCCTGCTCCGACATGAGCGATCGCACACGGGCGATGTACTCCGGCAGATGTTCCACGGGCACACTCGTGTCCTCGACGCCCGCTGTCGGCTTGGCGTCCCCCTTCAGACCCATGAGCAGACCGAGTCCCGCCTTGCGCAGGTCCCAGATGTCCTTCTGCTCTGCCGACGTGAAGGCGCGTACGTAGGCATATCCGAGCCCGGCACCTCTCAGCCTCGTCTCCAGATCCTCGCAGCGGTCCCGGAGCTCAGCTTCGCTCTCCCCGTGGTACTCGACGCAGAGCAGGGCTTCCGGGTCCCCCTGGAGGAAGCCACGCCGGGACTGGTAGGACAGCTGCCCCCGGGTCTGGTCCATCAGCACGCGATCCATCAGCTCCGAAGCCGCCGGAGCGGTGCTCACGGCGTGCAGGTTGGCTTCCATCGCCTCCACCAGGTCCTCGAAGTGGCAGGCGACGACGACGGTGCGGCGTGGCCGCTCCACCAGCCGCACCTTGGCTTCGACAACGGCGCAGAGGGTCCCCTCGGAGCCGACCACGATCTTGCTCAGGTCGAAAGGGGCCTCGGGGGCGGTGAGGGAGTCGAGGTTGTACCCGGACACCCTCCGCATCACTTTGGGGAAGCGCTCCTCGATCTCTGCGGCGTACGCGTCCACGACCCGCCGCACCTCCCGGTAGGCGTCCCCCTCGATTCCTGGGCGCCGGGAACGCTCCTGGAACTGGGATGGGGTCAGGGGACCGAGGGAGGCTGTCGAACCGTCGCTGAGCACGACCCCAAGCTCCTGCACGTGATCGACCGTCCGTCCGTGGAGTATGGAGTGGGAGCCGCAGGAGTTGTTGCCGATCATGCCGCCGAGGTTGGCCCGGCTGCTCGTGGACACATCCGGACCGAACTGCAGTCCCTGGGGTGCCACCGCGGCATTCAGCTCGTCGAGCACGACGCCGGGCTGCACCCGGGCCCACCTCTCCTCGGCATCTACCTCCAGAATGCGGTTCATGTGCCTGGAGAAGTCGATCTGCAACCCCTCGCCCACCGTCTGGCCGGCGAGACTCGTGCCGCCTCCGCGGGGCAGAACGGGGACGCCCCTTTCCCCGGCGGTGCGAATCGTATGGGAGACATCCTCGACCGAGCGCGGCAGCACCACGCCGGCCGGGGCGATCTCGTAGATGCTCGCATCCGTCGAGTACAAGGTCCGGGTCAGGGCATCGAGGCGGACCTCGCCTTCGATACCCGACGCGATCGCCTCCTCGAAGCCGCTGGTATCTCTCAAGAAGAGGCTCTCCGAGGGGCGGCCACGCTCACCGCAGCCGGTATTTTCATGGCCGGGCGACCTGCGCGTCCCTCACCGGGGCCTCTGACGGACCATGACCAGGGAGGTCGAGAAAAGCGCAATATTTTGGTTGACACTTGGTGAATACCCCCATATCTTGTGACCTACCACGTGGTAATGCGCGCAGTAGAGGGGGCTTCCGGGAGTAAGGGGAGATCGCGGAAGTCCCCCATTTTTTCTTTGCACCGGACTCTCCACCCGTAATCAGGAGCCGTCGCGTCGGTATGTCCCGAAAGGAAAGTACGATCGTGACGATCTTCGGGCATCAATACCGAATCGCCGCCGACGCTGCCGACGCGAAGCACATGGAGGCAGTGGCAGGTCTCTTGGACGGCCGCATGCGACGGATCGCTACCTCGACCCGGAGAAAAGTCGCCGTGGAGATCGCCATCCAGGCAGCGATAGAGTTTGCTGACGAGGTGCTGAGGATCCGGGAAGAGCGGGACCGGTTGCTGACGGGTGCGGATGAGCATCTCAGCCGTTTTGCCCGCAAGCTCGAGGACGGCGCATCCACTGACCTGCTGGCCAGCGGTGAAGACCCGGCGCCAGCGCCCCGCTTCTAGTTCACTCCGGGCCGCCACCGGCCCACACCGGCCCAGGCCCGCACCCATCCGCGATCCCTTGCCGTTGCCTTCACCCCTTCAGATCGGGTGAAGGATCATGGACATCTCCCGGCCTTCCATCTGTGGCAACTGGTCGACGGCGGCCACATCCTCCATCTTCCTCGCTACATCCTCCATCACCTCCCGGCCCCGGTCGCGGTAGGCCATCATGCGCCCCAGGAACCGCATGCTGACCTTGACTCGATAGCCGTGACCGATGAACTCGCGAATGTGTCCGAGGCGGTACTGTAGGTCGTGTTCGGAGATGTACATCTTGATGCGTACAGTCTTCATCTGCACGTTGTGTTGCTTCTTGCGCGCCTCCTTGGCCTTTTTCTCCTTGTCGTACCGGTACTTGCCGTAGTCCATGATGCGACAGACCGGCGGGCGCGCCTCGGGTGCGACCTCCACCAAGTCGAGGTCAACCTGCTCGGCCATCTGCATGGCCTGGGCGGTGTCTATGACGCCGACCTGCTCTCCGTCGGCGCCGATCAGGCGAACCTGGGGGACCCGGATGGAGTCGTTGATTCTGGTGAAGGACTGTTGCTGTTTGGCGATGGGCGTTGCCTCCGGAGGAGTCGTGGATATAGTGGTTATGGGTGAACCGGAATATAACCGCTTGCGATGGGGACGAGCAACCTGCGCTCGTCGCCCGGATCCGTCTCCGGGGCGGCACCTCGGGAGCGCCGGCAGAGTGGGAGAGTGAGCATGTCGGAGTACGGCGTCTACGGCATCGGACATGCCCTCGTGGACCTGCAGTTCGCCGTGGAGGACTCCCTGTTGCGCGAACTCGGGATTGCCAAGGGGGTCATGACCCTGGTGGATGAAGGGCGCCGCCGGGAGATCCTCGACAGGCTCTCCGATCCGGTGAACCGTGCCTCCGGCGGGTCCGCCGCCAACACGGTCATCACCGTGGCCCGCTTCGGTGGACGGGCTCGCTATGCCTTCCAGGTGGGAGAGGATGATTGGGGCCGATTCTACCGGAAGGACTTGACCGCGGCAGGGGTCGACAGCAATCCCGCCTGCCGGATCCCGGGCGAGACCGGCCAGTGCCTCGTGATGGTCACCCCCGACGCCGAGCGCTCGATGCTGACCTTCCTCGGCGCCAGTGGCACCATGGGGCCGCGCCAGGTGGACCCCGAGGGCATCGCCGCGAGTCGCTTCGTCTACCTCGAGGGCTATCTGCTTACCACGGAGGTGGGCTTCCAGGCCTGTCGGATGGCCTCCGCCATCGCCCGCGAAGTGGGTGTCGAGGTCTCCCTGACCCTCAGCGATCCCTCCGTTGTCGAGGCCTTCCGGGACCGTTTCAAGGTGCTGGCAGACGACGGGGTGGACCTCCTCTTCTGCAACGAGGAGGAGGCCGCCGTTCTCACCGGGGTCGGCGACCCCCAGGAGGCCACTTCGAGACTCGCCGATCTCTCCGCCCGGGTCTGCGTGACACTGGGTGCCGGGGGAGCCCTGACCGCCGAGAGAGGCTCCCCTCCCCGCCTTGTGCGCGGAGTGGAGGCCAAGGCCGTGGACACCACGGGAGCAGGCGATACCTTCGCCGGGGGCGTCCTCTACGGGTTGGCCAGCGGACACTCGCTCAAGGAGTCGGCGAGACTCGGGAATTACGCCGCCGCGGCGGTGGTCTCGCTCTTCGGCCCCCGACTCGAGACCGAAATGGCCCCGCTCGTGGACGAGATTCTACGGGACCGGGCACCTCCACCCGCTGCCTTGATCACATGATGAGGAAGGCCGATGAGGATACTCGTCTACTTCGACTTCGCCGCTGACCAGATCGACCAGCTCGTGCGGTTGGCCCGGCGCCATGGAGATCACGAGGTCGTGGTCGCCGAAAACGCGTCCTGCGCCGAAGACCTGGCTTCCACCGCCGAGGTACTTCTCGGCCACTTCCCGAAATCGGTGGTCGTTGCGGCCCCGGGGCTGAGGTGGATCCAGTCCCACAGCGCGGGCATGGACGGATTCCTCCATCCCGCCGTCGTGGAGCGCGACGAGGTGGTGGTGACGAACATGGCCGGGCTGTACGCACCCCAAGGCGGAGAGCATGCCTGGGCCCTGCTGCTGGCGCTCACCCGCGGTCTGCTGCCGTCGATCCGGAGCATGGCCGAACGCCAATGGCGAGGTGGCAGGACCTTCGAGCTCGCCGGGGGGACTCTCGGGCTGATCGGACTCGGGGGCTTCGGGTTGGAGACCGCGAAGCGTGCCTCCGGATACGAAATGACCCTCCTGGCCCTGGACCCTGTCCGGCTCCACCCGCCGGAAGGCGTGGAGGAAGTGCGCCCCCCGACCCAGCAAAACCTGCTCTGGCTGCTCTCGGAGTCGGACGCCGTCGTGGTCTGCTGCCCCCTGACCGACGAGACGAGGCACATGATCGGACCCGGGGAACTCGCGGCGATGAAGCCCTCCGCCTATCTCGTCTGCGTCAGCCGCGGCGGCATCATCGACGAGGGCGCCCTCGCTGAGGCCTTGCGGTCTGAGAGACTCGCAGGGGCGGGGCTCGATGTCTGCGAGGTCGAACCCCTCCCGCCGGAGAGCTCCTTGTGGGGTGCGCCCAACCTGATCCTGACCCCGCATTGCGCCGGCGCCTCCCAGCACCGCGCGCGCAAGACCTTCGAGTTCTTTCGCGACAACCTCGGGCGCTATCTGCGGGGGGAGCCGCTGGTCAACGTCATCGACAAAGGCAAGGGCTACTAGCGGTCCTGAGGCCCTCCTTCGGCCGGGTCCCCGCCCTCAGAAGCCGATGGAGCGGACATACTCCCGCATGGCGGTGCTGCGCCGGCTCTCGCTCACCGGGTCCTCGCCTTCGTGCGCAGGTTCCCCCGGGCAGCAGGTGACGACACGGTCGAAGCCGATCTCGCCGAGGGTCCGCCTGACCGCGGGAAAATCGACACCCCGCGCTTCGCCCACGGATACCCACTGCGGATGGTAGCGCCCCTCCTCGTCCCGCGTACAGGAGGAGTAGTCCTGCAGATGGACGTAGTTGAGCTGGGAACGGAAATCGCGCAGGGAGGCCACGGGGTCGTAGCCCCAGAGCTTGGCGTGGGAGACGTCGATGCAGAGCCCGGTCTTCTTCACGCGGCTCATGTACAACTTCCAGTGATCGATGGAATCGACCAGGCAGTTCGTGTGGATGTGGTAGCTGATCTCAAGGCCCAGGCCGGCGGCATACTCCGCCCAGGCCTCGGCCCCGTCGGCGGCGGCGCGAACCTCGTCGTCGGTGACCTCCCGGCCCTCTGGCTTGCCCCCGTTCATGAACATGAAGCAGTCGGCGCCCATCTCGGCGGCGAACTCCATCCGCCGGCGGTTGCGCTCCACCGTCTCCCTGTCGCGGTGGTCCGGGGTTCCGGCCGCGGTATAGACGGCCATGGGCATCCCCGCATCTGCGCACACCCGTCGCAGACGGCTCGGCGGTCCGAGCCAGTCGAGGGAGAGCCGCCCCTCCCAACCATCCCAGCCAGCCTCCTTCAAGGCCGCCAGGGCCGCCGGGAGATCCGGATTGCGCCAGCGCAGCGTACTGTAGCAGATACTCAACCCCATCGAGGTGATCCCCCTTTCCGCCTCCACCCCGGCAATGGCCTGGGGATTGGAGACGAGATTGATGTCAGATCCCGGCCGCGGCACCACGGGTCTGACGCGGGGTCAGGGCGACCCGGGCCCAGCAGACCTTCATCACCGCCAGCGGTTTCTGGGGAGTCTGGAGCCAAGCCCTGGGAATCGGCACCGCCGTGTTCACCGGCTACGCCCTCCACCTCGGCTCGGACGCCTCCTACATCTCCCCTTTCACCTTCGTGGCCTACATGCTGGCCACCGTGCAGCTTCTCATGCCCGGCCCGGCCGCTACCTGAGGGGGAACCGCGTCATCATCTCCGTGGGCATGGTGGAGATCGCCCTGCGGAGTTCCCCGCCCCTGGTTCCCCTGCTCTTCGCCCCGCCCATGCAGCTGCCGGCGCTCATGGTGCTCGCCGGTCTCGGCCTGCTGTGCGGCTACTCGCTCTCCCCTTCTACACCACCTGGGTGGCCAGTGCCGTGCCCGGCAACATACGGGGCCGGTTCACGAGCCGCCAGACGATCGTCAGCACCCTCGTGTCCATGATCGCCGGATGCGCCATCGGCGGATTACAAGACGATCGCCGTCTTCAACGCCGCCTTCCCTGCTCACCAGCATCCTCGGCTACTGGCTTTGGGCCAGCCTCGTCGACCGCTTCGGCAGCATACCGGTACTGCGGATCCGGATCCTGCCCGCCACCTTCCTGCCCGTGCTGTGGGTGTGCAACGCCCCGGGTGCCTACACCATGATCCCGCCGGGTCCGCATCAGCGCCATCCGCGGCTTGAGCGAGATCGGCGGAGACGAGGCGCGGGAGTTGCTGTTCTGGTACCTGGGTGAGCATCTGGATGACCCTGTCGCCTCCCCCTACCCTCGTTGATGTACTCAGCCACATGGGCGACCACCGGGTCGTGCGGCCCACCCTGCAGCGGCTCGGCCGCTCTCGCTCCGAGGCGGTTCGCCTCCCGTTGCTCAACAGCGTCTGTTCCGCCCTCAGCCGGCGGGGAGTTCTACCGCCTCCTGTCCCAGGAGGAGTTCCAGCGCCCCTCCTCCCTGGCCCGCCGGTTGCGCCGACTGGAGAACACCCGGCAGCCCCGCCCTCGACCTGAGGGTGCGCGAAGAGGCCCGCATGGCGATTCGGAGCATGGTCCGCGCCGTCGACGCCGAGAGTCCGGGTGGCCCGGAGGAATCGGCCCGCCAGCTGGCCGGGATCCTCCGGGATGGTCTGTCGGCGACCGGGAGACCCCCTACGAGGTGCTCTCCGTCTACCTGGTGATCTTCGCCCTGGAGACCATCCTGGCCAGCAGGGGCCGCTCCGGTCTGACAGCGGCACGGGAGATCTTCGTCATCGTCTGTCTGGGCCGCATGGGCAGGCTGGTGCGGGAACTGGATTCACCGGGGCCGTCAGGCAGTCCACGGGACCGGCGGGGTCGGCCCGACCCAGGCGGCTAGCGGTGCATCCGCCGGATGCGTCGAAGCTCGCGCAGATTGCGCAGGCTGCCGGACAGGGGCCGGAAGCGGCTGTCGGGGTCGTCCCGCCAGCGCACCGGGACCCGCGCGATGGAATACCCCGCCCGCGTCGCCAGGAGCAGGACCTCCACGTCGAACATGTAGCCGTCGACCCGGGCCGCCTCGAAGAGCCCGCGCATGACCGGAGCCCGAAAGAACTTGAAGCCGCACTGGGTGTCCGGTAGCTCCCCGAGGCCCAGCCACCACCGCGTCAGGCGCCGGAACTGGGCCGAGCCCCACTCCCGGTAGGGACGGCGCGGGGTCCTGATGTCGGATCCGGGGAGCGTGCGGTCCCCGATCGCGATATCGGCGCCGGAGGACAGCACCCGGAAGACCTCGTCGAGGGCGGCTGCGTCGGTCTTGTCGTCGGCATCGATGAAGCCAATCACGCGCCCGCGCGCGGCCTCGAGTCCCAAACGGACGGCGGCGCCCTTGCCTCGGTTCCGGTCCGACCGCAGGCAGCGCACCTCCGGCCGGGCCGGCGCCGCCTCTGCCACGACCTCCGCCGTGCCGTCATCGCTGCCATCGTCGACGACGATGATCTCGTGCTCCCACGGCCTGGAGGCCAGAAAGGACCGCAGCCCGTCGATGGTGCCGACGATGCGGCTGCGCTCATTGAAGGCGGGGATCAGTACGCTGAGGTCCATGCGGGAGGCGCGAAGCAGGACCGCGCGACGGTGCGGGTCCATCGGGTGGCAAGGCCAATCTCCGCGGCTCTATACTCTCGGAAACCGGACGAGGGAGCCATGAGCGAAGAGACGGTATTCGACCAGATACTGAGCGGAGGGATCTCCGCCGACATCGTGTACGAGGACGAGCACTGCGTCGCCTTCCGCGACATCAACCCCCAGGCGCCCGTCCACATACTGATCATCCCGCGCCGCAAGATCACCGGACTGCAGGCGGTGGAGCCGGCCGATACCGGCCTCCTCGGGCAGCTGATGGCGGCCGCCTGCGCCGTCGCCGGGCAGGAGGGGATCCGGGAGAGCGGATTCCGATGTGTGATCAATGCCGGCGCCCAGGGAGGACAGGAGGTGCCCTATCTCCACGTGCACCTGCTCGGGGGAAGACAGCTTGGGTGGCCGCCGGGGTGACGGCTCCGCGGGCGGCGGACTGTTGGCGTCAGTCGCGCCGTATCAGGACGATGCCGTCGGCGGCACCCGGAACGGCGCCCTTGATGAACAGGAGGTTGCGCTCCCCGTCGACGCGGACGATCTGCAGGCCCCGGGTGGTGACCTTGCGGTCCCCCATGTGGCCGGGCATCTTCTTGCCCTTCCACACCTTGCCGGGCGTCGTCCCCTGGCCGATGGCGCCGGGGTGCCGCACGCGGTCGGGCGTACCGTGAGAGGTGTTCTTGCCGCGGAAGCCATAGCGCTTGACGACGCCGGCGAAGCCCTTGCCCTTGGATCGACCGGTGACCTTGACGGTGTCGCCCGCCTCGAACTGGGAGACGTCCAGCACCTGACCGACCTCGAATTCCGCGTCCAGCCCCGCCGTGCGAACCTCTCGCAAGTGCCGGTGGGGGGCCACGCCGGCCTTGGCGAAGCGGCCGCTGTCGGGCTTGTTCCGCTTGCGCGCCGGAACCTCCTCGAAAGCGAGCTGAACGGCCGCGTAGCCGTCGCTGTCGTGGGACTTGACTTGAACGACGGGGCAGGCTCCCGCGGCGACGACCGTCACCGGGACCAACTCCTGCCGATCGTTGTACACCTGGGTCATGCCCAACTTCTTGCCGATCAAACCGGCCATCTGGCTTTCCTCGCCCACTTGTACCCGCGGGATCGGCGGGGACCGTGCGGGCCTCTTGGGTTTTCGGGTTGAAACGTGAAAAGCTACGGAGCGCCCACCCCCTTGGCAATATCCCCCGATGCGCCCCCCGGGGATGCCGTCCTCCGCGGAGGGGCCCTCGGGGACTTCGTCCTGACTTTGCCCGCCATCGCCGCCCTGCGGGAAACCGGAGACGAGGGGATGCTGATCATCGGCGATCCCGCACGCGCCTCGCTGGCCTCACCGACGGACATCGTCAGCGCCGATTCCGCCGCCTGGTCCCGCCTCTACGCCGGAAGCCCGCCGGAGCCGTCCCTGCGCCGGCGGTTCGCCGGTTGCCGGCGCCTGCTCGCCTACGTCGCCGGCGGCGAGGTGGCCGCTCCCGGCCTGGTGGCCTCTCTGCGCCAGTTGGCCGACAGGGTCGTCGTCGCCGATCCCCTCCCTGTCGAGGGGGAAGGGACCCACATGGCCTCCCACCTGACTCGCCCCCTCGCGGAATTCGGCATCCGGCCGCCCGTCGCTCCCCTGCCCCGCGTCGACGTGCCCCCCCGGACCCGGCGGCGGGGTCCGGTGGTCGTCCACCCCGGCAGCGGGAGCCCTGAGAAGTGCTGGCCCGTCCCGCGCTTCGCGAGGATCCTCGAGTGGATTTCCCGCCGGGGTCCCGCCGTCGTGCTGCTGGGACCCGCCGAAGAGGCTCGCCGAGAACAGCTCGACCCCTTCCTGCCTGCGAATCGCCTCTCTCCCGCGACCCCCATCGAGCTGGCAGAGGCCTTGGCGGGAGCCCGTCTGTACATCGGCAACGACTCGGGACCCGGTCATCTCGCGGCGGCGGTGGGCACACCCACCATCTCTCTCTTCGGGCCCACCGATGCCTCCATATGGCGTCCCCTGGGGCCCCGGTCCACGGTGATCGAGGCTCCGGGGGCGAACCTGGATTCCCTGCCCGTGGAGGAGGTCCTCGGCGCGGTGGAGGCGGAGTTGGCCTTGGACCCGTGCTGAGATTCGGACGCCGAGAGGGGGGCGACGAGGAGCTGCGAACCCGAATGGTGAAGGAGCAGCTGCGGCGCCGGGGCATCCGCGATGAAAGAGTCCTGTCCGCCTTCGAGCGCGTGCCCCGCCACGCCTTCGCCGACGGTCTGGATCTCGGCCGCTGCTACGGCGACCACCCCCTGCCGATCGGCTGCGGCCAGACCATGTCGCAGCCTTACGTCGTGGCCTACATGCTCGAAACGGCGGCGATTCGCCAGGAGGACCGAGTCCTCGAGATCGGCGCCGGCTGCGGCTATCAGACAGCCCTGCTGGCGGAACTCGCTCAGGAAGTCATGGCCCTGGAGTACCACGACCGGCTGGCGACCCCGGCCCGCCGCCGGCTCCACCGGCTCGGCTACGCTGGAATCGATCTCCGGGTCGGGGACGGACGCCTCGGCTGGCCGGAGGGCGGGACCTTCGACGCCGTCATCGGCGCGGCGGCGGCCCCCCGCATTCCCGACCCCCTCCTCGATCAGCTGGCACCGGAAGGACGGCTGGTCATGCCCCTGGGAGCCGGCACCGACCAGCAACTGGTGGTGGTCCGCAGGTGCTCTACCGGCTTCGACCAGCGGCGTCTGCTGCCCGTGCGCTTCGTTCCCCTGCTGGGCGAGGGGTAGCTCCTCAATCCACGGCTTCGACGATCTCGATCATCACCCGGGCCGTCCCCTGCTTGACCATCTCCAGTTCCAGGGCCGCGGCGAAGGAGAGATCGAGGATCCGCCCTTCGACGTAGGGCCCGCGGTCGTTCACCTTGACCACCACCCAGCGGCCGTTGTCGAGGTGGGTGACCTTTACCACCGTGCCCAGGGGGAGCACGCGATGGGCCGCGCTCACCTTGTACATGTCGAAGGTCTCGCCGTTGGCCGTCTTCCTCTTGTGGAACTTCTTGCCATAGTAGGAGGCGATCCCGATCTGGTATGCCTTGTCGGTGGAGATCTTGTCGAGGTCGACGGGATGGGCGGGGGCTTTTGGACGAATGACAGGCGGAGGCTTCTTGTTCCGGCCACGGTCGCCAGAGGACTGTGCTTTCCTGGGACTGGCCGGTGCCGAGCCCGGCTGGCTCCTGTAGACGGGGGCCGGCGAGCAACTGTCGAGCAGGATGGCGAGGACGAGGGTGGCGACGAAGCGTGCCATAGCGTTATAGAGGGTGCTCAGAGCCTGAGCGTGCCCACCAGGCTCTCCACTCGGTCCACATCCTCCTGCCGGCAGTAGTCCTCGATGCCATCGACGATGCGATCCGCGGCGGCGGGCTCGACGAAGGTGGCGGTCCCGACCTGAACCGCCGTCGCTCCGGCGACGATGAACTCGAGAGCGTCGGTGGCGTTGGAGATGCCCCCGAGGCCCATGATCGGCAGATCCACGGACTGCCTCACCTTGTGTACCAGCGCCAGGGCCACCGGCTTGATCGCCGGGCCTGAGAGCCCTCCCGTCACGTTGCCCAGAAAGGGGCGGCGCGATGGCAGATCAACGGCCATGCCCAGAAGGGTGTTGATCATCGACAGGCCATCCGCTCCCGCTTCCGCCACGGCCCGGGCGATGGCGGAGATGTCGGTCACATTCGGTGTGAGCTTGGCGATCACCGGCCGGCTCGTCGAGGCGCGCACCGAGGCGATCACCTCGGCCGAGGCCGTGGGACTACAGCCGAAGAGCATTCCCCCGTCCTTCATGTTGGGAGAGGAGATGTTGACCTCGATGGCGGCGATCCCCTCCGCTTCCTCGAGCCTGGCAGCCATCTGCCCGTGAAGCCGGGCCGTGGGCGCGGCAATGTTGACGATGACCCGCGTGTCGAGCCGGGAGAGGAAGGGCCACTTGACGGACAGAAAGTCCTCGAGCCCCGGGTTCTGCAAGCCGATGGAATTGAGCATTCCCGCCGGCGTCTCCACTACGCGGGGCGGCGGATTCCCGGCCCGGGGCTCGGGTGTAATCGTCTTGGTGACGATGCCCCCGAGGCGCGCCAGGTCGATGAAGGGGGTGAGCTCATCTCCGTAACCGCAGGTGCCGGATGCGAGGAGCACCGGGTTGCGCAACTCGATGCCGGCGAAGGTCGTCTGCAGGTCGACCATTCCCTCACCACTCGACGGTTCGGGCGTCGTACACCGGCCCGTCGACACAGATCCTACTGTACCGATGATAAGGATCGAGCCCGATTCCGGCTCGCCCCACCACGCAGCCCACGCAGACGCCGAAGCCGCAGGCCATGTACTCCTCCAGGGAGGCATAGCAGCGCACCTCGTGGTCCGCACAGATGCGGGCCACGGAAGCCATCATGGGATGCGGTCCGCAGGTGTAGACCGTGGGCTTCGGAGCCGCCAGAGCCTCAACGAGCAGGTCCGTGACCCGCCCGGGGTGGCCCAGCGAGCCATCGTCCGTCGCCCGCAGGAAGCATGCCGCCGCGGGGTGGAACAGCTCTTCGGGCAAGTGCCGGTCGGCGCTCCGGGCGCCTGCCAGGAGGAGCACCTGGCGGCCCTCCGCGCCAAGGCGCCGGCCGAGGAACAGCAGCGGCGGCAGACCGATCCCCCCTCCCACGAGGACCGCGGTCCCCCCGCCCTCGGGCAGTGGAAATCGATTCCCGAGGGGCCCCAGACAGCCGATCGCCTCCCCCTCGGGCACCAGCGACAGCACTCTCGTCTTGGGGCCGACCCGGTCGTAGAGGACATCCACCGTCCCTTCCGCCGCGTCGACCCCGGCCACGCTCATGGGAGTGCGGAGGTATGGCGAGAGCGGGCCGGCGGGACGGGGTTGCAGCTGCAGGAACTGCCCCGGATGGGCCTCCAGGGCCGCCTCGGGAACCTCGAGTCGGGAAAGGAAGAACCCCGCCGCCACCTCGACGGTCTCCCGCAGCCGTGCGGGAGCGTCCACGGGGGGACGGAGCTGCGCCGTCATTCCTCGCCCGGGTCTTCCTGCTCCACCGCGGGCATCGGTGGAGCCGCGGCCTCCTCGGCTACGTCCTGGCCGGCGGCCATGACCGGTGGCGGTTCCCCCGGGCGGCTCCCTGAGGGCCGGGTCATGTCCTCGCCCGCATCCGGGACGGGCGGCGCCATGGAGACCTCCACCTCCACCCAGGCGCGGACCGGCCTCTCGTCCACCCCTTCGGCGGGGTAGAAGGTGTAGCCTCCGACGGCTGCGAGAGCCGCCGAGGCGAAGGGCTCCTCTCCCCGATAGAGGGAGACTTCTTCAGCCCTTCCGGTCTCCGACACCAGCACGTCGACGAGAACGGTGCTCGAATCGGTCTGCCCCGAAGGGTACTCGGGCGCGGGGCTGGAGCGCACCATGGGAGGCTCGGCGACTCCGAAGTAGCGCAGAGGCATCTCCAGATGCTCGTCTTCCGGCTCGAGCTCCAGCCGCTCCAACTCGTCGATGTCAAGGGCCTGGGACTCCCCCGGGTCGAGTCCGGGAAACTGGAGGAGCAGCTCGCCGACACCGGCGGACTGCGGATCCCTGCGGACGATGGTGCGGAGATAGTTGTTGGCCGAGTCGGCCTGGCCCCGCTGCACGTGGTATGCGAAGAGCCGGTAATGGGGGAGGATGGACCTGGATCTCTGCTTCAGGGCCCGGCGCATGTAGTCGACGGCGTCCTCCAGATACCCCTGGCGCCAGTTGCCCTCCCCCAGGCCGACGACGGGCTCGGTGTTGGCGGTCTGCTTCTCGTCGAGACTGAGCTCGAACAATTCCTGGGCGGCGCTGAAATCCCCCCGGCGCACCGCGCGCATGCCGAAACCCACGTGGTTCTTCGCCCTCGAAACGGAGTCCTCGATCACCGGCTCGACGCCGACCAGAAGGATCTGATCTCCCGGATCGGCGCCGTCCCTCAGACCCCTCAACTCGCGCTCGAGGCGGTCCACCACTCCGTCCCGTTCGGCCTGTCGCCGGCGTTCGACCAGATCGGCGTGCCTGCTCCCCGGATAGTGGGCAAGGACCGAGTCGTACCTCGCCGCGGCGCCCGTGGAATCCCCCTGGAGATTCTCGGCGGCCCAGGCGGCCAGGAAGATCGCCCGCCCGGAAACCCTCGTCCCCGGATAGGCGCCTGCCAGCTCATCGAGCCTGGGCACCCAGCGAGCCGGCTCATCCGGAAAGTCGAGCCGCATCCGCTCGATATCGTCGAAGATCCGGGCCGCCTGGTCCTCCGCCGAGGCCTGCGCCGCCAGTCCGAGATACCGACGCGCGGCGCTCGCGTGCTCCGTGGCCGGATGGCCGGCCACCAGGCGCTCGAGGAAGGGCCGGGCCGCCACCGTGTCCGCCTTCTGCTCGATGTGGGTCCACGCCAGGTTGTAGAGGGCCCTGGGAATCTCGCGGGATCCGGGAAAACGGTCGGCGATGGCCTCGTAGAGCACTGCCGCCGAATCGGGGAGCCCCAGGCGATCGCGGTAGACTTCGGCGGCCGAGAACAGGTTGTCCATGAGGGTTGGGGGCCGGTCCGCCCCGGGCCTGCCCGACTGCAGCAGCCGCCGGCGCCGGTCCCGGGCCCTCTCCTCGGCCCCCGGGCCCTCCTCCAGGGGTGGGCGGGCCACGAGCGGCACCCACACGCCGAGGGAGTCCGCGGCCACCACGTAGCCCTCGAGTCCCAGAGGGTCCTCCGGCTCCTGCGCCTCGGGAGGCGGCTCCGGGACGGCGGTGGAATCGGCGTCCTCCACGCGAGTGGAATCCCTTGCCGCCGTGGCGGCACCAGGGGAAGTCGCCGCGGCGCTATCCGCCCCGGCGCCCGGCCGTGCCGCCGCGAGCAGGCTGTCCACCGCGATCCCTGCCCGGGACTCCGCGGCGACGCTATCCAACGCACCCGCCCCGATCGAGCTGGTGGAGACCTCGGGAGCTTCGGCCGCGGCCAGAGTCGAGTCGGCGGGCATGGCGGCGGCGGCAACCGTCGCTTCGGGCCCCGTCAGGTCGTCCGTCGCCGGCCCTCCACCGGGGACGGCCGCGGGAAGGAGACCGGGTGCCGAAGCTGCTTCCGTGCCGGGCCTCACTTCCGCCGATTCCAGGGCCGGGCCCGGCGGAACGGCCGCCATGGCGTCCGCCGTGTCGGGTTCGGTCTGCAGCGGGTCGTGATCCGAGCCCGGGCGCAGGGCCGCGGCCGTGGAGTCGGCCCGGTAGATCCCGTCGAGCAGGGCGTCCAGCCGGTCCGTCGTCCGGAGCATCACCCCGGCCAGTGAATCCCCCTCGGATCCTCGGCGCTCCTGGCCCACCTCCCTGAAGTGCTTCTGGGCCTGCTGCCGGTCGCCGCGGTCCTGCAGGTAGACCAGGCCGGTCTGGTAGAGCGCCATGGCGGAGACCCCCGTGCCCGGAAAGTCGTTGCGCACACGCTCGAACTCGTCGAGCGCCTCGGAGGGAGCTCCACTCTCCCGGTGGCAGCGGCCGATCAGGATCCGAGTCTCTCCCTCCCAGGGGCGGAAACGCCCTTCCCGGAGCAGGGATCGGTAGGCTTCGAGGGCCGCATCCGGTGCGCCCTGGTGGTAGAGCACCAGGCCGCGATTCAGGCGGGCCCGGTACTCCACCGAGTCCGCTCGGGCCTCGTCGATGGCGCGGCCGTAGGCGACGGCGGCGCTGTCGAGATCGGCCGGGCCGCCCAGGGATAGGTGGGCGTTGCCGATCCGCAGCCACAACCGGTCGGACAGAGGGGTCCCGGGGAAGGCCCTGAGACTCGTCCGGTAGTCCTGAATGGCGGCCCTCAGGTCCCCCCCGGCCAAGGCCATGTCGCCAAGCTCCATGCCGGCGCGGCCTCCGATGTCGCTGCCCTCCAGAATCAGGGCGGTGAACAGGGCCCGGGCCTCGCCCATGTCGCCCTGCTCGCGCAGGCATCGCGCCCGCCAGAACCGGGCCCTGTCGACGTACTCGCTGTCGGGGAAGTTCCGCTCGAGATCCTCGAAGGACCTGGCCCCGTAAGCGTAATCGCGCTGCCAGTAGAGCGCCCGGCCGGCGAGGAACATGGCGTCATCGACGAGCTCGCTGTCGGGGTACTTCTCCAGCACGATGGAGGCCTTGCGCACGGCCTTTTCGTACAGGCCCTGGTAGCTGCCGCCCCGCCCCCCGCGGCCGGATCGCCGGCCCGTCTCGGAGCCCGCACGCTCCTCTTCCACCTCGGCGCGGGCCTTCTCGGCCTGCCGGAAGAACTTCTCTGCGTTGTAGTAGGTGTTGAAGTAGACGCACGACGCACTCGACGTGAGGACCAGTCCCGCCGCCAGGGCCAGGTGGACCGGCCGCCGGTCAGCCACCGTGGTAGTCCTGCAGCGCCCGTACCGATATGGAGGTGCGCAGCAGGGCCTCGATGCCGTCAGCGGCGGCCTCCGCGCCGGCCAGGGTGGTCGTGTACGGCACGCCGTTCATGATCGCCGACTGGCGGACGTAGGCGTCGTCGTACTGGCTCTGCTCGTCCTCGGGGGAATTGATGACCAGGGCGACCTCCCGACCCCGGATCGCGTCCTCCACGTGAGGGTGTCCTTCATGGATCTTCAGGATCATCTCCGCCTCGATCCCATGGCGCTCGAGATGGAGCCGGGTTCCCGCCGTGGCCACGAGCTCGAAGCCGGCGGCGCGCAGTCGGCGCGCCACGTCGACGATGCCCGCCTTGTCGCGGTCGTTGACGCTGATGAAGACCCTCCCACTGGAAGGCAGCATCGATCCGGCCCCCAACTGGGCCTTGAGGAAGGCCTCGCCGAACTCGGCGCCGATCCCCATGACCTCGCCGGTGGACTTCATCTCCGGACCGAGGATTCCATCGGCTCCGGGGAACTTGCTGAAGGGCAGGACCGCCTCCTTCACGGAGATGTGAGGGGGCGCCGGAGAGTCGGTAAAGCCCTGCTCGCGCAGGCTGCGGCCCACCATGACGCGGGCGGCGATCTTCGCCAGCGGACGGCCCGTGGCCTTGCTCACGAAGGGGACCGTGCGCGAGGCCCGGGGATTGACTTCGAGGACGTGGACGAGATCCTGGTGGATGGCGTACTGGACGTTCATCAACCCCTTCACACCGAGGGCCCTGGCCAGGTCCCGCGTATGGTCCTCGAGGGCTCGCAGGTGTTCCGGCGCGATGTCGTGAGGCGGCAGGACGCAGGCCGAGTCGCCGGAGTGGACTCCGGCGTGTTCGATGTGCTGCATGACGCCGCCGATGAGCACGTCGCCGTCGGCGTCGGCCACCGCGTCGACGTCGAACTCCTGGGCTCCTTCGAGAAAACGATCGATCAGCACCGGATGTTCGGGTGAGGCGGAGATCGCCGAGGTGATGTACGACTCCAGGCGGGCCTCGTCGTAGACGGTGACCATGGCCCGCCCTCCGAGGACGTAGGAGGGCCGGACGAGGACGGGGTAGCCGATGCGCTCCGCGATCTCCCGGGCCTCGGTGAGGGAGCGGGCCATGCCGTTTTCCGGCTGTCGAATCCCCAGTCGGCGCAGCAGGTTGCCGAAGTGCTCGCGGTCCTCGGCCAGGTCGATGCTGCGGGGAGACGTCCCGATGACGGGGACGCCGTTGGCTTCCAGCTCGAGGGCCAGATTGAGGGGAGTCTGGCCGCCGAACTGAACGATGACGCCCTCGGGCCGCTCGTGCTCGACGATGTGGAGGACATCCTCGACGGTCAGCGGCTCGAAGTAGAGCTTGTCCGCCGTGTCGTAGTCGGTGCTCACCGTCTCGGGGTTGGAGTTGACCATGATCGTCTCGAATCCGTCTTCGCGGAGGGCGAAGCAGGCGTGGACGCAGCAGTAGTCGAACTCGATTCCCTGGCCGATCCGGTTGGGCCCGCCCCCGAGGATCATCACCTTGCGGCGCCCGGACCGGGCCTCCGACTCGTTTTCCCGCTCGTACGTTGAATAGTGATACGGCGTGTGGGCTTCGAACTCGGCCGCGCAGGTGTCGACGGTCTTGAACACGGGGCGCACGCCCTGCTCCCGGCGCACCTCCCGGACCTGTGACTCGGTGCGCCCCACCAGGTAACCCAGCTGGCGGTCGCTGAAGCCCAGGGCCTTGGCCGCCCGCAGGCGTTCCCCGTCTCCAAGGAGCCCCTCCCTCGCCTGCTGCAACTCGCCCTCGGCCTGGAAGATCTCTGCGAGGCGGTCGATGAACCAGGGATCGATGCGGCTGAGACGGTGGATCTCTTCGGGGGCGAAGCCCTTGTGCAGGGCGGCTCTGAGATGGAACAGCCTCTGCGAGCTCGGACGGGCCAGGTGCCCGCGGATCTCGGCGTCGGGGATTCTCAGGGCTTCCTCGTCCTTGCCGTCGGCGCCCCAGCCGCCCCGCCCGATTTCCAGCGACCGCAGGCCCTTCTGGAAGGACTCGGCAAAGGTGCGGCCCACGGCCATCGTCTCTCCCACCGAGCGCATCTGGGTGTCGAGGGCATCCGGCGTGGACGGGAACTTCTCGAAGGCCCACCGCGGGATCTTGGTCACCACGTAGTCGATGGTGGGCTCGAAGGAGGCGGGGGTCTCCCGGGTGATGTCGTTCGGGATCTCGTCGAGGGTGTAGCCCACGGCCAGCTTGGCGGCGATCTTGGCGATGGGAAAGCCCGTGGCCTTCGATGCCAGGGCGGAACTGCGCGAGACCCGGGGATTCATCTCGATGACCACCATGCGGCCCGTGTCCGGGTCGACGGCGAACTGGATGTTCGACCCGCCCGTGTCGACGCCGATCTTCCGGATGACCCGGATGGCGGCATCGCGCATGGCTTGGTACTCCTTGTCCGACAAGGTCTGCGCCGGAGCGACGGTGATCGAATCACCCGTGTGCACTCCCATGGGATCGAGGTTCTCGATGGAGCAGATGATCACGACATTGTCGTTCAGGTCGCGCATCACCTCGAGCTCGAACTCCTTCCAGCCGAGAACGGACTCCTCTATCAGGACCTCCGTGATAGGACTCAGATCAAGGCCCCGCCTGACGATGCGCTCGAATTCCTGCGCGTCGTGCGCAATCCCGCCGCCCGATCCGCCCAAGGTGTAGGAGGGCCGAATGATGGCCGGGTAGCCCAGGCTGTCGACCAGTCCCGCGGCCTCTCCGACGGAGTGGACGAAATGCCCGGCGGGCATCTCCAGCCCCGACTCGTCCATCGCCTTCTTGAACAGCTCCCGATCCTCCGCCGTGCGGATCGCCTCGAGACGGGCCCCGATCAGCTCCACGCCGTGCTCTTCGAGCACTCCGGATTCGGCCAACTCCACCGCCCGGTTCAACGCCGTCTGTCCGCCCACGGTGGGCAGGAGGGCATCCGGTCTCTCGAGCTCGATGATCTCGGCGCAGGCCTCGGCCGTGATGGGTTCCACGTAGGTTCGCTGCGCCGTCTCCGGGTCGGTCATGATCGTGGCGGGGTTGCTGTTGACGAGGACGATCTCGTAGCCCTCCTCGCGCAGGGCCTTGCAGGCCTGCGTGCCGGAGTAGTCGAACTCACAGGCCTGGCCGATGACGATCGGACCGGAACCGATGAGCATGATCTTGTGCAGGTCGTCTCGACGAGGCATGCTCGGGGGTCACCCCATCCGTGGGTGCGCAGGAAAGAGAGGGTTGGTCGGGGAAAGGCCGGCCAGTGCCGGGACAGGCCAACTCGGATATGGCGAGAGCAGGAGCACCCTGGGCAGGCCTGCTCGAAGACTCGACTGCACTGCGCCGGGCCCCAGGAGATGAGGAGACCTGCGCACCATCGCCCGCCTAGTCCTGCATTAGTCCCAACCAGACCAGCAGGATGATCAGGGCGATGGTCGCCGCGTATCCCAGCCGCAGGAACCGATCGCGGAGCCGGGCCCCGTCGATGGACCGGGCCATCGGCCACCGCAGGGGGGGCAACGCCGACTGGTCTCTCGGGGGCTCGTCGCCATCGCCCTGGAACCGGTGGGCATCGATCAGACGCACCAGGGAAGGATCGTGCTCGGCGATGGCTCGCAGGATCGACCGCTTGCGGCGCGCCACTCTCTCGGAGAGCTCCTTCGATGACGCTCCCCGCCCCTCCTCCGTCGCCTCTTCGAGATCGCCCACCGGAACCTCGCCCGGGACTCCTTCGGCCCGGCCCGCGATGAGCACGGTCTGCTCGTTCGCCAGGCTCTCGGAGAGCTCGCTGACGACCGCTCGATCCTTGATGTTTTCCTGGATGACGGCGAAACAGGCGTCTATGAAGCGCTTGAAATCCTGCCGGATCTCCTGCTCGGAAAGGCCGAGGAGGTACGACTCCTCGATCATCTCCTCGATCGCCTCCTTGACCTTCGACGACATATCCTGAACCTGCCCCGGGCGGAGAAAACCGGTGGTCCGGAGGCTCATTGGCAAAGGGCGGCCCCGAACGCGGGGCAGGGCGGATCTACCGGCAACAACAGCCGGTTACGTTACTCGATCCCTCCGGGAGTGTCAAGCAACGGCCCTCTGTCCGGTGACCTCCAACAGGGCTCGCGGAATCCGCCCGGCGACATCGCTGGCCCGCATCGACCGGGGCCCCAACTCATCTCGCGCGAGGTCGCCGGCGAGGCCGTGAACGAAGACGGCACAGGCCGCCGCCGCCAGGGACCCGGCCCCCTGGGCGAGGAGGCCCGCCACCAGTCCGGTGAGCACATCCCCCGACCCCGCCGTGGCCAGTCCGTCGTTGCCCGTTGGATTGACAAAGGTGCTCCCGTCGGGAGCGGCGACCACGGTGGGCGCCCCCTTGAGCACGAGAACCACCGATCGGGAAGCCGCGTACTCCGCGGCCAGCCGCAGGGGATCCTCCGCGACCCGGTCGGGGTCGCAGCCGCTGAGTCGCTGGAACTCGCCCGCATGGGGCGTCAGCACCTTCCCCGGACCGGGCGGCGGTCCGCCCTCGGAGAGGGCGGACAACGCATCGGCGTCGGTCACCGCCGGAGGGAGGTCGGGACGCGACAGCAGGCGCCGCACCAGCTCGCCGGTCTCCCGGTGGCGGCCGAGTCCGGGACCGATGGCCAGGGCCTGCGCCTTGTCCAGGAGCCGCTCCACCTCGCCCAGGGCCCTGAGCGACAGGCAGCGCGACCGGCGCACCTCCGGAAGGGGCCGGGTCATCACCTCCGTCAGCTTGATCTCCAGGATGTCGTGAAGGCTCGCAGGGGCCCCGAGCCGCACCCGCCCGGCTCCCGCCCTCAGCGCCGCATCGGCCGTCAGGCAGGCGGCCCCCGTCATCCCCTCCGAACCGGCCACGACGGCTACAGTCCCGCAGGAACCCTTGTGGGCCACCGGGGACCGTCGCGGCAGGAGCCCGGCGATCCCCTCGCGGGTCAATAGATGAGTCGTGGCCGGGCAGCGGGCGATGGCGGCATCCGGAAAACCGATATCCACCAGTTCCAGGGCCCCGCAATGGGCCCGTCCCGGGTGAAAGAGGTGGCCCACCTTCACCAGCCCGAAGGTGACGGTCAGCGCTGCCCTCACGCATGCACCGGCTACCTCCCCCGTGTCCGCCTGAAGCCCGGACGGCAGATCGATCGCCACCACCGGCCGGCCGCAGTCGTTGATCGCTTCGATGAGGCGCGCCGCCGTCGGGCGGGGCGGCCCCCGCAGGCCGGTTCCCAGCAGGGCATCCACCACGATGTCGGCCTCGCTGAGGGCTGCCGTCAGGTCTTCCGGAGGCGGCTGGACCACGGGGCCGGCCTGCGCTTCGAGGCGCTCGAGGTGATGGCCGGCATCTCCGGTGATCTGCTCCCGGGGCGCGGCGAGGTAGACGGCTGCGGGGACCCCCTCCTGCGCCAGGCGCCGCCCGACGACGAAGCCGTCGCCGCCGTTGTTTCCCTTACCGCAGACGACGGCGACTCTCAGGTCCTCCAGGCCGGACCAGCGCTCCTCCAGGGTCCGCACGACGCCGGCCCCGGCACGCTCCATCAACTCCGCTCCCGGCACACCCATCTCGATCGAAAGGCGGTCGATGTCCGACATCTGTCCGCCGGTCACCAGCTTCGGGAAATCCACTGAGGCCAGGCTCATGGAGGCTCAGTCGCGAGTGAGGCCGCGGACCAGGAAGTCGGCATAGGTCCTGGCCGTCTGCGCCAGGTCCCGGAGGCTCACCCTCTCGTCGGCGCCATGGGCCCGCTCGCCGTTCACCCCGTAGCCGATCCCGGGCATTCCCGCGTCGACGAAGTAGTGAAGGTCGGTGAATCCCGTGGTCACCCGGAACTCGACGGCGTGGCGGCGGACGGCGCGCACGCTGCGGGCGAAGGATCTGGGCAGGATCCCGTCGCCACCGACGAGGCAGGGCTCGATCCGCAGCAGCGGCCGCACCCGGTGGCGGGCCTCCGCCCGCGCGGCGGCCCTCGCCAGGGCCTCGACCAGCTCCGCCTCGGAGTCGGCCAGCCGCTCTCCTGGCACGAGGCGGCGGTCGATGGTGAAGGCCGCCTTGCCGGGAACGGTGTTCACCTTCTGGTCCGGGCCGCCGCGGACGACCCCCCCCACGTTGATGGTCGGTTGCCGGCTTCGCCCGTCGGGACCCTCCCAGCCGCGGGAGGGGTTGCCGAGCCGACGCTTGATCGAGCGCAGATCGTGGACCATCGCCGCCATCTTCTCGAAAGCGTTGACGCCCCGCTCGGGGCTGGAGGCGTGAGCCGACCGGCCCGCGACCTCCACCTCCAGCCACAGGACGCCGTTGTGCCCCAGGCCGACGCGGCTGCCCGAGGCTCCTTCGCACTCCACGGCGTAGTCGGCGTCGACGAGCCCCCTCTTCACGATCCAGCCGGCCCCCAGGGCTCCGCCGGTTTCCTCGTCCGCGGTGAAGGAGACTTCGACGTTCACCGCCGGATCTACGCGCGTATGCCTCAGGGACCTCAGGGCTCCGAGCAACGCCGCGATCGACCCTTTCATGTCGCCGGCGCCGCGGCCGTACAGCCAGCCGCCCCGGGAGACCCCCTCGAAGGGGGGCGCCGCCGACCAGTCGGCGGCGGCCACGGGCACGACATCGTAGTGGGCGTTGAAATGGATGGTTTCGTCGGCTCCGGTGTCCCAACGGGCGACGAGATTGTACCGTGGGTAGTCGGAGTCGGCGCCGGCGGCCTCCACCTCGGCGTCCGGTACCCGGTGAACCACGGGACCCATGCCCAGAGCGCCCAGGCGGTCCCTCAGGTGCTCGACCATCGGCCGGTAGTCTTCCCCCGGGGGATTCACGGTGGCCATCCTGACCATCTTGCGCAGGTCTCGCGCCAGGGCCCCGCGCCGCTGGTCGAGGTGCTCCAGGGGGTTCACGTCTTTCCTTCCTCCCGAAGCCGGGTGGAACTCACGTCCAGGCGGAACGCGGACTCGGGGATCTCCTCGAGGAGGTCGGCGAATTCCGCCGGTACGCGAACGTCGCCGAGTCCGCGGTATTCTCCCTCCCAGGCCCTCCCCGAAACCAGGAAGCGGGCCCCGAGATCGCGGAGTTCTCGCAAGGCCCGGTCCATGTGATCGCGGTTGCCGCCGTAGTACGCGGGCTCGAACAGGCGCACCGCCGTGTCGAAGCCGATGGCGAACCAGCAGCCGGGGAAGAGTCTGGCCTTGCCCAGGAAGGTCGGCTCACGAGTCAGCAGCAGTCTCCTGCCCCGGGCCTGGCCGGCCCGCTCCAGGATCTCGCGGTACGCCAGCGGGCTCTTGTCCACGTTCTCCACGGAGAGCTCGAAGCAGGCCCGCCGGCCGCTGAGCCGCTCCGCCGCCTCCGCGAGACCGGAGTGACCGGCGTGCAAGGGGTTGAAGGAACCCGCCACCAGGATCCTTCCCTCGCCCCGCACCGCGGGTCGTCCGGAACCGCCGGAGGCCTCCATCTCCACCGCCTCCAGCCGGCCCCCCAGCAAGCCCTCCAGAGCCTCGTCGACGGCCGCCTCGGAGTCCTCCACCCGGACCCAGGAGGGCAGGACCGGTCCGCCGGCGCCATCCGCGTCGACACCCGAGGCCGCAGCGCAGCGGGCGACGAGGACGGCGCTGAGGACCTCCTCCTGGGAGAGCCGGTCCGCGGCCCCCGGGTCGAACCGGAGGCTGGCAAAGGAGTAGGCGAGGGGTCCCCGGGTGCACACGAAGGCTTGGTCCCGCCCCTTGCGCACCCGGTCGGTGGCCAGGGCGGCAGTGGCCCCGGCGCCGACGGCCCCGTCACTGCGGGCCAGAATCCGGGCGCGGCCCCTGGCCTTTGCGGCCAGAAGCCGGGCGGTCTCCTCCCGGACCCGGTGGGGGCCCGGTCTGCCGAGATAGTCGGCGATCGCCTCGGCGAGATAGGGTACCTGGGCCTCGACCAGGGCGCGCGATGCTCCGGGATGGTTGAGCAACCAGCTGACCCCCAGAGAACCTCCTCCCGTGACGGCCACGGCCAAGGGCTTTCCGGCCTCCAGGATGGCTTCCACCCTGTCCCAGGCCCAGGACTCCAGGGCCGACTCCGTCACAGGAGGCCGAGGAAGTGGATCACGCCGCGCACCCCCGGGCGGAGAGAAAGAGGCCCCTCAGGACGTTGAGGATCAGCAGCGGACGGTACATGCTCAGAGCCGGCGGCAACCGCGTCCTGTCGGTCCACCCCCCAGCAGGCACCACGGGCCGCAGGTCAGCACCCCGCCGAAGATCGCGGCGGGTGTCACGCCTCGGGGGGGTTCGGGGTAACGGTTGTCCACATGGGCAACGAAAGACGGGGACGGCGAAGGTTGTCAATCGCCCTCGTCCCTCGGCATATTCCCCGCCATGACCATCGATCGCGCCGTCATACCGGTGGCCGGTCTCGGCACGCGGCTGCTGCCGACGACCAAGGCCGTGCCGAAGGAGATGCTCCCCGCAGGGCGCCTGCCGATCATCCACCACGTCGTGGAGGAGTTGATCGCCGCCGGGATCCGGCGGATCCTGTTCGTCAGCAGCCGCCAGAAGGGGGCGATCGAGAACCATTTCGACGACTACTCGTCGCTGCTGATGCACCTGGAGCTGGACGGCCGGGACGTCCGGGAGATGGGGCGCTTCGACTACCGCCAGCGCGGCATCGAGTTCTTCTTCACCCGGCAGCAGGTACCCTTGGGGGAGACCAAGCCCCTGGGCACGGGAGACGCCGTCGCCTCGGCCGAGAGCTTCGTCGGCGGCTCCGACTTCGTCGTCGCCTACGGGGACAGCATCATCGCCTCACCAAATCCTCCCGGCCTCGTGGAACGGATGATCGGCTCCCACGAGGAGCACCGCTCCGCCTGCACCATCGGCGCGTGGGAGGTGAGGCCGGAGATGGTGGGCCACTACGGCATCCTGGTGCCCGGACAGACCGGAGGGGACCCGGCGGACATCCGCCTCGCCGACATCATCGAGAAGCCCGCGCCCGGCACCACCGACAGCCGCCTCGCGGTGAGCGCCCGCTACGTCTTCGCGCCGGAGATCTTCGACACCATTCGCGCCGTGGCGCCCTCCGAGACGGGGGAGATCTACCTCACCGATGCGATCCACCGCCTCATCAGGAACGGGCGCGTGGTTCGCTCGGTGCGCCTCCGGGAGGACGAAACGCGTTACGACATCGGCAACCACTCCGCCTACTTCCGGACCTTCATCGACTTCGCCCTGAAGGACCCGGAATGGGGGGAGGAGATGGCCGCCTACCTGTCCGAGCGGCTGGCCGGAGGGTCCGCCCGGACTGGTGGGCGGGACGACCCCGGGGGGGCGGGATGACCGGGGCGGAGCGGCACGGGACGGCGCCCTTCGAGATCGTCGCGAACCGGGGTTGCAGGGGGGCCCCTCACCGTTGACAGTCACGGGCCTCGCCGTATCTTACGGCAACCTTAACGCACTGATTATCAAGAGCATAGGCCATCCGGGCCCGATTTTGACGCGGGATCCCGGGGGCGGAATCCAAGGCAGGTGGCAAACATGAGCGAAGCCCCGGGCTGGAAGGATCGGCTGGAGGGTCACATCCCCGAGGATATCGGCCGCGAGATCGACATCTTCGAGACCGAGATCGAGTTGCGCCGGCAGGGCAAGATCGATGAGGCGCTCTTCGCGGAGACGCGCCTGCGCCGCGGCGTCTACGGCCAGCGCTACGACAACGGCACCCGCTTCGACGGCCGGCAGGCGCAGGAGCTGGACTACCCGGCGGAGGAGACGAAGGGCCCCAACACCCTGTGGCACGCCCCGGGGATGCAGCGCATCAAGATCCCCTTCGGGGGTCTGACCACGCAGCAGATGGAGGTCCTCGCCGATCTCGCGGAGGAGTACTCCGACGCCATCATCCACATCACCACGCGCCAGGACGTGCAACTGCACTACGTCCACATCGACGACACCGTCAACCTGATGCGGCGCCTCGCCGCCGTGGGAATCACCACGCGCGAGGCCTGCGGCAACTCGGTGCGCAACGTCACCGCCTGCCCCTTGGCCGGCGTCTGCAAGACCGAGACCTTCGATGTCACCCCCTACAGCCGGGCCTTGTCCAGATTCCTCCTGGGCCATCCCGACGCCCAGGACTTCGGGCGCAAGGTCAAGATCGCCTTCAGCGGCTGCCGCCACGAGGCCTGCGGCCTGGTCAACATGCACGACATCGGCGGCATCGGCGTGACCCGCACCATCGACGGCAAGGTGCAGCGCGGCTTCGAGCTCTACGTCGGCGGCGGGCTGGGCGCCGTCCCTCACCAGGCGAAGCTCTTCGACGAGTTCGTGAGTGAGGAGGAGCTGCTGCCCGTGTGCCAGGCCATCGGCCGCGTCTTCGCCCGCCTCGGGGAAAAGCGCAATCGCGCTCGCGCGCGTCTGAAGTTCCTGGTGGCCAAGCTCGGATTGGAGGAGTTCCGTCGGCTGGTCCTGGAAGAGCGCGGGAAGCTGCCCCACGACCCCCGCTGGACGGACTACCTCGACCACCTCGACAGCACGGACGAGGAGGCGCTGAACCCCGGACGAGCCCTGAACGGGGCCGACCTGCCGGAAGGGTTCGAGGACTGGTACCGCACGAACGTCTACCACCAGCGCCAGTCCGGCCACGTGGTAGCCACCGTCCATCTGCCGCTGGGCGACCTGACCTCCGGCCAGTTGCGGGAGCTGGCCGCCATCGCCCGGCGCTACGTCAAGGACACGATCCGCACCACGGTGGAGCAGAACATCGTCCTGCGCTGGGTGAGCGAGGCGGAGCTGCCCGCCCTCTATGGAGATCTGAAGGCCATTGGGCTGGCGGCCTCTGCGGCGGGCACCGTCGTAGACATCACCGCCTGCCCCGGCACCGACACCTGCAAGCTGGGCATCGCCTCCTCCCGGGGGCTGGCGGGGGAGCTGCGCAACCGGCTCGGGGAGCGCTTCCACAGCCTCGACGAGGCCGTACAGGGCATGCGCATCAAGGTCAGCGGCTGCTTCAATTCGTGCGGCCAGCACCATGTGGCCGACATCGGTTTCTACGGGATCAGCCGAAAGGTGAACGGCCTGACGGTCCCCCACTTCCAGGTGATCCTCGGCGGCCGCTGGAACGAGAACGCCGGCTCCTTCGGCCTGGCCATGGCCGCGGTGCCCTCCAAGAACATCCCCCTCGTCGTCGACCGCCTGACCGAGCGCTATGTCGAGGACCGACAGGGCACCGAGTCCTTCCAGGACTACGTAGGCCGCGTCGGCAAGCGCCACGTCAAGTCGATGCTCGACGACCTGGCGAGGGTCCCCACGTACGAGGAGGACGCCTCCTTCTACCAGGATTGGGGGGACACGCGGGAGTTCACCATCGACGATATGGGCAAGGGAGAGTGCGCCGGCGAGGTCGTGCCCCTGGCGCACTTCGAGTTGACCGCCGCCGAGCGTGTCGTCTTCGAGGCCCAGGTCATGCTCGAAGAGGGCGACCCGGCCAGGGCCTACGACTCCGCCTTCCAGGCCATGGTCCAGGCCGCCCGGGCCCTCGTGCGCACCGAGTGGCTCGATGTGGGTGAATCGGCCGACAGCGTCGTGCCCGAGTTCCGTGCCCGCTTCGTCGACACCGAGTTGTTCCTCGACACCTACGCCAAGGACAAGTTCGCCCGCTACCTCTTCCGCCTCCACGAGGATCCGAACCCTGAGCCCGGACGGGACGACGCCCACCGGGCGATCGAGGAGTCGCAGTTGTTCATCGAGGCCGCCTTCGCCTGCTACAGCCGCATCTCCGACGCCGCCCGGGAAGGAACGGCGGTGCCCGCCTGATGACCGTCGACCTGCAACGCCTGAACGTCAAACTCTACCTGGAACCGGGGTGCCTGCTTTCTCCAGAGGAGACCTTCCGCGTCTTCAGCCAGTGGATTCCCGAGTCCGAGGATGAGATCCTCATCGACGTCGCCGACTACAGCCACATTGATCGGGGGCCTCGGACGGTGCTCGTCGGGCACGACGCAAACTATGTCCTCGACAACACCGACGGCCGCCCCGGCCTCCTCTACGGCCGCAAGACGGACACCAACGGCCCGGCGGCCGACCGCCTGCGCAACGCCTTCTCCTCCGCCCTGAGGGCCTGCCGCCGGCTGGAGGTACATCCCGACCTGTCCGGCAGGGCCCGATTCCGCGGCTCCGAGGCCCTCCTCGTGGTGAACGACCGACTTCGGGCCCCCAACACCGAAGAGACGCTGGAGGCCCTGCGCCCCGATCTCGACGAGTTTCTCGCCAGGCTCTATCCCGGCGGACCCCTCCGGGTGCAGCGCGACTCGGACGAGCGCGAGCGTCTGACCCTTCGGATCGAGGCGCGGGATGTCCTCCCCGTCTGCTCCCTGCTGGATCGTCTCGGTGGCTGAGAGCTTCCGCACCGCCGGCCGTGTTCGGCCGCTCCCCGATCGAGTTGACAGTAATCCCGGGCCTCTCTATATAGGTCCGGTCGCGCCAGGAGATCGTCGCGACGAGAGCGGATGACCTGGAGAAAGGATTCATGACCTACATCATCGCCGAACCGTGCATCGACGTGAAGGACAAGGCCTGCGTCGAGGTATGCCCGGTGGACTGCATCCATCCAGTGGACGGCGAGGGGGTTCCGATGCTCTACATCGACCCCGACGAGTGCATCGATTGCGGGGCCTGCGAGCCGGAGTGCCCCGTGGAAGCGATCTTTGCCGAAGAAGACCTGCCGGAAGAGTGGAGCAAGTACCTCGAGATCAACGCCGCCTACTTCCGGGACCAGCAGTAGGAATCGCCCCGGACTCCCACCAAACCTTCCAGCCCCCCAAGGGGCGGCGGCACCCGACGGTGCGCCGCCCCTTGATCTTCCATGGCCAGATCAAGCCCAAAAGGTAAATCCACGCCGAAGCGAACCCCCGCCCGTTCCCGCCGCTCGGAGGCCCGGTCGGGATCCACCCCCGCCCCGGAGACACGGCAGGATCCCGACCTGCTGTGGTTCCTGTACCGGAAAATGGTCGAGATCCGCAAGTTCGAGGAACACGTCTGGGACGTGTACACACGGGGATGGATGCCCGGGCTGGCTCACCTTTACATCGGCGAGGAATCCGTCGCCGCCGGGACCTGCGCCGCCCTGCGTGAGGACGACTACATCACCTCGACCCACCGGGGGCACGGCCACTGCCTGGCCAAGGGCGCCCGCCTGGACCGGATGATGGCCGAAATCATGGGCAAGGAGTCCGGATACTGCCGTGGCAAGGGCGGATCGATGCACATCGCCGATGTCTCCCTGGGGAACCTCGGGGCCAACGGCATCGTCGGCGGCAGCTTCGGGATCGCCACCGGCGCCGCCCTGTCCTCGAAGCTGCGGGGGGCCGATCAGGTGGCAGTCTGCTTCTTCGGCGACGGCGCGGCGAACCAGGGCATTCTTCTGGAGACGGCCAACATGGCCGTCATCTGGGACCTGCCGGTGATCTACCTCTGCGAGAACAACCAGTATGGGGAGCACACCCCATTCGAGAAGGTCACCGGCGTCCAGGAGATCGTGGAGCGCGCTAATGGTCTCGGCATGGAGGGGGTGCGGCTCGACGGGTCGGACGTCCTCGCCGTCCACCAGGCCGTGGCCAAGGCCGTGGCCAAGGCCCGGGGCGGCGGCGGTCCGACCTTCATCGAGGCCGTGACCTACCGCTTCCGAGGTCATCACGTCGGCGACGCCGCGCCCTACCGCACGAAGGCGGAGCTCGACTGGTGGATGGAGAACAAGGATCCCATCCATCTCCTCGGCCGGACGATGAGCGAGGCCGGGGTGGCCGATTCGGCCCAGCTCGACGAGATCGAGCAGCTGGTGGAAGAGGAGGTGGTCGCCGCCGTCGAGTTCGCCCGCAACGAGCCCGACCCCGACCCGTCGCAGGCCTTCGAGGACCTGTACGCCTGAGGGCGCGCCGATGACACGTGAAATCACCTTCCGCGAGGCCGTGTGCGAGGCCATGGCCGAAGAGATGAGGCGCGATCCGAAGGTCATCCTCATCGGCGAGGATGTGGGCCCGTCCGGGGGGATCTTCAAGTGCAGCGAGGGGCTCTTCGACGAGTTTGGCCCGGAGAGGGTCATCGACGCTCCCATCTCCGAGGCGGGCTACGTCGGCGTCAGTGTCGGGGCGGCCATGACCGGCCTGCGGCCCATCGCCGAGCTGATGTTCGGGGACTTCTCTCTGCTCACCATGGACCAGCTCGTCAACCAGGCCGCCAAGATCCGCTACATGACCGGCGGCCAGTGCAAGGTGCCCCTCACCGTACGCCTCACCATGGGAGCGGGCCGGTCGTCGGCGGCCCAGCACTCCCAGTCCCTGCACGCCCTGTTCTCCCACATACCGGGTCTGAAGGTGGTCATCCCCTCCTGCCCCGCCGACGCCAAGGGGCTTCTCAAGTCGGCGATCCGCGACGACAACCCGGTCCTGGTCTTCGAGGACAAAATGATGTACAACGACAGCGGACCCGTACCGGAGGAGGAGGAGGCGGTCCCCCTCGGCCGGGCGGAGAGCCGCAGGTCGGGGACCGACGTCGCCCTGGTGGCCACTTCGAGCATGGTCGGGCTCGCCCTCGAGGCGGCCGAGATCCTTGCCGGCGAGGGGGTGCAGGCCGAGGTCGTCGATCTTCGCAGCCTTTTTCCTCTCGACAAGGATGCTCTCGTCGACGCGGCGAAAAAGACGGGCTACGTGGTCGTCGTGGACGAGGGCGCGAGACGTTTCGGCGTTACCGGCGAGCTGGCCTCCATCATTCAGGAGCACGCCTTCGACTGGCTCGACGGACCCGTGGTCAGGGTTGCCGCGGCGGACGTACCCGTTCCCTTCAGCCCCGCCTTGGAGATGCCCACGATCCCCGATGCGGCACTCGTCGTGGAGGCCGTGCGCGGCCTCCGGGGTCGAGGCGATTGACCCGCCCTCTCTGTCTCGTCACGGGCTCCTCCAGCGGCATTGGCGCCGCCATCGTCCGCCGCTTCGCCGCCCATGGCTACGACGTGGTGGTACACTACAACTCCGGACAGGACCGGGCGCGGGCGATCGCCGACGAGATCTCAGGCCGGCACCAGGTCACGGCCGGCGTCATCGGCGCCGACCTCTCCCAGAGGGACGAGGCCTTCCGCCTCGTCGACGAGGCCCGCGAGCGCTTCGGGCGCCTCGACGTGGCGATCAGCAACAGTGGCGTGGCCAACTACGTCCGAGGAGAGGATGGCGAGCTCATCCGGCACCGCTTCCAGGAGTGTCCGCCCGAACACCTCGACCGGGAGATGGCCCGCGTCCTCGACCTCAACCTCATGGGAGCCTACCGCTTCGGGCAGCGCGCCCTCAAGCACATGATCGAGGCCGCGAAGTCCGAGGCCGGCACGGGACGGCCGTCCCATCGAAGCATCCTCTTCGTCACCTCCATCTCGGACGCCGCGCCGGAGGCGACCCGCATCCCCTACGGCGTCAGCAAGGCCGGCCTCAACCACGTGATCCTCGGCGCCGCCTTCGAGGCCGGACCTCACAACATCACGGTGAACGCCCTGCGGCCCGGTGTCGTGGACACGCCGCTCACGGCCCGTCCTTCGGGGGTGGAGGATCCGGAATCAGGGCGGGAGTACACGGTGGCGGAGACCTATGGCCTGATGGCGAAGGGCGGCTCCCAGGCCCTCCCCTGGATCGCCGAGCCCGACGACATCGCGGTAGCCGCCCACGCCTTCACGCAGATCCCCTACATGACGGGGCAAATGGTCGCCGTGGACGGCGGCTTCACCCTCGCCAACGGATTCCCGAACCGCGAACTGTTTCTGAACGAGGGACTGCGCAGACGCCGCGAAGGTGACTGAAGGGCGGTGGCGGGAGCACGCCTGGGCGACCGTGCCCGGTGCTAGTGTTCCTTGATGCTCCCCATGCGAATGTCGATGTCCTCGCGGTTGGCTACGCGCTCAAGGGCACCGTCGCGGATCCAGGCCATGCGGTCGCAGGCGCTCAGCATCTTGTCGTCGTGGGTCACGGTGATGATGGTGGAGCCCATCTCCCCCTGCAGCTTCTTCATGAAATCGATGATCGACTGGCCGGTGTTGCTGTCGAGGTTGCCCGTTGGCTCGTCGGCGAGAATGATCCGCGGGCTGTTGACGAAGGCCCGGGCGATGGCGACGCGCTGCTGCTGTCCGCCGCTCAGCTCCGAGGGCAGGTGATGGGCGCGGTCGGCGAGCCCGACGATGTCCAGACACTCCATGGCCCGCTTCTCGCCGTCGGCGGTGCTCATGCCCGCGAAGATCGTCGGCAGGGCGACGTTCATGAGCGCGCTCATCACCGGCAGCAGGTTGTAGGTCTGGAAAATATAGCCGAGCTCGAAGCAGCGGACGGCGGCCAGCTTCTGCGGGGACAGGGACGCCAGGTTGACGCCCTCGATCAGGACCTCGCCGGAGGTCGGCGTCTGGAGCGCCCCGATCTGGTTGAACAAGGTGCTCTTGCCCGAGCCGGAGGGCCCCATGATGGCGAAGAACTCGTTCTCGTAGACCTTGACCGTGAGACCCCGCAAGGCGTGGACGTGGGTCGACTCGTCGCGGTTCTTCGCGTTGTAGACCATCGTCACGTCCCGGACATCGACGATGACGGAACCACTCACTTGCGCCATGGACGGATCTGCTCCCGGCCGGAGCTCGGCGGGTTCGACCTGCGTGAGGGGACAAATGTAACTGCGGCCCCCGGCGGGGGTCAATCGACCCCCGACACGCAAGGACGGACGGGACCCGCGCCCCCCGGCGCTGTCGACCCCGGCCTCACCCCGCCCTTCGGTCCTGGTCCTGCTCCTTCAGGCGTGTGATCTCGTCGCGCAGAGCCGCGGCCTTCTCGAACTCCAGCGCC
The DNA here is from genome assembly GCA_026706075.1 of Gemmatimonadaceae bacterium. Classification (GTDB taxonomy): domain Bacteria; phylum Latescibacterota; class UBA2968; order UBA8231; family UBA8231; genus UBA8231. The sequence continues at coordinate 38,048 of JAPOZM010000004.1, forward strand.
GTGGCGGCCTCGTTCATCTGGCGCTCGAGCTCAGCCACCATGTCCTCTACGGCATCCTCCGCGGCAGCCGCCGAATAGTCCCTGCCTGGCCGCTCCGCCGCCGCCTCGGCCTGCTTGACGCTCTCGAGGACCGATGTGGCCTGCAGGATATCGGCCCGGGTCCGCTGAATCGTCTGCGGCGTGATGCCGTGCTCCTTGTTGAAGGCCTCCTGCAGCCGGCGTCGGCGCCCGGTCTCCTCGATCGTCCCCCGCATGGAGTTCGTCATCTTGTCGCCATAGAGGATGACCAGGCCGGCGGCGTTGCGGGCGGCGCGGCCCACTGTCTGGATCAGGGCCTGCTCGGACCGCAGGAAGCCCTCCTTGTCGGCGTCGAGAATCGCCACCAGCGAGACCTCGGGCAGGTCCAGGCCCTCGCGCAGCAGGTTGATCCCCACCAGGACGTCGAACTCCCCCAGGCGCAGGTCCCGCAGGATGCCGACCCGGTCGAGGGTGTCGATCTCGGAATGCAGGTAGCGGACCCGGAACCCGAGCTGGGCCAGGTAGTCGGTGAGCTTCTCTGCCATGCGCTTGGTCAGCACCGTGACCAGGACCCGCTCGCCCTTCTGGGCGCGGGCCCTGATCTCGTCCATGAGGTCGTCGACCTGGTTGCCCAGGGGACGGACCTCGATGACCGGATCGACCAGCCCCGTGGGCCGGATCACCTGCTCCACGACGACTCCGCCGGCGCGCTCGAGCTCGTATGACGCGGGCGTGGCGGAGAGGAAGACAGTCTGCCCCATGTGCTCCTCGAACTCCTCGAAGTACAGGGGCCGGTTGTCGTACGCCGACGGCAGGCGGAAGCCGTGCTCCACGAGCATGTCCTTGCGCGAGCGGTCGCCTCGCCACATGCCCCGCACCTGGGGGATCGTCATGTGGGACTCGTCGACGAAGAGCAGGAAGTCGTCGGGGAAGTAGTCCATCAGCACCCACGGCGGCGCCCCCGGTTCGCGGTGGTCCATGTAGCGGGAGTAGTTCTCGATCCCCGGGCAGAAGCCGATCTCGCGAATCATCTCCACGTCGTAGCGGGTGCGCGTCTCCAGACGATGGGCCTCGACGAGCTTCTCCTGCTCCTGCAACTCCAGCAGCCGCTGCTCCAACTCGAGGAGGATCGCCTCGCAGGCGCGCTCGAGCTTGTCCTCGTCGGTGACGTAGGCCTTGGCGGGATAGAGGGTGACGCCCTGGCGCTCGTCGACCTGGCTCCCCGTGACCGCGTCGAGAATGGTGATCGCCTCCACCTCGTCTCCGAAAAGCTCGATGTGGACCGCGAGATCCTCGGCTGCGGGAACGACTTCGACCACGTCCCCGCGCACGCGGAAGCAGCCGCGCTTCAACTCGAGGTCGTTGCGGCTGTAGTAGATGTCGATCAGGCTGCGGAGCAGATCGTCCCTCTCGATACGGTCTCCCACCTCGACCGTGAGCCGCTGGGCTTCGAACTCGCGTGGCGAGCCGATCCCGTAGATGCAGGAAACGGTGGCTACGATGATCGTGTCCCGGCGCTCGAGGAGGGAGCTCATCGCCTTCAGGCGCAGGCGATCGATCTCCTCGTTGATATCGACCTCCTTCTCGATGTAGGTGTCGGTCGCCGGGCGGTAGGCTTCGGGCTGGTAGTAGTCGTAGTAGCTGACGAAATACTCCACGGCGTTGTCCGGGAAGTAGCCCCGCAACTCTCCGTAGAGCTGTGCCGCCAGCGTCTTGTTGTGGGAGATGACGAGGGCCGGCCGGTCGAAGTGGGCGATGACGTTGGCCATGGTGAAGGTCTTGCCGCTGCCCGTCACCCCCAAGAGCGTCTGGCAGGGGGCTCCCCGCTCGATGCCGTCGACCAGCTCGGCGATGGCCCGCGGTTGGTCTCCCTGGGGCTGGTAGTCGGCGACCAGACGGTATGACACGGACCCAAACCCCTTGTCTCTCAGATGATTAGCCCCTCTCGGGAGCCGCTGGCCGCCGAATCTATGTCACCCGGCGAATCCCTGTCAACGGCCTGCCCGGCCAACACCCCCTCTTGAGTGCCATCATGGCACCTCTGTCTGCCGTTTATGCATCTGCTCCATCCTGTCATACTTGCCATGAATTGTCAATTGGTCAGGTATATATTGTTGCAGAACAGACAAATGCATCATCTTCGGTCTGGGTGGTACGAATCCTGCTTATTGACCCGTGACTGAAACCATGGAATCCACTTCTCCGGCAAGAGGGAGCTGACAAATGGCAAAGGTGATCGGCATCGACCTGGGTACGACGAATTCCTGCGTGGCGGTCATGGAGGGGGAGCCCTCGGTGATCGCCAATTCGGAGGGCGGCCGCACGACCCCGTCCATGGTGGCTTTCGCCAAGGACGGGGAGCGGCTGGTGGGCCAGACCGCCAAACGCCAGGCGGTGACCAACCCGACGAACACGGTCTTCTCCATCAAGCGCTTCATGGGCCGCCGCTTCGATGAAGTGGCGCAGGAGATCACGGAGGTGCCCTACGCGGTGAAGAAGGGGGCCCGCGATCTGGCGGTGGTGGAGATCGAGGGAGAGGCGTCGACGCCGCCGGAGATCGCGGCCATGGTCCTGCAGAAGATGAAGCAGACCGCCGAGGACTACCTCGGAGAGCCGGTGACCCAGGCGGTGATCACCGTGCCGGCGTACTTCAACGACGCCCAGCGTCAGGCGACCAAGGACGCGGGCACGATCGCCGGGCTGGAGGTGCTGCGCATTGTCAACGAGCCGACGGCGGCGGCCCTGGCCTACGGGTTGGACAAGGAGACCACTTCGGAGAAGATCGCCGTCTACGACCTGGGAGGAGGCACCTTCGACATCTCCATCCTCGAGCTGGGTGACGGCGTCTTCGAGGTGAAGTCTACGAACGGGGACACGCACCTTGGGGGAGACGACTTCGACCAGCGGGTGATCGACTGGATGGCGGAGGCCTTCCAAGCGGAGGAGGGCATAGATCTCCTCCGGGACCCCATGGCCCTGCAACGCCTGAAGGAGGCGGCGGAGAAAGCCAAGTGTGAGCTGTCGTCGTCGGGGTCGACCGAGATCCACCTGCCCTTCATCACCGCCGACCAGACGGGTCCGAAGCACCTGCAGATGAGCCTCAGCCGGTCGCGGTTCGAGCAACTGGTGGAGGATCTGGTGCAGCGCACCCGAGGACCCTGCGAGCAGGCGCTGAAGGACGCGGGGCTCGGAGCCGACCAGATCGACGCCGTGATCCTGGTGGGCGGCTCCACCCGCATGCCGAAGGTCCAGGAGCTGGTGAAGGAGCTCTTCGGCCAGGAGCCCAACCGGGGGGTGAATCCCGACGAGGTCGTGGCCGTCGGAGCGGCGATCCAGGCGGGGGTGCTGTCAGGCGAGGTGGACGACGTCCTTCTGCTCGACGTGACCCCCCTGTCGCTCGGGATCGAGACGATGGGAGGCGTCATGACCAGGCTCATCGAGCGCAACACGACGATCCCCACCAACAAGAGCCAGATGTTCTCGACGGCGGCCGACAACCAGCCCTCGGTGGAGGTGCACGTCCTTCAGGGCGAACGGGAGTTCGCCGCCGACAACCGCACTCTGGGCCGGTTCCACCTGGACGGCATCCCCTCGGCGCCGCGGGGAATGCCGCAGATCGAGGTGAGCTTCGACATCGACGCCAACGGCATTCTCAACGTGCAGGCTCGCGACAAGGGCACGAGCAAGGAGCAGTCGATCCGCATCGAGTCCTCTAGCGGCCTCGACACGGCGGAGATCGAGCGGATGCAGAAGGAGGCGGAGGCCAACGCCGAGCAGGACCAGGCGCGCCGTGCGCAGGTGGACAAGCGCAACGAGGCGGACCAGATGGTCTACGCCACCGAGAAGAGTCTGAAGGAGCACGGCAGCAAGCTCGAGGAGGCAGACCGCAAGGCGGTCGAGCAGGCCTTGGGGGAGGCTCGCAAAGCCCTGGAGGGCGACGATCTGGAGGCGATCGAGTCGTCGGTGAGCAAACTGCAGCAGGCTTCCCACAAGCTGGCCGAGGTCGTCTATGCCGAGGCCCAGAAGGGGGAGGAGGCTGCCTCGGGGACCCCCCCTCCACCCCGGCAGCCCGAGGACGCGGGACAGCAGGACCAGGGCACGGGCGCCGTGGACGCCGACTTCGAGGTGGTGGACGAGCAGGGGAAGGACAAGGGGTAGAGAGCCGGGCTGCGGCCCGGGCTCAGGCCCCGGGCCGCAGCAACAGCTTGAGGCCCTCCCGGCGCTCCATCATGTCGAAACCACGTCGCCACTCCGCCAGATCCAATTGGTGGGAGATCAGCTTCTCGTTGTCCAGGAGTCCCGAGTCCATGAGCCGCAGGGCTCGCTCCCAGGCCGCCCGCCGCTGGCCGATGCCGCCGCTCACGCGGAGTTCCTTGTAGGCGATCTTCTCGAAGTCGACCTCCACCCGGCGGCCGGGGAGTCCCATGAGTGAGACCTTGCCGCGCTTGCGCACGGCCTCGAGAGCCAGATCGATGGCCGCCGGGGCTCCGGCGCACTCGATGACGACATCGGCGCCGTAGCCGCCGCTGAGGCCGGCGATGCGGGCGCCCGCGTCCCCGGCCTCCACGTCGAGGACCTGGTCCACCCCCAGCTCCCTCTCGGCGAACCGCAGGCGATCCCGGTCGCGGGAGGTGCCGCAGAGCACGACGGAACCCCCTTCGGCGGCCGCCACGAGAGCGCTGAAGAGGCCCACGGGACCGGGGCCGATGACGGCGACCAGGTCCCCCGCCGTGACTCCGGCCTGCTCGATCACGGAGTGCACGCAACAGGCCAGCAGCTCGGTCAGTGCCCCCGCCTCGAAGCTCACTCCATCCGGCAGCCGGTGCACCAACGTGGCGTTGACGCGGGGGGCGAAGCAGCCGTCGTGGAAGTAGCCCATCACGGTCCGCGACGGGCACATGTTGTAGTGGCCGCCACGGCAATAGTCGCAGCGGCCGCAGATCTCGATGCTCGGCTCGCCGGTGACCCGGTCGCCGATGGCGATCTCGTCGCCTGCGTCGCTCCCCTTCTCCACCACGATGCCGCTGAACTCGTGGCCCATTACCACGGGGGTGCGGATCTTGTAGTTGATGGTGTCGTGATAGATGTGCAGGTCGGACCCGCAGATCCCCGCGGCCCTCACCTCGACCTTGACCTGCCGAGGCCCCGGAGGCGCATCGGCGACTTCGCGCAACTCGACGAAACCCGGGCCACGCTCGTACTTGACGACGGCCTGCACTCTCCGTCCTACTCCCCCCCCGAGACGGGCTCCCCCGAACCCTCGTCCGTAGGCTCCGCGTCCACGATCAGCTCAATGCGGTCACCCGCCTGGATCTGCCCGGCCCCCGAGAGGGGGACCACTCTCGACACCCTCGTGCCGATGATCTCGCGAACCTCGATCACCGCGATTCGCTCCCCGGGGTCCAGGTCGCTGCGGCCGGCAGCCGGAAAGACGGTGAAACGGTATCCCTGGTGGACCCCGTTCTCGCTGCCCATGTTGATGAACATCTCCTCCCCGGACACGGAGAGGACCTCGGGTGTTGCGGAGCCGATCCGGATCCCCGTGGGCCGCACCAAGGGCACCGACTGCTCCACCAGGTCCTCCATGGCCTCCACCGTGGCCTGACCGATGGCGGTGCTGCGGAACTCCTCGGATCCGTAGGCCATCTCCCCGAGGTTCGCGAACTGGTAGTCCTGCTTCCGCGGCTTGCCGAGGAGATCGAGTCCGAGACCCCGGTCGATCGCCTCCCGCCGCGAGTGGGCCGAGCCGATCCGGCCCAGGTCGGAGACCCGGACCAGGTGGACCTCCATCTCGGCCACACCCTTGTAGGACTTGTAGCCGCCGATCAACGGATCGCCTACATGGAGCCGCTCCATGTTGTAGTCGAGGAGGGTGCCGCGGGCGAGCACTTCGGCCTGCAGGACCTCGCCGATCCGGCGCAGTTCCCCGTCCGTCCAGCGGGGCTTGCCACCACCCGCGACTTCCTCGACCGCCGCGAAGGGCACCACATGCCAGGCAGGGACCTCCTCCATCTTCGTGCTCAGCATGCGTGGAACCTCGCGTGCCAGATCCCATACGCCGTCGCGAAAACCGGAATCGTCGTCGAAGGGCAGGACGGCGACCCAGGGCCGATAGGCGGCCTCATCTCCGCCCCGGGAACGCTGTTCGAGGTAGGCCTGGAGCTGGGCCTCGGAGGGCCGATCCCCCGGGTCCCCGCCGTCGCGCCCGCCGGGATTCGGATCGCTCAGGACCTTGGGCAGGCAGCCGGCCAGCGCCAGAACCGCCAGGCTCGACAACAGGGGGGCAAGGGTCGGCAGGGACATGTGAGAGAAGGGGTGATCCGGTTAGGGAAACGCTGTCCCATGATCCTCGGACGCGGCTCGGCCGGGGCCGGGTCCCGTCAGATCAGCTTGCGGAACCCCCCCATGCACGCGCCCCGGGCGCGGTTCCTCGCCAGGGCCGGGGACGCGGGAAGCGGCCGACAGCCGGCTGAGGAAGGAAGCAACTCGTAGAGGGCTCGGATCATCGCGGGTCTTCCGGCCTGGTATTCGTGGTCCACGTTACCTTCCCTGCCCTTCGGGATCAAGCGCTCTCCTGACAGGGAGTGCCGGCGCAATGCCTGGAGCCGCCTCGGGGACTCGAACCCCGAACCGCCTGATTACAAATCAGGTGCTCTGCCAATTGAGCTAAAGCGGCCGACTCACCCTAGCCTGCGCCCCGGACCGATTCCCGTCAAGGTGGTCTCTTGTGGCCGAGGCCCCTTCCGGTCTATCATGGCCGCCACCACCCTCCACCTCCTGGGAGAAGCACGGATGGCTTCCGAGCCCCTCGTCTATCTGAGAGGTCGATTGCAGCCCGCTTCCGAGGCTCACGTGGCGATCTACGACGCCGCCGTGGTCCTGGGTGCGACGGTGACCGACCTGGTCCGCACCTTCGACCATCAACCCTACCGGTTGGGCGATCACCTCGACCGGTTCTTCCGCAGTTGCCGCTACGTCCGGCTGGCCCCTCCCATCGACCGCGCCGAGACCGAGTCGGTCTGCCGCGACCTGGTAGCGCACAACTCCGACCTGCTGCCGCCTGGAGAGGAGCTGGCGCTGGTGCTCTTCCTCTCCCCCGGAGAGCTGGCGGTGTACGCGGGAGGCGCGGGAGGCGAGGAGCCCGCGCCCACTTTCTGCATCCACACCTTTCCCCTCCCCTTTCCCATGTGGCGCCACTACTTCATCGAGGGCGCCCATGTCGTCACCCCGTCGATCCGCCAGGTCCCGGTCCAGTGCGTCGACCCCAAGATCAAGTGCCGCAGCCGAATGCACTGGTGGCTGGCGGACCAGGAGAGCCGGCAGGTCGATCCCAGGGCCGTCTCCCTCTGTCTCGACCTGGCCGGCAACGTCACCGAAACGGGGGGTTCGAACTTCCTGATATGCCGCGGAGAGACCGTCCTCAGCCCGAGCCCCTCACAGATCCTGCGGGGGATCAGCATGACGACGGTGGCGGAGCTCTGCCCCGGCCTCGGACTCGCCTTCGAGGAGCGCGACTTCCAGGTCTACGACGTGATCAATGCCGACGAGGCCTTCCTGGCCACCACGCCGTACTGCCTGGCACCGGTGACGCGCATCAACAACACCCCCATCGGGCAGGGGCGGCCGGGACCTGTATTCCGCAAGCTGATCGATGCCTGGAGCACATCGGTGGGAGTGGACATCCCGGGGCAGATCCTGGGACCGAGGCCGCCGGAAGGGGAGAGCGGCAGGCGTTGAAGATTTCGACTGGGATCAGAGGGGGCCCACGGTACACCCTGATCCCGGTGGGATCAGTTCCCCAGTTGGCGGACGGCTGCTCCCATGACCTCGGCGCGGGCGGCGAAGGCCAGCAGTTCTTCGCGCAGTTCTTCGGGCAGGTTCTCGAAGGCGGCCTTCTGCGCACCGTCGGGCAAGGACGCCGGCGACGACACCCACTCCTGGCCCTGTCGGCGCCAGCCCACGCAGGTGATGGCGCCGGCACCGGTCAGGTAGAAGCGGTCGCCGTGACGGTAGACGCGGGCAGCCATCCCACTACCGGTGCGGGCCCCGGGCCCGGATGATGCGCAGGGCGAGGTCGGGATCGATCTGCACGATCATCTCCGGCTCGATGCGCACGTGCCCGGGAAGATCGAAGCCGGCCACGGCGGAGCGGGCGTGCCAGCCCGACAGAGAGGCATCCTCGCCGTCGACGGCGGAATCGGAGATGGGGCCGCCGAAGACATCGTGAAAGATCTTGCTGTATCCATCGACGACCTGGGGAGACTTGGAGAACGCCCCGCCGCCGGCGGAATTGACCATGCCGATGCACTTGACGCAATACCAGACGTCGTTGAGGCTGCCCTCGGGATCGAGGGCCCAGTGCAGGGTGCGGATGTGATTCTCACCGGCCTCCCGTCCGGCGGCGAAGCCCTCCTGCACGTCTCCGTCGTCATTTGTCACCGCACCGCGGCCCCCCGCCGTGCCCGAGGTAAAGACCAGCCCCGAGGGGGTGATGGTAGCCATGCAGATGCGCCTCCCCTTCGGCGGGGGAAGCACCTCGTCCCGGCTCTGAAGATCGATGCCGAGCCGCTCGATCCGTTCGTACACGTCGAAGTCCCGCCGCCATGCCTGCGGAAGGTCGCTCATCTCCGTCTCCTCCTGGTTTGCCGTTCGGGGCGCACCAAGATAGCCCGGCCCGCCCGCCGATCAAGGACCCCGCTCCCGACCTGATGGGGACTCCCGCAGCCACCCGGGTACAGCGCACATGCCGGTAACCCTGGATCTGTCCACCCTCGGGCCCCTGGAAGAGGCCGTGGCCGAGGCCCGGAAGCGGCTTGGCCAGGAGCGTGTCGCCGCGCGGATTCGGGACCGCGACCACACCCTGTGGGGGCCCCGCCCGGAGGGTATCGTCGATCGCCTCGCATGGCTCGACAGCCCCCTGGAGATGGCCGGCCGGGTTCGCCTCATCGACGACCTCCTGACCGGCGCCCTGAGGGATGGCCTGACCGATGCCCTCCTGCTGGGCATGGGCGGATCGAGCCTGGCAGCCGAGGTCTACGGCCGCCTGCTGCCCCTCGCCGGAAGGCGGCTTCGGCTCTCCGTCCTCGACAGCACCGATCCGGCCGCCATCGCCGACCTCATGGCCGCCATCGATCCCGCCCGGACCCTCTACCTGCCGGCCACCAAGTCCGGCGGCACCGTGGAGACCCTCTCCCTTCTGAAGCACTGCTACAACCTGGCCATGGCAGCCGTGGGCCCGAGGCGCGCGGGCAAGCACTTCGCGGCCATCACCGACCCGGGGAGCGGCCTGCAGGAACTGGCGGAGTCCCTCGGTTTTCGTGAGCTCTTCCTCAACGATCGGGAAATCGGCGGCCGCTACTCCTGTCTCTCCTTCTTCGGCCTCGTACCCGCCCGTCTCGCCGGCGCCGACCCCGGCCGTCTGCTCGCCGGCGGAAGGGCCGCGCGTGCCGAGATCGTCGACGATGGCGTCGGTCTTCGGCTCGGAGCCGTCCTCGGGGCGGGCGTGGCCTCGGGCCGGGACAAGCTGACCCTGATCCCCTCCCCTTCCCTGGAACCCCTGGGACCGTGGATCGAGCAACTCATCGCCGAAAGCACGGGCAAGGACGGAACGGGCATCCTTCCCATTGATGGAGAGCCCATCGGCGCGGCCGGGTCCTACGCCGGCGACCGGCTCTTGGTCTCTCTGAAGCTGAGGCGCGAAGAGGACGCTCCGGAAGTGGAAACCCTGGCCGGGGCGGGATTCCCCGTGGTTCGGCTGGAGCTTGCCGAGGCGTATGACGTCGGTGCCGTGATGTACGTCTGGAAAGTGGCGACCATCGTCGCCGCCCACCGGATGGGAGTCAATCCCTTCGACCAGCCAAACGTGGAGTCGGCGAAGGCGCTGGCGCGGTCGATGCTCGACGCCCGTCGGAGGGAGGGTGCTCTGCCCGCACCGCCGCCGGATCTCGTGGAGGATGGCGTGGCCGCCTTCGGCCACGTCGAGGGCGGAGCTCTCTGGTCGGTGATCCGCGACTTCCTTTGCCTGCGGGACGAGGTCCATCCTCACCCCTACGTGGCCTTCCACGCGTACCTGCCGCCGCGTCCGCAGGTGGCGGGCGCATTGGCGCGGATCCGCCGAGGGATCCGGGAACGGACGAGTCTGGCCACCACCATCGGCTTCGGACCCCGGTTCCTGCACTCGACGGGCCAGATCCACAAGGGCGACTCGGGACATGGCCGGTTCGTGCAGGTCACCTGCGACGACCCGGACGACCTGCCGATCCCGGATGCGCCCGGGGAGATTGCATCGACCACGACCTTCGGCATGCTGAAGGCCGCCCAGGCTTCGGGGGACCGGCAAGCCCTGATCGAGGGTGGACGGGCGGTGCTGCGACTGCATCTAGCGGGCGGCCTGACCGAAGGTCTGGAGGCTATGGAAGAGGCCTTCGAGAAGGCCCTGGCATCTGTCCCCGACACCCGACGGAGGAGGTAGTGTTGTGCAACTGGGCATGATCGGACTCGGGCGCATGGGCGCCAACATGACCACGCGGCTCCTCTTGGACGGCCACGAACTGGTCGTCCATGACCGCGAAGAGCAGGCCGTGAGGGAGGCGGAAGGGCGAGGCGCAAGAGGCGTGCCGTCCCTGGAGGACCTGGCGGCGCAACTCGATTCGCCTCGCGCCGTGTGGGTGATGGTGCCCGCCGGCGAGGCCACGCAGGATACCGTGGACCGCCTCGCCGCCTCCCTGGAGGCCGGCGATACCGTGATCGACGGAGGCAACAGCCACTACCGTGACACGATGCGCCGGGCGGAGGCCCTCGGAGAGAAGGGGCTGGACTACGTCGACGTAGGCACCAGCGGCGGCGTGTGGGGCCTCGAGGCGGGATACAGCTTGATGATCGGGGGACCGGAGTCGGCCGTGAACCGCCTGCGGCCGATCTTCGAGAGCCTGGCGCCGTCGTCAGAAGACGGATGGGGCCGGGTCGGTCCTTGCGGCGCCGGCCACTTCGCCAAGATGATCCACAACGGTATCGAGTACGGCATGATGCAGGCCCTGGCCGAGGGCTTCGCGATCATGAAGAACAAGACGGAACTCGGTCTCGACCTGCATCAAGTGGCGGAGATCTGGCGCCACGGTTCGGTAGTGCGTTCCTGGCTGCTCGACCTGACGACGGCGGTCCTGGGGGAGGACCAGGGACTGTCCCACATCGCGCCGTACGTTCCCGATTCCGGTGAGGGCCGATGGGCGGTAGCGGAAGCGGTGGACCTCGACGTCTCGGCCCCCGTCCTCACTCACTCTCTCATGGCGCGACTGCGCTCGAGGGACGAGGAATCGTATGCCGACCGGCTGCTGGCGGCGATGCGGAACCAGTTCGGAGGCCACGCCATGAAGGCTGCGGAAGAGCCCGCGCCGTAGTTCCAGGGGCGCAACGCAACACGCAGAACGGCAAGGCAGCAAGGGTCCACTTGAGGGAAAAGCGGATCTCTTCTTAACTTATGTGTCGATTTGGCGCGCTGATTCCACCAACATCACGCAGTCCCATCCGGAGGAGACTACATGCCGAATGTTGCCCAAGTGCTCAAGGAGGAGATCAGCCGATTGGCGCGCAAGGAGATCCGCGCCTCCTGCGATCCCCTGCGCAAGCAGGTTCAGAGCTTGAGACGCACGGTACGCACCCAGCAGGAGACGATAGACAAACTCGAGAGGGCCCTGTCGAAGATGGTCGAGTTGACCGCCACCGACACGGGCACCTCCCTCTATGCGCCCGCGCAAGAGAAGGAACAGAGTTCCCGGGCCCGGGTGACGCCGGCTTCGATCCGGAGACATCGGCTCCGCCTCGGGCTCTCGCAGGCTCAACTCGGTGGGTTGCTGAATGTCAGCACCAATACCATCGTCCGCTGGGAGCAGGGCAGCTCGAAACCGCGGGTTCAGCACCGCACCGCCCTGTTGCGGCTTCGCAGCTTGGGCGTTCGCGACGTAAAGCAGATCCTCGAAGAGTAACGAGCCCCCCCCGCGACGAAGGCCCGCGCCCTCGACCACGGGCGCGGGCCTCTCCTTCCACCGTCCCGAAAGGGCCTTCAGCCGCCGGCCTTCTCGTAGAGATCGCGCCCCTCCACGAGGGCCTCGATCTTGCGATCGGCGACGAGACGCTTCAGCATCCAGAAACCGCAGTCGGGGTTGATGCAGGCGATGCGCTCGGGTCCGACTACCGCCACTGTCTCGTCGATCTGGCGGGCGATCTCCTCGGCACTCTCGACGACGTTCGACTTGATGTCGATGACGCCCAGGCCCAGACGCACAGAGTCGGAAACCCTCTTCAAGGCGGGCAGCTCCCAGTTGCTGCGGTGAGCCAGTTCCAGCAGTACGTGGTCGGCGTGCAGCCCACCCAGGTAGTCGATCAGGTTCTTCCAACTCCCCTGCTGGATGGTCTGTCCGCCGTAGTTGCCGAAACAGAGATGCACCGCCGGCGTGGTCCGTACCCGGTCGAGGATGCGGTTCATCCCTTCCAATGCCCACTCCCACTCCTCGGAATGGCCGGGAAGATTGGCCTCGTCCACCTGTACCACATCGGCCTCGATGTGGGCGACCTGCTCGGCGAGCACGTCGGCCATGGCCAGGCACAACTCCTGCCGGCTCGCGTAGTGGCGGTCGAGCAGCGTCTTGCACAGCATGTGCGGTCCCGTGAGGGTGAACTTCAGCTTGTGCGACGTCAGGCTTCGGGCGAGGGAGAAGTCGCCCGGCAGATCGAGTGAACCCGGCCCGATGGCTCCTTCCACCACCGCGCTCGGACGCCCGCGATAGGCCATCTCCGACTCGCGACGGAAGGTCTCCACGTCTTCCCATCCCACATGGCTGCGCACGTTTGCGAGAGGACGGACGAAGTACTCGATCATCCCGTTGGTCTCGGGATGGTTGACGTCGAACCGTCCCAGCTCGCCATCGGCGAGAATGTCGATGCCGGCGTTCTCCTGGGTCTTCAGCACAACCGCCATGGCGTCGGCCAAGCTCTGCTCCGAGGGCAGCGCCGCCAGCCAGTCCGGGATCGGATAGCTCCCCACCACCGTCGTCAGGATTCCCATTCCGTGCTCTCCTCTCGGTTCATCCACCGCGGGCGCGCTCGAGCCCTTCGAGGACGATTCCCTTGGTGATCACCTCGGGCAGCACGATCGGTTCGCGTGGGCGCCCCGCCGGAAAGATCACGTAGAGGGGCACTCCCGAGCGTCCGAAGGCGCGCAGCATGCGGGTGATCTCGGGGTTCCGGTTTGTCCAGTCCGCCTTCACCAGGACCACCCCCAGCTCCTCGAAGCGGTCCCTCACATCCGGGTCCGACAACACGACCCGCTCGTTGACCTTGCACGTCCAGCACCATTCGGCGGTGAAGTCGATGAAGAGATGGCGGTCCTGCGCCAGCAACGACTCGAGGCGCTGCACGTCGAACTCCTCCCATCCCTCGGTCTCCAGGGGAGCGCCGGCCGGGCTCGCGAGAAGGGGGTGGAGGAAGAGGCCGTATCCACCCAGGGCGACCAGGAAGGAGGCGGCCCATGCGGCCCTGCGGCGGATCGTCGAGGTCCGCAGGTCGATCCAGGTCCCCACGATCCAGGCACCCAGGGCCAGGCAGAGCAGGAAAGCGCAGGTCCAGACCACGGCCTCCATCCCCAGCTGCTTGCCCACCACCCAGAGCAACCAGAGCACGGTGGCCATGAGCAGGAACCCCATGGCCTGCTTGAAGCGCTCCATCCAGGCTCCGGGGCGAGGCAGGAACCGGATCCACCGCGGCTGCCAGGCGAGGACCAGGTAGGGCAGGGAGAGACCGGCGCCGATGGCGGCGAAGACGGCGAAGACCACCGGAGCCGGCTGGCTGAAGGCGAAGCCCAGAGCGGTCCCCACGAAAGGCGCGGTGCAGGGCGTGGCCAGGACCGTGGCGAGGACGCCGTTGAAGAAGCTGTGACCCAGGCCCTCGCCCTGGGGGCCTCCCCCGAGGGCGCCGACGCTGCCCGGCAGGCGGATGGTGACGAGGCCGAAGAGGCTGAGGGCGAAAACGAAGACCAGCCCCGTGAGGAAGAGCACGAACCCGGGCGACTGGAACTGGAATCCCCAGCCGATCTGCTCTCCCGCCGCCTTCAGGGCGGTCACCAGGGCCGCCAGAGCCATGAAGGTCAGCACCACCCCGGCGGAGAAGGCCAGGCCGAGCTGACGCACCCGGCGGGGCTCCTCTCCTCCCTGGGAGACGAGGGACAGGGCCTTCAGGGCGATGACCGGCAGCACGCACGGCATCAGGTTCAGGATCAGCCCCCCGATGACCGCCATCAGCAGGTACCACCACAGGGACGAGGCGCCGCCCGGCGCCCCCGCGAACTCCGCGGCGAGGAGGTCGATACCGCTCTCGCGCAGGGCGAAACGGATGGTGCGGAACCGGCGCTCCCCCCCCGCCCCGGGAAAGGCGATGACGCCGGCCAGCTCGCCGGGCAGCTGCTCTCCCGGGTAGGGCTCGATGCGCAGCTCCGAGCGGGTCCGCTTCGGACCCTGCTCCACGAGGGCGCCGACATCGACGTTGGCACTGTCGCCATCGGGGAGAGGAAAGAACGCGGGAGGCTCCCCCCCTCCCTCGTGAGCGGCGGTCACCTCCACCGCCACTCGCAGGGCGCCCCCGCCTTCGGCTCTCACCAGCGGCCGCCAGGTGACGGGGTCCGCCTCGGACAGGGGCGCCGGCACCCGGGCCTGGTAGCGGTCGAACAGCTCGGCGTGATCCGGCGCCGCCTCCCCGGCCTCGAGGTGCAGCGACAGGACCGCCCCCCCGGGGATGCAGATCTCCCGGCAGACCAGCCAGCTCACCTGGGCCGTGAACCGCATGGTGTCGGGCAGAACCGCCGGCGTGCGCACGGGGGCCAGCAGCAGCACCTCGTCGGCGTACCCGAAGACGGTCAGGTCCTCCTCCTGGTAGCGGTGCGGTCCCGGCCACTGCAGGGGAGCGACATCGAAACCCTGCGGGGTCTGCCAGACGACCTCGGTGGCCTGTCCCGCGTCCCCGGCCCAGGCCCAGTAGGTATGCCACCCGGGGTCCTGCTCGAGGTGCACTCCGAGGTTGAAGCCACGTCCCGCCTCGACATTGGTCACGTCGGCCAGCAGCCGGGCGCGGACGGGATCGGGGAACTGGGCCTCGGCTTCGTAGGGCGAAAACGCCGGCAAGAGCACGAGACCCAGGGCCATGCTCATCATGCAGCCCGAAGGCTGCGCTCTCATGCCGGATCCTCCTCGAGGTCGATCCTGGCCCCGAGCCCGATGAGATCCGGGAAGAACCCGGGATAGGACTTGCCCACGGTCTGGGCGTCTCGCACGGCCACGCCCTCGAGGCTGCGGAGTCCCATTATGGCGAGCATCTGCGCCACCCTGTGGTCGTGGTAGGTGCCGGCCTCGTGACCGCCATCGTATCCCTCCGGGCGGCCGCGCACGACGATCGCCGCCCGCTCCTCCTCGCAGTCGACGCCGAAGCGCCGCAGCTCGCGCACGGGGACGGCGATCCGGTCGCACTCCTTGAGCCGCAGGTTGCCGATGCCGTGAAACCGGCTCGTGCCCCGGGCGTGGGCGGCCACCGGCAGCATGGCCAGCACGGCATCGGTGGCCTGGTCACCGTCGAAGTCGGCCCCGCGAAGCCCGTTGTGGCCCTTCAGCCGGACCCGCTCGCCGTCGTGGGAGATGGCGGCCCCGGTCCGCGCCAGCCAGTCGAGAACGGCGCGTTCCCCCTGCCGGTCCTCGAAGAGGCGCTCCACGGCGATGGACCCTTTGGTGAGAGCCCCCGCCGCCAGGATCGCCGCCGCCGACGGGTAGTCCCCGTTGACCGAGTACTCGCGCGGCTGGTAGCTCTGTCCGCCGGGGATCCGGAAGCTCAGGAGGTCTTCCGCGGTCTCCACCTCGATCCCGGCGCTTCCGATGACCTCGAGGGTGGTGAGCACCAGCGGCCTGGAGACCAGCCCGTCGGTGACCTCGATGGCCAGGTCCTCGCCCACCAGGGGCGCCAGGAACAGCAGCGAGCTCAGGAACTGGGAACTCCGGGCGCCGCTGACGCGCACGGTGCCGCCGCGCAGGGCGCCTCCCCGAATCGTCGCCGGCAGGCGCCCCCCGGCCGAGTCCACGCGGGCGCCGAGCTGGTCGAGCGCGGCGAACAGCTCGTCGTGGGGCCGCGTCCCCAGGGAGTCGGCGAAGGAGGTCTCGAAACGAACCTCCGGAAGCATCGCCCCGACGCCCATGAGGAGGCGCGAGACGGCGCCGGCGTTGCCCACGTCCAGGACCCCCGGACTCGCGGGGCGCGCTCCGAAACCGCGCACCCGCAGGAGACGGCCGTCGTCGTCCACCTCCTCCCGGATCCCGGCGCCGAGGAGGCGCAGGCAGCGCACGAGGGCATCGGCGTCGTCCGAGCGGGCGGGGTGATGGACGAGGCTCTCTCCCTCGGCCAGGGCCGCCGCCAGCAGGTAGCGGGCGGTGTAGTTCTTCGACGACGGAGGGCTGAGCGTCCCGCTCAGGGACTCCGTGTAGTGGACTCTCGCTCTCAAGGGATCAGAAGGCTCCTGTCCGCGACTCGTAGCGTGTCGGCTTGCCGAGGCTGGCGCCACCGGCCTCGACCCAGCGCGCCATCCACTCGACGACCGTGTCGATGGGGGTATCGGGAGGTCCCAGCCGCTCCCTGAGGGCGGAGTTGTCGCCGAGGAGAGCGGTCTCGCTCTCGTGGCCGACGAACCGCGGCTCCCGGTGGAGAAGCTCGCCGAAGCGCTCCGCCAGGCGGCGCACGGAGAGCACCTCGGAGCCGGTCAGGTTGAGCGTCGTCGGCGGGCTCGTGCACAAGGGAAAGGAACGGGCCAGGTAGGCGTTGGCGTCTCCCTGCCAGATCTGGTTCACGTGTCCCATGTCCAGCTCCACCGGCTCGCCGGACCACACCCTCCAGGCGATGTCGTGGAGGATGCCGTAACGCAGCTCGGTCGCATAGAACAGACGCGCCGTGAACAGACGGGCTCCCGAGGTCCGAGCCGCGTGCTCGGCGAGTCTCTCCCCGCCGAGGCGGGACTGGGCGTACTCCCCCACCGGACCCGTCGGGTCCGACTCGGAGGCCCCGCGGCCGTCGACGGAGGTGAAGGCGTAGACGTTCCCGGAGCTGACGTAGCAGATTTCGGCGCCGCCGTAGCGCTCGACGGCGCGGGCGGGCAGGAGCCCGTTCACCGCCCAGGTCGCGCAGGGGTCCCCATGGGCTCCGAACTTGAAGCCCGCCAGGAGGAAGACGTGGGCCGCCTCCGGCAGGGCGGCCAGGGAGCCGTCCAGCAGGTCGGCGCGAACGGTGGTGACGCCGAGGTGATCGAGGCGCGCACGGGCGGCGGCGTCCGAGAAACGGGCCACGCCGATGACCCGGCGGCCCCCCTCGGCGGCCCCGGCGCGCACCAGGAGCTCCGCCAGGGAGGGTCCCATCTTGCCCCCCGCACCGAGAAGGACCACGTCGCCGCGGTATTTCGAGACGGCGTCGCGAACGGCGGTCGTGGGCCGGGTCATGACCTCGAGCAACTCTTCCTCGGTCCGGGGCGGATGCGCCATCCCCTTGCAGCCCTTTGCGTTGTGAGTCTCCTGGGAGGCTTCTATCTTACGGCCCCCCGCCGATGAGGTCGAGTGACTCCCCATGTCAGATGCCCAGCGACAGCCGCCTTCGCCCAAGTCCCTCGATCTCTTCGAGGCCGGGCGACGCGACGCCCTCGAGCGCGACCAGCCGCTGGCGGCGCGCCTGCGGCCGCGCACCCTCGACGAGTTCGTCGGCCAGGACCACATCCTGGGACCCGGCCGCCTCCTGAAGCGCGCCATCCAGGCCGATCAACTCTCCTCCCTGATCTTCCATGGCCCGCCGGGGACCGGCAAGACGACGCTGGCCGCGGTCATCGCCAACACGACCAGGTCCCACTTCATCTCCATCAACGCCGTCCTCTCCGGGGTCGCCGATATCCGCGGCGCCGTGGAGGAGGCCCAGGAGCGGCGCCAGCTCCACGGCCACCGCACGACCTTGTTCATCGACGAGGTCCACCGCTTCAACAAGGCTCAGCAGGACGCGCTGCTTCCCTGGGTCGAGAACGGAACGGTGGTACTCATCGGCGCGACGACGGAGAACCCCTACTTCTCGGTCAACCGGCCCCTGGTATCGCGCAGCCGCCTCTTCCAGCTGCGCGAGCTCGAGGCCGGCGACCTCCACCGCATCGCCCGCCATGCCCTGCAGGACCCCCGGGGGTACGCCGACCTGCGGGTCGACCTCCACGAGGACGCACTGGCCCACCTCGTCGATGTCTGCAGCGGCGACGCCAGGGCCCTGCTCAACGCCCTCGAACTGGCGGTGGAGACGACGCCTCGGGACGCGGAGGGAGTGGTCCACGTCGATCTGGCCGTGGCCGAGGAGTCGATCCAGCGGCGCGCCGTTCTCTACGACAAGGAGGGCGACTACCACTTCGACACCATCTCCGCCCTCATCAAGTCCCTGCGCGGGTCCGACCCCGATGCCGCCGTGTACTGGCTGGCGCGCATGGTCTACGCCGGGGAGGACCCCCACTTCCTGTTCCGTCGCATGCTGATCTTCGCCAGCGAGGACGTGGGCCTGGCCGACCCCGAGGCCCTGGGGGTGGTCACCGCAGCGGCCGGGGCTTTCGACCGGGTCGGCCTGCCCGAGGGGCGCTTCCATCTCGCCCACGCCGCCCTCTACCTGGCCACGGCGCCGAAGAGCAACTCCACCTTCGCCTTCTTCGACGCTCTGGCCGCCGTCGAGGCGGAGGGCGACGGAGAGGTACCGAACCCTCTGAAGGACGCCAGCCGGGACGCCGAGGGGCTCGGCCACGGGGCCGGCTACCTGTACCCACACGCCTACCGCGACCACTGGGTGGCGCAGCAATACCTGCCCGACAGCCTCCACGGACGCCTGTTCTACCAGCCTTCGGACCAGGGCCGGGAGCGCGACCTGGGGGACCGCGTGCGGCGGCGCCGGGAACTGCAGCTGGCCGCGGCGGCCGAGGCGGGCAGCCGCGGCGCCGATCCCCTCACCCACTCCCCCGAGGACCGGTCCCGCGACCAGTGGCTGGTGCGCGCCGGCGGCGAGGTGAGCGCCCAGCTCGACCATGTGCGGCAGCGGCTCTTCGCCTCGGTGAAGCTCGCCCGCCACCACGTCGTCCTCGACCTGGACGCGGCCTCGGGGCTGCTCACCTGGGAGGCCCTGCGCCGCGTCCCCGAGGGCGGCGTCTGGTCCCTGTGCACGGACCGCACCTCGGCGGTCGCCCTGCGGGAGATGGCCAGCCATTCTCTCCCCGAGCTGAGCCGCCCGGTGGTCCTCGAGGGGCCCCTCATCCGGGCGGCGGACCTGGTGAGGCTGCAGGACGAGGGACTGCGCTTCGACGCCGTCCTCGGGCGCAATACCCTCGGCAGCGTGAGCGGCCGGGAGAAGGCGGCGCGGCGGATCGTGGAGCTCCTGGCACCGGGTGCCGTCCTCTGCCTCTCGGAGACGGTACCCCGGCTCGGTCAGCGGCTGACGGACCTGGTGCCGGTGGCCGAGTTGGGGGAGGACATGGCCGGGCGGCTGCATCGCGCAGAGGAAGAGATCTACCGGGACGAGGACAACCCGCGCGTCGCCTGGGAACCGGGCGACCTGGAGCCCCTGTGGTCGGAGGCCGGCCTGACCTCGGTGCGAATCGAGACCGAGGTCCTGACCGCCTCCCGGAGGCTCGGAAGCCGGGAGCTGGGGAGGTGGTTCAGCCCCGGCGGGGAGAAGCACGGCACCTTCGCCGCCTACCTCCGCCGGCACCTCTCCGAGGACGAGGTCCGCCAGGTGCGGCGGCTCTTCGAGAGCCACTTGATGAACCGGGAAGTCGACTGGTCGACGACCTACGCCTACGTCAGCGGCCGGGCGGCCGCGGAGACCTGATCGGGGCGGGCGGGCCCGGCCTCAGCCGCCGGCCGGCGCCCGATCGATGAGCGCCCCCGCCTCCTGGCGGAGGCCGTCGAAGCGACGCAGCAGGTCCGCCGGGCCGGCCCCCTGCTGGTCGAAGAACTCCCGGAAGTGATCGGGCAGCACCGGCAGCACCTGCTCCAGCAGAGAGTAGAGGAGCGGGGCGGTGCGGGTCCCGGCCAGCCAGCCCGGACCCTCCGGCAGATAGCGGCCCACCAGCAGCACCAGCACCATCAGCAGCAGCACACCTGCGAGCGCTCCCAGGAGGGCGCCGAGAGCCCGGTCGACCACGCCCAGGAGCATGGCGTAGACCACGCTCCTCAGGACCCGGGCCAGGAGGTTGACCGAGAGGGCCACGGCCACGAAGACGACCGTGAAGGCGGCCACCAGCCGCAGGACGGGATGACCGAAGGAGGGCATCATCGCCGCCGCGGCGCTGTGCAGATAGAGGCCGCCGAGGAGGCCCAGGGCGACCGCCAGCAGGGCCGAGACCTGCTGGATCAGGCCCCGGCCGTAGCCGCGCACGGCCAGGGCGACCACCAGGACCGCGGCGATTCCGTCGAACCAGTGCATCTCTTGAGAAACGGCCTTCTGCGGGTGCTGCGTGGAGGTTGCCACATTCGGCGGGGGCGCAATAGATTAGCCGCCCATGCAGGCTCACCTCGACAAGGTACGCTGCAAGGTGCGCTTCTCCCATTCCCCGGGCCCGAAGTCGTGGAGCCTTGGTCTGTTCTGGCTGCTCCCCCTCGCCTTGTGCGCCTGCTCGACGACGGAGGAGCAGGTGCGGCGGCACATCGAGGTCACCGCCGCCAACGATGTCCACTCCGAGCGCTGGGGCGCGGCCGTGGACGAACTCGCCGCCATCGGGCGCCCCGCCGCGCGCCAGCTCCTGGCCCTCCTCGACCCCGCCCTGTACCGCGGGGTCGACTACCGCGAGTTCCGCGACGAGATCGAGAACACGCGCACCGCCGCCGCCGTGGTGCTGGGCCGCATCCGGCACCAGGCGGCCTCCGCCAGCATGCACGCCCGCATCACCACCGCCTACCGCTACAACGAGCGCATCGCCTGCCTCCGGGGGGTCGGAGACCTGGGCTTCACCGAAGCGGCCGTGAAGGACCTCCGGACCCAGCTCGCCGACGCCGACCCCGTCATCCGGCTGCTGACCGCCATCTCCCTGGTCAAGCTCGGCGAGCTGGTGGCGCGCGACACGATCACCGCCGCCGTCGTCGAAGGCGGCGACGAGCTCGCGGAGATGGCAATCGCCGAACTCGAGGGTGCCAACTACCACGGGGTTCCCGTCCTCGTCGATCTCCTTTCACGGCAGGAGCACCGCCGGGAGCGCCTCGGCCAGGCCCTGGAGAAGGTCCGCGAGCAGCTGGTACGGCAGCTCGATGCAGACGACCCCGAGGTGCGCCGGGAGTCGGCGGCCGCTCTGGGCGAGATCGCCGATCCCATGGTCGTCGAGGCCCTGGTGGGCATGCTCGCCGATCCGAGCAACCTGGTACGCTTCAACGCCGCCGCCGCCCTGGTCCGCCTCGGCGACCGGCGCGGAACGGAGTTCCTCTTCGGCGCCCTGGACGATACCGACGCGGTCCTGCGCCTGAATGCGATCAAGTCCCTGGTCCGATTGCAGCAGTTGTCCGGACAGGTGGAGGACCGGCTCCTGGAGTGCCTGCGTTCGGACAGCCCGCGCCTGCGGTCGGGGGCGGCCCAGATCCTCGGCCGGGCCGAGGTCGCCTCGGCGGTGGAGGACCTGCTCTCGACGGCGGACGACGCCGACCCGGAGGTGCGCTGCAACGTCGCCATCGCCCTGGGCCACATCCGCGCTCCGTCCAGCCGCGGCACCCTCGAACAGCTCGCGGGCGACGCCGACGAGACCGTCGCCTACTACGCCGGATGGGCCCTGGAGCAGCTGTGATGGGCGGACGCAGGCGCAACCTCCCCCTTCTGGCTGCGGCGGCCGTCCTCGCCCTCTCGCCAACGGCCTTCGTGGCTCCCCTCGCCGCCTCGGAGACGGCGGAGACGGTGCTCATCCGGCAGATCCTGGAGAAGGACCGCTTCGGACGCCGCCGGGGAGACGCGGAGATGGTCACCCACGGGTTCGACAAGGACCGCTTCGTCGCCTACGATGGCGCCGGATCGATCGACATCCGCGCCTGGACCGTCCGCCACTCCTCCCTGGAGGAGTACCAGGCCGCGCTCGAGGCCGACCTGTCGGCCAACCGCTACGACATCTCCCGCGCCGTCCTCTTCCTCACCGTCTGGAAGAACCGGGCCTTCGCCGCCACCCTCGATTCCGGCGTTGTCATCGACCGCGCCGGCGACAGCCGCCGCGGCTTCGTGCAGCGCGCCATGTGGTCCTTCCTCAAGGAGGACGAGGAGTGGAGGGCCACCAGCCTCGTCATCGCCGTCGGAGACACGGCCGACGGAGGCGCCGCCGGCCGCGTGGAGGACCAGGAGGTCGCCGCCGCCCTGCAGGAGGACGCCCGCAACTGGTCCGAGGGCAACAAGGGCGACATCCTGAGCGGGGTGCAGGAGGACTTCGTCGGGAACGATTGCTACAACAGCTCGAATCCGGCCTCCTGGCTGACCGTCTTCGCCGGCCGCGAGGAGTTCGGGAAGTGGCTGGAGCAGCGCCTCGAGCACGTCGACTACGACATCGAGCGCACCCTGCTCCACGCCGTCAGCCGGGGGGACGAAGCCGTGGCCGTCGCCCGCGACCGGATCACGGCGACCTACAAGGCCGGGGACGCACGCCTGGAGCAGGACCGCATCTCGGCCTGGCTGCTGACGAGGCGCGCCGGGCGCTGGCGGATCACCTGCGCGTGGTGGAAGGCCAAGTCCTTCGATCCGGCCGGAGCCCCGGAGGGCGCCCCCACCGCCCGGCGCTGACCCGCCTTCCCGGTACCTCCGCCGCCCGGGAACCCGTGCCCCACGGCCTCGACAACTACGAGAACACCAACCGCCTCTTCGACCAGGGCGCCGACGCCGTCGGCCTCGACGAGGATCTCCGCCGGCTGCTGAAGACGCCCTTCCGCGAGGTCAGGGTGGAGGTGCCGGTGCGCATGTCGAGCGGCCGCATCGAGGTCTTCCTGGGCTACCGGGTGCAGCACAGCGGCGCCCGCGGGCCGATGAAGGGCGGTCTGCGGTACCACCCCGAGGTCGACCTCGACGAGGTTCGCTCCCTGGCCGCGCTGATGACCTGGAAGACGGCCCTCCTGGACCTTCCCTACGGCGGAGCCAAGGGCGGGATCACCTGCGATCCCCTGCAGATGACGGAGGAGGAGCTCGAGCGCATGACGCGTCGGTTCACGGCGCGCATCGGCCTCGCCTGGGGACTGCACCGCGACATCCCCGCCCCGGACCTGAACACCGACGCCCGGGTCATGGCCTGGATCATGGACGAGTACAGCCAGCACTTCGGGTACACTCCCGGCATCGTCACCGGCAAGCCCCTGGCCCTCGGCGGCTCCCCCGGCCGGGAAGCGGCCACCGGTCGAGGCGTGAGCATCGCCACCCGCGAAGCGGCGCGCGACCTCGGGATCGAGCTGAAGGGAGCGCGCGTGGCCATCCAGGGGTTCGGTCAGGTCGGCTCCCATGCGGCCCGGCTCCTGCACGGAATGGGAGCCTGCATAGTCGCCGTGAGCGATCTGAGCGGGGGCCTCTTCGCCGGCGACGGCCTCCCCTTCCCCGACCTGTACGAGCACGCCCGCGAGCGCCGCGCCATCCAGGGATTCGGCCGGGGGGAGAGCATCTCCAACGCCGATCTGCTCACCCTCGACTGCGACATCCTGATCCCGGCGGCCCTGGGCGGCGCCATCACCGAGGAGAACGCCCGCCAGGTCCGTGCTTCCATGATCGTGGAGGCGGCCAACTCGCCGGTGACGACGATCGCCGACGCCATCCTCGCGGAGCGGGGCATCCCCGTGGTGCCCGACATCCTGGCCAACGCCGGCGGGGTCACCGTCTCCTACTTCGAGTGGGTGCAGAACATCCAGGCCCTGACCTGGGAGGAGGAGGAGGTCAACGCCCGGCTCGAGCGCATGATGACGCGGGCCTACCGGAGCGTGGTGGAGCGCATGCGGTCCCACGACCTTTCCATGCGCACCGCCGCCTTCGCCCTGGCCATCGAGCGCGTGGCGGAGACGGAAACCCTCAGAGGCGGATTCTAGAGCGGAAGGCTGAAGCAACGTGGAAAAGCTCGCATGGCTCGCGGTATTCACCATCGGATACTGGACCTACTGCATCTACTGGGGGGTCCGTGGAGCGCGCCAGGCGCGCACCGCGAGCGACTACTTCATCGCCGGACGGACGATCGGCCTGTGGGTCTTCGTCCTCGCCGCCACGGCCACCTCCTTCTCGGGCTGGACCTTCGTAGGCCACCCGGGGACGATCTTCAACGTCGGCCTCCCCTACGCCTTCGCCTCCTTCTACGCCATCACCATCCCCTTCACCGGCGTGCTCTTCCTCAAGCGCCAGTGGCTGCTGGGCCGGCGCTACGGATACATCACGCCCGGCGAGATGTTCTCCGACTACTACCGCACCGACTCGATGCGCCTGCTCACGGTGCTGGTGGCCATGGTGTTCTCCGTTCCCTATCTCGGTATCCAGCTGCGCGCCTCCGGCCTCCTCTTCTCCCGCCTGGTGGAGGGCACGCCCCTGGAGCAGACCTTCCTCGGCTCCATCGAGGGGGGCGCCATCCTGCTGTCGGTGGTCGTCTTCCTCTACGTCGCCTCGGGCGGCCTGCGGTCGGTGGCCTACGTCGACTGCGCCCAGTGCGTGCTGCTGGCCCTCGGCATCATCGTCCTCGGCTTCGTCGCCCTCGACCTGGTCGGCGGCTGGGCGGCGTTCAAGGAAGGGCTGGCGGGTCTCGCCGTGGTCAAGCCCGACATGGTGGCCATCCCTTCCCGACCGGAGTCGACCTCCTTCCTGGAGAGGGCCGGCACCCTGTTCTGGGGCGCCTCCGGCGGGCCCTGGACGGCGATGATGATCCTGACCTACATGTTCGCCCTCATGGGCATCCAGTCGGCCCCGGCCTTCAGCATGTGGGCCTTCTCGAACAAGGACCCCAAGCCCTTCCCCTGGCAGCAGGTCGTGGCCTCGTCCCTGGCCATCGGCGGCATCATGTTCTTCTTCACCGCCTTCCAGGGCCTCAGCGGCTCGATCCTCTTCCACGAGATCCTCCCGGGCACCGAGAAGCTCGGCCTGCCCACGAACGAGGCGGGCAAGCCGCTCACGGACTATCTCGTTCCGTACCTGATCGGCTCCCTCGAGAAAGCGGCTCCGTGGCTGGTGGGCCTGCTCTGCGTCTGCGCCCTGGCGGCGATGCAGTCCACGGGCGCGGCGTACATGTCCACGGCCAGCGGCATCGTCACCCGCGACCTCTACCGGCACTTCTTCGCCCGCGACGTCAGCCACCGCGTCCAGGTCATGATCGGCCGCCTCACGGTCTGCGTCATCGTCGCCCTGGCCCTGCTCGTCGGCCTGGCCTCCGGCGACCTGCTGGTGCTCCTCGGGGGCGCGGCCGTCTCCTACGGGTTCCAGATGTGGCCGGCCCTGCTCGGCATCTGCTACATCCGCTGGTTCACCCCCAAGGGCGTCTCCTGGGGGCTGGCCGCCGGCATCGCCGCCGTCACCCTGACCTACGTCACCCAGCTGGGCGGGCTCGTCGGCATCGGCCGCTACCCCCTGACCATCCACAGCGCCGGCTGGGGCATCCTCTGCAACCTCGGCGTCTGCATCGTCGTCAGCGCCCTGACCCAGAGCCCGGCAGGCTCCCGCCACCGCACCGGCTACCACGACTTCCTCAAGGAGCACACCGCCCTGAGCCCGGACCGGGAGCGCTGGAAGAAGCCGGTGTGGATCCTCACCCTCGTCTGGTTCCTCTTCGCCATCGGGCCCTTCGCGGTCCTCGGCAACGAGGCTGACCCGTCCCGCTGGATCATGGGGATCCCGACGCTGTGGGTCTGGCAGATCGCCTGGTGGGTCGTCGGGGTGGTGATGATGTACCTCCTCGCCTTCAGGCTGGAGATGTCCACCGTGCCGCGGTCCGAAGTCAAGGCTCTGGCCGAATCCGACTGAGCCGCCCACCCCTCCTTCTGCGGCTGCCCGCCGCCCTCGCCCTGATCGCGGCCATCAGCGGCTGGCTGCTGCCGGGATACGGGGCGCATGGAGGTTGGAGCCTGTTCCCACCCCTTTGCGCCATCTCCGTGGCCATCGTAACGGGGAGCCTGGTCCTCGGCCTGGGCTCCGCCCTCCTGGGGGCGGCCCTCCTCACGACTCCCCTCGAGGGCTGGAACGCTCTCTGGCAGGTTCCGGCAACGGTGGCCGCCGATTTCGTCTGGCGGCCCCTGAGCGACTCCTTCCAGCTCTTCATCCTGGCCTTCACCGTCTCCCTCATCGGCATGGTCCGCGTTGTCGCCGTGGCCGGCGGCACGCGCGGCATCGCCGAGACCCTGGCCCGCCGGGCCCGGGGGCGGTCGACAGCGCGGCTGGCGACCTGGCTCCTGGGCCTGGCCATCTTCTTCGACGACTACGCCAACACCCTGGTGGTGGGGACCACCATGCGGCCGGTCTGCGACCGCCTGCGGATCTCCCGGGAGAAGCTCGCCTATCTCGTCGATTCCACGGCGGCTCCGGTGGCGGGCCTGGCCGTGATCAGCACCTGGATCGGCTACGAGGTCGGTCTGCTGCAGGACGCCATGGACAGCCTGGGCACGGGAATCTCCGGCTACGAGCTGTTCTTCCGCGCCCTGACGAGCCGGTTCTACTGCTGGCTCGCCATCCTCTTCGTGGGCGCCACGATCCTGCTGCGCCGGGATGCCGGTCCCATGCTGGCCGCCGAGCGGCGGGCGGCCACCCGCGGCGAGGTCCTCCGGCCGGGGGCCGTGCCGCTCACAGGGGCCGGTGCCGAACGGAATCTCGAGCCGCCCGAAGGGGTCACCCCCGACTGGCGGCTGGCCGCGGCGCCGGTCCTGGTCGTCGTGTTCGGGGTGATCCTCGGCATGCAGTGGGACACGTGGGAGCATCCCGAGGTGCGCAGCGCCCGGGGGGAGGGGGTCCTGGGCGCCGCCTACTGGACCGCCGTGCTCTCCAACGCCGCCGGAGCCAAGGTGATGTTCCTGGCCGCCGTCGCCGGGTCGGTCACCGCCTTCCTCCTGGCCGTGACCCGCCGCCGGGAGGACGGCTCGCGGCCGGTCCGGCCCCGGACGGCGCTGGGGGCGTGGATCGGCGGCGTCACCGGCTTCCACCGGGCCGTGGTGATCCTGGTCCTCGCCTGGGCCATCAAGGAGGCCTGCTCCGCGGTGGACACCAGCGGCTATCTGCTGGCCGCCCTCGGGGACTCCATGCCGGCGGAGCTGCTGCCCGTGCTTGTCTTCCTGCTGGCGGCGGCCGTCGCCTTCTCCATCGGCACGTCGTGGACGACGATGGCGATCCTGCTGCCCACCACCCTGCCCCTGGCCCACGCCCTCGGCGGCCTGCCGACGACGGTCCTCGTGGCCGCCGCGGTCCTCGACGGCGCCATCTTCGGGGACCACTGCTCGCCGATCAGCGACACCACGGTGCTGTCGAGCGTCGCCGCCGGGTGCGACCACCTCGATCACGTGAAGACCCAGGTCCCCTATGCTGTCGGCATCATGTCGGTGGCCGCCCTGTTCGGCTACGTGGGCACCGCCGCCGCCTATCCGGCCTGGGTCGGCCTGGGCCTGGGGATCGCGGTCTCCTGGGCAGGGCTGCGGCTGCTGGGAAAGGACCCGGACGCCCCCTGAGTGGCTACCAGGAAGCCGTGGTGCGGTCCACGATCTCCTCGACGAACATGGCCATCGCCGCCTCGACAGCCTGGTCCCGGCCCTCGTCGTCCCCGTCGGGCCGGGCCGCGTCGTAGGTCCCCCAGCCGACGAGGGATTCGATCTCGAGGAGCTCGCCGCCATCGGAGGTGCGCTCGAGCAGGGCGGCGCCGAAGAGGCGGAAGCGGTACTGCTCCGTCACCTCCGCAGCCGTGTGGATGAGGGGCTGGTCCTCGAGCCGGTCGAGGCGCAGCAGGAGCACGGCGTCGGCCGACTCCTCGTCGACTACCCGCAGGCGTCCGTCCTCGAGGAAGGCCTCGGTGACGCGGTCCGTCAGCCTTTGGGCGATGTCGACCTCGGGGGTCCCGTTCTCCGCGGTGGGAATGGCGACGGTGCGGATGCCGCCGACGAGGCCGCCGCTCGTGGAGTAGTGGGAGCACGAGCAGAGGAGCAGGACCAGGACCGGAAAGGATGCGCCGCGGGGCCGGCATCCCGCCTCAGCCGGAGGCATCCTGCCGCGGGTCATCGGTTCCGGAGGGATCCGCCTGGTCGGCCGCCGGACCGCCGTCGGCCTGTTCGGTCGACTCGTAGGTCTCCGAGGGCAGATCGGGGACCACCTTCGAAGGGGCGGCCTCCATCTCGGAGATCCCTTCGAGGGAGATGGCCCGCGCCGTGTCGCCCACGCTGATGGGCTGCGCCTGGGGGCGCCCCGACAGATCGGAGGACCGTACCGCCAGGCGTTCGCGCTCGCTGGCGTGATTCCCGTAGAGGCCGAAGGAGTGACGCACCATCATGGCGCTCAGGGTGGCGGTGGCCGCCGGGGCTGCCTCGGCGAGGGGAGACCGGGCCGTGGCCATCTGATCCTGCACGTGGGTGACGGCCACCCGCCCCTTGACCGATTCCCAGCGTCCGAGGCTCTCTCCCGAGTCTGGGTCCCGGATGTCTTCGTGCTCGGCGACGACGGCGAACAACATGCCCTCGTGGACCCCGTGGCGGGCGCCGACGTTCAGCACCAGGGTCGTGTCGTCGACGATGGCGGCCACCTTGCCGGTGATCGACTCGCTCATCACAGCCTCTCCTGACTCTCGGGTACTGTTGAAGTCGCTGCCGTGGAAGATAGGGGTCCCGCAGCGCGCCGGCAGGCCGGCGGTGGGTCAGTCCGGGTGCAGGGCGATCGATCCCGTGGGCCGGTCGCTGGGCCTCCAGTCGACGAGGAAGTCCTGCGGGTCCCGGTATCCGTTCAGGCCGCCGCGGCTGCGGACCTGGTAGCGCACGGCGTAGTGGAGGTGAGGCCCGGTGGAACGGCCGGTGCTGCCCATCGTCCCCAGCGTGTCCCCCCGCGCGACTCGCTGGCCCTTGCGGACCAGGATCTTGTGCAGGTGTCCGTACTCGGTGCGAAGCAGCCCCG
The DNA here is from genome assembly GCA_026706075.1 of Gemmatimonadaceae bacterium. Classification (GTDB taxonomy): domain Bacteria; phylum Latescibacterota; class UBA2968; order UBA8231; family UBA8231; genus UBA8231. The sequence goes on from JAPOZM010000004.1 coordinate 67,193, forward strand.
GGCGCGAGGTCGTCTTCCCGTCCTCGCCGATGGCCAGCGGGTCGTGGTTCACCACGACCACCTTCCCGAGGAACCGGTCGGCGTAGGCATAGGCCACCTCCCCGGCGGCGGTGGCCACGATGGGCAGGCCCCGGGGGCCCGCCAGATCGATGCCGAGGTGCTTCGACTTCAGTCCGGTGAAGGGGTCCTCCCGATCCCCGAAGCCGGAGGAGATCCATACGTTGCGGACATCGGCCACCGGCCAGATGGTCGGTACGTAGAGGAGGTTCTCCTTGTTGGCCTCAAAGGTCTCGATCAGGCTCTGGGAGCTGGTCAGCTGGTAGAGGGCTTCCCGCTGAAGGTTCTGGATGCGCTGGGACAGGTTCTCGATCCGCTCCTCCGCCGGCCGCGCGGTGGAGTAGTGGGGCCGATCGTCCGGGTGCCGGCGCCCTCCGACCCCGGGGGCCTGGTCACCCGCGCCGACGGAGCCGACGGCCGGATCCTCGAGCCCCTCCTGGCGCGCCAGCTTTCCGACGACCGCCTCGAGCCGGCCCAGGTCGCGGCGGGCGGAATCGAGCCTGGCCTCGAGGAGGACGCTCTCGCCGCGGAGGCCGGCCAGGTCCGTCCCCGGATCGGGGCGGGTGTGAAACTGCAACGCGTAGTAGCCGAAGAGGCCGGACAGCAGGCAAAGGGCGATACCGCCGCCCCAGAGCAGGCGGATGGAGAGCCCGAATTCGCGAACCCTGCCGTCGTTCTGGGGGATGACGATGAAGTTGATTCGTTTGCCGGGCATGGACGGGGATTATAGGTCGATTCCACCGGATCGCCAACTACCGCGGATGGTTGCGACCCCAACCCGTGATTCGTAACTTCATTCGTTTCCGTTACTTGCCTTCAGAAGCAATCGTCCGCTTCCCCGCTCCCGCCCCGGAGATCGTGATGATCCACGGCCCCCGTCGTATCGCCGCCCTGGTGCTGCTAACGGCTGCGGCGGCCACAGGGGAGGCGGCCTCCCGGCCCACGATCCAGGACGAACTGAAGGGCTCCTTCTTCCCCATCGTCCGCTTCATCAACTCCTATTACATGTACGAGATCTCCCCGGACACGCTGATGCAGGCCGGGCTGAGGGGGACCTTCCGCGCCCTCGATCCGTCCTCCGGCTTCTCCATCAGCGGACCCGAGGAGGACTGGCAGAGGAACTTCTCCACCTTCGAGCGCGCCGTCCGCGTCGTCGACAGGAAAGCGTTCTACACCGTTGGCGCCGACACCCTCATCCGCCTCGGGATCGACGGTATGATGTCCGTCCTCGACCCGGATACGGTGTTCATGGAAAAGCTGAGTCTCGACAACTTCCACATCAACACCCGCGGCGAGTACGGGGGCCTCGGGTTCCGCATCCAGGTCGTCTACCCCGACAGCGCCATCGCGGTGTGGGCGCTGCTGCACGAGGACACCCCCGCAGCCCGGGCGGGCGTGAAGTCGGGGGACCTGATCCTGGCCATCGACGGCGAGTCGACGCGGTCGATGAACGCCAGCGAGGCCGCCACCCGGATGCGCGGCACCGTCGACACCGACGTGACCCTGAGCCTGAGCCGGGCGGGCGTGGACGAGCCTTTCGACATCACCGTCACCCGCGAGGTGGTGCACATCAACTCCGTGCCTTCCCACGTGATGTTCCCGGACTCCACGGGCTACATCAAGCTCACCGGCTTTCAGCACAAGTCCAGTCAGGAGGTGCGCACCGCCCTGGCCGACCTCCTCGACCGAGGCATGAAGCGGCTGATCTTCGACCTGCGCGGCAACGGCGGCGGCTACCTGACCGAGGCCGTGCAGGTGGCGGACCTGTTCCTGCCGCGCGGCCGTCTGGTGGTCTACACCGCCGGCCGCGCCTTCGAGGACACGACGCGGTACATCACCACCGAGGAGCCCATGTTCGGCGAGGGTCCGCTCATGATCCTCGTCGACAACGCCTCCGCGAGCGCCTCCGAGATCGTCTCCGGGGCGATTCAGGACTGGGACCGGGGCCTCGTCCTCGGGACCCCGACGGTCGGCAAGGGCTCCGTTCAGCAGACCGTCAGCATCGGCGAGCGGGCCGAGCTCAAGCTGACCATGGCCGCCTACTTCATGCCCAGCGGCCGCTCCATCGACAAGCGCATGCGCAAGGACTCCACTCTCGTGGCGATGGCCGACCAGGAGTACCGCACCCGGACCCTCGGCCGCCAGGTGCGGGGCGCCGGCGGCATCACCCCCGACATCGACATGGAGCGCCGGCGCTCCTCGCGGCTGTACGCCCAGCTCTCGGGCTGGGGCCGGAGGGGCACGCCATTCTTCAACAACAGCCGGTTCTTCCGGTTCTCGCGGCAGTATCCCGCCCGCCACCCGGACCTCTCCCCCGACTTCGTGGCTGGCGACGGCACCCTGCAGGCCTTCCGCGACTTCGTCGAGGCCGATGGCTTCGAGTACACGAGCGCCCTGGAGACCAAGCTCGACGAGCTGCGGGAGGAGGTGGACGGCGAGGGAGACCGGGCGATGGCGGCCCTGGACGGCTCCCTGAAGCAGGTGGAGGACGAGATCGACCAGATCGAGGAGTTCCACTGGAAGGACAACGCCGAGCTGCTCACCTGGAAGCTTACCTTCGACATCCGCGAAAAGGCCTTCGGGATCGAGCAGGCCTACGCCTACGACGTCACCGTCGACCCGCAGATCCAGCGGGCCCGGGAGGTCCTCGGGTCCGAGGCCGACTACCAGGCCTGGTTCAAGAGGCCCGCGATCGGCGGCGGGACGGCCATCGCGGCGGCCACCGACACCGGGACCGTCGAGGCCGACGGACTGGTGCGCCTCGACTGAGGGCGATGACCGAATCCCGCAGCCGGCGCCGCCTGCCGGCCTGGTTGAAGGCGAAGGCGCCTGGCAGCCCCGGCTACCTGAGGCTGAAGCGTCTGATCAAGGGGCTGGACCTGAACACGGTCTGCGAGAGCGCCCACTGCCCCAACATCGGCGAGTGCTGGTCCGCCGGCACCGCCACCTTCATGATCCTCGGAGACGTGTGCACCCGCAGTTGCGGGTTCTGCGCGATCCGGACCGGGCGCCCCACCCACTTGGACCACGAGGAGCCCGAACGCGTGGCCGAGGCGATCGCGCGGCTGCACCTGCGCCACGCCGTCATCACCTCCGTCAACCGGGACGAGCTGTCCGACGGAGGCGCCTCGATCTTCGCCCGCACGATCCGCGCCGTTCACCAACGCTGCCCGGAGACCTCGGTGGAGGTGCTGATCCCCGACTTCCAGGGCAACTGGGAGGCCCTTGCCGAGGTCCTCGACGCGGGGCCCGAGATCCTCAACCACAACCTCGAGACCGTGCCGCGGCTCTACCGCCGCATGCGGCCCCAGGCGCGCTACGAGCGCTCCCTGGAGCTGCTCGACCGGGCCCGCTCCCTCGGGCCGGCGCCGACCAAGTCGGGCATGATGCTGGGCGCCGGCGAGACTCGAGCGGAGGTGGACCGGTCGATCCGCGACCTGGCCGCCGTCGGCTGCAGCATTCTGACCCTCGGCCAGTACCTGTCCCCCTCGGAGCAGCACGTGCCCGTGGACCGCTTCGTCCGGCCCGAGGAGTTCGATGAGCTCGGAGTGTTCGCCCGGGCCATCGGCTTCGGCCACGTCGAATCGGGTCCGCTGGTGCGCAGCTCCTACCACGCCGAGCGCCAGGTGGGCGACCTTGCGGCTGCCGGCGGCCGCTCTCCCGTGGAGATTGCCGGAGGAGGTACATGACCCTCGACGAGAAGTCCCTGGCGGGCTACCTCAAGCGAAAGAAGCTGACCGGCGAGGGCGAGGGCGTACTCGATGTGCGCCAGGTCGGCGACGGGTTGAAGAACCTGGTCTACGTGGTGGTCACCACCGAGCAGCGGCTGGTGGTCAAGCAGGCCCACTGGCGGGTCCAGGTGAAGCAGCGGTGGTGGACGGACCGCAAGCGGCTCTTCGCCGAGAAGTCCTGCATCGAGACCCTGGCCAACATCCTGCCGCCCCAGGTCCTCCCCGAGGTCCTGCTGGAGGACCGTACCAACTTCGTCCTGGTGACCACGGCTCCCCCGCGCGACGCCACGGTCTGGGCCGACGAGCTGGACAGGGGCCGCATCGATCTGCAGATCGCATCCCAGGCCGGAGAGCTGCTGGCGGCGGTGCACAACCAGACCGCCGAGATGAGCGATCTGGAGACGCTCTTCAAGGAGACCAAACCCTTTGAGCAGCTCCGGGTCGAGCCCCTCTATGGGCAGGTGGCCTCCGCCTTCCCCGAGATCCGGACGGCGGTCACGGCGCAGGCCCGGGCCCTGATGGAGGGTGGCCGCTGCCTGGTCCTCGGGGACCTGCGCCCGCGCAACATCCTCATCGACCACGGCGAGCTGTACCTGGTCGACTTCGCCACCGCCCACTTCGGGCAGCCCTCCTTCGACCTCGGCTTCTACGCCGGCGACATGTGTCTGAAGGCGATGCTCAACCACCCGCAGAAAGCCGCCTACCTCGAGGCAATCAACGTGTTCTGGGGTGCCTACACCCGCACCGCCGAGTACGAGGGAACGGCGGAGGTGGGCAAGGCGGCGGTGCGGGACTTCGGCTGCCTGCTCCTGGCCCAGGTCTGCGGCCGGCGGCCGGTGTACGAGGGCGACGAGGCCTTCCGCGACCTCGCCTTCCGCATCTCGCAGAACCTTCTGTCCACCGAGGCGGAGAAGATCGAGGACATTACCGAATCCATCAATCGAACCCTGATCGATGGATGAGGCGCGCCCCCGCCGCCATCCTGCTCGCCCTCTCGGCGTGCGCTCCCGGCCCCGCCTCCGACCCCGGTGACCCCCGGGCCGGCGTGCCGTCGCCGGCACGCGAGTTCCGCGCCGTTTGGGTGGCCACCGTCGACAACATCGACTGGCCCTCCCGGCCCGGGCTGACGTCCGGACGTCAACGGCTCGAGGCACGGGCGATCCTGGACCGGAGCCGCGACCTCGGGCTCAACGCCGTCGTCCTCCAGATCCGCCCTCACTGCGACGCTCTCTACGTCTCTCCCCTGGAGCCGTGGTCCTACTACCTGAGCGGCCGTCCGGGAGAGCCGCCGGAGCCGCCGTACGATCCCCTTGAGTTCTGGGTGGAAGAGGCCCACGCCCGCGGGCTCGAACTGCACGCCTGGCTCAACCCCTACCGCGCCGACCATCCCGCCAACCGGGAAGGCCTGGCGCCGGAGTCGATCGCCAGCCGCCGCCCCGACCTCGTGCGCACCCTCGGCGACAGCGGCTACCTGTGGCTTGATCCCGGCTCCGAGGAGGTCCGGGAAATGACTCTCACCGTGTTCCTCGACGTGGCCGAGCGCTACGACGTGGACGGCGTGCACCTGGACGACTACTTCTACCCCTACCCTTCCTACAGCGGCGGCGGCGACTTCCCCGACGAACCCACCTGGCAGGCCTACCTGGAGGACGGCGGCGGCCTCGACAGGGCGGACTGGCGGCGGCAGAACGTCGACCGCTTCGTCGAGGGCCTCTACACCCGCCTCCGGGACCTGCCGAGGCCGGTGAAGCTCGGCATCAGCCCCTTCGGGGTCTGGCGACCGGGGCACCCGCCCTCGGTCAGGGCCGGAGTCGACCAGTACGGCATGCTCTTCGCCGACCCCCGGCGCTGGCTGCACGAGGGCTGGCTCGACTACTGCGCCCCCCAGCTCTACTGGCCGATATCCAAGGTGCCCCAGAGCTTCCCGGTCCTGCTCGCCTGGTGGGCCCGCAACAACCCCCACGGACGCCACGTGTGGCCGGGGTTGTTCACCTCCTCCGTGGCCGAGCGGGGATGGGCGGCCCGGGAGATCGTCGACCAGATCATGGTCACCCGGGGCCTGCTGGACCCCGGCCCGGGGCACATCCACTTCAGCGCCCGCGCGGTTCTCGACTCGGGCCGCGTGGGGGCCCGGGGGAACCGGCTCAAGGCGGCCCTGGCCAAGGGGCCGTACCGGGGTCCGGCGCTGGCTCCGGCCACCCCCTGGCTGGACGACGAGCCTCCCGGGGCGCCGGCGGTGAAGGCCCGCGTGGGCGACGGGGAGCTTCTGCTGGACTGGTCCAGGCCGGAGGGCGAGGCGCCTTTCCTCTACGTGGTCTACACCAAGGGTCGAGGGACAGGGTGGCGCCACCGCATCGTCCCGGCGGCGCGGACGGAGCTGCGTCTGCCCCACGGGGAAGCCGGGGAGAAGAGCGCGGTGGAGGCGGTGGCGGTCACCTCCGTGGACCGCATGGGCAACGAGAGCGAGCTGCACGCTCACACCCTCGAGAGCCTGCTCTGACGCCGCCGCCGCCGTTGCCCCTGCCGGGGGCATCGGGCATATTTCCCGGGATCATGCCCGCCATCGCCGACATCGGAACACGGATCGAGCTGGTGCCCATGGACGGGCACTTCCACGACATCACCGTGGCCCTCTACCGTCAGCCCACCACGGCCGGCCCCGCCTTCCTCGTGCACACCTACAGCGCCCTTGACGGAGCCGAGAGGCGCCTCGAGGACATCCGCAGCCTCATGATGACCCTGGGCGGCCTGCAGCCCTCGGTGGAGGCGCCCGGCCTGCTGGCCTTCCCCTGCGGGGAGGAGCACGGGCTGGCCGTCCGCCGCCTCTTCCTCGAAGCATGCAAAGTGGGCTCGCCTGACGAGGCGGTCCCTCCCCCCCTGTCGACGGTGGACCGCAAGTCGGGCCTGACCATCGTCGCCGAGCCCCTGGGAGAGGGTCAGTACCGGGTGGAGGCGGTGGGAGAGGCCGGCGAGGCCGACCGCTCCCGCCGAGTGGGCGTGATCGTCAACGGCCTCATGAAGCTGGGGGAGATGCGGAGGGTCGAGGGCGCCGACGACTGTGTAGGCTTCGACTGCGGCTACTCCCACGACGAGCTCGTGGGGCTGCTTCTGGTGCGCGCGCCGAACGTGCGCGCCATCGTCCGCGAACAACAAGCTCTGGCCGCCCGCGGCGTGCTGGCGGCACCGAGCCAACAGGGGGACGCGCCATGAGCACTTCCGCCATGAACAGCAGGCAACGGGTCCTGGCCGCCCTGGGGCGCCAGCCCGTGGACCGCACGCCGGTGTGCAATCCGACCTCGGTGGCGACGGTGGAGTTGATGGACCTGGTGGACGCGCCCTTCCCCGCCGCCAACCGCGAGGCCGAGCTCATGGCCAGGCTGGCGGCTACCGGGTACACCGAACTCGGCTTCGACAGCATCATGCCCGTGTTCTCCATCATCCAGGAGTCCGCGGCGCTGGGCTGCAAGATCCAGTGGGAGCAGAAGGACAACTGGCCCACGGTGAAGATGCGCGAGCCGATCTGGACCTCCGTCGACGACATCGACATCACCCCCGGCCTGCTCACCCACCCGGACACCAGGTGCGTCCTCGACGCCCTCACCATCCTCCGCCGGGAGTACGGCAACGAGGCCGCCATCATCGGCAAGACCATGGGCCCGTGGTCACTCGCCTATCACTGCTTCGGCGTCGAGCCCTTCCTGCTCATGTCCCTCGACGATCCGGACCAGACGAAGCGCATCCTCGATGTCCTCAAGGAGGTGACCGTCGACTTCGGGATCGCCCAGGTCGAGGCCGGCGCCGACGCCCTCACCCTCCCCGACCATGCCACCGGCGACCTGGTGAGCGGCTCCTACTACGAGCGTTACCTGCGCGACCTGCACATCGAGTTCGCCGAGCGCATCCCCTGCCCGATCATCCTGCACATCTGCGGCCGCACCGTGGACCGCATGGAGTTCATCGCCCAGACCGGCATGGCCGCCTTCCACTACGACTCCAAGAACAAGCCGGCGGAGTCGAGGGAGATCGTGGGCGAGCGCATCAGCCTCGTGGGCAACATCAACAACCCCGAGACCCTGTTCTCCAAACAGCCGGAAGACGTGGCCGCCGAGGTGGTGAAGAACCTCGATGCCGGCGTGCAGCTCATCGGGCCGGAGTGCGCCATCCCCCTGCAGACCTCCATCGAGAACCTGCGCGCCATCCCGTCAGCGGTGCAGGAATGGCATGCGCTGAGAAACTGACGATGCCTGGTTCCCGCGACAGCCAACAGTGCAGGCGGCGCGCCATCCCCGAGACCGTGCGCCAGTGGCGCCTGCAGGCGAACTGATTGCCCGAGCTCTCCGACATCCAGAACGAGGTCCTTCGCTTCGAGATCGAGGAGTATCTCGAGAAGCCGGAGGAGATCGAGCGCTTCGTGGGGATCTTCTCCGCCGCCCGGCCGATCAACCAGGAGATGGCGGCGGCCCTGATCGAGGGCGACCACCACGCCGTCGACGCCCTGGCCGCCCAGGCCCTGGAGGAAGGGCTCGAGGCCCTGGAGGTGATGGACGACGGACTGATCGCGGGCATGGGGATCGTGGGGGTCAAGTTCCGGGAGAACTTCATCTTCGTGCCCGAGGTCCTCGCCTGCGTGTTACCGCATTCCGCACCGCCAACGAGACGCTCACTCCCCTGGCCGTCGCTGTGA
>JAPOZM010000044.1 GCA_026706075.1 Gemmatimonadaceae bacterium
TCTCGCTCGTGTGCATCAGGTCCATGCCGACGCCGAGGTAGAGGACCGGCTCCCGCGTGAGCACGAGGTAGAGGTCGCCGCGCTGCTCGAGGGACCAGAACTCCCCCCTGGTGGGGCGGAAGACCTCGGTCTCCTCGTCGGCGTCCTGGTCCTTGAGGCTCCTGCAGTCGAAGGGGAACTCCTCCTTGGCCGAGGCGATGAAGACGCGGTCCAGGTCGACGGGGCCGTCCCTCTCGGCGTCGTAGAAGCGGAACTCGGCGTGCTCCAGGGCGTGGGCGTTCTCCTCTTCCGCCGGGGTGGGGTCGCGCTCGTCGCTCAGAATGTTGTTGGCTGTCGAGCCGTCGTACTCCACGAGGCCGAGGATCGGCTTCTCCCAGCTCTCGCCGTCCTCGCTGACCTGCAGCATGCGCAGGCGGCCGAGCTCCTCGCGCCTCTCCTTGCGCTCGACCCGTCCGCCGCTGTTTGCGTAGACCGCCTCGTAGCGCCCGGCTTCCTGGTTCCAGCCGATCGACTCGATGCGCAGCATCTCCTCGTCGTGGGGCTCGGTGGTGGCCGCCAGGGGCCCGGCGCTCTTGTCCAGGGTGTCGGGGACGAACTGCACGCCCTCGACCTCGTCGAAGCTGTAGTCGTCGACCAGCACCTCGGGATAGCCGGCCAGCTCAAGCACCTCCGGCGGCGCCGGCCCGGCGTCGACCTGCCTCCAGAGCTTGCGCACGCACCAAGGCCCCACGGGCTCGCCCTGCACCACCGGCCGCAGGCGGATCCAGTACTCCCCGGTGCCCCACCCGGCGATGGAGAAGGAGTGCTCCTGCAGCTCGTGGGTGAGGCTCAGGCGCCAGGGGCCGGCCAGGGGGACCGTGCCTTCGCGGGTGGTGACGTCCACCTCCACCTCGCAGCTGCTGACGCGGTGGCGGCGGATGCGGTAGAGGAAGCGGGCCTCGTCCTCGTCGACGAACAGGGCCTGCCGGGGCGCGCACTCGATGATCTGCGGCCGGGCGTCGACGGCGATGAGCCAGCGGTCGGAGGGGAAGAAGCCCCTGGGGTCGAGGGCCATCGACTCGGCGGCGATCATGCGGTCCCCGGCCATCAGCTGCACGTCGAAGCGGTACTCCCCCATGAGCCAGCCTTCCTGCCAGAAGTCGGGCTTGGGGTCGTAGCGGCCGTCGTCGACCAGCGGATAGAGGATGGGGACGCGGGCCTTGCCGCCGCACACCTCCACCTCGTCCACCGTCAGCTCCTGGGCGTAGCCCTGGGGCTGGCGCACCTGGACCCGCGCCGTCAGGTCCGTCGCGCCCTCGGGGCAGTCCAGGACCAGGCTCTTCCACCAGTAGTCGTTCTCGATCAGTTCCATGGATCCTCCTCTGACAGAAAAATAGCCGCCCGGTGGGTCTGCGTCCTACGACGGGTCTCGGATCCTCTCGAAGAGCGCCGTCACCTCCGCCTCCTTCTCCTCGCTGCGCCTGGTGAGATACCCCTCGCCGAAGTAGATGACCAGGGCCACCAGGATCTCCATCCCCGTGTAGATCTCGAACCTGTCGGTGAACTGGATCATGACGAAGTAGGTGATCACGCCGCCGATGAACGACAGGATCGCGCCTCTCGCGGTCGGCCGTTTCCATATCATGCCGAGCATCAAGGGGATCGCGATGGGCGACAGGAGTCCTCCGAAGAGCTTTACGGTGAGGTCGAAGACCTTGTTCATCCCCGGACTCTGGGAGATCACGATCGCCGTCACCAGGACCGCGATGCCGAAGATCGCCGTGATGGTCATTCCCGCCCTGAACAGGGCCCGGTCGTCGATCTCGGGCCTGAAGTTGCGCTGGTAGAAGTCCTTGGTGAAGACCGCGGCCAGGGCGTTGATGTCGCTGTCGATCATCGACATGGTGGCGGCGAACATGGAGCAGACCAGCAGTCCGATCAGCCCCGGCGCCAGGGCCGACAGGATTTTCTGCGTTACGAGGATGTAGGTCTGATCCAGATCGAAGCCTTCGACAGGTTGAAGCGTGGCCGGATCGAAGTGCTCGGGCATCAGCAGGGGGGCGGCCCAGGCGGGGACGAAGATGACGATCGGATAGAGCAGGTAGAGAATCGCCGACAGGCTCGCCGCTTTCTGGGCGTCCCTCGGCTTTTCCACCGACACGAACCGCTGGGCCAGTCCCCAGGTGCCCCCGTTGTAGCTGAGGATGATCACGACCACGTAGACCAGCCAGAAGCTGACGCTGATCCCCTCGGCCGCGTTGAAGAAGCCGGCCCGCTCCTGTGGCAGGCTGTCCCACATGGCGCCCCAGCCACCCACCATGTCCAGGGCGATGAAGAGCACGGCCAGACTCATGACGAGCTGCACCACGAACTGCACGAGGTCCGTGAGCACGGTCGCCCACAGCCCCCGATGAAGACGTAGGCGATGGTGATCAGACCCGAGACGACGATGATCGGCACCACCTCCCAGCCGGTGACCACGTGGACCACGATGGAGATCGCGAATAGCTTGATGCCGAGGTCGATGAACTTGATGAGGATGCCGGAGACCGCGATCAGGCCCCTCACGGAGTTGCCGTAGCGCTCTTCCAGGTATTCCACTGGCGTCAGGACTTTCAGTCGGGACCACCTCGGCGCCCAGATGAGGCATCCGAGGACCAGCGCCACGAAGACCCCGAGGGAAAAGAGGGTCCACATGCTGAAGCCCGTGACCGCCGCGCGGCCGGCAAAGCCCACGAAGACGACCGCGCTGTACCCCGACACGTGATGGGAGATCGCCGCCATCCACCAGGGCAACCCGTGGCCGGCGGCGAAGTACTGGTCCACGTCGCTGGACTTCCGCTTGGCCAGGATGCCGATCCAGGTCATCAGGGCCGCGTAGACCGCGATCACGCCATAGTCGATTTGTGTAAGCATCTACCTTTCCTTTCCAGGCATGGAGCTCTCACATGCACGACAGTAGAACGCATGTCGCATCGGTCGCCATGCACAGCGCGATGGGCGACCCCGTGACCAACCTCGACCGGATTGCCGAGTGGTCGAGCAAGGCTCGCGAGCAAGGTGCCGCGTTTGCGCTCTTTCCCGAAGAGTGCATCACGGGCTCGATGAACAAGTCGGACATTCCCCCCGAGGAGTCGATGGGGATCGCGGAATCAGCGGCCGAGAAGTCGGTTCCCTTCCTCGAATCGCTCTGCGCCGAGCTCGACATGACCCTCGTCGTCGGTACCATCGAGCCGGCGGGCGAGCGCTATCGCAACAGCGCCTACATCGTAGGGCCCCTCGGTTACCTCGCGACCTTCACCAAACTGCACATCCCGAATGAAACCGAGCGGGCCTGGTTCGAACCGGGGAACCAGCTCCCCATCGTGACATCGCAAGGCTGGACCTTCGGCGTGGGGATCTGCTACGACCTGAGATTCCCGGAGATCTTCCGGACCGCCGCGCGGGCGGGGGCGGACTTCTTCCTCCTCGCCGTGGGTGGAAGCGGGTCTCGTGAGAGCGTCCCCCCTGACGGCGACCAGACCGAGCAGGCCGCCGAACATCGAGAGCTGGCCGCCCAGGTTCTGCCGGCAAGGGCCGTGGACAATGCCCTCTACATCTTCTACGCCAACCAGGCGGGAAAGAGCGGCAACGCCTGGTTTCCGGGGCTCGCCTTCGCGATCGACCCGAATGGTCGGTTCATCGACGAGCACGCGCCCGTGGAAGGCATGATCGTGACCGAGGTCTCGAAAGACCTGATAGAGCAGGCGCGGTCGTCCGGTTGCTTCACGGCGAACGAGGCCAGGCCGGATCTCTATGCGTCACCTCGGATCGTGAGTGGATGAGGGACTAGGCCAGGTCGAAGCGATCGAGACCCATCACCTTGTCCCACGCCTCCACGAAGTCGCCCACGAACGCCTCCTGCCCATCGTCGCATCCGTAGACCTCCGCGTAGGATCGGAGCTCGGAGTTCGAACCGAAGACCAGGTCCACCCGGGTGCCCGTCCACCGGACCTCCCCCGTCTGGCGGTCGCGCCCCTCGAACACGTCCTGCGCCGCGGAGGACGCGCTCCACTCGGTGCCCATGTCGAGCAGGTTCACGAAGAAGTCGTTGCTGAGCGTCCCCGGCCGATCGGTGAGCACGCCGTGCCCGGACTGGCCGGTGTTCGCCCCCAGGACGCGCAGGCCGCCGACGAGGGCCGTCATCTCGGGAGCGGTGAGGTTCAGCATGCAGGCCCGCTCCACCAGCAGGTCCTCCGCCTTGCCCTCCTGCCCTTCCTGGAGGTAGTTGCGGAACCCGTCCGCCGTCGGCTCGAGGACGGCGAAGGACTCCTCGTCGGTCCACTCCTGCGTCGCGTCCGTGCGCCCCGGCGCAAAGGGGACCTGCACGTCGTGACCGGCGTCCCTGGCCGCCTGCTCGACGCCGGCGCACCCGGCCAGGACGATCAGGTCGGCGAGAGAGATCCTCTTGCCGCCGTTCTGCGGGGTGTTGAACTCCGTCCGGATCCCCTCCAGCGTCTGCAGCACCTCGGCGAGGGCGGCCGGGTCGTTCACCTCCCAGTCCTTCTGGGGCGCCAGGCGGATGCGGGCCCCGTTGGCGCCGCCGCGCTTGTCGGTGCCGCGGTAGGATGCGGCCGCCGCCCAGGCGGTCGAGACCAGCCGGGAGACGGACAGGCCCGAGGCCAGGACCTTCGCCTTGAGTCCGGCGATCTCCTGCTCCCCGACCAGCTGGTGATCGACGTCGGGAACCGGGTCCTGCCACAGCTGCGGCTCCGCGGGAACCAGGGGCCCGACGTAGCGGCTGCGGGGCCCCATGTCGCGGTGGATCAGCTTGAACCAGGCCCGGGCGAAGGCGTCCTCGAGGTCCGCGGGGTTCTCGAGGAAGCGCCTGGCGATCGGCGCGTACTCCGGGTCCTCCCTCAGCGAGAGGTCCGTGGTGAGCATCATGGGGGCGTGCTTCTTCGACGGATCGTGGGCGTCGGGCACGGTGGCCGCGGCCTCGGCATTCTTCGGCGCGTACTGCGACTTGCCGGCCGGGCTCTTCGTCAGCTCCCAATCGTAGCCGTGCAGGTTCTCCATGAAGTTGTTGTCCCACTTCACCGGGTCGGTGGTCCAGGCGCCCTCCAGGCCGCTGGTGATCGTGTCGCCGGCCTTGCCGCTGCCGTGGCGGTTCCTCCAGCCGAAGCCCTGCTCCTCCATCTCGGCCCCCTCCGGGTCGGGGCCGACGCCGTCGTCCGGGGCGGCGCCGTGGGCCTTGCCGAAGGTGTGCCCGCCGGCGATGAGGGCCACCGTCTCCTCGTCGTTCATCGCCATGCGCTTGAAGGTCTGGCGGATGAACTTCGCCGCCAGGGCCGGGTCCGGGTTGCCGTTGGGCCCCTCCGGGTTGACGTAGATCAGGCCCATGTGGTCGGCGCCGAGGGGTCCCTGGAGCTCGCCGTCGGCGTCGTGGCGCTGGTCGTCGAGCCAGGTCGTCTCCGAGCCCCAGTCGGTCTCGTCCGCCTCCCAGGCGTCGGGGCGCCCGAAGGCGAATCCGAAGGTCTTGAACCCCATCGACTCGAGGGCGCAGTTGCCGGCGAAGATCATCAGGTCGGCCCAGGAGAGCTGGCGGCCGTACTTCCGCTTGACCGGCCAGAGCAGGCGCCGCGCCTTGTCCAGGTTGCCGTTGTCGGGCCAGCTGTTGAGGGGGGCGAAGCGCTGGTGGCCGGAGCCGCCGCCGCCGCGGCCGTCGCTGATGCGGTAGGTGCCCGCGGCGTGCCAGGTCATGCGGATGAAGAGGGGGCCGTAGTGGCCGTAGTCGGCCGGCCACCAGTCCTGGGAGGTCGTCATCACCTCCTCGATGTCCTGCTTGAGCGCGTCGACGTCGAGGCTCTTCACCGCCTCGGCGTAGTCGAAATCCCCGCCCATCGGGTCGGACTGGGGGGAGTCCTGGCGGAGGGCCTTCAGGCTCAACTGATTCGGCCACCAGTCCTGGTTGGTCGTCATTCCGTTCCTCCTGGGATCCTTTGAGTTTTGCGCAACAGCGGTTGCGAGCCCGCGGATTGGGGAGAATTAACGGCGTTCTCTCCTCCAGACAAGGGACGCCGGCCCCGGGAGCCGGCGCGGGTTCGGGGGGCCCACGGGACGGAGGCCGCACCTGGCCCGCAGACCGCTCAGGCGTCGGCGTCGGTGGACCGCGGGGCGAGGCTCTGACCGGGCCCATCGCCCGGGGTGGGCGGCCCCCCTCGCCCCGGTGGCCGCCGTCGACCACAGCGGCTCCCCGGACCGGGGCGATTTCGCCTCGACCCGGGCGGCGACGGGGGATCATCAGGGACCCGTGGCGCCTTGCGCACGCTCTCGGCGAACGGCATGGTTCCGCTACGGACTCCACGAGGATCGGAGCACTCGATGGCAAGGGTTGGCGAGTACCGGCACGGAACGCCGTGCTGGGTAGACCTGGCGACAACGGATCCATCTGGGGCGAAAGCGTTCTACGCCGGGTTGTTCGGCTGGGAGTACGTGGACGAAGAGATGGGGGATATGGGCCTGGGGGTCTACTCGATGGCGATGCTGGACGGGGCCGCGGCGGCGGCGATCTATGGATCGGGTCCCGGGCAGGTTCGTTCGGGCGGGGCGGCGAAGTGGAACGTCTACGTTTCGGTGAATGACGTCGACACCGTTGTCGCGCGGGTGGCGGCGAATGGCGGGGCCGTGCTGGCTGGCTCGAGATGCGTCGATCGCGCCGGCCGGGTGGCCGTGATCTCCGACCCGACGGGTTGTGTGACAACCCTCTGGGAGGCCGGGGAGTTCGCGGGGTGCGGAGTCACGTCGGAGGCAGGCGCCTTTGCTTGGGCCGAGCATCTCAGCACGGATCGTGCGGAATCCGTGCGCTTCCTGGAGGCGGTCGGTGTCGAGACGGCGACGGCGGACGAGGACCACGCGGCGCAGTACCTGGCGCAGATGCCGGATCGGATGATCGAAGAGGGGGTCGCGTCAGAGTGGTACGTGTACTTCCAGGTCGCGGATCACGACGAATCGGCGGGGTATGTGCAGAGGCACGGTGGGCGATTGATGGCCGAGTCGGAGGAGATCGCCGGGTTCGGACGAATGGTGGTGGCCCGGGATCCGCAAGGTGCCGACTTCTGCATCGTCGAGCCGGAGACGGGATAGCCAGGATTGGCGCCTGCCTCAGACAGCGGATCCCGAACTCACGTCCCTCCACCTGTCAGGATCGACACCACCTGGGGGACGGCGTCCCCCACGCTCTCGTCGAATTCATCGCCTTCCACGGGCAGGGCAAAGGCGCGCAGCTCGATCCACCTGTAGCCTGCGACCCCGTCGAGGGTGCTCGACCAGGCGCCGGCTCCGGAAGGCCTGAATCCGGCCTCCTGTTCCTTGCGAGGATACTCCCATCGCAGGTCCCGGCCGCCGTAGCGAACCCGGTCCCCCTCCTTCACACCGCTCATCCTCATCCTGCGGTGTACTCCGAAGTGCATCAGCCTGCGATGCACCTTGTCCGACTGCGGACCGGAGTCCACCCATCCCTCGACCAGGTAACTCCCTGTTGCATGGGACAGGCTGAACCCGTCACCATCACGCTCGATCCGTGGAACCCTCCCCGCGGCCGTGATGTAGGCGGTCGGAATGCCTCTCAACTCGAACTCCAGCATGTCGTGCAAACTGCACGAGCTTGCGCCGCATCAATCCACAACCCCCATGACGAGGGCGTCGCACTGGGGGACGATTCCCTCCAGGAGTTTCTTCGAGCAGACGCGGTAGGGGGATGTCTTTCTCCAGGGCCCGACCACTTCCGCGCCGTGGTCTGCTGCGAGCCGCTCCCCAACCGCCTTGAGGATGGCTCCTGCCGTACGCTTCCCCGGGTCCAGGAGTCCGATCCTGGCGCCGTTCAGGCGGGTCAAGCGGGATGCGGGTTCGATTCGTGACACAGGGTGTCTCCTTTATGAATTGTCAGCGTAGAGGGCAACGTCCGGCTCTACCGTCTCAGTCCGTCGATGGAATACCTCGACACGAAGTCCCAGATCAGACCACTGGTATCGGAGCCGTCGTAGCGGATGTCGAACCAGACGTGACCTCCGCCGACCACCTTGTAGTGCTCTACGGAAGTACCGTTGTCTCCATCCGCATATGAGTAGTGTTGTATCGTCGTTCCCCGGTCGTCCCCGCTGGCTTCCGCGGGGGCGGTGCTCGTCTTGTTGAAGCCCCTCCAGTAGGCGAGCACCTCGTCGACCGGGACCAGCCCCTCGCCCCCGTCATAGGGGACAACCTGGTCCGATGTGCCGTGGAGGCTCACCACGGCCGTCGGGTGGGAGGGGCCGCAGTTGGCGTATGTCTCCTCCATCATCGTGCCGGCAACGGAGCCGATGGCCGCGATCATGCCGCCACGGTAGCAGGCAAGGGCATAGGCGAAGAAGGCGCCGTTCGAGTAGCCGCAGGCATACACTCTCGTCGAATCAATGCTGTACGCGGAGGAGAGTTCGCCGATCAGGGCTTCCACGAAGCCGAAGTCATCGGCGTCGCTCTTGTTCTCCTCCGACTCCAGGCCGGCATTCCAGTGCGGATTCCCATCCAGCAGGGTGCCTTGAGGATAGACGAGGAGAAAGGTGTCCGTCTCCGCCAGGGACCGCATGTCCGCGTACTTCAGGTGATGGTCGGCGGTCCCTCCGAATCCGTGGAAGTTGAGCATCAGCGGAACTTCCGAAGCGCCATCGTAGGAGTCCGGCACATACAGGATGTACTCCCTTGCCACGCCGTCATGCAGGAGGGATCGCGTCGACAGGCCGGTTGCGTCGGTGCCGGGTTCGTTGAGCTGCCGGTCATCACTTCCCGAGCAGGAGAATAGGCTCGACAGGGCCATGCCAGCGGCGAAGGGAATGAGGAGGGTTCTCATCTGGTCAGTGCCATTGGGAGTCGGGCGCCAGGACGCCCGGCTACCCGGAGAGGCAGGGTGGATCAGGAGGAAGGAGTGGTCGACCGCCCGTGGCCGTAGTCCAGGTCGAAGCGAGGGTCGATGCCGCTGGCGATCATGACCGTGAGAAAGGCCGTCACGCTGGCGCCCGCACCCGTCACATAGGCGCCCGGAATCCCGCACATGGCATCGCCCTTGGTCCCTCTCGAGGATTCCGGCTCGACGACAGACAAAGCGACGGCTCTCAGAAGTCTGCGCGGTAGTTGACTGCCTGCAACTGCACATGACGCCCCACATCCCCTGCCAACTGGAAGAGTCTGGGGCTCTGCCGGAACTCGAACAACCGATAGAGATGGTAGGCGTGTTCGTTCGCCTCGGAGAACCGGACCTCGCCGGCACTGATGTAGAAAGGCGTAAGCTGGCCGTATCGTGTCGTCTTGACCTCGATAAATCGGTCCTTCCCGTTGACTTCGTACGAACGAATATCGAAACCGGCATGGTCGCCCACAGTCTTGGAAACCTGCTCGATGTTTGTGGCCAGGTGGTCCTTGCCTTCACCCTGCAACCGGGCGCGCTCGAACTGCATGACCAGTGCTTCTCCGGCATCGCCGAGGGATCGATTGAGCGCCTCCCTTTGAAGGTAGTTGACCGTTGGTGAACCGCGAACAGGCACGACGTAGTTGGCGGGTGGCTCACGTACCGAAGCGGCAGTGGGGACAGGCGGGTCGACCTGGATGCCGAGGACATCGTCGAGGTTGACTTGGCTCTGGAGTGCCGAGACATCCGATTTGACCAAGTCCTCGAGCGATGCAAGGTGCTCTCGCACCACATCCCTCAACATTCTCTGGATGTTGACCAGCGGTTTGTATCCGTTGATGTAAGGGAACCCCAACTCGATCAGAACTGCGCTGATGTTCTGGTGCTTTCGCTCTACGGCGCCGCGCGTACGGTCACCCAACCGAGCACGGAGGGCCTTGTTGTGGGCAGCTTTGTTGAGTGATTCACCGCGAAGTTCCGAAGCCAGCATATCGAGGTAATCTCGAACAGTGGTTTCAACCTCCCATCTACTCCAGTCGTTAGAAGACATGGTTCAGCATCGTACGTCAGATCGAACGATTGTCCAGCGAATAGGCGTGATTCTCGCCGCCCAACTGCCACGTGCCGCGGAACAGGGAGCGGCGCTTGGGCGGCATGGCCTCGATGATCTCGTGGCCGAGGTTGAGTCGGTGCCATTGGGCCCACAGGGAATTGTAGCAGTTGAACACGGCGCAGCGCGGATTGTCCGTGTTGCGCCAGTCGTTGGCCGCGTGCAGCAGGCTCTCGGTGAAGACGATGGCCGAGCCGGGGGGGCAGCTGTATTGGGCCATGGCCGCGCGCATGCCTTCCTCCCAGGGAGACTCGCCGATATTGGGCCGGTTGGGGTCGGGGCCGCCGTAGTTGAAGTGGGCCTTGTGGGAGCCGGAGAGAAACGTGGTGCCCCCTTGACCGGCCTTCACCTCTTCGAGCTCCCACACGACCCGGGTGAGCCCGGAAAAGATCTTCTTGCCCGCGACCTGGTAGCGCATGGCATTGGCCTGTTGCGGCGGCCGCACCACGTGCGGCAGGCCGGTGCCCTCCCCGTCGCTCTTCCAGCCGGCGTGCCGCACGGTGACGAAGGAGCCCTCACAGCGGAAGCTGTGATAGTCGTCTCCGAGGAACGGCTCTTCGGCGAGGAGTTCCGTGAGGATGCCGGCCACCGCCGGATGGTCCAGAAGTTCCTGCAGGGCACCCTGGTAGCTTTGTCTGGCGCCGTCGTAGACCTCGGCCTTCATCGCTTTGACTTCCCCTTCGGACAGCACGGAAGGCAACAGGATCCAACCCTGGAGGTCGAAGAAGAACTTCTGCTCTTCCGTCATGGGCACGGACGCGGCAGTATGGTCGCTCATGGTTTCCCCCGTGGGTTGCCTGGTGTGCATTTCCCTACTCAGTCACCGAGCCTGTCCTGTTTCAACTGATAGTGGGACTTGCCCCATAGATCGTCACGGCGGTGATCTTCCCGTCTTGAATCCGGAACAGGTGCACCTCGGTCGCCTCCAGGCGTTTGCCAACCAACGCTTCGGGCATTCCGGGGAGAGGCTGGTTCACGACGCCCTTGTGGCGGAACTCCACGACGGCCATCTCCTCGTCGGCGACGACGTTGAGGATCTCGAGCCGCAGGCCCCGCTCCTCTTCGTGGCAACCCCGCCAGAGCGACACCATCTCATCGGCGCCGCGGATGTCGAGTCCGCCGCCGACCATGGTCGCGTCGTCGGCGTAGATCTCGCGGAGGCGCTTCCAGTCGGAGGCGAAGGCGGCTTCGAGGGATTCGCGTGCGATACGCGCGTTGGCACTGGCAGACATAGGTCAATCCTCCTTGAAGGCGGGCGCCACGTGTTCCGAGAACATCCGGAGGGACTTGCAGACCAGGTCGGGGCTCAGGTCTCCGATGCGGGTCCACCCCATGAAGTGCTGCAGTCCCGTGTGCTTCTGGATCCAGCCGATCTTGTCGGCGACAAACTCCGGATCGCCCACGATGGCGTGATCGGCCAGGATCTCGTCGAAGGTGATGTTGGCGAACTTCTGCTTCAGTCCCTGGTAGAACTCCATCTGGCCGGGAGGCGCCATTTCCGGCGGCGGCGCGATCACCTCGGCCAGGAGGGTGCGGAAGTACCACATGAGCTGGTCGTGGCATTCCTCCCGGGCCTTCTCGGTGGACTCGGCTACGTAGAGGAACCTCGCCAGGGGGAAGTCCAGTTTCCCCGACATTCCGCACGCGTCGGCGGTCTTGTGGTACGACTCGTAGAGCTGGAAGACCTCGTCGTAGGGGTGCAGGAACGAGGTCAGGACGTTGTAGCCGTTCTTGATGACCCACTCGTAGGTGGAGGGACTCACCGCCGCGACGTAGACCGGCGGGTGGGGCTGCTGCACGGGCTTCGGGATGACGTTGACTCTCCTGACCTTGTGAAACTTCCCGTCGTATTCGACATGGCCCGTCCAGGCTTTCAGGATGATCTCCAGGCCTTCCTGAAACCGTTCGCGGCTCTCCTCCAGGTCGATCCCCCAGTTGTAGAACTCCTCGGCCTGGTAGCCGCGCCCCACGCCGAAGAGGAGCCTCCCTTTCGACATGATGTCAATGGTGGCGAAGTCTTCCGCGACGATGACGGGATTGTGGAAGGGCAGCACGACCACCGCGGTGCCGATCTTGATGCGCTCGGTGATGGCCGAGGCGTACGCGGCCATGGTGTGGATGGACGAGGTGATCGAGTAGTAGTTGGCCCCCGGCGCCTTGTGGTCGAAGTGGTGTTCCGCCAGCCAGATGGCGTCCCAGCCGGTTTCGTCCATGAGCTTGAACTGCTCGAACGCCTCGTGATAGACCTGGGAGTGGTCCTTGCCGGGCGGGGTTTCCAGCAGGTAGAACTGGCCGAATTTCATTGCAATCTCCTGAGGTTTCGCGACATTCGCCGAACCCGATTACAGGTCCTGGTTCCCGAACATCGGATATTGTGCCGGAAAGAGTATCTTCACCAGTTGTTCGGCATCGCCGCTGAGCTGGATGCCATTGCGTTCCACCACATCCTCCGGCGTATCCGTTCCCAACGCCAACTGCACGATATTCTGCCCGCCGCGAATCGCGTGCGCGGTTTCTCCGGTGGTAACGACGCTCACATCCGCCCCTCTGATGCGCAGAGCGACCTCTTCTTCCCCCGTTGAAATCAGCAGATCCCCTTCCCACTGCACCAATGGGAAGGCCCCCAGGCGCCGTGACAGCTCGGGCACCAGATTCTCGAACAAGGACTTCAGGTTGACAATGCGAGCGAAGTAAACCAGGGGCCGACCCACCCATTCGATCGAGCACGAGGGCAGTTGACGCAGCTTCCGGCCCACGGGGCTGTTGTAGGGCAACCCCCGGAAGCGGACCGTGTCATGGGCCCCACGGCGCGCGATCAGCGCCAGGGCCTGAAGGACCTCATCGGCCGGACCCGCATGTTCGTCGACGTAGACATCCTTGCCCCCATCTCCGCCTGTGACATAACCTCTGGGCCGACCCTGATCGTCGGTCCACAGCCAGCCCTGAAACCCGCCGGGCTCCTTGTTTCGGAAATAGGTCGGCCGCACGGTAGTACCGGTCAGCGTCTCGTTGGTGTCGTTGTACACCGCTGCCAGATCCTCGCGGTGCGTCGGCGCGAAGGGCTGCAACTCGAAATCCGGCGCTTCGCGGGGCAGCTCCGCTGTCTCCACTCTCCACTCTTCGCGGCGCCAGACCGGCACATAGCCATAGCGGGCATACTCTCGCCCGGCCAGGTTGATGACCAGGTCGTAGCCCTGGTGGCGCATGGCTTCGAGGGCCTCCGCCACCGTCTGGTCCATCAACTCGCCGAAGCGCTCCCCGTAGTCGGGGTGGGTATAGCACAGATTCTCGCCCGCGGCCCTCACACGGGCGGTCCCGACCCGCACGGTGAGGTCGTATACACCATAGTAAGTGGCGATCTGGTCACCGACGAAGCCGACGCGGGACGTCTTCCAGTCGTGCTTGCTGTCGGCGATCCGTCCAGCCCGGCCCATCTCCCCCAGATCCGGCCGGCCCAGTGCGTCGAAGAGCGAGTAGATATCCTCGCTGTGCCTGGTTCTTTCCGGGGCGATCAGACGGAGGACCTGATCGACAAGGCCTTCGTCTCTCGAAGGACGGTTTTCCTTCAGACTGTCCCCTACCATAGAGCAAGATCCTTTCTTCGAGGTGGCCGCGCGGATCAGCGGAGGTGCAACCCTCCCCTTTACACTCCTGTCCGGCCCCGGCCGATCCAGGCCCTCAGATCCATCGCCAGGCTGAGGAAGGTAGGCACCAGGAAGAGGGTGAACAGCGTCGACAGCAGCAGCCCCCCGATCACCACGCTGCCCAGACCCCTGTACAGCTCGGACCCGGCGCCGGGGAAGACGACCAGGGGCAGCATGCCCAGGGCGCTGGTGATCGTGGACATGAAGATCGGCCGCACGCGGCTGAAGACGGCGTCGTGGATCGCCTCCCTGAGCGGGGTCTCGGGCGCCTCCCGCAGGATGTTCAGCGTCTGGTGGACGATGAGGATGGCGTTGTTGACCACCACCCCGATGAGGATGACGAAGCCGAGCATGGTGAGGATGTCGAGGGGCTGGTAGGTGAGCGTGCGGTTGACCACCTCCAGCCCGAGGATGCCGCCCGCCAGCGCCGGCGGCACGCTGAGCATGATGACGAAGGGGTAGAGGAAGCTCTCGAAGAGGGCCGCCATCAGCAGGTAGGTGATCAGCAGGGCCAGGAGGAAGTTCCACTGCAGGGCCTGGCGGGTGCGCCGCAGGTCGTCG
>JAPOZM010000060.1 GCA_026706075.1 Gemmatimonadaceae bacterium
ACACCCACTACCACTTCGAGGGCGGGCCCCAGGTGACCGCCAGCGGCGGCTGGCTCTCCCAGCAGGGCTGTCCCTTCGAGCACGGCTACGACGTGTTCTTCGAGCGGGCCACCCTCAAGTACAACAGCTCCTGGGGGCAGCCGCCGGCGCTGCTGACCGCCGACGGCGGGAGCCGCCGGCCGCGGCTGCCCCGCAAGGACGGCTTCGTCGGCGAGCTGCAGGAGGCGGTGCGGGCCGTCGCCGCCGGGGAGGACTCCCGGGAGCTGTCCGGGGTGAGCGCCCGCGACAGCCTGCGCCTGTGTCTCAAGGAGATCGAGTCGGTCCGGCGGGGCCGGCGGGTGCGGTTGTAGGGCGCAGAGAACCGACGGGGGCATCCGCAAGGCTTGCGACAGAGCAGGCCGCAGCAATCCGCGACCGATCCCATCGACGGCCAGGCCCGGCTGGCCGCAGTCGGCACAACGACCACCGCAAATCGAGCTTCAAAGCCTCGGGAGATACTCAGGGGTCTTTCACCCCTGAGCCCTCCAACCCCCGGTCTGGCGGCTCTCGGGTGGCACACTCCCTCGGGCCTGCCAGCACCGGGCAAGCGTGGTCAGGGCTGCCAAGTCGGCCCGGCCCGCTGCCCGTTTTCACACTCTCCTCCCTGAATCAGGGCCTGATCTCAAGCCAGACCGGCCCGAAATGACCACTCTCCACAAAAGAACTATCATATCGGACCCTGCCCTACCAGTACATCACTCCTGGGGGCTATATTTGTCTGTCCCGGTTTTCTCGGGTCGTATCCTGTTTCCGTGGCGGAGTCCCTCGGAGATGGCCTTTGCGCCACAGGATTTCGGGGGGTTGATGCCCCGGCCGCAGGTCTGGCTCTCAAACCCTCGGAAGCAGCTGCCTCACGGGGAACAGGGACCCACGGTACTCCTGCAGCGGGCAGGTGTTCCTGGGAATGGCCGGGCTCATTGCAGGGATGCGCGATGGACCTGGCTCTTCCTCGCATCGACGGCACCGGCACAGCTCCAGGGACGGCAAGGCACCAATCGCCGCAGCCACTCAATGAGCGTCTCTCTACGAGAAGGAGGATCGTCCTGATGGAAGCCCGAACATTGCTCACTTCGGCATACGCGATTCCTGTTGTCGGCCTGCTCGTGCTGGCCGGTCTCTTTTCCAATGCGCGCCCCGCCTTGGCAGATTGTCCACTCCCTCCCGGCCTGACGCCACCTGAGGATCCGCGTGTGACGGCCCGGCAGGTGGAAGACGGCAGCGCCAGCCTGATGGACTTCGTGCTGGCCGTGAAAGACCATCCGGAGCTTGGTCAGGTATCGGCGAGTTTGCACAGGATGTTGCACCTTGGATGTCTCTTCAGGCAGGAGGGGGGGCCGTACCGTTCCGGTTCCACCTACCTCATTCAACTGACGCCCGACGGCAGGCTATCCGCTCACGCAAAGAACATGTCCTTGTCGGGCCGGCTGCTCGACCCCCTGGTATATGGAGCGATCCTTCAGGCATTGGGAATCAACCCGGCTGACCTCACCGATCGTGCTGCGGCCCTGGCCGCTTTCGCTGCCGCGGTAGCCGGGGATGGCGGACCGTTCAATGTGCCCGATGTCCCAGGTGCTTCCGGCTATGCCGCCGCAATTGTATCGCCCAGTTTCCAGACCCCGATCGTGCTGCTCGCGGGATTCGATCTCAACGAATCTCACGTAGTTGAAGAAGTCATCGATTACGGCGACCCGACCATTACCGCCAGGGACGTGGTAGATCGAGAAACCCTGAAGGCCTTCGTCACGCAAGCGGGGGAGCGGTTTCGCGAAATCTCACAGAGCGGCGATCCAGCCGCTTTCTATAAAGCCAGGAACGCCATGCGGGATCCGAACGGGCCCTGGAGACACGGTTCCGTGTACCTCTACATCCTGGATCTTACCAGCAACATCATCACGTTTCACGGTGCGTTTCCGGACAGATTCGAGCTTCGGCCTCTGATAGCTACTGTCCGGGACGTCGTTACCGGAGAGCTCATTCTGCCCCAGGTCATCGAAGCGGCAAAAAGCAACCCGGAAGGCGGCTTCGTGGAGTATTACTTCGACGATCCCACCGACGATACCGACAGTGCCGACATCCCCAAGGTGGGTTACGCACGCGAGTTCACCGGTGAACTCATTCTGGGCGGACGCCAGGTCCCACTCCACTTCATCATCGGGTCGGGTTTCTATGGGAGCGCACCCGTTGTCTCGACGGGTCCCCGCACGGAAGTGGAGGTCACGGTCCTGGGCGACGCCGTCGAGGGGTTGACCGTCGAGTTCTCCCGCTCCACCTCCGGCCGCGGCGCCGACTACGCCTGGAGGGCCTTCACCGATGCCAACGGCCAGGCGTCCCTGACCATCCCCGGCGCGAGGGTGAGCGGCATCTACAAGGCGCGGGCCCGCAACGCAGCCGGCGAGACCGTCGGCCAGTGGCACAGCATCCCCCTCAACCGCAACCGGCGCCAGGTCCTGAGGCTGACGCTGGGCGGCGGCGCGAGGGTGGTCCGCAGCCAACCGTTGGCGTCTGCCAAGCCGCTGGCCTCGGCCGGTGGTCTGGCCCCTGGCGCGCCCAACCCCTTCAACAACTCCACGCTGATCACGTACCGCCTGTCGAGCCCGGGCGCGATGAAGCTGGTGATCTACAATATCATGGGTCAGCCCGTACGGACGTTGGTGGATGAGACCCGTGGGGCGGGCACGTATCAGGTCGAGTGGGATGCACGTGACGAGGGTGGCGCCTTGTTGTCGACGGGAGTGTATATCGCCCACCTGAGCCATCCTGGCGGTGGGCAATCGCAACGGCTGCTGTACCTCAAGTAGCACCAGGGCAGTCCCGAAACACTTCTCAGAGAGAGGACAACCCGCCGTAGCAACTCCCATGAGCCTGCTCTTCCGGAAAGGAGAACCGTTGTGATGAAATCTCGAACATTGCTCACTTCCGCGTACGCGATTCCCGTTGTCGGCCTCCTCGCGCTGACCGGCGTAGTTCCCG
Source organism: Gemmatimonadaceae bacterium (assembly GCA_026706075.1). Taxonomy (GTDB): domain Bacteria; phylum Latescibacterota; class UBA2968; order UBA8231; family UBA8231; genus UBA8231. The sequence goes on from JAPOZM010000060.1 coordinate 3,010, forward strand.
TCTTGCATCCCGCCTTTGCACAGGCAGAGGAAGCGTGTCCGCTCCCCGTCGGCGTGACTCCTCCTGAGGATCCGCGCGTGACGGCCCGGCAGGTGGAAGACGGCAGCGCGAGCCTGGAGGACTTCGCGCTGGCGGCGAGAGACTTCTTCAGGAGCGAGACCCGGGGACAACCGACTCTTGAGCGAGCCGCATACATCGGATGTCTCACAAGGCAGGACGTCGGAGTCTGGCGTTCCGGTTCCACGTACATCGTGAGCCTGACGCCCGACGGAAGGGTGTTCATTCACCCGAAGGACATGTCCTTGTCGGGCCGACTGCTCAACCCCGTGGTCTATGGAGCGATCCTCTCCGGGCTGGGCGTATCCATGAGCGATCTGGCCAATCTGGCATCCACCGATCCTGCCGTTGCCAGGCAGGCCTTCGGCGCCGTCATGGGCCGATTGATTCAGGAACCGGACGGCGCATTCGACGCGACCACCCCTGTCCCAGGTCTGTCACCCGGCATACCAGGCGCCTCCGGCCATGCCGGGGTCTACTTCTCGCTCGGTTTTCAGAGCCCGATCTTGGTGCTCGCCGGATTCGATCTCAACGAAACACACCTGGCCGAAGAAGAGATCGACTACGGCGAACCTATCATTACGGCCGGGGACGTGGTGGACAGGGAGACCCTGAAGACCTTCGTCACCCAGGCGATGATCTACTTTCGAGCAGCCTACCAGACTGGAGGCATAAGCGCTATCTCGAAGGTCAGGACGGTCTTTCGGGATCCGAACGGGCCCTGGAGACATGGTTCGGTGTACCTCTACATCCTGGATCGTACCAGCAACACGATCCTGCTTCACGGTGCGTTTCCAAACAGGTTCGAGCTTCAACCTCTGGTAGCGACTGTCCGGGATGTGGTGAGCGGACATCTCGTTCTGCCCCAGGTCATCGATGCGGCGGCCAGCAGCCCGGAAGGCGGGTTCGTGGAGTACTACTTCGATGACCCCACGGACGACACCGACAGAGCCGACATCCCCAAGGTGGGCTACGCCCGCGAGTTCACCGGTGAAATCCAGAGGCCGGACGGAAGCGTAGTCCCGACTCACTACGTCATCGGTTCGGGTTTCTACGGGAGCGCTCCCGTTGTCTCGACGGGTCCCCGCACGGAAGTGGAGGTCACGGTCCTGGGCGACGCCGTCGAGGGGTTGACCGTCGAGTTCTCCCGCTCCACCTCCGGCCGCGGCGCCGACTACGCCTGGAGGGCCTTCACCGATGCCAACGGCCAGGCGTCCCTGACCATCCCCGGCGCGAGGGTGAGCGGCATCTACAAGGCGCGGGCCCGCAACGCAGCCGGCGAGACCGTCGGCCAGTGGCACAGCATCCCCCTCAACCGCAACCGGCGCCAGGTCCTGAGGCTGACGCTGGGCGGCGGCGCGAGGGTGGTCCGCAGCCAACCGTTGGCGTCTGCCAAGCCGCTGGCCTCGGCCGGTGGTCTGGCCCCTGGCGCGCCCAACCCCTTCAACAGTTCCACGCAGATCGCCTACCACTTGTCGAGCCCCGGGCCGGTGCAACTGGTGATCTTCAACGCCATGGGCCAGCCGGTGCGCACCCTGGTGGACCGGTTCCAGGGCGCCGGCTCCTACCGGGTGGAGTGGGACGCCCGCGACCAGCGGGGCGCGTCGCTGTCCTCGGGGGTCTACATCACCCGCCTGAGCCATCCCGGCGGGGTGGAGGCGCAGCGGCTGCTCTACCTCAAGTAGCGCTGAACGGCAGCGCAGGGGGGCACGCCGCGATTGCGGCAGGGTGAGCTGGCCGTCAGCCCCGGGGAACCTCAGCCCGACAGGAGGTCGCGCAGGCGATCGGCGATGATCTCGGCCTCGCCCGGCTGCAGCGTCTGGGGTGCCACGGAGATCGAGTCCTCCGAGCCGCCCACGAGGATCGCCGGCTCTCCCTGCTCGAGGGCGCCGGCCACCTCCCGGCCGGAGGCCGGCGCGTGGCCGCCGAAACGCAGGCGCACCAGGGGGCTGGCCGGCGGAAAGCGGTTGGCGAAGGGGGGATCGCACTCGGCGGTGATCCCGTCGATCCCCTCGGCCGCTGCCGCCACCACCCGGCAGCGGCGCTCCCACTCGGCGATCACCCGCTCCTCGTCGGCCTCCAGGAACAGCTCCACCGCCCGCAGCAGGCCGATCACCTCCTCCTTGCCGACCTTCATCCCCCGTCCCACCCCCGAGTGCGGATTGCTGTTCATGGAGGCCGCCTTCACGAGGTCGGCGCGGCCGAGGATCAGCCCGCTCGACTGCGGCCCGAAGAGGCCCTTGCCGCCGCTGTAGACGGCCAGGTCGGCGCCGATCTCCGTGGTCAGATCGGTCAGGTTCGAGCGCGGCGGCAGCTGCGCCGCGGCGTCGACGATGACCGGAACGCCGCGCCGCCGGGCGATGGGGACGATCTCGCGCAGCTGCTCCAGGGGCTGGCTTCCGAGGAAGAACACGACGGCGGCGGTGCGCTCGTCGAGGGCGGCCTCGTAGTCGGCGGCCGCCACCGATTCCCGGGACCCGACCCGGACCAGCTCGCCGCCGCAGACCCGGAACCCCTGGTGAACGTAGAAGTGGCTGTCCACGAGGCTGATGACGAAGCGGTTCGGGCGGCCCCCGGTGTCGGGCAGGGATGCGATCGCCTCGGGGTCGGTGCCGGTGAGACAGGCGGCGCCGGCCAGCAGCATGCCGCTGGCGGCGCCGGCGCAGACGAAGGCGGCCTCGGCCCCGGTGAGGCCGGCGATGCGCTCGCCCACCCGGTCGTGCAGCTCCTCCAGGCGGACGAAGCTCAGGGAGGCCTCGGCCATGGCGGCCACGACCTCGGGCGGCATGATCGACCCGCCGAGGGTGGTGATCGTGCCGCGGGCGTTGATGAAGGTGCGCAGGCCCAGGCGGGAGTAGATGGAGCCGGAGGTGGTGCCGGTCATGTCGGTCCGATCCTGTCGCGGGTGGGGGTGGGTTCCTGTGGCGGCAGAAGGGTACGCAGGCAGGGGGGCCGTCCTCAAAGCGGCGCGAAAGAGGAGAGGGCGGGTGCCTGTCGGCGCCCGCCCTCTCTGCCTTCGTCCGTAGAAGGTGTAGACCGGCGGCGGCCCGGGGCCGCCCCGGATGGGTCTAGTGGTGGTGTCCGTGGCCTCCGGCGGCCGGGGCGGCCTCCTCCTCCTCCTCCTCCTCGGTGACCAGGGCTTCCGTGGTCAGCAGGAGTCCGGCGATGGAGGCCGCGTTCTCCAGGGCGGTGCGCACCACCTTGGTGGGATCGACGACGCCCATCTCGAGCAGGTCGCCGTACTCCTCGGTGGCGGCGTTGTAGCCGTAGGCCCCTCTCTTCGAGCGCACCTCCTCGACGACCACGGCGCCTTCCTGGCCGGCGTTGTCGGCGATCTGGCGCATCGGCTCCTCGAGGGCGCGGCGCACGATGCCCACGCCGACGCTCTCGCCCTCGTTGGCCGTCTCCACGTCCTTGAGCTTGGCGATGGCGCGCACCAGGGCGACGCCGCCGCCCGGGACGATGCCCTCCTCCACGGCGGCGCGGGTGGCGTGCAGGGCGTCCTCGACGCGGGCCTTCTTCTCCTTCATCTCGGTCTCGGTGGCCGCGCCCACGCGGATCACGGCGACGCCGCCGGCGAGCTTGGCCAGGCGCTCCTGCAGCTTCTCGCGGTCGTAGTCCGAGGTCGTCTCGTCGATCTGGTGGCGGATCTGCTCGACCCGGCCCCGGATGTCCGTGACCTTGCCCGAACCCTCGATGACCGTGGTGTTCTCCTTCTCCACGACGACGCGCTTGGCCTGTCCGAGGTCGGAGAGCTGCACGCTGTCGAGGGAGATGCCGAGGTCCTCGGTGATCACCGTGCCGCCCGTGAGGATGGCCAGGTCCTGCAGCATCGCCTTGCGGCGGTCGCCGTACCCCGGGGCCTTGACGGCGCCCACCTGCAGGGTGCCGCGGATCTTGTTGACCACCAGGGTCGCCAGGGCCTCGCCCTCCACGTCCTCGGCGATCACGAGGAGGGGCTTGCCCGCCTTCGAGACCTTCTCCAGCAGCGGCAGCAGGTCCTTGAGGTTGGACAGCTTCTTCTCGTGGATGAGCAGGTAGCAGTCCTCCTGGACGGCCTCCATCGCCTCCTGGTCGGTGACGAAGTAGGGGGACAGGTAGCCGCGGTCGAACTGCATGCCCTCGACCACGTCGAGCGTCGTGTCGGTGGACTTGGCCTCCTCCACGGTGATCGTCCCGTCCTTGCCGACCTTGTCCATCGCCTCGGCGATCGTCTCGCCGAAGAAGGAGTCGCCGTTGGCCGAGATGGTGCCCACCTGGGCCACCTCGGAGTGGTCCTTCACCTTGCGGCTCTGGGTCTGGAGGCTCTTGACGACGATCTCGACGGCCTGCTCGATGCCGCGCTTCACCTCCATGGGGTTGAAGCCGGAGGTGACCGCCCGCAGGCCCTGGGAGTAGACGGCCTCGGCGAGCAAGGTCGCCGAGGTGGTGCCGTCGCCGGCGACGTCGCTGGTCTTGGAGGCGACCTCCTTGACCATCTGGGCGCCCATGTTCTCGTAGGGGTCGGGCAGCTCGATCTCCTTGGCCACGGTGACGCCGTCCTTGGTCACCGTGGGGGAGCCCCAGCTCTTGGCCAGCACCACGTTGCGGCCCCTCGGGCCCAGGGTGACCTTCACGGCCTTGCTGAGCTGGGAGACGCCGGAGAGGACCTTGTCGCGGGCCTCCTCGCGAAATGCGATCTGTTTGGCAGCCATTGGTTCGCTCTCTCCGTGGTTAGGAAATGACGGCGAGGATCTCTTCCTCGCGGAGGATCAGGTGCTCCTCACCGTCGAGCTTGACCTCGGTGCCGGAGTACTTTCCAATGAGAACCTTGTCGCCCTTCTCGACCTCGAGAGCGACGCGCTGGCCGTCATCGAGGCGGCCGGGACCGACGGCCACGACCTCGGCCTCCTGGGGCTTCTCCTTGGCGGTGTCGGGGATGATGATGCCGCCGACCTTCTGCTCCTCCTCGTCGTCGAGCCGCTTGACGAGCACGCGGTCGGCGAGAGGCTGGATCTTCGACTTGGCCATGATTCGCTCCTTACTGGAGATGGGGAGGCCGGACTCGACCTCCGGGGAATGGGACATCAGCGCCGGACAATACGCAAGATCTGTGCCAACACCGGGTATCCTTCTCCAAACACTTTCAACTCATTGTAGAACAAATGGTTATGAATACCATATGACTATCCAGGTGAACCATGCACACTGTCTATTTTGAGAGAGAGAAGTCCGCATCCTTTCCTCAGGAGTCATCCTAACCCTATGCCAGAAAGAAAGATAGAGGGTTTTCCCGATTTGACAACGAGGGCCTGCCGGGTATTTCCCATATCGGGAACAGGGCATCTCCAGGGAGGCCCGCAGGACTCCTTCTCGGGCCGTCCGGCGCCGGAATCGTCCGGCCGGGACCGAGTCCTCCCGGCCCCCGCCCGGAGCTGACCCATGGGCCGCGACTACCGCGACGCCGTGGTGGTGGTCACCGGAGCCGGCGGCGGCATCGGCCGCGCCCTGTCCGTGGCCCTGGCCTCGAAGGGGGCCCGCCTGGCGCTGGTGGGGCGCCGCGCCGGCCCCCTGGAGGAGACGGCGGGCCTGATGACCGGCGCGCGGCCGCTGGTCCTGCCCTGCGACGTATCCGACGCCGAGGCGGTGGCCGGACTCCGCGGGCGCGTCGAGGCCGGGCTGGGGGAGATCGAGGTGCTGGTGAACAACGCCGGCCGGGGGGCGTACGGCCCCTTCGAGGAGGTCCCCCTCGCCGATCACCGGGCCGTGGTCGAGACCAACCTGATGGGGGTGATCCACACGACCCATCGGGTGCTGCCGTCGATGCTGCGCCGGCAGCGGGGCCAGCTGGTCTTCGTCTCCAGCGTCCTCGGCGAGCTGCCGTCGCCGGACCACGCCGTGTACGGGGCCACGAAGTTCGCCGTCACCGGGCTCGGCGAGAGCCTGGCCCACGAGCTGCGGGGCACGGGGGTCTCGGTCACAGTCGTCGAGCCCGGACTCGTGCACTCGGGGTTCCACGAGGTCTCCCGGACCCCCATGAAGCGCTTCGGACAGGTGCCGTCGAAGAGCTCGGAAGAGGCGGCGGCCGAGGTCCTGCGCGCCATGGAGCGGCAGCGCCGGCTGCACGTGGCCGACCGCTGGGTCGGCCTGGCCATCCGGATGCGCCGGCTCGCACCGAGGAGCTTCGGTCGGGTCTTCGGGGTGGTCTGGGGGCGGATGCGGCGGCGGTAGCGGGCGTCCGCCGGGGCTCAGATCGAACGGGGTCCGGCGAAGGGGCGCTGGCCCGCCACTTCCAGGGCCAGACCGTACACGGAACCCGTCGCCGCCTCGGCGACGAAGAGCCGGTCGTAGTCGAGGCCGCCGAAGGTCATGGCCGCCACCTCGGCGCCGGGGATCTCGATCAGGCCCTGGCGGCGGCCCTCCGGATCGATGACGACGATGCCGGTGCCGGGGACGCTCGCGTAGAGCTGCCCGCGGGCGTCGAAGAGCAGGTCCTCGGCGCCGGGGTCCTCGTCGAACTCGATGAAGACCTGCTGGTTCTGTGGCCGGCCCTCGTCGTCCATCTCCAGGGAGAGGATGCGCCGGCTCCCCCGCTCCGAGACGTAGAGGACGGCCGCATCTTCCGAGAGCACCATCCCCGCCGGAGACGACAACCCGCTGATGACCTCGGTCACCTCGCCGTCGAGATCGGCGCGGTACACCGAGCCGCCGCCGTCCTCGCCGTGCCCCGGGTCGCTGAAGAGAATGTCGCCGGTGGGCTCGAAGCAGAGCTGCCGGGGGCTGATGAAGCGCCGGCCCCTGCAGCTGTGGGCGTAGATCTCCAGCGCTTCGTCCGGGGAGATGAGGATCAGGTGATGGCGGCCGCTCTCGGCCACGAAGAGATCGCCCGAGTCGTCGAAGGCGATGCCCAGCGGCCGCGGGCCGGTCTGGGCGAAGGGCTGGGCCTGGCCGTCCTCGACGCGGAGGATGCGGTTGGCGGCGGACTCGGAGACGAAGAGGACGTCGTCGGCGTCGAAGGCGATCCCGTACGGCGACCGCAAATCGCTGACGACGATCTCAGGTTGGGCCACGGGGTCTTGGGTGCGGTGTCAGGAGTTGTGAAACGTGGGCCGCGGGTTCGGGCCGCGGCCGATGCCAGGGGGTGGGCTGCGAAATATAGCGCCCGGCCCCTGCATGGCAACCTTACTGGGCGGTGTAGCCTCCGTCGACGACGAGGGCCGCCCCAGTGGTGAAGGAGGAGGCGGGGGAGGCGAAGTAGAGGACGGCCGTGGCCAGCTCGGCGGGATCGCCCCAGCGGCCCAGGGGGACCTTGTCCTGCATCGCCCGCGCCGCCTCGGGATCGTCGAGGAGGGGCTGGTTGATGGGCGTGGCGAAGGGCCCCGGACAGATGCAGTTGGCCGTCACCCCCGTGCCGGCCCACTCCAGGGCCAAGGTGCGGGTCAGCTGCAGGATTCCGCCCTTGCTCGAGGCGTACGGCGTGCGGTGGGGGATGGAGATGGAGGACAAGGTCGAGCCGATGTTGATGACCCGGCCGTAGCCGCGCTCGAGCATGTGCCGTCCGGCGGCGCGGCAGTAGAAGAAAGGCCCGGTGAGGTTGATGCCGAGGACGGTCTCCCAGCTCTCGTCGTCCATCTCCAGAATGGGGGCCCGCCGGTTGACGCCGGCGTTGTTCACGAGGATGTCGAGGCGGCCGAAGCGCTCGACGACCTCCCTCACCGAGCCCTCCGCCTGGCAGCGGTCGCCGGCGTCGGCCTCGACGGCGAGCACCTGGCGGCCACTGGCGGCGGCGATCGTGTCGGCCGCGGACCGGGCCTCGTCGAGGTGGCGGCTGGTGATGACAACGTCGGCGCCGGCGCCGGACAGGGCGCCGGCCATGGCCTCGCCGAGGCCCTTGCTGCCCCCGGTGACCAGGGCGGCCTGCCCCGCGAGGCAGAACAGGCCGGGGGAGCCGCCTACCACTGCTCCTCCTCCACCATTTCGCGGGCGAGGGTGCCCAGCTCCTCGGCGAGCTCCTCCTTGTCGCCCTGACGCGCCTTGCTGGTGATCTGCATGGTGAGGGCGATCAGGCCCAGGCCGAAGATGCGCTGCAGGCTCTGGGGCCGCTCCGGGTCCAGATCGGGGATCAGCTCGCCCAGGCGGTCGAGGAGGCGGCGGTGCTTCTCGGACAACTCGATGACTTCGAGAGACATGGAGCAGCAGTATAGTCGGTGCCGTGGGAGGCCGCTATCGGCGCGCCGGACGCCTCAGCCCTCGAGGGCCGCGGCCCGGTACTCCCCCCGCTCCCCGCGGACCAGGCGGCTGAAGGGACCGTGGGGGTCATGGTCCCAGGCGACGACGCAGCCCTCCTCGTGCACCTGCCGCGCCAGGCTCCGCTTCACGGTGAGGGTATCGTGGGGGAACATGTCGTAGGCCATGATCCAGTAGGGGCTCAGGTGGTGGCGCGACGGCAGCACGTCGCCGGGGAAGACCAGGCGCCGGTGGTCCCCGTGCACCCAGACGGCCTGGTGGTGACCGGTGTGGCCCCCCGTGGCCTGCACCGAGACCTGCGGCAGGATCGAGCCGTCGCCCTCGACGAGCTCCCAGCGCAGGTCGGCCAGGGCCTCCAGATCGTCGGGCGCATAGCTGGAGCGCATGATGGAGACGCCCTCGCGGGCGTCCTCCCACTCGCCGCGCTGCACCACGTGCACGGCCTCGGGGAAGAGGGGGCGGATGCCGCCGTCGTCCCGGGTGAGGGCGCCGGCGGCGTGGTCGAAGTGCAGGTGGGTGAGCACCACGTGGGTGATCTCGGCCGGGGCGACGGCGGCCTCGCGCAGCGCCCCGAGGAGAGTGACCCCCGGGTCGACGGCGAAGATCTCCCGGGAGCGCTCGTCGAAGCGGTCGCCGCAGCCGGTGTCGACCAGGACCAGGGCGCCGCGGCAGCGCACCAGCAGGCAGCGGCAGGGGTTGTCGATGCGGTGGCGGTCGTCGGGAGGGCAGGCGCGTTCCCACAGGGCCCGGGGCACGACGCCGAACATGGCGCCGCCGTCGAGGCGCATGCGCCCGCCGAGGAGGGGCCGGACCTCGGCGCCCCCGAGATCGAGGGCGGCCGCCGTCACTCGAGGCCGCCCCGCTGGCGGGCCTCGTCCCAGGCGGCCTTGAACTCGTCGATCGTCTCCACCGTGCGCGGGTGGTGGACCATGGCCGGCAGGAACCGGTAGGGGGCGGTGACGATGTGGGCCCCGGCGAGGAAGGAGCGCTGGATGTCGCCCACGGAGCGCATGCTGCCGGCGATGATGCGCGCCTTAAAGCGGCCGTGCTCGATGAACCGGGCGGTCTCGGCGATGGCGGCGTCGGCGTCGTTGCCGAGGTCGGTGATGCGGCCGATGAAGAGGCTCACGTAGCTGGCTCCCGCCATCATCGCCAGGGCCGCCTGGCTGGAGTTCATCATGCATGTCACGTTCACCCGGACGTCGCGGTCGCGCTCGAGGACGTGCACCGCCCGCAGGCCCTCCATCGACATGGGGATCTTGACGACCACGCGCGGGTCCCAGGCGGCGTACTCGGCGGCCTCGGCGAGCATGCCCTCGACGCTCTCGGCCACCACCTCGACGCTCACCGGGCCGTCGATGCAGGCGAGGATCTCCCGCACGCGCCGGCGCATGCTGCCGGGCTCGGCGGCGGCGGCCAGCTTCGGGTTGGTCGTGCACCCGGAGATCACCCCCAGGGCGGCGGCCTGCCGGACCTCCTCCAGGTCGGCGCTGTCGATGAAGAGCTCCATGCTGTCTCCGTGATCAGGCGGCGGCGATGCGCTGCCGCAGGCGGTCGCAGATGAGGTGCTGCAGGGCGAGGTGGAAGGACTCCACCTGGGGCGTGGAGTCGACGGGCACGACGATGCAGACGTCGGCGAGGCGCTTCAGGGCGCCGCCGTCGAAGCCGCTGAGGCCCAGGGTCCGGGCGCCGCGGTCCCGGGCGACCTGCAGGGCCTTGAGCAGATTCCCGGACCAGGCGCCGGCGTTGCCCTCCCCGGAGCCGCCGTGGACGCTGATCAGCACCAGCACGTCCCCCTCGCCGATCCAGGCCTCGACCTGCCCGGCGTAGACCGAGTCCGGGCCCTCGTCGTTCATCAGGGCGCTGAAGAGGGGCATGTTGTCGGTCAGGGCCAGGACGCGGAAGCGCGGCTTGCCCTCGCACAGGGTCCACTTGGCGAGGTCGCAGGCGAAGTGGCTCGCCGTCGACGCGGAGCCGCCGTTGCCGGCCAGGTAGACCGCCTTCCCCGAGCCCCAGGCCTCGTAGAGGAGGTCGATGGCGGCGTCGATCTGCGGCCGCGGCAGGTCGTCGAGGACGGCCCCCATGCGCGCGAGGTAGGCGTCGATGTAGTCCCTGTTGCTCATCTCACCCGCTGTTGGTCAGCACCTTGGCGCCCTCGGTGTCGAAGCGGAAGCCCATCTCGCGCAGGCCCTCCTCCCGCATCCGCCGCAGCAGGGCCTCGCGGGCGCCGGGGGGAGTATAGAACATCAGGAAGCCGCCGCCGCCGGCCCCCATCAGCTTGCCCCCGAGGGCGCCGGCGCGCCTCGCCTCGTCGTACCACCGGTCGATCTCGGGGTTGGACATCTTCGAGGAGCGCCTCTTCTTGGTCTCCCAGTGGGTGTGCAGCAGGTCGCCGAAGCGGTCGAGGTCGCCGGCTTCCAGGGCGTCGCGGATCCGCAGGCCGAGGGACTTGATCTCGTGCAGGCCGTCGACGACGGAGGCCTTGCCGGCGCGCGTCTCCTCCTCCTGCTGCGAGAGGATGTCGAAGCTCTCGCGCTGGATGCCGGTGTAGAGCAGGACGAGGCGGCGGCCAAGCTCGCCCAGGGTCTCGCCGGAGACGCGGGGGCCGCTCACCGACACGCGCCCCCCGGAGTCGATGTCGAGACAGGTGAGGCCCCCGAAGGCGGCCAGGTAGTGGTCGTGCTTGCCCGCCGGCTGGCCGGCGCGCGCCGTCTCCACGTGGTGGGCCTCGTCGGCCAGGTGGGCCCGCGGCAGGGGCCGGCCCGCGAACTCGCGCAGGGCGGCCAGGAGGGCCACGGTGAACGCCCCGGAGGAGCCCAGGCCGGTGCGCCCCGGCACGTCGGCCATGGCGCCGATCTCGAGGCCGCCCTCGATGCCCAGGTGGAGGAGGGACTCGCGCAGCAGCGGGTGCTCCAGGTCGGCGACGTGGCCGACGCGCTCGGTGCGGGAGTACTTGACGCGCACGAAGTCCTCCACCTGGAGGGCGTTGAGCTGGATGTAGACGTACTTGTCGATGGCGGCGGAGAGGATGAAGCCGCCGTGGCGGTCGGCATAGGAGGGCAGGTCGGTGCCGCCCCCGCCGAGGGGGATCCTCAGGGGCGCCCGCGTGGTGATCACGCCGCCTGCTCCGCCCCGGAGGCGGCGGCCCGGCGGATGACGCCGGCGGCGCCCATGGTCCTGCGGCTGCGGGTGTAGAACTCGCCCAGGTCCGGCTGCGCCCGCACCCATTCCACGTAGTCGCCCAGGAACTCCTCGGGCGCCGCTCCCGGGCGCCAGCCGAGGCCGCCCAGGCGCTCCCCGGAGGAGACGGTGTGGCGGGCGTCGCCCAGGCGGTACTCGCCGGTGATCTCGGGCTCGAGGCCCTCCCGGCCGCAGATGGCGGAGAGCATCCGCGCCACCTCGACCACGGTGGTGGCGCCGCGGCCGGGCACGTTCAGGTTCGAGAAGTCGGTGCGGTCGTCCTCGAGGGCGAGGACGTTGGCGCGGGCCACGTCCTCCACGTGGACGTAGTCCCGCCGCTGGCGGCCGTCCTCGTAGATCACCGGGGCGCGGCCGTGGAGCAGCTGCAGGGTGAAGATCCGGGCGACGCCGCTGTAGGCGTTGTAGAAGGAGTTGCGCCTCCCCTGCACGATGGAGTAGCGCATGTTGGTCACCGGGATGGCGTAGCGCCGGCCCAGGTTCAGGGCCGCCATCTCCAGGGAGTACTTGGAGATGCCGTACGCCGTGTGGGGGTGGAGGGGCAGGTCCTCGGTCAGGGGCAGGGGCTCGGCGGGGCCCCCGCAGGAGGGGCAGCGGACCTCCCAGTCGCCCCGCGAGAGCTGCTCCCGCGACCGCGCCGGGGGGTGGACGGTCCCGCAGCCGGCGCAGCGGTAGCTGCCCTCTCCGTACACGGCCTGGGAGGAGGCCAGCACGATCTTGCGCAGCGGCAGACGCCGGGAGACGGCGATCTCGAAGAGCAGGGCCGTACCCACCGTGTTGACGGCGAAGTAGGTGCTGAAGTCCGGCATGTAGTCCTGGTAGGCCGCCAGGTGGACGACGCCGTCGACGCCCTCGAGGGCCCGCCGGAGACCGTCGGCGTCGCGCACGTCGCCGCGGATGCGGTCGATCCCCGCCGGCAGGTAGTCCGGCCAGCCGTGGGGATGGACGCGCTCCTGCAGGGCGTCGTAGACGCGCACCTCGTAGCCGCGCTCGAGGAGCAGGTCGACGGTGTGGGAGCCGATGAAGCCGGCGCCTCCGGTGACCAGGATTCTCTCCATGTTCCGGCTTTCGGGGGGATCCAGGGGGCTCTTCCGAAAGGCTCCAAATGTAGGCCCGACTTAAGGTTACGGCAAATCTCGGATTGACCTCTCCGGCCCCCGGGGATAGCTTGGGAGGCCCCCCTCCACCCGACGCGGCGAGCCTCGCAAGAGCGATGCGCCACATGGCCTCTCGGACGCTTCCCATCCCCGCTGGCCGGCTCGCCGGCCCCGCCTGCCTGGCGGGTCTCGCCCTGGCCGTGGCCTTCCTCTTTCCCGGGGTCCTGCAGGGCGGGGTGTTCTTCGTGCAGGACGTGATGGTGCAGAACGTCCCCTGGCGCCACTTCCTGCACCAGGCCCTCGCCGAGGGCCGGCTGCCGCTGTGGGAGCCGAGCGTCAGCTGCGGGTTCCCGCTCTTCGCCGAGGGCCAGGTGGGGGCCCTGTACCCGCCCAACTGGCTGCTGGCCCCCCTGCCGCCGGCGGCCGCCGTGACCTGGTCGGTCCTCGGCCACCTGTGGCTGGCCGCCGCCGCCACCTGGGGCTTCCTGCGCGCCCTCGGCTGCGGCCGTCTGGCGGCGCTCACCGGGGGCCTGACCTACGGCCTCGGGGGCTACCTCGTGGTACGCGCCATGTCGCCGAACTTCCTCGCCGCCGCCGCCCTGCTGCCGGTGCTGTTCTGGCTCCTGGAGACAGGACTCGCCCGCGGGCGGCCGGTGCGCGTCGTGCTGGCCGGGGGCGCGGCGGCCCTGCAGCTGCTGGCCGGCCACCCCCAGGCGGCCCTCTACGGCGCCGCGGCGGCCTCCGCCTACGGGGCGCTGCGCGCCTGGCAGCTCGGGCGGCGGCAGGCGGTCCCGGCGGCGCTGCTGGCCGTGTCCGGGGCGGCGATGGCGGCGGTGCAGTTGCTGCCGACCTGGGAGCTGGCCGCCGAGTCCGGCCGCGGCGGCGGCCTCGGGTACGAGCAGTTCGTCAACATGTCCCTGCCGCCCGAGCGTCTCCTCGGCCTGCTGCTCCCCGGCTTCTTCGGCAACTCGGCGACGGGGTCGTACTGGGGGCGGGAGGCGGGGTTCTTCATCCAGCTCTGCCCCTACATCGGGGTCACCGGTCTGGTGCTGGCCCTGGTCGGCGCGCGCGAGGCAGAGTCGCCGGCCCGGGGCTTCTTCGCCCTCCTCGCCGTCCTCGGCCTGACCCTCTCCCTGGGCCACTACTCGGGCCTGTTCCACGCCCTCCACGAGGTCCCCGTCCTGCGCCAGCTGCGCATCCCCACCCGCTTCCTGCTGTGGTGGGCCTTCGGCGGGGCCGTCCTGGCCGGCCTCGGCGTCCACCGCCTCGCCGACGGCCGGCCGTTGCGGACCTCCTGGGTTCGGGTCTGCGTCCTCCTCGCCCTCGTTGCAGGGCTCGCGGTCCTGGTCAACCGCTCCGTCCTCTGGGGCGAGGCGGTTCTCCCCTCCGGCAGGGAGCTCCTGGTCGAGCGCTACCGCGCCGACCTGGCCGCCGATCTGTGGCGCCTGGGCCCGGTCCTGCTCGCCATGGCCCTGCTCACCCGCGGTCCGGTCCGGCGCCGCATCGGCCCGCGGTTCCTGGCGGCGTCGGTGGCCGCCCTCTGCCTGGTGGAGCTGCACGACTTCGGACGGCCCTTCAACGGGGTCCTGCCGCCGGAGGTCTACGAGCGGGTCCCGCCGGCGGCGCAGGCGATCCTGGCCGACGCCGACCGCTGGCGGCCGGCGGCCGCAGCCGGCGTGCCCACGGCCGGGCTGGTGCGCGTGGCCAGCCTCGTGTCGGAGCGGAACTCCCCCTACGACTGGCACGGCGGCTGGGCCCACGACCTCTCCTCGTACGAGCGCTATCCGGGGACCCTGCGCATGTACTCGGCCGGGCTCTTCGGCCTGGCCAACACCCTGCCCGGGTGGAGCCCCCTGCACCCGCGCCGCCACTGGGAGCTGGTCAGGGCCTACCCGGTCCGGCTCGACCTGGCCAACGCCGGGTACGTGGTCAGCCACCGGCCGCTGTCGTGGCCGGGTCTGGAGCTGCTGCACGAGGGAGACGAGCGGGTCTACCGCAACCGGGAGGCCCTGCCCAGGGCCTGGGTCGCGCCCGAGGCCGTGGTCGAGCCCGACCCCCGCCGGCGCCTGGCGCGGCTGCGCTCCCCCGGGTTCGATGCGGGGCGGCAGGTCCTCCTCGACAAGCCTCCGGGGTCGGCCCCGGGGCCGGGAGCCGGGTACGCTCCGGCGCGCATCACCCGCTACGAGACGACGGAGGTCGAGGTGGAACTGCCGGGGCGGGACGGGTTCCTCGTGCTGGCCGACAGCTTCGCGCCGGGGTGGGAGGCGCGGGTCGACGGCCAGGAGCGGGAGGTCCTGAAGGCGAACCACGCCTTCCGGGCGGTGCCGGTGACGGCCGCGGACCGCCGCGTCTCCTTCCGCTACCGGCCGGCCTCGCTGGCGGCGGGAGCGGCCATCGCCGCGGCCGCGGCCCTCCTGTGGGCAGCCGCCCTGTGGCGGGCCCGGCGCTGGCGCTGGCCGCCGCCGCCGGAGGGGATGGAGGTCCGCGGCGCCATGCCGCCGGTGCACGCGGCCGTGCAGGTGGCGGCCGTCGTCGTGCTCTACGGCATCGCCCGGGAGACGGCCCTGTGGGCGCAGAGCCTGGAGCGCATGCGGCTGCTGGCGGTGCTGGCCGGGTAGCGCCGTGGACCGGACCCGCCTGGCCGCCGCCGCCGTCTTCGGCCTCGCCGCGATCAGCTACCTGCCGACCCTCTGCCCCTCGGTCTACGTCGAGGGCTCGGGGGAGCTGATCGGGGCCGTCCGGGGCCTGGGCACGCCGCACCCGACCGGGTATCCGCTCTACGTGCTTCTGGCGAAGGTGCTCTCCTGGCTCGATCCGGGGGCCTCGCCGGCGCGGGCGGTGAACGCCGCCACCTGCCTGATGGCGGCGGCCGCCGCCGGCTCCCTGGCCCTCTTCCTCCAGGGCCGCGGGTGCGGCTGGGCGGCGGCCGCGGCCGCCGGGCTGGCCCTGGCCTGGAGCCGCACGTTCTGGAGCCAGGCGGTGATCGCCGAGGTCTACGGCCTGTTCGTGCTGTCGGCGGTGGTCCTGCTCGGCGCCGGGCTCCGGGCGCGGTCCTGCCCGGCCGCCGACCGCCCCCGGTGGCTGCTGCTGACCGGGTACGCCGCCGGCCTCGCCGCCACCTGCCACCTGCAGGCGGTCCTGCTGGTGCCGCCGGTGCTGGCCGCGGCCCTGGGGAGGGACCATGCCTCCGGGCGGCGGGGCCTGGGGGAGCGGCTGCGGGAGGCGGGCTGGTTGGTCCCCGGCGGGCTGGCCGGCCTGAGCCCGTGGGTCTACCTGCCGGTGCGCAACGGCCTGGGCCCCGGCTTTCATTGGGGCCCCCTGGACTCCCTTCCGGCCCTGTGGGAGCACCTCACCGGGGCCACCTACCGCGGCTCCTTCTTCAGTTTGCCCTGGGAGGCCGCGGCGCTCAACGCCCGGCGCCTGGGCGAGCAACTGGCGGGGGAGTGGACACCCCTGTTCCTGCCCCTCCTCGCCTGGGGGGCGGTGGCGGCCTGGCGGCGCGACCCGGTCCTGGCGCGGGTGCTGCTGGCGGCGGCGGTCCTCAACCTGGTCACGGCCCTGGGCTACCACCGCAACCCGCAGGGGCTGGACGTGTTCTTCCTGCTGGCGGTCCTCTGCGCCGCCGCCGTGGCCGGGTTCGGCCTCGACGACCTGGTCCGGCGGCTGCGGGGCCGGCTGCGGGGCCGGCTCCGGCGGCTGGCGCCGGCGGCGGTCCTCGCGTGCGCGGCCATCCCCCTCGCCGCCAACCTCGGGGAGGCCGACCGCTCCGGCGCCTGGTTCCCGGATCTCTACGGGCGCCGGCTGCTGGCCGAGCTGCCTCCCCGGGCGGTGCTGATCACCGAGGGGGACGACGCCAGCTTCCTCGTGGACTACCTGCAGCGGGTGGAGGGCGTGCGCCCCGACGTGACCATCGCCAACCGCCAGGGCCGCGGCGATCCCACCCCCACCGGCGGCCGGGAGGGAGCGCCGCGGCGCCGCCGCCGGGAGCTGGCCTGGATGAACTCCGAGCGGCCCGTGCACTTCCTGGTGGCGCGGCGCCCCCCCGAGGGGTTCCGCTTCGAGCCCCGGGGGCTGAGCTACCTCGCCCTCCGCAGCCGGGACGGCGCCCGTGCGGAGACGCCCACCGATCCCGCGGTCTGGCTGGACGAGGTGGATCCCGCCCATCTGGAATCGGCGGACCCGTGGGTGCGCAAGCTGGTGGCCAACGGCTGGTTCATGTCGGGGGAGCATCACCGCCGGGCCGGGGATCCGGAGGAGGCCTCGACGGCCTACCGGCGCGCGGCGCAGGCCGCCCCGGGGTCTCAGTCGACGAATTACAACGTGAGCCTCATGTTGTTTCGCATGAACGAGTTGGACGAGTCTCTCAGGTATGCTCTTCGGGCCGTGGAGATCGATCCCGTACGCAGCGGACCGTACCGGCTGGCGGCGCAGGTCCTGTCCCGGATGGGCCGGGCGCGGGAAGCGGAGGCGCTGAAGGCGAGAGCCCGGGAATGGGCCCGGGCGCGGTGACCGGGCCGGGGCCGGCGGCTCCACTCTGGACCGCGGAGGTGGCCGCCGCGGTCGCCGCCCCGGCGGCCGGAACGGTGTGGATCGACCTGCCCCAGGGGCCGGCCGCCGGCGGCGCCCTGGTCCGCGAGCGCATGGCCGCGCTCCTCGACCAGGGGGTGAGCGGGGACCAGCTGCTGGTCCTGGTCCCCCAACGCCCCCGCCGGCGCCCGGAGCCCCCCGCTGGACAGCCCTCCGGGCGGGCGGCGGTCTCTCCCGAGATCCACACCTTCTACGGCCTGGCGGCGCGCATGGTGCGGCTGTTCTGGCCGGGGATCGCCTCGGAGGCCGGCTTCGGATCGCCCCTCGACCCGCCGGTCCTGCTGACCTACGAGACCGCCCAGTACGTGATGAAGCAGATCGTCGACCCTCTCCTCGCCGAGGGCGCCTTCGACGGCCTCTCCCTGCGGCCCCAGAGACTGCTGTCGCAGCTGCTCGACAACCTCAACAAGGCCGGCGTCAACGGCTACGAGATCGCCGAGGTCGGCCCCCGGCTGCGGGACTCGTGGACGGCCCACAGGGAGGGCCGGGAGGTCTGGTTCGACCAGGCCCAGAGCTGCATCGAGGCCTACCGGGCCCACTGTCTGCAGCACAACCTGGTCGACGTCTCCCTCGTCCTCCACCTCTTCCGCCGGCACCTGCTGCCCTCCGACGAGTTCCGGCGCTACCTGGAGGGGCGCTTCCGGCACCTGCTGGTGGAGGCGGTGGAGGAAACGGTGCCCCTGGCCCAGGACTTCATCCGGCAGCGGCTGGCGGCCGTCGATTCGGCCTGGCTGGTGGCCCGCCGGGACGGGGGGTTCCGCCTCTTCCTCGGGGTCGATCCCGAGGGCGCCCGGTCCCTGCGGGAGGTCTGCGCCCGAAGCCTGAGGGTGCCCGATGAGCCGGTGCGGCCGACGGTCACCCTCGGGCGGGAGCTGTCCGCCGGCTTCGAGCCGCCGCGGGCCCCCGGCCAGACGCCCGACGAAGCCGCCGCCGGGGCCCTGCGCCTGCTCTCGGCGCGCCACCGCGGGCCGATGGTCGCCGAGGTCGCCGCCGAAGTCGTGCGTCTCGTGGAAACGGGCGCCGCCGAGCCGGGGGAGATCGCCGTCGTCGCTCCCCACGCCGACGGCGTCCTGCGGTTCCTGGTGAGCGAGGCCCTCCGCGAGGCCCGGATCCCCTGCGCCGTGGTCCGCCGCTTCGAGAGCCTGCGCGAGGAGCCCGAGACCCGCGTCGCCCTGGCCCTGGCGGCGCTGGCCTACCCGGCCTGGGAGCAGGCCCCCCACGCCAGCGACGTCACCGAGGCGCTGCAGGCGGCCCTGAGCCTGGACCCGGTCCGCGCGAGGCTGCTGACGCGGGCGGCGTACGACGCGGGCTCCGGCGCCCTGCGCGAGCTGGGCGAGGGGGACCCGCGGCTCCGGGAGCGGCTGCCCCCGGGGGCCCTGGAGGCGTTCGAGACCCTGCGCCGCTGGCTGCTGGCGCGGCGGCAGGGCGAGCCTCAGCCCCTCGACCTCTTCCTCCGGCAGCTCTTCGGAGAGGTCCTGTCGCGGCCCGATCTCGACCCGGGGAGGGCGGCCATGTACGCGCGCCTGATCTCCTCGGCCTCCTGGTTCCGGCGCTCCGCCCCCTCCCTGGGCACCGGCCCCGACCCCGGGGGCACGGCCGAGGGCTATGCGCGCATGGTGGAGGAGGGGGTGGTGGCCGCCTCTCACCCCGCGGGCACGCAGCCGGCGGCCGCCGCCGTCCTCGTGGTGGCGCCGGTCTACACCTACCTGCTGGAGGAGCGCTTCGACCGCTACCAGTTCTGGCTCGACGCCGGATCGATCAGCTGGTGGGAGCCGCCGCACCAGCCGCTGACCAACCCCCACGTTCTCTCCCGCCGCTGGCGCCGGGACGCGGCCTGGACCGAGGCCGTCGACCACGAGACCCGGAACCGCACCCTCGGCCGCCTGGTGCGGGGGTTGTGCAGCCGGGCCGGCGAGGCCGTGTACCTGTGCTGGAGCGAGACCGAGGCGGGCGGGCCCGCCGAGGAGGACAGTCCCCTGCTGCGGGCGGCGGCGCGTATCGCCGGAACCGTGGAGCCGGCGGCGTGAACGCCGCGGACCTCTTCCGCCCCCGGGAAGGGCAGAAGCAGATCCTCGAGTACGAGGGCGGCCTCATGGGAGTGGCGGCGGTCCCCGGCAGCGGCAAGACCACCACCATCGCCCATCTCGCCGCGGAGCTGCTGGAGCGCCGGGGACGAGGCGCGGGCCCCCTGCCCGAGACCGGCCGGGTCCTGGTGGTCACCTACCAGGCCGCCGCCGCCGACGCCCTGCGGGGGCGCATCGCCCGCGCCCTCGCCAGCCGCCGGCTGGTCTCCGCGGGGTACGAGGTGCGCACCCTCCACAGCCTGGCTTTCGGCATCGTCCAGACCTGGCCCGGCCACGCCGGCACCGACTCGGAGCTGCGGGTCCTGGACGAGCGTTCCCAGGTGGAGCTGATCGACCGCGCCCTGCGCGAGTGGAGCGTGGAGAACCGGCACCGCTGGGAACCCCTGGCCCCCGGAGAGGGGGGGCGGCCCGACGCGGGCTGGGAGGAGAGATGGGCGCGCATCGGCCTCGACCTGGGGCGCACGGTGATCGCCGCCGCCAAGAACCGCCGCCTGGACGCCGACGCCCTCCTCGGCCGGCTGGCCGGCGCCGGGGACCGGGGGGAGGACGGCGCAGACCTGTCCCTGCAGCTCCTGCGCATCGGGGCCGAGCTCTACTCCCGCTACCAGCTCCTGGTCGAGAGCTGGGGCGGCATCGACTTCAACGACATGGTGCGCCTCGCCGTCGACCTCCTCGCCTCCCACGAGGACGTGGCGGACCGCCTCGCCGGACGCTGGTCCGTGGTGCTCGAGGACGAGGCCCAGGACAGCGTCCCCCTTCAGGAGGAGCTCCTCGGACGGCTGACCGCGCGCTCCGGCCACTGGATCCGCGTGGGCGACGCCAACCAGTCGATCACCAGCACCTTCACCTCCGCCGATCCCCGGTTCCTGCGCCGCTTCCTCGACCGCGGGGAGGTGCGCACCGTCGAGATGTCCGTCTCCGGCCGCTGCTCGCCGCGGATCATGGGGCTGGCCAACGGCCTGGTCTCCTGGACCTGCGAGGCATACCCGGTCCCCGAGGTGCGCAACGAGGCCTTCCGCCGCCAGCGCATGGAGCCATCGGGCGCCGGGGACCCGCAGCCCAACCCGGACGACGGCGACAGCGCCGTCGCCCTGCGCCCCTTCGAGCACCGCGGCGAGGAGCTGGCGTACGTGGCCCGCCGGGCCCTCGGCTTCATCCGGGCGCGGCCGGACCGCACCCTCGCCGTGCTCGTGCCCACCAACCGTCTCGGCTTCGAGATGGCCGAGGTCCTGCGCGAGATGGACGTCTCCTTCGACGAGCGCCTCACCACCACGCGCCGCTCCCGGGCGGTGATCGACCGCCTCGCCCGGGTCCTCGCCTTCGTCGCCGACCCCCTCTCCCCGGCCGCCCTCGAGGGGGTCTTCCGCATCACCTCGGGCGAGGAGGGAGAGGCCGAGGACCTCCGGCCCCTCGTGCGCAGCTGCTACCGCCCCGAGAGCCTGATCTACCCGGCGCCGGGGGTGGCGGTGGCCGACGCCTTCCCGCCGGTGGCGCGCCTCCAGGGCGACCTGCGGCCCCTCGACGGGCTGGCCCACCGGGCCCGCCGCTGGCTGGAGGCGGGGCGCTTCCCCGTGGACCAGCTGGCCCTGGCCGTGGCCGCCGAGCTCTTCGAGGGCGACGACCTGGCGCGGGCCCAGCGCGTCGCCGGACACCTGCGCCGGCGGGCCGACCAGCACCCCGGCTGGCGGCTGCCCGAGCTGGCCGCCGACCTGCAGCGGCCCGAGGCGGCGCGGGAGATCCTGGCGGGCGAGGAGGAGGCGGCCTACGAGCCCCGGCCCGGACAGCTCACCCTTACGACGATGCACAAGTCCAAGGGCATGGAGTGGGACCTCGTCTACCTCGTGGGCGTCGACGGCATCGAGTTCCCCGGCACCCCCGAGGACTACTTCCGAGGCCACGAGCCCCACCTCGGGGGAAACCCGGCGGAGATGGCGAGGGCCCGCCTCACGGCGCTTCTGGAGGCCGGCCCGAGGCCCTCCGCGGCGCCGACCGGCCAGCTGGAGTACATCTGCGAGCGGCTGCGGCTGCTCTACGTCGCCATCACCCGGGCGCGGCGCTTCCTGTCGGTCAGCTACAGCCGCACCATCCCCAGCGGACAGCGCACCCGCCCGGCCCCGGAGTCCCTCCTCTTCGCGCGCCTGGGGGCGCTGCTCGAAGAGAAGCGGGGAGGTCCCGCATGAATCCGCCGCCCCTGAGCCAGAGCGCCCTCTCCGCCTTCGAACGCTGCCCGCGCCGGTTCTATCTGCGCTTCGTGCGGCGCCTCGAGTGGCCGGCGCCGCTCACCGGCTCCGAGCAGGAGTGGGAGCGCTCCCGCCGCCGGGGGGAGCGGTTCCACCTGCTCGTGCAGCAGCACGCCCTCGGCCTGCCCGCCGACCGGATCGCGCGCGCCTCCGGGGACGAGGAGCTCACCGCCTGGTGGGAGCGTTTCCGGCGGCACCCGCCTCCGGCCCCCGAGGGGACGAGCATCCGCGTCCACACGGAGCTGGAGCTGGAGGTGGTGCTGTCCGGCGGCCAGTCCCTGGTGGCTCGCTTCGACCGCCTCGAGGTCAGCGGCGGACCCGGCGGCCTGCTCCTCGACATCGTCGACTGGAAGACCGGCGCCCCCTCGAGCCGGGAGCATCTCGAGCGCAGCTGGCAGACGGCGGTCTACCGCTTCGTCGCCCTGGAGGGGGCCGGCTCCCTGGCGCCGGGGCCGGTGGCCGCGGAGGGGGTGCGCTTCGTCTACTGGCAGAGCGCCCTTCCCGAGGAGCCGGTGGTGCTGCACTACGACGCGGCGCAGCACCAGCAGGCAAGGCAGCGGATCGAGGCGGCGGCGGCCGACATCGAGGAGCGGCTTGCGGAGGGGGAGGAGGGATTCCCCCGGACCGAGGACATCGGGGTCTGCCGTTACTGTCCGTACCGGTCCTACTGCGACCGCGGGCGCGAGGCCGGACCGGGTCTGGAGTTCGAGTCGGAGGAGGAGGAGGGCGAGGCCGACGGTTGGCTGGCGCCGCCCGGGGACCCGGAACCGGGGTAGGGCTTCGGCTAGCGGGCCTCGCCGGCCAGCAGACGGCCGTACAGCGTGTGCGAGGTGGTGCTCTCCACCCTGGCCCGGACGATGCGGTTGGCCGGCGCCTCCTGGGGGAAGACAGTGACCTTGCCCTGGGCCGAGCGCCCGAACCAGGTGGGCCGGCCGTCCTTGCCCTTGCGGCGGCTGCGGCCCTCGACGAGGACCACCACCTCGCGGCCGACCATGGTCTGGTTGATCTGGCGGGAGATGCCCTCCTGCAGCTCGATGATCCCCTGGAGGCGTTCGGCCTTGACCTCGTCGGGCACGTCGTCCGGCTGGCGGCGCGCCGCCCGCGTGCCGGAGCGCTCCGAGTAGCGGAACATGAAGGCCGAGTCGAAGCGGATCTCCTCCATCAACTCGCGGGTGCGGGCGTAGTCCTCGTCCGTCTCGCCGCAGAAGCCGACGATGATGTCCGTCGTCAGGGCCAGCTCCGGGATCGCCTCGCGCAGGCGCCAGACCAGCTCCCGGTACTGGCCGACGGTGTAGCCCCGGTTCATCGCCTCCAGCTGGGCGTCGGATCCGGACTGCACGGGCAGGTGCAGGGACGGGCAGACCTCGGGGGTGCGGGCCATCGCCTCGATGGCGTCGTCGTCGAAGTCGGCCGGGTAGGGCGAGGTGAAGCGGACGCGCTCGATGCCGTCCACGGCGGCGACCTGGCGCAGCAGCCCGCCGAACCGGGTCGTTCCGTCGTCGTAGGAGTTGACCGTCTGCCCCAGGAGGGTGACCTCGCGGAAGCCCTCCTGCGCCAGGTGGCGGACCCGGCGCAGGACCTCGGCCGCCTCGAGGCTGCGCTCCCGGCCGCGCACGTAGGGGACGACGCAGAAGGTGCAGAACTTGTCGCAGCCGCGGATGATCGTCACCCAGGCGTTGGTGGCGCCGGGGTCCGGGGTCGGGTCGATGCCGATGTAGTTCTCGGTGCGGCTCAGGCGGGTGTCGAGGAGGGCCTCGTCGGCGCTCTGGGCCAGCAGGTCCGGCAGCCGCGCGTAGGCGTCGGGGCCGGCGATCAGATCGACCCAGGGGGCCCGGGCCGGCAGCGACTCGGCCAGATGCTGGGCCATGCAGCCGAGGATGCCGAGGGTGAGGCCCGGGCGCCGGGAGCGCAGGCCGTTGAGCTGGCCGGCGCGGCCGATGACGCGCTCCTCGGCGTTCTCGCGCACGGCGCAGGTGTTGATGAGGATCACGTCCGCCGCCTCGGGGCCGTCGACGAGGCGGTACCCGGCGCCGGAGAGGATCGTGGCCACCAGCTCGGAGTCGGCCACGTTCATCTGGCAGCCGTAGGTCTCGACGTAGACGCTGCGCCGGCCCTCCGGAGCCGGGGCCGCCTGGACCTGCGGCGGCTCGAGGGTGGCCGCGGACCCCTGAACCAGCGGCACGTCGGGCAGTGGGCCGCTCACACCAGCTCTCCGAAGGCCTCGGTCTCGCGGGCCCGGGTGAGGACCACATCGACGAAGGAGTTCGCCCGCACCGGGGCGCCCCCGGTCTCGAATCGGACGCGGATGTAGTTGTCGGTCAGCCCGGAGGCCAGGCCGCCGCTGCCGCCCTCCTCCTCCACCAGGACGCGCACCCGGCGGCCGAGGTGCCGGCGGTGGAAGTCCAGCCGCTTTCCCTCGCCGAGGGCGATCAGCTCGCGCACCCGGCGGCGCTTCACGTCGCCGCCGTGATGGCCGTCGAGACGCTGGGCGGGCGTGTCCTGCCGTTCGGAGTAGGGGAAGACGTGCAGGTAGGTGATCGGCAGCCGCTCAAGGAGGCCGCTGGTCTCCTCGAAGTGCTCCTCGCCCTCGCCCGGGAAGCCGGCCATGACGTCGGCGCCGATGGCGCACCCCGGCAGGCGGTCGGCGATGCGGGTGATGCGCTCGGCGTAGCGGGAAGACGTGCAGCGCCGGCCCATGCGCCGCAGCACGCGGTCGTCGCCGCTCTGCAGGGGCACGTGGAAGTGCCGGCAGACCTTCTCCGTGTCGGCGGCGATGTCGATGAGCCGGTCGCTCACGTAGCCGGGCTCGATCGAGTTGAGGCGGATGCGCTCCAGGCCCTCGACGGCGGCAAGCTGGTGCACCAGGCCAGCGAAGGCGTCGGCTTCGCCCCGGTCGCGGCCGTAGGAGCCGGTGTGCACGCCGGTGAGTGCCAGCTCGCGGTAGCCGGCCTCGACCATGTTGCGGGCCTGGGCCAGGACCTCGGCCGGCGGCCGGCTGGCCCCGGGGCCGCGGACGGAGGGGATGATGCAGAAGGTGCAGTGCTCGTCGCAGCCGTCCTGGATCTGCAGGGTGCCGCGGGTGCGGCCTTCGGCGACGGCGCCGTCGATCTGCAGGAAGCGCGTGGTGGGGGGCCGCTTCCCGGGGGCCGGGCCCGGCGCCGGGGCCTCGGTGAGTCCCTGGTGCACGGCGGCGGCCCCGGGGGGGGCGCCGAGGTGTTCCCGCACCCTGTCGACGAGACCGGCCTTGTCGGTGTTGGGGACCACCAGGCCGGCGCCGCTGTGGCGCAGCTCCTCGGGACGGCGCTGGGCATAGCAGCCGGTGGCCACCACGAGGGCCTCCGGGTTGGTCCGGCGGGCCCGGCGCACGGCGCGTCGCGAGTCGGCGTCGCCGGAGCCGGTGACCGTGCAGGTGTTGACCACGTAGACGTCGGCCTCCTCGGCGAAGGGGACGACGCGCCAGCCGCCGCCGCCGAACCCGGCCTTGAGGGCCTCGGCCTCGTACTGGTTCAGCTTGCAGCCGAGATGATGGACGGCGACGCGCGGGGGCACCGGCGGAAGACCTTGTGGGAGAAGGAGTAGCAGAGAACCGCTTGAACCCGGTGGAAGGTAAGGGGACGGCCCGTCGGCCGCAACGGGGACCGCTTTGACGGGAGGGGGCGGCGCCGGTAGCCTATCGGGGTACCCCATCCCGGCCCGAAGGCCTGCCCAGGAAGGCACCGTCATGACAAGATCCACCCGCCGCGCCCCCCGATGGATCCGCGTCTGCTTCGCCGCCGCCGTCCTCGCCACCCTCGTGGCCCTGGACCTGCGCTTCAACCTCGCCCGCACCCTCTTCGTCGGACCCGCCGAGTCGCAGGCCGCCTCCGAAGAGCCGCTGCAGGTGCAGGGGCTGCCGATCCTGCGCCCCGGCACCCTGACTCTGGGGGAGGGGAACCCCACCGTCGCCGTGGCCGCCTCCATCGACGAGGAGCTGGCCGACCCGGCGCCGATCGACCAGGACCTGAGCTACGCGCAGGTCGACGCCATCGTCCGCCGGGCCCTCGACCTCGACCGCTCCGGCGCCTCGATCCGCGACGTCATCGAGCCCGGCGACGAGGTGCTGATCAAGGTGAACTCGGTCACCAACCGCGGGCGCCTCGACCAGAAGCAGAGCGGCACCGGGTACTTTCACGCCGGCTTCGAGCACCCCGGGCAGATCACCGACCTGCGGGTCGTCAAGAGCCTGATCGCCTACCTCGTCGAGCACGTCGGCCCCCGGCGCATCGTCATCGCCGAGGGCGGGGCCGAGTCCCCCCGACGCGGCGAGCCCGGCTTTCCCTCGGGCCTGGAGGACGACTCGTGGTCGGTGACCTACCCCGAGTTCGACGGCCTCTCCTACGTCGGCATCGTCGAGGAGTTCCGGGCCCTGGGCGTGGAGACCGCGGTCGACACCTCCGACCTCAACTACGCGCCGTACCGGCGCGAGCCGGTCCCCGGCGGCGCCCTGCAGCGTCTCGGGGTCACCCGCCTGAGGTATCCGGGCGCCCAGTTCGGCTTCCACGTGGAGGGCACGGGCTCCTTCCGCACCGACGGCTACTACATGCCCGAGCCGGTCCTCGACGCCGACAAGGTGATCTCCGTGCCGGCCATGAAGACGACGATCTACGGCACCACCCTGGCGCTGAAGAACTACGTCGGCGTCCTGGCCTCGGCCGCCTACGGAGACGGGACCTCCAAGCGCGAGCACTACCAGAACAACCCCGAGCACGGGTACGTCGACCTCTTCGCCTACAACCCGCCCGTCTACTCGGTGATCGAGGGGTTCTGGGGCACCGAGGGCCATGGGCCCCAGTGGGGGCACAACGTGCAGCACAACGTCGTCGTCGCCGGCTCCGACCCCCTGGCCGCGGAGGCGATCGCCAACGTCACCATGGGCTTCGACGCCCTCGATCTGGAGGCCCTCTACCTGGCGGCGGCCAAGGGCTTCGGCACCATCGACCGGCGGCGGATCGAGGTCGTGGGGCGCGAGCCCGAGAGCGTGCGGCGCCACTTCGCCAAGTCGGGGGGCGGCTCGGGGCAGGGGTTCTTCTACGGCCGCGGCATCCGCCGCTGGCTGGTGGCCGGCCCCTTCGAGGGCCGCGACGTGGACGAGGACCACCTGCCGGGCGAGGCCGACCTGCGGCCCCTGGAGGGCGGGACCGCCGGCGCCGGCCGCTGGGTCCGCGCCGAGCACCTCGGGTACAGCGCCGAGATCCTCGACCTCGGCGAGATCGCCGGCGGGGAGGGCAACTCGACGAGCTACGCCTTCACCCTGGTCCACTCGCCCTCCGAGCAGGAGGGCTTCCTGTGGCTGGGCTTCCAGGAGCATCTGAGGGTCTGGCTCAACGGCGAGGAGGTCTTCTCGCGGACCTCGCCCGCCTCCTTCGCCCTGGCGGCGGAGAAGGTCCCCGTGCGGCTGCGGTCCGGGGAGAACCGCCTGCTCTTCAAGGCGGCCAGCTACTCGGGCGAGACGATGCTCGCCGCCCACGTGGTCGACGAAGACGGCGACCGCCTTCCCGGCATCCGCTTCGCCCTGCCGGGGGAGATGCTCACCGCCGTGGCCGCAACCGAGGCCGGGGCGGTCCCCGCGAGCCACGCCCTGCTGGCCAACTACCCGAACCCCTTCAACGCCTCCACCCACCTGCGCTTCGCCCTGGCCGTCGAGGCCGACGTGCGCATCGCCGTGCACAACCTGGCGGGGCAGCGGATACGCCAGCTCGTGGAGGGACCGGCGCCGGCCGGGGTCCACGAGGTGGTCTGGGACGGCCGCGACGACGGCGGCGCCAGCGCCGCGAGCGGGATCTACGTGGCGGTGATGGAGGCGGGCGGCAGCAGGGAGGCGCGGTCGATGGCGCTGGTGCGCTAGGAATAGTCCGTTGGGGCCTTCACCCGGCGCCAGCCGTGTCATAGAACGGTAGGCCTCCTGATGAATCAGACAAACCAGGCCGTCCTGATGAATCGGACAAACCGCTCTTTTCCCGAAATCATCTCAGGCCCTGATTTGCTATACCACCAAGCACAACTGGGATGCTGGGTTCCTTCTATCTTGATATCTCTGGGGATTGATCCAGAAAAGTGCCGTACAGCTTTCTTGCTGAAGAAAAAGCAGGTTCCGGGACTGAGGATCTCCACAACTCGTCGAATCGCTTCGGCCGATTTGTCGGTGTCCAGGTCCGTTATTTCTATGCTCTTTGTTTCGATGGCTGGGCGTTGAAACGCGTTCATGAAACTGAAATCCTGAATCATAGTGGAAGAATCCCGCCCCGTTGCCTCGCACAACGCCTGACCTATATTCCGAAAAAACGGGGTCCCCTCTCCTCTCACATGAGATTCAACTATTGCTCTGGTATTGATCCAAGCCTTCTCCTCATCATCGAGACAGTTGTCATCACCTTCGTACCACTGGGCCGCGTCAAGATGGAGTTTGCTTCTCTTGGGGAGATAGTGACTCTCACCCAATAGAAGGATACCGCCTTTCTTGTAGTTTCTACCGACAAACGGCATCATTTGGGGATATCGCCGGTAGTGCTCAATTCTCCCAAATTGTGGGTCATATCTGTTTGTGCTTTCCTCGCTCATTTCTGCTCCTCTGTTGGTCTGGCGGCCTCAGGCCGGCTGCAGCCCGGCGTAGGCGGCCATGACTCGCTTGGTGGTGCCGCCGAAGCGGATCGACAGCTTGGTCTTCTCCCCCTGGCCCTCGCGCTCGACGATCTTCCCGCGCCCCCAATCGGGATGGACGACCCAGCGGCCCACGGCCAGGGGGTCGCCGTCGGCGTCGAAGTCCTCCCCGGCGGGGGAGTCTTCGTCCGGCACGTAGTGAACGCCCTTCGGCGTCGGGTCGGCGGTGGGGCGCTGACGCGCCGGAGGCGGCGGCGCCCCGGACCGCTGGCGCTTGCGGCGGCGCTCGGCGCCTGCCGGTGATCCCCAGGCGAGCTGGGCCTCGACCTCCTCCTTCTCCACCAGTTCCTCGGGGATCTCGGCGAGGAACCGCGAGGGCAGCATCTCCCGCGCCTGGCCGAAGAGGTAGCGCCAGCGCGCCCAGGTGAGCAGCAGGTGCCGGCGGGCCCGGGTGATGCCCACGTAGCACAGCCGCCGCTCCTCCTCGACGGCGCCGGCGTCGGTGCGCGAGGCCTCGATGGCGCGCATCGTCGGGAACAGTTCCTCCTCGAGGCCGCAGATGGCGATCACCGGGTACTCCAGACCCTTGGCGCCGTGGAGGGTCATCAGCGTCAGGGTGCCCTGGTCGTTGGCGGCCGGACCGGCCTCGTCCTCGGAGGTCATGAGGGCGACCTGCTCGAGGAACTCGCTCAGACCGGCGTCCTCGTCCTCGTGCTCGGCGGCGAACTCGGCCATGCCGTTGATGAGCTCGTCGAGGTTCTCCCGGCGGGCCTGGGCGTCGGGCGTGTCCTGCGCCTCCAGGGCGTCCAGGTAGCCGCTGCGCTCCATGACCTCCCGGGCCAGCTCCGGGAGGGTGAGACCGCCGCCGCCGGCGGCCCGGGCCAGGGACTCCATCACCCCGGCGAACTCCTGCACCGCCCGGGCCGACCGCCCGCCGAGACCGGGGACCTCCGAGGCGTGGAGGGCGGCCTGAATGAGGTTGGTGTGGCTGCTGGCGGCGTGGGCGGCCAGCCGCTCCACCGTGCGGTCGCCGATGCCGCGCCGGGGGGTGTTGATCACCCGCAGCAGGCTGATGTCGTCGGCCGGGTTGACCAGCAGCCGCAGGTAGGCGAGGACGTCCTTCACCTCCCGGCGCTCGTAGAACCGGATGCCGCCGACCAGCACATAGGGGATGCCCCGGCGGCGCAGCTCCTCCTCGAGGACGCGGGACTGGGCGTTGGCGCGGTAGAGGATCGCCGCGTCGGAGAGGGTCAGCCCCTCCTCGCGGCAGCGGGCGCCCACGGCTTCGACGAGGTGGCGCGCCTCGGCGCGGTCGTCGCCGCACTCGGCCAGCCGGATCGCCGGCCCCTCCTCGCCGCGGGTCCACAGGCTCTTGCCCTTGCGCGCGAGGTTGTGGCCGATGACGGCGTTGGCGGCGGCCAGGATGCGGCTGGTGGAGCGGTAGTTCTGCTCCAGGCGCACGACCACGGCCTCGGGGTAGTCCGCCTCGAAGTCGAGGATGTTGCGGATGTCGGCGCCGCGGAACTGGTAGATCGACTGGTCGTCGTCGCCGACGACGCAGAGGTTGCGGTGCTCGGCGGCCAGCAGGCGGGTGAGCAGGTACTGGGGCCGGTTGGTGTCCTGGTACTCGTCGACGAGGATGTGCTGCCATCGGTCCCGCCACTTCTCCAGGACCTCCTCGTGGCGCTGCAGCTGGCGCACCGGCTCGACGATGAGGTCGTCGAAGTCGAAGGCGTTGTTGGCCCGCAGCCCCTCCTCGTACGCGGAGTAGACCTCGGCCAGGCGCCGCCGGCGCGGATTGCCGTCGGCCCCGCGGGCCAGCTCCTCGACGCCGATCATGGCGTTCTTGGCGCGGCTGATCTCGCCGAGGACCTGCCGGGGGGGAAAGTCCTGCTCGGCCAGGTCGAGGCTGTCGAGGACGCGGCGCACCAGGGCGCGGGAGTCCTCGGCGTCGTAGATGGTGAAGTCGCCGTGGAGGCCGAAGGCGTCGGCCTCGTAGCGCAGCAGGCGCGCGCAGATCGAATGGAAGGTGCCGATCCACAGCCTCGAGGCGCAGTCCTGGCCCACCAGGCGCTCGATGCGTTCCCGCATCTCGCCGGCCGCCTTGTTGGTGAAGGTGACGGCGAGGATGTGCCAGGGCGCCACCCCGGCCTCGTCGACGAGGTGGGCGATGCGGTGGGTGAGGACCCGGGTCTTGCCCGAGCCGGCGCCGGCGAGGACCAGCAGGGGGCCCGAGGTCTGCTCGACGGCGCGGCGCTGTTCCGGGTTCAGCCCGTCGAGGTGGCCGGCCTCCATCAGTTGAGCCCCGCAGCCCCGGCGGCGCGGGCGGCGGCGCGCGCCTGGCGCCGGATCTCGCGCTTGGCGGCCTCGTGCTCGCGGTTGGTGCGGCTGAACTCGTGGGTGCCGTCGCCGCGGGCGACGAAGAAGAAGAAATCGGTCTCCGGCGGATGCAGGGCCGCCTCGACGGAGGCGCGCCCGGGGCTGCAGATCGGCCCGGGCGGCAGGCCGGCATGGCGGTAGGTGTTGTAGGGCGAGACGACCTCCAGGTCCTCGTTGGTGAGCGGCTCCCTCTTCTGCACGCCGAGGGCGAACTCGACGGTGGCGCACGACTCGAGGCGGCGGTCGAGGTTCAGGCGGCGGTGGAAGATGGCGGCGATGACGGGGCGTTCCTCGGCGGCCATGGCCTCGCCCTCGACGATGGAGGCCAGGGTGACGGCCTCGTGCAGGGAGAGGCCCAGCTCCGGCAGCCGCGCCGCCAGGGAGTCGTCGAAGACCCGGAAGAACTCGGCCACCATGTGGCGGACGATCTCCTCCTCGGTGGCGTCCGGCGGCAGGAAGTAGGTCTCGGGGAAGAGGTAGCCCTCCAGGGTCCCGGCCTCGACGCCGAGGTCCGAGAGCAACCGCAGGGACTCGGTGGCGGCCACGAAGCGCGCCGAGTCGGCCAGGCCCGCCGCCCGCAGCCGCCCCGCCGTCTGGTGGCGCGTGAGCCCCTCGGGGATCGTGACCCGCACCATCTCCAGCGGGGCCTCGAGCAGGTCGTCGAGGAGCTGGCTCGGCGAGCGCGAGCCGTCGAGGCGGTAGCGCCCCGCCTCGAGCCGATTGGCCAGCCCCCGCCAGCGCGCCGCGGCCTCGAAGTAGCGGGCGCTGCGCACGAGCCCGAGGGCCTCCAGGCGGACGCCGATGGCGCGGGCGCTCATGCCCTCGTCGATGGAGACGGCCAGCGCCGGCCCCCCCGTGGGCCGGCCTAGGTGCCACAGGAGGGCCGCGCCAGCGCCGGCCCCGGCGGCGGCGAGGACCGCGGCCAGTGCGAGCCAGCGTCGGATGGAGGGAAGGGGCAAGAGGATCGGCGGTCCCGGCGAGTCGGTGGAGGCCGGGGGCCCTGCCGGTCCCGCGGCCGTCGAGGACGGGTCGGTCGAAGAAGCGGATCGTGCGCGAGCCAGGGGAGGACGCTCGGCGGGGATTCTACCCGGGGTCCCCCGGAATGTCAAGCAGGTCCCGGAGCCGTGCCGGCGGGCCCCGGAAGGACCGCGCTCGACCCTCGGGCGGCCGGGCCTTCGGCGCCGATCCTCTTGCCTGGGGGCACCTCA
This sequence comes from Gemmatimonadaceae bacterium, assembly GCA_026706075.1. Lineage (GTDB taxonomy): Bacteria > Latescibacterota > UBA2968 > UBA8231 > UBA8231 > UBA8231. The sequence continues at coordinate 34,722 of JAPOZM010000060.1, forward strand.
TCCGCCTGAGTTCTCGGCCCGGACCCGCGATATCCGCCCCGTCCCGATCAGGCCCGCCTGATGATCCTCGCCATCGTCCGCAAGGAGTTCCTCCAGGCCCTGCTGACCCTGCGCTTCGCCGTGGGGCTGATCCTGTGCGTCGTCGCCGTGGCCGCCGGCACCCTGGCCATGATCGAGGACTACGACTCGCGCCGGGAGGCCTGGCTGCGGCAGGTCGCGGAGTACGACACCGAGGTGCTGGAGAAGGAGGGGCCGTACGCCCGGCTCGTATGGGACCTGCAGGCCTTCCGCGAGCCCCGGCAGCTGGCCGTGTTCAGCGTCGGCTCCGACCGCTGGCAGGGCAACCAGGTCCGGGTCACCCACCACGAGGTGCCGGTGCGGTCGCAGTGGCTGGGCGTCTCCAACCCCTACATGGTCCTCTTCCGCACCGTCGACCTGTCCCTCATCGTGCAGATCATCCTCGGCCTCCTGGCCCTGCTCTTCGCCCACGACGCGGTCTGCGGCGAGCGCGAGCGGGGGACCCTGCGGCTCATGCTGGCCAATCCCGTGGCCCGCGACCAGGTCCTGCTCGGCAAGGCGGCCGGCCACCTGGGCCTGCTCATGGTGCTGCTGGCCGTGACCTACGTGGTGGGCCTGCTCTTCGTGCAGGCCTCGCCCGCCCTCCACCTCGGGGCCGGCGAGGTCGGCCGGGTGGCCCTGATGCTCGCCGCCTCCGGCCTCTACGTGGCGGCCATGTACGCGGCCGGCCTGCTGCTGTCGATCTGCACCCGGCGCTCGGCCACGGCCCTGGTCCTGGCCGTCTTCGGCTGGCTCCTGGGCGTCGCCGTCTATCCCAACGTCGTCGGCTTCGGCGTCGACGCCTGGGCCCGTTCGCGCCTGTCGGTGGAGTCGGCCGAGGACCTGCAGGGACAGCTCCACGAGAGCTTCGGCGAGTGGATCGGCCGGCGCGGCGAACGCGAGGGTCTGGTCAGCGAATGGGGGGTGGTGAACTTCGGATCGTCGGTCTCGACCGGCGGCTGGGACCAGCCCCGGGGCTACGCGGTGGGCTCGCTCCCCGAGGACGCGGAGGAGGCCGATGCCGAGGTCAAAGTGCGGCAACTGACCTCCCTGTTCGCCGACGTCGAGCAGCAGCGCAGCGCCTGGGCGGACCGGGTGTGGCGGGAGGCCTGGGAGCCCCTGGAGAGGGGCATGAAGGAGCTCCACGCGGTGGCCGCGGGGCTGTCCCTGCTCTCCCCGGCGGGCGCCCACGGCCGGGCCACGGCGGCCCTGGCCCGCACCGACCGGGGCGACTACTGGCGCTTCCTGGACTCGGCGAGGGGCTACCGCGGCCAGTTGATCGCCTTCTACGAGCAGGAGGGCTGGTTCGGGTCCCGGGAGTGGTGGGACCAGACGAGGACGGCCACCCTGGAGCACCTGCCGCGCTACCGCGAGCCGGGCGGTTCTCTGGCCGAGAGCCTGGCCCGCGCCTCGGCGCCGCTGCTGGTGCTGGCCGGGTTCACGGCCGCGGCCTTCCTGGCCGCGTACCAGCGGTTCCGGCGCTACGACCTGGCGGCCTGAGGAGGGGGGCGATGAACCACCGGAGGATCCGATGCCTGGAGGACGGGCCGTGATCGCGGCGATCCTGCGCCGTGAGCTGGCCGACCACCTGACCAGCCTGCGCTTCGCCCTGACCCTGCTGATCACGGCGGCCCTCATGGCGGTGAACGGCGTCGTCTTCAGCGGCTCCGGCGGCGAACGGGCCCAGGAGGGGTACCAGGACCAGCTGAAGTCCGCCGAGGACCGGCTCGAAGGGCTCGCCGGCAGTCTCGGCGAGCTGGCGGTCGAGGGACCCGGGGCGCTGGCCAAGCGGCCGAGCGCCCTCTCCTTCGTCGCCTTCGGCCGCGAGGACTTCCTGCCCGCCACGATCATGGCCCAGAAGACCAGCACCTACGGCGGCAACTGGGGCTTCATGATCCACATGCCGTGGAGCCTGGACTACCAGGAGCCGGCCGCCCCTCCCGCCGCCGGCGTCGTCCCCGACTTCGTCGAGGTCGACTGGGTCTTCATCGTCGGCTTCTGCCTCAGTCTCATGGCCCTGCTGCTCACCTACGACGGGATCTGCGGCGAGCGCCGGGAGGGCACCCTCATGCTCGCCCTGTCGGGGCCGGTGCCGCGCTCCAGCCTGCTGCTGGGCAAGTTCGCCGCCGCCTGGATCGTCCTCGCCGCGGCCCTCACCGTGGGGGTCGTCCTCAACCTGCTCGTCCTCGGCCTGGCCGGCCCGGTGGAGCTGGATGCCGACCTCTTCCTGCGCCTCACCCCGGTCCATCTCGCCTGCCTGCTCTACCTGGCCTGCTTCGCCGGCCTCGGGCTGCTGGTATCCTGCCTGAGCGAGCGACCCTCCTCGGCCCTGGTGGTGCTGCTGCTGGTGTGGACGGTGCTGCTCGTGCTGCTGCCGAACACCGTCTCCGGGGCGGTGAGCTACTTCCAGGAGCCGCGGATGGACTGGCGCAGCCACCGTTCGCAGCAGCAGGCCCTGGTGGAGGAGCATCAGCTCTGGCGCAAGACCAGTCCCGTCGAGCAGGGCGAGCGTCCTCCCGCCGAGTTCGTGGCCGAGTTCAGCGACTTCCTGCGTCAGCGCCTGCAGCTGGACCGGGAGTTCTCCGAGGAGCAGCTGCGCCGTCAGCTCGAGCCGGTCGAGGCCGGGGCTCTCGTCAACCGCGTCAGCCCCTACGGCATCCTCCAGTACGCCCTGGAGTCCCTGGCCGGGACGGGCCTGCCCCGGCACCTGGGCTTCATCGAGGCCGCCCGTCGCCATGCCCTGGACTTCCGCCGCTTCATCGAGGAGCGCGACCAGGCCGACCCGGACAGCTACCACCTCTTCGGGCTGGTCCCGGGCCTGTCGGAGCGGCCCGTGCCCGTGGAGGCGATCCCCCGCTTCGCCGAGCCGCTCTCGGCCGGCGCGGTGCTGGCCGCCGCCTCGACCGACCTGGCGCTGCTGGCCCTGTTCGCGCTGCTGGCCTTCATGGCGGCCAACATCGCCTTCCTGCGTTCGGAGATCGACTGAAGGCGGGTTGAATCCCGGAAGGGGCGGGGTGTCGGCCCCTGGATCATGCCGGCTGGTACCGCTGGACATCGATCTCGTCGGCCCGTGCCCGCATCTGCGTCGCGTCGTGCCAGGCCTGCATCCGCAGCAGCAGGTCCATGCTGAGGTCGAACGCCTTCTCGACTCGCAAGGCCATTTCGGGCGACAGCGAGGCGTTCCCGTTCACCAGGTCGGAGAGCGTCGCACGACGCACGCCGAGAATCCGCGCCGCCGCCGACACGCTCAACCCCAACTCCTCAAGGGCCTCGATCCGGATGAAGGTGCCGGGATGCGGGGGAGTCATCCCCATCTTGATGCCGCTGCTGGTCATCAGTGGTAATCCTCCAGGTTCACGCGCGAAAGGATAAGGCAAGCGGCCGGATGGGCGCAGCCTGAGCCGGGTTGAACCCCCGGAAGGGACGGCGGTATTCTTGAAGTGTCCCCCGCCACCGCGGCGCCTCCCCCTCATCGCCGGCGGGCCAACCCTCCCCGACAGACCCACACCCCAACGCGAAGGCGGCCTTGTCATGCGTGTTTCCAGGGCTCTTCCGCCCGGGGCGGCCCTGGCCGTCGCCCTCGGGGCGCTGATCGCCGCGGTCTCCCCGGCCTCGCCGCAGACCCTGCCGCCCGAGGCCCACCCGAGCCTGCTCTTCACGGCGGACGACCTTCCCGCGCTCCGCGAGCGCATCGGCCGGGAGCCGTACGCCGCCTGGTGGCGCACCGTGCGCGAGCGGGCCGATTCCGTGCCCTCGAGCCTCTCCGAGGAGCGGCAGAAGGTCCGCTACGCCAAGAGCGCCGCCTTCGCCTGGCAGATCACCGGCGACGAGAGCTACGGGCGGCAGGCGGTGGACCTGCTCCTCGACGTGCGCTTCCCTCCCCGGGGAGGGGACCTGGGGGAGGCCCACGCCGAGGGCGAGGTGGCGGCCCAGTACGCCGCCGCCTACGACATGATCCACGAGTACGCCGCCGCCGATCCCGACCGGCTCGAGGCGATCCGGGCGATCCTGGCGGAGGAGGCCCAGCGCATCTTCGAGGGCATCGTGGTCCGGGAGATCAACCTCGGGCTGGTGACTCTCAAGATCCGCCTCCACGACACCCCGGACCCGCGCAATCCGCTGAGGCTGATCCTGAACAACTGGCACGTGCGCGCCTACGCCGGCCTCGGACTGGCGGCCATGGCCCTCTCCGACCACCCCGGCGGGGCGAACACGCCCCAGGAGTGGGCGGACCACGCCTTCGATCTGGTGACCCGCACCCTGTGGCAGCAGATCGACGACGAGGACGGGAGCTGGGCCGAGGGCCCGTTCTACAGCCGCTACGCAGCCGACGTCCACCTGCCATGGATGTACGCTCTCCGCAACCTCACGGGGGTCGACCTCTTCGCCGACCCGCAGGTCGAAGCGATGCACCGGTGGTCCCTCAACCTGCGTCTGCCCAGCGGCCGCCGCCCCAACATCGACGACGCCCACCTGGACGACGCCTACGGCCACTACCTCTCCGCCGTGTACGCGGACGGCGGCGTCCACCGCTGGGACTGGGAGCAGAACGAGGACGGACCGTACACGCGCGGCTTCAACGAGATGGACGCCATCGCCATCTACGACGACTCCGTGGAGGCGAGGGCGCCGGACCACGGCCCCACGGTGTTCATGCCCGGGGCCGGCGACGCCGTCTTCCGCAGCGACTGGACCCCCGGCGCCACCTACCTCCTGCTGCGCGGCGAGCACGGGTCGGCGCGGCTGCACGGGTTCAGCCACGAGCACCCCGACGAGACCAGCTTCCTCCTCTACGCCGGCGGCGAGATGCTGGCCCTGGACGCGGGCTACATCAACTACGAGAACCACCTCAAGGTGAACCAGGGACACAACCACAACCTGATCCTGGTCGACGGCGAGGGCCCGCCCCTGCTGGTCGTCGAAGGCGAGTCGATCGACGGCGGCAACGACGCCTATCTGCAGCAGACCTTCACCAGCGGACTGGTGGAGTACGCCGAGGTCCGGGCCGGGTACGCCGGCGCCGACTTCCTGCGCTGCGTGATGTTCGTCGACGGCAGCTACTTCGTGGTGGTCGACGAGGTCCGCGGCGACGGCGCCCACACCTACGAGTGGCGGCTCCACGGCCACGGCGGCGGCGACAGCGGCGGCAGCTACGTCCGCGAGGGCGGCCTGGCGCGCTGGACCCGCCCGGGGGCGGAGCTGCTCGCCCTGATGGCCGGCCAGGAGGGCGCGGCCTTCAGCGAGGCCGAGGCGATCCACTCCTTCGACTACCTGCAGGAGTCGACCCACACGGTGATGCGCGTCGAGCGCGAGGGACGGGACGTGGAGTTCCTGAGCCTGCTCTACCCGAGATCCTCGGCGGCTCCCGAGCCGGCGCTGAGCCAGGTGGAGACCGACCACGGCCAAGTGGCGCGGATGGAGCTGGGCGATCTCGTCGACCTGGCCTGGACCCGCGGCGGGGACGCGGGCGTGCGGTTCGCCGCTCCCGCCGGCGAGGTGGCCAGCGACGGCCGCCTGGGACTGGTGCGCTGCGAGGGGGAGCGGCTGGCCGGCTTCAGCTTCCAGGACGGGACCCGCCTGGAGGCCGGCGGCGGATCTCTGTTCACCGCCTCCGAGCCGGTGGACGCGAGTCTGCGGTTGGCGCCCGAGAGGGTGAGCGGCTTCCTTCGCGGCCCGGACTCGGGTTACACCGTGGCCCTGCCCATGGCCGGCTCGCTGGAGGGGGTCATATTCAGCGGGGAGCTGCTCGGCAAGAGCCTGGAGGGGAAGGTCCTCACGCTGGAGCTGGCCGGCGAGGGGACGCTGGAGATCTCGGGCGGGACCAACGTCCTGGAGGACCTCGAGGACCACGGGGCGGGGCCCGGGGCGTTCCGGCTGCTCCCGAACTACCCCAATCCCTTCAACGCCGGCACGATCATCCCCTTCGGGCTGGCCGAGCCGGGCCGGGCCAGGATGACCGTCTTCAACTCCCTCGGCCGGCGGGTGCGCACCCTGGTGGACGGCGAGTGGCCCGCAGGCGCCCACCGGGCCACCTGGGACGGCCGGGACGAGGACGGCGAGGCCTTGGCCAGCGGGGTCTACCTGGTGCGGCTGCGGTCCGGGGCCGGCACCGAGACACGCCGCCTGCTGCTGTTGAGGTAGAGACCGATGGACGAATCAGGGTGTGTATTCTGTGAAATCGTGGAAGGCACCAGGGATGCGAGGGTGGTGTACGAATCGCACTCCGTCATCGCGCTGATAGATCCGAGACAAGCGAATCCCGGGCATGTTCTGGTCATCCCAAAGGAGCACTTTCCGGACATCTATGCCCTGTCAGCGGAGGCAGGATCCGAGATCATGAGAGCCGTGATCCTGCTTTCTCGAACCGTCCGAAAGGCCTTCGAGCTTGACGGACTGAGCATATGGCAGAGCAATGGCCGGGGCGCACACCAGGAAGTCCCCCACGTGCACTTCCATATCCATCCCAGAAAGACAGACGATGGTCTGTTGAGAGTTTATCCACGGTGGCTGGATCGTACCCCTGATGAGGAGCTGGACTCATACGCGGATCGGGTCAGACAAGCCCTGATGGAAGGCTGATGATCCCATTCATGCTGAAGGTCTGGATCGGTCCGGGACCCCACATTCTGCGAAACGAGGAGACCTGGCGGTGACGGCAGCACGTGTATCCATCCACGGTGGACACAGCAGGGAATTCGGCGATGCAGGCGACTCCACGCTCGAGGAGATGGTCCGTGCCTACGTTGACAACGGTTTCCAATGGGTGGGCATCACCGAGCATATCCCGCCGGCGTCGGCCGACTTCCTGTTGCCCTGGGAGACGGAAGAGGGCCAGACGCCCGAGTCGAGAATGGAGCGGTTCACGGAGTACTTCTCGGCCGCGCGCAGGCTCCAGGGGGAATACCGGGACTCAATCCGGATATTCGTCGGCTTCGAGACAGAGGGGTACACGGGCTACGTGGAGCACGTCAACCGTCTGCGGAAGCGGTTTCGACCTGACTACATCGTTGGCTCGGTCCATCACGTGAGGGACATATGTATCGATGGTCGGCCAGAGAGGTATGCCCAGGCCGTGGCAGAGACCGGGGGAATCGAGGCGCTGTTCTGCGAGTACTTCGACCAGCAATACGAGCTGATAGAGGAACTGGAGCCCGAAGTGGTCGGGCACTTCGATCTGATTCGAATGCACGACAAGGACTACCGCCAACGCCTGGAGATCCCCGGAGTCAAGAAGAGAATCCGGAGGAACCTCGAGAAGATCAGGGATCTCGGGTCGATCCTCGACTTCAATCTCAGGGCCCTCGAAAAGGGTGGCTCCGAGCCTTACGTGTCCAGGTCCATACTGGAGATGGCACTGGACATTGGCGTCCCTTGCGTCCCGGGAGATGACTCGCATGGGGTCGCGGGGGTTGGATTGCATCTCGACAAAGGGATCGAAATCCTGAGGCAGGCTGGATTCAGCACCGAGTGGCAGCTCCCGGGGAAACGGCACATCGATGAAACGAGGAGGGACGCGAGTGTACAGTGATGGGGAATCGCCTGGAGCTCGTTCCTGTCCTGGCGCGGGCTCAGGCGGTGTTCGACCAGACCGTCCCGTGGTCCGCTCCCGCAGCTGGCGCCCTGAACGGAGGCATCGGTGAAGAAGCGAACATTCCGCGGCTCACCCGCCCAGGTGGGCGCCGCCCAGGGGGCGATGGATCCCGAAGCGGCGCGGGCCTACGTGGACTTCTGGCTGGCCCGGCCCCACGACTTCGAGGCCCCCTATTTCCGGAAGAACCTGGCCTTCATGCGGCGCGAGTTCCCCGACCTCGTGGAGCAGATCGAGGCTTTCGCCGAGGCCGCGGGCATGCCCTTGGACCACGCGTGGTACAGCCACCTGCACTGGACGGGCGCCGCGTCGGATGCCTGCTCGACCCTGGGGATCGTCCTGGAGGAGGACGGGCCGGCGATGCTGTCGACCAACGACGGGCACGACGACACGGTGCCGGGCACGGTGGACAACACCGTGGTCTCCATCTTCCCCGACACGAAGCCCCATGGGATGATGGGGCTCGGCGGCCAGCGCCACGTCACCCTGGGGGCGGCGGTGAACGACTCGGGGCTGCTGGTGGGGGCCAACTCGGGCCACCGCCGGTTCAACCCCGTCTCCAACCCGGAGTGCCTCAACCTCTACTTCACCGTCCACCTGCTGGCCCAGCACTGCGCCGACTGCGCCGACGTGCGCCACTTCGTCGAGCAGTACCGCCTCTCCGGACAGAAGGGGATGATCCTGGTCACCGTCGACGCCGCGGGCAACATCCTCGGCCTGGAGCTGGAGTCGGAGAACATCGCCGTCTCCGAGGCCCAGGACGGCATGCTCCTGGAGGTCAACCACTGGCAGCACCCCGGCCTCCAGGTCCCGTCCCGGCAGGCGAACCCCGACTGGTGGAACGGCTCCTACTACTACAACTCCCAGGCGCGGGTCATGTACTTCGCCCACTACCGCAGCGTCTTCGCGCGCATGAAGAGCATGCAGGAGCTGGTCGACTTCTCCTTCGACGTCCACGCGCCGGGGCGCATCCTGCAGATGCGGGGCCTGAACGTGGACGACCTGATCTCCTGCCAGGTGATGTTCGCCTCCGCGAGGGAGCGGACGATGAGGATCCACCTCCATCCCCTGGGCAAGGACGAGTACGAGGAGTTCCGCTACCCGGAGTGATGGGCCGATGACGATACAGATCGAGGGGATGGTGCGGGAGGCGGGTTCCGGACGGGGGCTGGAGAATGTGTGTGTCTCCAACGGCGAGCACGTGGTGAGGACCGATGCCGAGGGGCGCTACGGGCTGGAGATCGAGCCGGGGGAGCACCGGTTCGTGTGGGTCTCGGTGCCCGGGGGCTTCCGGCTGCCGGCGGACTTCCACCGTCCCACCCGGGGCTGGGACGTCTCCCGGCGGGACGTCGACTTCGAGCTCGTCCCCGAGCCCGGCGGGGAGCGCGGGACCTTGCGGCTGGCCCACGTCACCGATACCCACGTGGGGGCGGAGGGGTACCGCATGACGGGGGAGATCGTGCGGGGTGACCTGCGCGACCTGATCGGCGAGGCGGCGCCCGACGTGATCGTGGTCAGCGGCGACCTGACCGACTGGGGGACGCCGCCCGAGCTGGAGAGCTTCCGCGAGGCGGTGGCGGACGTGGGGGTGCCGGTGCTGCCCATGTTCGGGGGCCACGACGGCAACCGCGAGCGCTTCGGGGACCTGTCGGCCGAGCGTCTGGCGGAGCTGAAGCGCAACCGCCAGCACCAGGAGATCCGGAGGATCGTGAAGCAGAGGGAGGGCGACGGCTTCACGAGGAACTACGAGGAGGTCCTCGGACCCTCGTGGTACAGCTTCGACCGGGGAGGCCGGCACTTCGTCCTCTATCCGAACGAGGAGAACTTCTACTCCCCCGCGGACCGGGAGAGGAAGCGGGCCTGGCTGCTGGCCGACCTGGCGGCGCAGCCGGCCGGCCGGGAGGTGGTCGTCTTCACTCACATCCCCCCGTCGGCGGCCCTGCTGGAGCTGCTGGGCGGCTCCGGCGTGCGGCTGGTCCTGCACGGTCACTGGCACGCGAGCAAGCTCCTGGTTCACCACGGGATCACGATCGCCGGGACGCCTCCCCTCGGCATCGGGGGCCTCGACACCCGCGCCCGGGGCTACCGTCTGATCGACTTCGGGGAGGGGGAGCCGCGGATCTCTCTCAGGCCGCTGGTCCGGGGCGGCTCATCCCTCTCGCGGGAAGAGCCGCCGATCACGCTGGAGGAGGGGAGCGGACCCCTTCGGGTACGCTGGACGCGGCGCCTGCCGGCGGGGCTGCACCGGGCGGCGCCGGTGGCCTCGGACGGCCGGGTCCTGGTGAGCCTGGCCCACGAGGACGACCCCGGGGGCAGCGGCGTGGCCTGCTTCGACGGAGGCAGCGGCGAGCGGCAGTGGCTGACGGCTACCGATTCAGCCGTCAAGAACAGCGTGGCCGCGGGACCCGGATGCTGCGCCGCGCTCTCCGTTTGCGGCCGGCTGCACCTGCTGGAGACGGACTCGGGGCGGCTCCGCTGGCAAGCCGACCTGCCCGGCTTCCCCGAGCGCTGGGCCTACACTTCGCCCTTGATCGCCGGAGACGCCGTGTTCGTCGGCAACAGGGGCGGCTGCGGCGCCTTCGACCTGGAGACAGGCGAGCAGCGGTGGTACGTCGTCTTCGACAGCGGGGACGACGGCCCGTGCTACGCGGGCCCCCGGATCTGGGGGGACCTGCTCGTGAGCTTCCTGCCGCGCCGGGGCCTGCTCGCCCTCGACCGCCGCGACGGAGGGGTGGTGTGGGAGCGGAGCCTCTACGTCGCGCATCCCCTGGCCCGGCCCGCCCTGGCCGGCGACCTGCTGGTGAGCGGCAGCGAGGTCGACGAGGTGCACTGGTACCACGGCGACCCCGCCCCCCTGATCGTCCTGCGGATGCCGGCGGGGGAGATCGTCTGGCACCGTCCCGTCCTTCCCTCGAGGTACCCGGCGGGGCTGGCGGTCCGGGAGGACCGCATCTTCGCCGCCACCCCGGACGGGGAGGCCCTGTGCCTCGACCTGCACTCGGGGGAGCTGCTGTGGCGCTACGGGGTGGGGGATGACCTGCTGGACATGGTGACGGCCCGCCGCCAGGTGCGCTCGATCCTCGCCGACCCGGTCCTCCACGGGGGCCGGGTGCTCGTGGGCGCCAACGACGGATGCCTTCACATCCTCGACACGGAGACCGGCGCCCGAGAGAGCCGCATCGCCTTCGGCTCTCCCATCTCCGCCTCCGTCTGCCTCAGCGCCGACGGGATCTGCCTGGGGACATACGACGGCCGGCTGGTCTGCCTGGAAGACCCAACCGGCTCCCGCGGCTGACCGCCCCGCCCCGCCTACTGCGTCCAGAAGGAGTAGAGCCGCGCGTCGCGCAGGTGGAAGCGCAGACGCACGGGCCCGCCCGGGGCCGGCAGCCGGTTCTTTTCCTTGAAGCGGATCCTCTGACGCACGGCGTCGCGGCTGGAGGGCACGCAGTCGCCGGGGGCGTACCCCGGCAGCGGCCGGCCGTCGAGGTCGGTGACCTCCGCGCGCAGCTCGCCGCCGCGGGCGTCGGCGTTCACATACAACTGAGGGTGGAGCAGCTCCAGGGCCTTCGTCTCCAGCACCCCTCCGCGCTCCCCGGCGCCGGCGGAGACGAAGCCGTCCAGGCGCAGTGTGCCCATGCCGATGCGGCCCCAGGTGTCGTCCATCATGTGGATCTTGCGGCCCTCGTGGTCCCTCCACAGGTGGTCGGCGGTGCGGCCGCTGTAGTAGAACCACAGCTCGTCGCCGACGCGCACCGGCGGCACGGAGATCACCGTGTTGTTGGCCCAGTCCCACTCGTTGCGGGTCCGGTCGCCGCAGGGGATCAGGGGCTCGCGGAAGGTGCGGTCCCAGTGGCGGGGGTCCCGCGCCGAGGCCAGCTGGATGTCGAGGCGGTGCCGCTTCCCCAGGTGATACATGCGCATCAGGCAGAGGTGCACGGTCTCGTAGAAGAAGGGGTGCATGGCGTAGATCTGGTCCTCGTCCTCGTCGCGGCCGTCCGCCGCCATCTGGAGGACCGTGTCCGACCAGCTCAGGCCGTCGGGGCTCTCGGCGTAGCCGCGTCCCCGGCGGCCCTGGTAGTGGAGCTTGGCGGTGGCGAAGTGGACGCCGCGCAGGGGGTCGAAGGCGGTGTCCGTGCAGTCGTAGGCCTGGGCGAGGATGGAGCCGCGGTCCTTCCAGTGGATGCCGTCGGCCGAGGTCAGCAGGGAGAAGCCGCGCACCTTGACCAGCGCCTTGTAGCGCTGCTCCGGGTCGGGCTCGTCCGGGTCCCGGGTGATCGAGTTCGCCGACCGCGCCCCGGTGGCGGCGTCCCAGGGCTCCCACAGCTCGTGCTCGGTCTCGTCCCGCTCGCGGCTGGCGATGACGATGTTGGTCTCCTCGACACCCTCGAAAGAGTGGAGGCCCAGCTTCGGCTTCTCCCAGTGGATGCCGTCGTCGCTGAAGGCGAGACCGGTGACGCTCCGCTTGAGGCGGCGCTCCTGCCGCGGCGGCGGGCCGTAGATCGGGCAGTAGGCCTTGTAGTACATGCGGAACTTCCCCGACTCGTCGCGGAAGACGGCGCCGCCGCCGAGGACGGCCCCGCCCTCCCAGGGGTGCTCGGGCACGATCAGGGGGTTGGCGGGATGCTTGTCGATGGCGTGGAGGCGGCGCTTCACGCCGCTTGTCCGGTGGATCAGCCAGTCGTCGACGAAGAGCTGCCGGGGCCGGCCCACGGGGATCGGCTCCACCGGCTTCGTCCTGGTGAACCGCAGCAAGGGGGCCGGCTCGCCCGCCCTCAGGTCGGAGGCGCGCCGCAGCAGGCCGCCGACGCGGATGTCGTCCCAGTGCCCGGAGCCGACGATCGCCGATGACGAGTCGTCCCCCAGGCGGGCGGCCAGGATGGGGGTGTCAGGGTCCTGGTCGGCGAAGGCCCCAACGAAGCGTTCCCGGCCCGGGGCGCCGGCCCAGAGCTGCACCGTGGGCGCCCCCTTGCGGCGCATCAGGATGAACCGCGTCCAGCGCCTCTGGGAGAGGCCGGTGAGGACCTGCCGGCGCCGGCGGGGCCGGCGTCCGACGCCTTCCAGAACGTCGACGTCGTAGCGGCCGCTGTCCGCCGAGCCGCTGGCGGTCAGGGTGATCCCCGTGGGCCGGTCCATGTCGCTGTCGCAGGGCTGGAAAACGATCCAGTCGCGCAGCTCCACCGGCCTGGAGCGGACCGGCCGGAAGACGAGCTCGACGACCGTGACCTCCGGCGGCGCCGGCGCGTCGGCCCGCGCCAGGACGCGGATCATGGCCCGCTGCTTCCGTGCCGTGGTCGCCGCGTGCAGGGCGCGCTCCCCGGCGAAGGCGAAGCCGCGGGTGACCTCGGTCACCCCGTGGGCCTCCTTGATCCACGGCTCGCCGAGCCAGCGCACACCGGCGTTGTTCAGCCCGGTGAGGGTGTCGACGTAGCGCTCGGCGTCGACGTGGAGCACGGCGCCGTCGCTGCGGGGCGGGGGGAGGGGGGTGTTGGGGTCTGGCATGGCTGTGAGTCGATTCCTTTGGATGGTGGGGGACTGTCGCCGGTCGGCCCCGAACCTGGGGCGGCGGCTGGCGCCCGAGGGCCGAACTTCGACATAGGGTCTCCCGGGGTGCAACCCGCACGAAGGGCTCGGGGACCGGGAAGCCCCCGGCGGCTTCCCGTCGTCCGGTGCCGGAACCCGGGTGACTTGCGCTCTTTCGGAGGGCTCGATAGTATCTGTATGTTCACTGCCCGAATGAGGAGCATATGAATTGCCATAGACGCGATACTGGACATCCTGTTTCTTGCCATCGGCAACGAAGTGCCCTCCGATCACGGCTACCCCCCGTGCGCCGCCCTTTCTCGCCTCCTGGAGACCGAGGAGGACGAGTGGATGCACGGCAATCCGCACATCGGTCTGCATACCGTTCGCGGCACCCCGCTGGGCAATGGCAGGCAGCTGATCGACTCCAATGCCCGCCTTGGCCTGCGCCTGCCCTCCGACCTGCTGCCTCGCTCCAGGAAGCTGGCGGAAAGAGCCTCGACCTGGAAGGGTGCCGCCATGCGTGTCGGGGTGGGCGAGACGCGAGGTTTTGGCTCCGGCGGCTACGAGCCGAACCCTTGGCCTCGTGGTAATTCCCCGCCAGCGCGCCTCCCGACTCTGGCGAATGGCATTGTACCGACAGCGATGCCCCCACTCTCAACTTACCTATAGGAGGAAGCCATGAATGGTGGCACGGAGATTTACGTGAGTGGTCGAGAGTATAAGGTCCCGGGCGACCTCGTGACCTATGGGCAGATCGTGAAGATCTGGAACGAGCTGCACGAGCCCGAGGCCAAACACATCATCGGCACGCCCGGCATAGACTACGAAGACGACGCGAAGGGAGAGAACGGTGTCCTCCTGCCGGGCAAGGACATTAGGGTCAAGGACGGTACGAGCTTCTCGGTGGACCCGGAGCATGTCTCCTGAGGAACGCCTCACCGCGTTCGGTGAGCAGGTCGGGTTTGACGTCAGGGTGGAACCCGATGTTGTCAGGGCCATCATGGTCCCTTGTCTCCTTAAGGACGGGGTTGCTGGCACCTGCACCATTGAGAAGTCCTGCGATCCCGATAGCGGAAAACCGAATGACCGGATAGGAGGCGATGTCCATGCGGTGCAGATTACCACTGACGCCGAGATCGATGGGCTCGTGTACCACGCCGATGGGACCCCTGTTGGGAACCAAGTCGGCGGCGACGCAAGAACCTGGTCGAGTATCTCCATCCGCAGGGGTAGCCAAGGTAGCCCGGAGGAGGACGGGTCGGCGTTCGACGTGGTTCACCGCTATGCTAAGCACATCGTGGGTGCTGTGTCGGCCGCCGGTTACTCCGAGCCTACTGCACTCGCGATGTCCGACCCCTTCCACATACCCAACACATTTGAGACTCGGGCCGCCATCGCGCCGGTTCAGGACCGTATCCGCGGCCAGCGCATTGCGATTATCGGCTTGGGCGGAACGGGCGCCTACCTTCTCGACGTCATTTCCAAGACGCCCGTGTCGGAGATCCACCTACTGGATTCTGATTGCGTCGACTGGCACACCCTCAAACGTGCCCCTGGCGCGCCCACTGCCGAGGAGATTGAGCAAGTGCGCTCGGGAACGCTGCTCAAAGTCCATTACTACCACTCCAAGTATGGGGCCTTCCGAGCCGGCATCCATCCGCACCCCGTCCGAGTCGACAGCCCGTCAATGTTCTCCGAGTTTGTGTCGGATCATGCCATCGACTATACGTTCGTGTGTATTGACCAGCTCACTGACGGTGATTCGGCGCGCCAGGATGCCGTTTACCGGGCTGTCACGGAGGCTGGCGTTCCGTTCATAGATTCGGGTGTGAGCATAACACTGGAGGGCTGCACCGTCAGAGGCGCCGTGACGACGAGTGCCTACGATGCAGGTTCTGACGCGTGGAAGGATGCCATACCGAACGCCAGACTTGTCGGAGGTGCCCCTGGATATCGTAACGTTCAGCTGCCAGAAGTGAACGCGGCGGCGGCTGCATTTGCCGTCATGGAATGGCGCCGCCGAACTGGGCAGTATGTTTCGGAGACACCTTCGTTCTACCAGAAGTACCGGCTGGAGAGAGGGTACACCTTCTATGCGTCAGTTGGGTGAGTTGCCCGAGGTGAGGTTCCGCCCCATCTTCGTAGAGTTGATGCCCCCGTTCGATTCAATTCAGGATGGTGAGCTATGGATCAGCCACAAGCATCGGACCGTTAACCTGCGCTGTCCGTGCGGCTGTCGTGAATTGACTGTGCTGACCCTCCACCCTAGTCGATGGCACGTTCACTTCGATGGGAAGTCGGTCTCCCTCAAAGGTCCTACGGGTGGGTCCGTGTGGGCTAATGCCGGTTGCGGCAGCCACTACCTCGTACGAGACAACGGCGTGATTTGGCTGGATGGGATCGATCCACGCCGTCATTCTGAGTATGCCCGCATCGAGCGGGATCGGATGGTTGGCTCCACGCCGAGCCGCCAGATTCTTCGTTCATGGCTCCGACGCGTAGGGCGCCATCTGTGGTTGAAAGGCGACGCAAGTAAGGACAATCATGACTGAGCGACTCAACGGCGGCCCATTCCTTGTCGAGGTTGCCAGTGATAGCGCTTGGGGCATGGCGGCACTGCCAGAATGTCCGGGCGGTGGGGATGTCGCGGCCTCGAATCGCTCATGGCCAGTAGCAACTGGGTTCGGACGAGCCCTCGGAGCCGGGCGGTGCACGGCGGCCCAGCGGCGGCCGCAACCGGGCAAGTGTCTTCACTCTCGGCGGAGGTAGATCTCCCATACCTGATGACTGCAAATCAGTTCACATTCGATGCTGTGATGGCGGCGACCGAAGCACAAAGGAGGCCGCAGGGAAGATCCGGCACCTTCACTGACAACATGAAACTTCCGGTCCACCGCTGGTTCAGATACAGCGCCGGATTCTCCGCGGACTGGGTTATGGAAACCATTGCGGATTTCGTCAGGACAGCAGGTCCAAAGTGCAGAATCCTGGATCCGTTCGTGGGCTCCGGCACCACTCTACTAGCAGCAGAAGGGACCGGCCACGGGGCAGTGGGTTGGGAGGTCCATCCATTTATCTGGCGAGTGGCGCAGGCAAAGTTGCTTTGGCACCTAGATCCTGAGCAACTGGTCAATTGCTGCGTAGAGGTGAGTGTGCTCGCGGAAAAAGCCGGGTGGAAGAAGGGGCATCATTCAGTTCCAGACCTCCTCGAAAGGTGCTACAGTGAGGATACCCTCAAGAGCCTCAAGGCCTTGGGGGATGCCTACGCAGAGCTTGCGACAGACGACCCTCACTGGGAATTGGTTTGGCTGGCCATTACCGCCATCCTCAGGACTTGCAGCTTCGCAGGCACAGCCCAGTGGCAGTACGTGCTCCCGAATAAGCGCAAGCTGAAGTCTGTGGAGCCTCACGCAGCGTTCAGGCAGATGATAGCCCTTATGGCTGGCGACATGCGTCGAGTTCAGGATCTTGGATACCGAGATTCAGCCATACTTCTACGGCATGATGCCAGAAGCCGGTGGGGAGCAGCTGGCCAGTTTGATCTTGTTGTGACGTCTCCACCCTATCCGAACAACTATGACTATGCAGATGCAACGCGATTGGAAATGACCTTTTGGGGAGAGATTCGTGGTTGGGCTGACCTTCATGATGCGGTGAGGAAGTATCTGATTACCTCCTGTTCACAGCACTCTGCAAAGGACAAACTCGATCCGCAAGTACTGCTTGCGGACGCGGAACTGAGTCCACTGGGAGATAGGATCGGAAGGGTGGTCGAAAAACTTGGAACAGTTCGGTTGGAGAGAGGCGGGAAGAAGACCTACCACACCATGATCGCTCAGTACTTCATAGACATGAGCCTGGTATGGAAGAGTCTTAGGAGTTCCTGCTGTAACGGTGCCAGAATCTGCTATGTCATCGGGGATTCGGCTCCATATGGCGTCTATGTGCCTGTCGACGAGTGGCTCGGTCAGCTTGCGCTCGCCGCTGGATTCAACAGTTTCAGCTTTGAAAAGATTCGCGACCGCAATGTGAAATGGCGGAATCGCAAGCATCGAGTACCACTCAAGGAAGGCAGACTCTGGGTGGAGGGATAGGACTTGGCCACATCTCCCGCACACAAATTCGGACAGCTAGTCGGAAATCTGATTGAGGATGTACTGGAACCAGTTCTCCAGGAATATTGCGACAAGAGACAGCTCTATCTCGACACGAAGGGGCCCAGGCCAGGCGTTCGAAAGGGCAGGAAGCTGACATGGAAAGACAAGTATGGTAACGAACACGACTTGGATTTCGTAATTGAGAGAGGAAGCACTGCAGGAAGGCGTGGCAGGCCTGTTGCGTTCATCGAATCCGCTTGGCGCCGATACACGAAACATTCACGCAACAAGGCTCAGGAGATTCAGGGGGCAGTACTACCGATACGAGATGACAATCACCTTGACGCCCCTTTCCTGGGTGCCGTGATCGCTGGAGAGTTTACCAGCACATCAATCGAACAGATGAAGTCCGTTGGCTTCGAAGTCCTTTACTTTCCCTACGAGACTGTCGTCGAGGCGTTTGCTACGGCTGGTATCGATGCCAGATTTGATGAGGCAACCTCCGATCTGGCATTTTCCGCTTGTGTTGATCAGATCGAAAGGGCGCAATCCGGCAGAGGAACACAGTGGCAGGCAATCAAAGATAAACTGGTGGAGATCAATGGGAAGAGAATCGCCACTTTCACCCGTTCATTGACCAAGACCTTGGATAGACAGATCCAGTTTGTGCTCATTCTTCCACTGTACGGAGATCAACGGAGATTTGAGGAAGTAGATGACGCTATCGACTTTCTGGCCGGCTATTCTCAGAAAGATCCGGATGGGAAGTTCCAGGTTTATGAAGTGCTTGTCCGGTATACCAATGGCGACAACATCAAGGGCCAATTCGAGGAAAAGGACAGAGCAATGGACTTCCTAAGAGTAACGCGTGCTTAGGGCATGAATCCCATCCTCCCCCGGGCTCTAACTCCATCCTGCGCGGGGGCTCTGCGCGAGGTTACTACCCCACTTACCCACTCTAGAAGACTCACCCCACTCTAGAGAACCACAAGTGGCTACACCGGCCGAAATCACTCAACTCTCCACGTACGTAACTCCGATCCCTCGCAAGTTCAGTCCGGCGCCCGGTTCGAGCCCCTACCCCACCACGGCGATGCACCGGAGGTTCCCGGGTGCAAGAATCCATTGATGCCCGCAAGTCCCCTGAGCAGAAACGCTCGTCGTCGTCAGGGGTCACCCTACCGAGCGCGGGTGGATCGCCCGCAAGGCCTCGGCCTTGTCCCGGGCCGCGAGCTCGAGTTCGTAGCGGTCCTGAAGGTTCATCCAACTCCGGGCGTCGGTGCTGAAGTATCGCGCTAGACGCAGCGCGGTCTCCGCGGTGATGCCACGGCGGCCTCGAACGATCTCGTTGATCCGCGCCGGCGTTACGCCGATCGCCCTCGCTAGGGCCGTGTCGGACAGCCCCATGGGCTCCATGAAGTCGTGCTTCAGAATCTCGCCAGGGTGGATTGGGTCCAGTCTCGTCACGTTCGGTATCTCCTCGAAGGGCTCAGCGATAGTCGACGATCTCGGCATCATGGGCGTCTCCGCCGATCTCGTCGACGAAATGGGGACAGAGCCGCCACTTTGTCGTTGATGCCGATGCTATGCCAGCCGGCACGGTCGCCTGGCAACGTCGTGAGCGGGGTCTCGGGCAGAACTCTCAGGAAGGCCAGCGTCACCGCCGGCATCCAACTCCGGAGCTTGCGCTGGCAACTCCGTGATCGCCCACCGAGAGCCCGACCCATCGGCCGTGGTCAACACCTTCCACGTGGGGGCGTCAAGGGCGTGAAGAGGGTTCCGCTTGCAGGCGGACATCGGCTGCCACAGCGGACAGGTTCGTTGATCACACCTTCCCCTCCATATAGCTCCATATAGATCCGTTGACCGGAGCTGAGCTGTGCTGAGCGGTCTTGTGTTCCCTGCCATAGCCTCTCTTACTTCCGTTGACTTCCCTATTGCCGATCCAGCCAGCGTCCGTACGCCTCCTCAACCTTCCAGTCGGGTTCGTCCGCATAGGTATGCAGTTCCGGGTGCTCGGCGATCAGGGAGTCGAGCTTCTCGCTCGCTTGACTTGCTCTCGGAGGAGAGCATTCGGTCCACTTGCACATTGCGGCACGATAGCAGGCTGCTGCAAGTTCCAATTGCCCTTGGTGCACCAACAACTCCCCGATCCAATACCTGATGTACCCCTTGTTAAGATGCTCCTTCGGACTACGAGACCCTTCGAGTAACTGAGCCGACTTGACATAACATATCAAGGCCTCCGCCCATCGCTCTCCTAGATAGAGGCAACGCCCAATGTTCCCATAGAAGTGTTCCTCCTTGCCAGGAATCCGCTCACCGGGTGCTATCACTGCCTGCAGAGGTTCACTGTCAAGAAATCTCTCGAGTGCCTCAGGGACGCGTCCAGCATCGCGCAGGGCAAGAGCCAAGTTGTGCCTTGTCGAGAAAACGGTATCAACAGAGGTTGACTTCTTCAGTCGCTCGCCCTCTTCTCCCCAGTGGATGGCGGCCTCATAGTCCCCAGCATACCAGTCCGCGTAGCAACGGAGGTCACAGAGCAGGATGAACTGGGCACTCTTGCCGGGAATTGCCTCCTCGTAGCGCTCTAGGAGACCTCCGGTGGAACTGTGCCCAATCTGGACCATCTGCGTGAGGCATGTCTGGAAGACCGAATCGAATGGCTTGTAAGAGGAACAGGCCACTGCCCAATCGATGCTCCTAAAGAGGTTCATCCCAATCCGGACCATTTCCTCTACATAGCCCCGATTGATCAGTGGCAAGGCAATTTCGTCGATGGTAACAGTCGCCTCTTCAAACCGACCCAGTGTAATCTGCAGCTCTGCCTTTCGAGCCCAGTGTTCGAGGATATCGTATGATGGTTCCTGCGGGAGTAGTGGCTTGAACCGCCCAATCATCTGATCCAGAAAACTGAGAATTGCCCCTATGTACTTTTCTCGCTCTGCCGTCGGAAAGCTCGTCCTCACAAACTCCCGGATGATTGGATGAAGTCCGAGCAAAGGCTCTCCTTCTGGCTGTGTACGTGTCTCTATCAGATGGAAAGAACGTAGTGTCTTCAGAGCACGGTTCACCCGATTTGCGTTACGCCCGGGAAGCAGGTCTAGCAGGCGCATCTCGGGCTCTGGTCGGTCCAACTCAGCCATGGTGCGAAGCACGTCTCGTTGCTGATCACTCAGCATGGCCCAAATACTTCTAGTTGTGTCCGGTAGCGTTGCCTCGCCCTGACTAATCAAGTCCAACGCTCCGCGCAGTCCACTCTCGTCACGGACTGCCTGCATTGTAACCAACCTAACCCACAACGGGTGCCCTTCAGTTCTTTGGTGTAGTTCCTTAGACAAATCCCAGTCTCTTCTTGGAATCCCACAACCAGCGACCAGGTCCTTGGTTTCCTGCTCCGAGAGTCCGGAGAGAGGTACTCTTATCGCCCTTGACTCATCAATTCGAACGTCAGGTCTGCAAGTGAAGAGGAAGAGGCTCTGGTGGCTTCGGGCGTGCGCCTCAGAAATGAGAACCTCAAGGCCCTTCGTGGGCTCTAGCGACTCGAGGTCTACATACTGGTCGACATTGTCAAAGACCAGAAGGGCGGTCCTGTCCTGAAGCACCTGGAACAGCATGCCGACTACCGCACTGATGTCAGTGACTTCGACTCTGCTGGCATCTATCGCACCATTGCTCAGTCGCTCCACAAGGCGGAGGATCTGCGTACTTAGTCGATCGCTTTCCTCTCGGCAGTCTCTCCAGTCCCAAATCGTGAAGCGACGAGATGAAATGGCTTGCTCTTGCAGGAACTGCCCAGCAAGCGCGGACTTTCCTTGGCCACCTAGACCTGTGATGAAAGCGATGGGCTGATTCAGATTGGCTAGAATTGCCAGTTCTGGACCACGGCCAACCCACGGGGAGACAATCAAGGGGCTGTCGGAATCCGAGGAGACTTGCTGGGGTAATGGAAAGTCGATCTCGATGCGGATCTGTCGGGGCCCACTGTTCCCGTCCGAATCTTCGCGAACTACGGTCTTCATCCGTGGTTCACTTGCGGGAGGGGAGCCTACCCGGTAACTCGGCCTGAGTTGCTCGAGGACTTGAGAGAACAAGGCACGGCACTCGATCCCTCGATAGAGCGCTACTCTTCCGCGACCAATACCTGGAGAGAGGAGGGACAGCAACTGCCTGTTTGATGCTTCGATGGCCGATCTGTCACTCTGATGAAAAGCCCAGAGGATCTCAGGATTCTTCCCGGAATCTGAGAGAAGTTCTATGAGAGTTTCGGTAATCACGTCATCCCACCCGCTGTACCCAACTACGACAAGCACAGAGGCCTCCACTACTCCTTCTAAGGACCTTCTAAGGTGCGGCCTCGGTTGAAGCAGCTGCTGGGGGGTGTGAAGCGTGTCAGATCCATGCCAGTACCCATGGAGGTGAACTACATGGGTTCCTTCCGCAAAAGTCTGTCCGAGTTTTCCATCGTCGTGCAGCACCGTCCTGTAGAATCGGCCGCCATGTCTGCGCACACTGACCTCGATCAACGGATCAAAGTTTGTCGTGAGTACAGCCCGGCCGAAAGTGTCCCGGCAAGTTACAAGCAGGTCACCGAGATGCTCAACGGCAGGGGGGAGAACCCAAGCGCCAGGGTCATCGTCTAGAGCCCGGCAGGTGGCTGGGTTTACGTCGTGGGGCCCCTCGTGGGGCAGATGTGGTGGCCAATTGCTCGTGTCCAAGGCTTTCCAGACCGCAGTCCTGACGATCCTATTGACCACATCTTGCCCGCGTCTCCCGTGCAAGGCCTCGAAAGCTCTCTGGTATTCTTGCGCTAGGTGATTCTTGGAATTGCGCTTGGACTCCTCGGCGGCATCTGCCCCTGAGAGCTCCGAAGCGATTAGGTCTACGATTTCGGAAACGCCAGGTACTCCATGCCCCCCTGGATGGTCGGGAGCCGATACTGGCGAGCCAACAAGGAAAACCACATCTCGATCCTTTGTATCGGCCGCGCTGCAGAGGCGATCAATCAGGTCTTCCGATTCGTAGTATCTGTGAGTCACGTCTTAGAATCTCCGGTTGGGATGCCACACTCCACTAAGGGTTGAGTATTCTACTGCGGGTCGGTTAGTGCGGATGTCTTGCCGACGTCCCGTGAGGTCCTCCTATAGGCCGGAATACCTTGCCCGGCGAAATCGAAACAAGAAGGATTCCTGGCTGGTCAAAGGTGCATGAGCTCAATGCCGACGCTCTACCCCGACATGGTCGAAGTAGAGATCCCTGGATCTGCCCCAGATCGCGGCATATCTCGGTCTCATCCTCGGATACTCGGGCCGGTGCAGGCGGTGTGTCGGCAAGGCCTCGCTCTCTCAACGGATAGGAACTCGAGTTCGTAGCGGTCCTGAAGATTCATCCAACTCCGGGCGTCGGTGTTGTAGTACCGCGCAAGACGCGGCGCCGTCTCCGCCGTGATGCCCCGGCGGCCTCGAACGATCTCGTTGATTCGCGCTGGAGTTACGCCGATCGCCTTCGCCAAGGAGGTGTCGGACAACCCCAAGGGCTCCATGAAATCGTGCTTCAAGGCCTCACCCGGATGGACCGGGTCCAGTCGGGCCATGCCGGCATCTCCTCGAAAGGGCTCAGTGATAGTCGACGATCTCGGCATCATAGGCGTCTCCGTCGACGAAACGGAAACACAGCCGCCACTGGTCGTTGATGCGGATGCTGTACGAGCCGGCGCGGTCGCCTCGCAAGGTCTCGAACCGGTTCCCGGGTGGCACGCGAAGGAAGGCCACCGTCGCCGCGGCATCCAACTGAGCGAGCTTACGCCGGGCAACTCGTTCGACGCTCCTGAAGCGTCGGACCCGGTAACCGTTGGCGAGCCTCTCGGTGTCCCTGCAACGGAAGCTCCGAATCATCCCGGCATGGAATTTCGCATTTCGATATGCGGAACACAACCTCGATTGCTTCCGGAGCCGGTGGCGCAATCGCGGCCATCCTACCCGGAACGGCCTGAGCGCGCGGGTGCCGGGTGAAGCGGAAACTAGCCCGAGCCTGGCGGAGGGTGCGTCTAAGACCGGTCCTGAGCGGGGATCGCCTTGACCTCGGAGAAGGTCGTGCCGGCCGGCTTGGCGCGCTCGTTCTCGCCGCAGTCGGTGGACAGGGGATCGTCCATCCAACGCACGATGCGCCAGAGGCCGCTATCGCCCTCGCGCATCTTGAAGGTCATCACCTGATCGACGTGGTAGCCCTCGTCCGGCCGCTCGAGGAGCCGGATCTCCACCCGGCCCCGGAAGACCTCCCAGTCCTCGTCGGGATGCCCGTCGGGATCGCCCTCGAAGCTGTCGGGGCGGTCACGGCCGAACTCGGTGTAGCGCCGGGTGGGGTGGTACTTCCAGTCGATGGTGCGGTAGATGTCGAAGATGCCGTGGGAGGAGCCGTCGCGGGGGCCCATGATCCGCAGCTCCTCCTCCTTGCCGTAGTAGTAGAGGAGGTCACCCCTGCAGTCGGCCTCGGTGAACCAGAAGGCGTCGTCGAGGAGGTCTTCATACAGGATCCTGTCGCGCTTGTCGAAGGCCCTCTCCAGGTTGTCCATCACCGACTGCGCCGTCCAGGTCGAGTCCGGGGGCGGCGGCTTTGCATCATCTCCGGTGATCTTTGGCGGGGCAAAGAGGCCGCAGCCGGCCGGGAGCAGCCCGGTCAGGGCGATGAGGGCGGATCGTGCCATGGACTCTCGCCTCCTGCTGCCGCGAACCTGTCCCGCGCTCGGTGGTGAGCGAGGGAAGCGCGCGCAAGGCCGGCCACCGATGGCGCTCGAGCCGTGGCCCGGTTCGCGCAGTGACGGCAGTCCAGGTCCGACGATCCAGCGGCTCGTCGGTTCCGTGCCTCGCCCGGGAGCAGGGGCCGTTACCCCGGCCAGTCCAGGGCCGCCCTCGGCCGGTTCGCGTAACGCCGGGTCTCCAACTCCAGGGTGATCCGCGTCGCCGGCGGCAGGTCGACGGCCAGGTGGGTGTCGTCCAGGTCGCGGCTGTCGCCGCCGGAGGTCAGCGGCTCGGCGGCGTAGTCTCCGCTGCCGCCGGGGTAGCCGCTGAGGCGGCGGTCCCAGATGACGCGGCCGAAGCGGTGCTCCCCGAAGGCCCCGGCGCGGACCGTCAGCCGGCGCTCTTCGAAGGGGCTGAGGTTGACCAGGGTCAGGACGGTGCGCTCCGCCGACAGCTCCCGCACGAGGGCGGCCACGTCCGCGGGCAGACCCGGCCGCCGGCGCTCCCGGTCCCAATAGCGCACCCGGCAGTGCAACAGTCCCCCGTTGTAGAGGGACTGGGGCGCGCCCAGGGTCTGCTGCACGAGGGCCTCCGTCGAGACGGGGTTCACGTGCTGCCAGCGGTGCACGTCGCGGTGGGTGTCGTGCTCGGCGTCGCCTCGGATCAGCTCCAGGCGGCGGGCGACCTCGCCGTGGCTGGCGCCGAGCATGCGCTCGGGGAAGCCGGGGTTGGCGCCGTCCAGGAAGCGCAGCCACGGCTGGTCGTGGCCGGCGTCCTCCTTGTTGCGGAAGCTGAAGACATCGGCCCAGTCGTAGGTCTCCCGGGCGCGCAGCTCCTCGATGCGGCGCCAGTCCGCCGGGTCCATGGACAGGTTCCACAGGGCCGCCGGGTAGATGGGGGAGAGGGGCTGCCAGTCGAACCAGCCGGCGTCGCCGTACCGGTAGGGGACGACCCAGGTGTCGTGGACGCCGGCGCGCTCCAGGCCCCGCCAGTGGCCGATCCAGTGGTGGTGCAGGCTCATCTGCTGGCGGCGCAGGTCGCGGGTCTCGCCCATCTCGAAGATGCGGTCCTGCTGGGCCCGCGGCAGCTCCAGCCACGACCTGTCGCCGGTCATGAGCAGGGCGGCCCCGGCGGCCAGAAGGGCCGCCTGCTGCACGTTGTAGAACCCGTGGGGCCAGGTCCAGCCGTAGAGGGCGCCGTGCCACTTGCCGTCCATGTGCTCCCCCACCTCCCCGGAAAGGCCGATGTTGTCCGGCAGCAGGCCGCCGTTGGCCCGCGCCAGCTCGGCCCAGCGGCCGGCGTAGTCGAGGACCCAGGCGCGGTAGCGGTCCTCGCCGGTGAGCAGCCAGGCGTTGGTCACAAGGCTGACCACGGCGAGGTTGGGCACGGCGTCGCCCCGTCCCATGCGCCGGGCCATGGCGGCGCCCATGGCCCGGGCCTTGTCCGGGTCCTTCAGGTCTTCGACGGTCTCGACGCCGGCCACGTCGTGGTAGGGGAGCCCGTACACGGACATGCCCTCCGACCAGCCGTACGAGTGGTCGGGTCCGTAGAAGTCGAGGGCGGCACCGCCGGAGCCGTTGAGGGCGCAGCGGATCAGCCTGCGGTCGCCGTCCCAGTTGTCGACGCCGGGGTCGTGGCCGGTGTAGAGGTCGGCGAAGCGGCAGGCGCGCTCCGCCGTGGCCTCGTCGGCGGGATCGGCCAGGCAGAGGTTGTAGAAGAAGATGTCGCTCTCGGCCTGGTGGAACTGGTCCTCCCGGAGGGCGTACTCGTCGCGCACCAGGCCGAAGGCGGTCAGCTGCCGGGTGACGGCCCGCCAGTGCCGGTGCGACCGCGGCAGCAGGTCGTCGGCGCCGCCGATCAGGTAGAGGAGGGGCCAGTTGAAGAAGGCCTCGTAGAAGTCGTCGGGGCTGCCCGCCGTCTCGTGGCGCCAGATCAGGCTTCCGTCGGCCTCGCAGTAGGCCTCGGTGTAGGGCTCGACGGAGGCGTTCATCGCGTCGATGAGGCGGCGCTGCCAGACGGCCCAGGCGGGCGCCTCGGTGGCCGGTACGGTGGCTCGGATCGGGTCCATCCGAAGTCTCCAGGCTCAACTCTTCATCGCTGTATCCCTCAGGAGTATACGCTCCTCGACCCGCTCCCCGGAATCGGTGGAGCGGTTGACAGGTGTCGGACCAGGCGAGCTCGACGGTTCAAGAAGAGGGGCTTGAGGAGCGAACGGTATAACCGTACACTATCGCTCATGATCATCCGCTCCGTGCGCCACCGAGGATTGCGCCGGCTGCTGGAGCATGACGATCCCCGGTTCGTGCGATCCGAGTGGATCGCCCGCGTGCGCAAGATCCTGACTGTGCTCATCCTGGCCGGGGACATTGACCGATTCGCGGCCTACGCGCCTCGCGGTTGGCGCTTCCACCGCCTTGCGGGCGACCGTCAAGGTGAGTGGAGTGTCTCAGTCTCCGGAAACTGGCGGATTACGTTTGAAGAGTCGGATGGCTGCATCGACCGCTTGAACCTGGAGGACTACCACTGATGAATGTCAACGGAATCAAGGTGAACATGACCCCTTCCCATCCGGGTGACTTCATTCGCACGGAGATCATCGAGGAACTGGGTCTCAACGTCACCAAGGCCGCCGGGATTCTGGGTGTCCGCCGAGCGACGCTCTCCGCCCTGCTGAACGGCAACGCGGCCCTGTCGGCGGAGATGGCCCTCCGCATCGAGAAGGCATTCGACGTGAGCATGGACATGCTGCTGAGGATGCAGGCCTGGTGGGATGCCTCACGGATGCGTGCTCGCGCAGGGGAGATCGACGTTCAGCCCTACGAGCCCCGGACGGCAGGAAGACCAAGTCAATCGGGACGAACTCGCCGGACGGCTTGAGGCTACGCTCGACAGAGTACGATGACCGCCCGGGCTGACAAGATCATGGAGAGGGTGTCCGCCCACCATGGCGGACGGTGGGTGTGCACTCCCGGGGACTTCCTGGATCTCGGTGGTCGCGAAGCGGTCAGCCGGGCCCTGTCGCGCCTCGTCAAGGCAGGACGGCTGCGCCGCGTGGGCCACGGCCTGTACGACAGGCCCAGGATCAGCAGTGTGCTGAATCGGCCGGCGCCCGTAGATCTGGAGGCCGCCATTGCAGCGCTGGCACGACGGGACGGTGTGCGGATCATGCCGGACGGCATGGTGGCCGCCAATCAACTTGGCCTCACCAACGCGGTCCCCGCCAAGGTCAGCTACGTGACCGACGGCCACTCGAGGACGCTCGAGATCGACGGAAGAACCGTCCGGTTCCGGCACGCGGGTCCGAGGGTCATGCAGTGGGCGGGGAGACCCGCCGCGCCGGTCGTTCAAGCGCTGCGGTGGTTGGGCCGCCGCGCGGCCTCGGATGGGGAGGCTGTCTCGACGCTGAGCCGTCATCTTCCCGACCACGTGAAGCTCGACCTGTTGCGCAACAGCCGCGATCTGCCCGGCTGGGCATTGCCGCTGGCGCGCAGCATCGCGAGTGACCAGGCCGGTGATCGAGCAAGACTATCGGGCCATGCAGGGCATGATCCTCGGCGAGGGACCTGACTTCGGCTGGGTAACGGACCAGTTGCGCCATGCCGAAGCTGTGATCAACGGGACCTGACACAGCAATCCCAATCGGCCCTTCTTGACGTCGGGGCCCCGTCCGGCCAGTTTGTGACTGACCGGTCAGTCTATTTCCGGACTCCTCTTGCGAATAGATCCCTTCCGACTCTTCCGTCCCTGGCTGCGCCCCTACCGACGCCAGGTCGTCCTCGGTCTGGGGCTGCTGCTGCTGGCCCAGACGATCACCCTCGTCCTGCCCCTGCTGCTGAAGGAGGCGATCGAGCACGCCGAGCGGGTCACGGAGGCGGACCCGGCCGCGGGGGCCGTCGCCGCGGCCCTGGCGGAGGTGCAGGTCTACGCCTGGGTGATCGCCGGCCTGGCCGTGGCGGGCTGGGGGGTCAACTTCGGCATGCGGTGGTTCTTCACCAGCGTGTCGCGCCACGTGGAGCACGACATCCGGGGCGCCTACGTGAGGCACCTCCTGCGGCTGCCGCTGCGGTTCTTCCAGGGGCGCCGCGCCGGCGACCTGATGGCCCGCGCCACCAACGACGTGGAGGCGATCCAGCGCTTCCTGCACCACGCCTTCCGCATGACCCTCATGGGGGTGCTCACCTTCGTCCTGAGCCTGCTCCTCATGAGCCTGATCGACTGGCAGCTGGCCCTGCTGGCGCTGGCGCCGATGCCGGTCCTGGCCGTGGCCGCCAGCCTCGTCTCGGTCCGCGTCCGCTCCGGCTACCGGCGGGTGCAGGAGCAGTTCGGGGCGATCAGCTCCCGCATCCAGGAGAACCTCTCCGGAGTGCGGCTGGTGAAGGCCTGCGCCATCGAGGACCGGGAGATCCGCGACTTCGAGGCCCTCAACGACGACTACGTGGAGCGCAACCAGGGCCTCATCCACATCCGCAGCCTGTTCTTTCCCTTCACGGGACTGCTGAACGGCACCTCCATGCTCGTCGTCCTGTGGCTCGGGGGCCTGCGCGTCATCGACGGCAGCCTGACCCTGGGCGCCTTCGTCGCCTTCAACCTCTACCTGATCCGCATGAGCCGGCCCATGTACCTCCTCGGCCGCATGGTGGACGAGTTCCAGCGCGCCGCCGCCTCCCTCGGCCGCATCGGCGCCGTCCTCGAGCACCCGCCCGAGGACCGCCGCGCCCCGGGCCGGGACGGGCTGCGGGGGGAGATCGAGCTGCGCGACGTGCACCTCGCCTTCGACGGCCGTCCGGTCCTGGACGGGGTCTCCCTGCGGGTTCCCGCGGGCGGCACCCTCGCCATCGTCGGGCGCGTGGGCTCGGGCAAGTCGACCCTGGCGCGGCTGATCCCCCGCCTGCTGGAGGCGGACCACGGCGAGGTGCTGATCGACGGCGCGCCCGTGGAGCGGATCCCGCTGACCACCCTGCGCGCCGCCATCGGCTACGTGCCGCAGGAGGCCTTCCTGTTCTCGGAGACGATCGAGGAGAACATCGTCCTCGACCGGGCCCCCGGCCCCGTCGAGTGGGCGGCCGGCATGGCGCAGCTCGACCCGGCCGAGTTTCCCGACGGCCTGGAGACCGTCGTCGGCGAGCGCGGCGTCACCCTGTCGGGGGGGCAGAGGCAGCGCACCGCCCTGGCGCGGGCCCTGGCCCGGGAGCCGCGCATCCTCATCCTCGACGACGCCCTGGCCAGCGTCGACACCGCCACCGAGGAGGCGATCCTGGACAACCTGCGGGAGGTGATGCGGCAGCGCACGACGATCCTCATCGCCCATCGCCTGTCGAGCGTGCGCGACGCCGACCGCATCGTCGTCCTCGACGACGGCCGCATCGCCGAGGAGGGCACCCACGAGGAGCTGGTGGCGCGGGGCGGGCTCTACGCCGGCATGCACCGGCGCCAGAGCCTGGCCCGGGAGCTGACCGAGCTGTGATGATGCGCGGCGGTCCCGCCCCCCTGCCGGAGGCGCCACCCCTCGAGGGCGAGGCGACGGCCGGCGGCCTGGAGGTCCGTCTCGTCCTCCGACTGCTGGGCTGGCTGCGGCCCTACGCCTTCTGGCTGCTCGCGGGCCTGGCGGCGATCCTCGCCGGCGCCACCGCCCGGCAGGCGGGACCCTACCTGACCAAGATCGGCGTCGACGACTACCTGCTCGCCGGCGACGCAGAGGGCTTCGGCTCCATCGTCCTGCTCTACGCGGCCCTGCTGGGGCTGCAGTTCGTCCTCGGCTACGTCCAGGGCTGGACGACGAACATGGTCGGCCAGTGGGCGATGCGCGACCTGCGCCGGGGGATCTTCAACCGCCTGCAGTGGCTGCCCCTGCGGTTCTACGACCGCACGCCCGTGGGGCGGCTCATGGCGCGCAACACCAGCGACGTGGACGCCCTCAACGAGCTCTACACCGATGGCCTGGTGACGCTCGTGAGCGACCTCTTCACGCTCCTGGCCATCCTCGGGTTCATCTTCTACATGGACCCCGGCCTGGGCCTGGTCACCAGCCTCTGCCTGCCCCTCGCCTTCCTGGCCACGGCCCTGCTGCAGCGCCGCACCTACCGCTGCTACCAGGAGGCCCGGGGCCGCTTCGGCGACTTCGCGGCCGCCCTGCAGGAGGGGATCACCGGCATGGAGGTGGTGCAGCTCTTCGGCACCGAGGACCGGCGCTCGCGCCGCTTTCAGGAGAGCAACGACGAGTACCTCCGCAGCCGCCTGACCGCCACCGTCTACCACTCGGCCTACTTCCCGATCATGGAGCTCTCGGGCGGCCTGATGCTGGCCGTCGTCCTGTGGTACGGCACCGGCCAGGTCCTGACCCGGGAGATGGAGTGGGGGGTGCTGGTGGCGATGCTCCAGTACGTGCCCCGGTTCTTCATGCCCCTGCGGTCGATCGCCGAGGGCTGGCAGGTCCTGCAGACGGCGATGGCCTCGTCGGAGCGCATCTTCGAGCTCCTCGACACCGAGGAGGAGCCCACCGGCGCCTGGCGGGGTCCGAACCCGATGCTCGGCCGCATCGAGTTCCGCGACGTCTGGTTCGCCTACGACGGCGGGCCGGGGGAGGAGGAGTGGGTCCTGCGCGGCGTCTCCTTCGCCGTGGAGCCCGGACAGAGCCTGGCCGTGGTCGGGGCCACCGGCGCCGGCAAGAGCACCCTCGTCAACCTCCTCTGCCGGTTCTACGAGGTGCAGCGCGGCGAGGTCCGGGTGGACGGCGTCGACGTGAGGGACTGGGACGTGCGCGACCTGCGCCGCCGCATCGGCCTGGTGCACCAGGACGTCTTCCTCTTTGCGGGGACCCTGGCCGACAACATCGCCCTCGGCGCCGGCAGGGATGGCGAAGCGGTACCGAGGGAGCGGATCGTGCAGGCCGCCCGCGACACCAACGCCGACCGCTTCATCGACCGCCTGCCGGACGGCTACGACCAGGCGGTGGGCGAGCGCGGCGTCTCCCTGTCGGCGGGACAGCGCCAGCTCCTCTCCTTCGCCCGGGTGCTGGCCGCCGGGCCCGAGGTCCTCGTCCTCGACGAGGCCACGGCCAACATCGACACCGAGACCGAGATGTGGATCCAGGAGGCGGTGGGGCGCATGATGGGCGGGCGCACGAGCCTGGTCATCGCCCACCGGTTGTCGACGGTGCGCAAGGCCGACGCCATCCTCGTGCTGCACCGGGGCCAGGTGCGCGAGCACGGCCGCCACGAGGAACTGCTGGCCCGCGGCGGGCTCTACCACCGGCTGCACCAGCTTCAGTACGGCGGGCCGGAGTCGACTCAGGAGCGGCCCGAATCGTTCCGAGTCACGGGAGGCGATGGGTGAGCCGTCGCCGCAAGGCGGCCATCGGTCTGGCCGCGGTCCTCTGCCTGTGGGCGCTGCTGGCCCTCGTGCCGCCGTCGCCGCGGCCGGTCCATCCCTACTTCGCCGGCCTCGAAGGCTTGCAGGTCATCGCCCACCGGGGCGGCGCCGACGTGGCCCCGGAGGGCACCCTGCCCCTGTTCCGGCAGGCCGACTCCCTGGGCGCCGACATCCTCGAGCTGGATCTGCGCCGCAGCGCCGACGGGGCTCTCGTCGTCTTCCACGACCGCCGCGTGCACCGCGTCACCGAGGACACGGGCCGCGTCGACCGGCTGACTCTCGCCCGGCTCCAGGCCCTGGACGCCGGCTACCGCTGGAGTCCGGACGGCGGCCGCACCCACCCGTACCGGGGGAAGGGACTGCGGATCCCCACCCTCGAGGAGTTCCTCGCCGCCTTCCCCGGCCGGCGTCTGCTCGTCGAGCTGAAGAGCGGCCACGAGGACTCGGCGCGACGCCTGTGCGACGAGCTGCGGTCCCACGGGATGGAGTCCCTGGCCATCGTCGCCTCCTTCCGCCACCAGACCCTGAGCGACTTCCGGGAGGCCTGCCCGGAGGTCGCCACCTCGGCGTCGGCCCGCGAGGTCGCCATCGACTGGGGCCTGCGCACCCTGCGCCTCGACGGCCTCGTGGAGCCGGCCTTCGACGCCTACCACGTGCCCGAGTCGGCCGGCCCCATCGACCTGGTGAACCCCCGGTCCGTCGAGCGCGCCCGCCGGCGCGGCCTGCCCGTTCAGGTGTGGACCGTCAACCGCGAGGAGGAGATGGAACGCCTGATCGGGACAGGCGTCGACGGCATCATGACCGACCGGCCCGAACATCTGATCCAACTGCTGCGCCGTCGGGGTCTGCGATGAGCGCCGCCGTCCTCGAGGTGCGCGGCCTCACCCGCACCTACCGCAGCGGCCACCGCGAGCTGACGGTGCTGCGCGACGTCACGTTCTCGGTCCCGGCGGGCACCACCTGCGCCGTCGTCGGGCCCTCGGGCAGCGGCAAGACCACCCTCCTCGGTCTGTGCGCCGGCCTCGACCGGCCCACGGCGGGAAGCGTCGTTCTCGACGGCGAGCCCCTCGACCGCCTCGACGAGGACGCCCGAGCGCGCCTGCGGCGGGACCGCGTCGGCTTCGTCTTCCAGACCTTTCAGCTGGTTCCGACCCTGAGCGCCGTGGAGAACGTGGCCGTGCCCCTGGAGCTGCGCGGCGAGCCCGGCGCCCGGGAGCGCGCCGCCGAGCTGCTCGACCGCGTCGGCCTCGGCGACCGCCTCGACCACTACCCCGTTCAGCTCTCGGGCGGCGAGCAGCAGCGCGTCGGGCTGGCGAGGGCCTTCATCCATCGGCCGCGCATCCTGTTCGCCGACGAGCCCACGGGCAACCTCGACACCGAGACCGGCGCCGCCGTCGCCGACCTGCTGTTCGAGCTCAACCAGGAGGCGGGCACCACCCTGGTGCTGGTCACCCACGACGCCGACCTGGCCGGGCGCTGCCGCCGCGTCATCCGCCTGCGGGCCGGCGCCGTGGCCGCCGACACCGACGGCGGCTGACCCCGTGTGGACCCTGCGCATGGCCTGGCGGGACAGCCGCGGGTTCCGCCGGCGGCTGTTGTTCCACACCGCCGCCATCGCCATCGGCATCGCCGCCCTCACCGCCCTGCGCGGCCTGAGCCTGGCCATGGAGGCGGGCGTCGCCCGCCAGGCGGCGGAGCTGCTGGGCGCCGACCTGGAGATCGAGAGCCGCCAGCCCTTCTCCGCCGAGGCCGAGGCGGTCTTCGACTCCCTCGGCGGGCGCCAGGCGCGGCAGGTCGAGACCCGCTCGATGATGCTGCTGCCGGCCTCGGGCGGATCGCGCCTGGTGGAGGTCCGCGCCCTGGAGGGCGGCTGGCCGTTCTACGGCCGGGTGCGCACCGAGCCGCCCGGTGCCTGGGCCGCCCTGGCGGCCGGCCGCGGGGCCCTGGTCGACGACGGCGTGATGCGGCAGTTCGACGCCGGGGTGGGGGACTCGGTGCAGGTCGGCCGGCGCCGGCTCCCGATCGCCGGGCGCGTCCTCGCCGTCCCCGGGGAGACCGCCGTGCGCAGCGACGTGCGCCCGCCGGTGTTCATCCCCCTCCGGCACCTGGACGAGACCGGCCTGGTCCAGTACGGCAGCCGCGTCGAGCACAAGCGCTACTTCGCCTTCGACGACGGCCGCCGGGTGGGGGGTCTCCCCGGCCGCCTGGAGGAGCGCCTTCGCCTGTCCGACCCGGGCCTCGACGCCGACACCGCCGCCGACCGGCAGCGACGTCTCGGCCGCACCATCCGCAACCTCGACGCCTTCCTCGGGCTGGGCGGGTTCATCGCCCTGCTCCTGGGCGCGGTCGGCGTGGCCAGCGCCATCCACGCCCACGTGGAGCAGAAACTCGAGACCGTCGCCGTGCTGCGGGCCCTGGGCGCCAGCAGCCGGCAGGCCCTGGCCATCTACCTGCTGCAGGCCGGGGCCATGGGTCTGGCCGGCTCCCTCGCCGGGGCCCTAACGGGGATGGGGGTCACGCTCCTGCTGCCGCAGGTGGTGGCCGGCTTCCTGCCCGGCGCCGTGGAGGTCGCCCTGTCGCCGCGGCCCCTGCTCGAAGGCGTGGGCATCGGCACCGCCATCGCCGTGCTCTTCGCGGCCCGGCCCCTGCTGGCCGTGCGCGGCGCCAGCCCCCTGCTCGCCCTGCGCGCCTCGTACGAGGCCGGCACACGCGCCGGCGACCGCCTGCTGCGGCTCCTGGTGCTGGCCGTGGCCGCCGCCGGCGCCTTCCTGCTGGCGCAGCTGCTGGCCGGGCGGCCGGACCACGCCCTGATGTTCACCGGCGGCACCGCCGCCGCCCTGCTGGTGCTGGCCGCGGCCGCCCTCGCCCTGCGCGCCGGCACGCGCCAGCTCTTCCCGCGGCGCTGGTCCTACGTCTGGCGCCAGGGCCTGGCCAACCTCTACCGGCCCCACAACCAGACCCTGCTGCTGCTCGTCAGCCTCGGTCTGGGCGTCTTCCTGGTCGCCGCCCTGCACACCGCCCAGAGCTCGATCCTGGCCCACCTGAGCCGCATCGGCGGTGGCGACCAGCCGAACATGGTGCTCTTCGACATCCAGACCGATCAGCGCCAGGCGGTGGCCGGGCTCGTGGAAGGCCTGGGCATGCCGGTGCTGCAGCAGGTGCCGGTCGTGGCCATGCGCCTGGCCGAGGTCGAGGGGCGCACTGTCGAGGAGATCGCCGGCGAGAGCGGCGGGCGCCGCAACTGGGCCCTGCACCGCGAGTACCGGTCCACGTACCGCGACCACCTCACCGACAGCGAGCGGCTCCTCTCCGGCAGCCACGGGGCGGCGGAACCAGGCCCGGCGGCCGCGGCGGACGCGGAGGCCGCGGGCGGAGGCGCGGGCACCGTCTCTCTCGAGGAGGGGGTGGCCGCCCGCCTCGGCGTGACCGTGGGCGACGAACTGGTCTTCGACGTGCAGGGGGTGCGCGTGCCCGTGATCGTCGCCGGTCTGCGCGAGGTCGACTGGCAGCGGATCATGCCCAACTTCCTGGTCGTGTTCTCCACGGGCGTGCTGGAGCAGGCGCCCCAGTTCCACGTGCTCGTCAGCCGCGCCGACGCCGAGACCCGCGCCCGCCTGCAGCGGGAGGTCGTCGGCGCCTTTCCCAACGTCTCCGCCATCGACCTCGACGTGATCCTGAGCACCGTCGACGCGGTCCTCGACCGGGTTGCCGCCGTGGTCCGCTTCATGGCCCTGTTCAGCGTGGCCACCGGTCTCGTGGTGCTCGCCGCGTCGGTGTCGGCGAGCCGCTTCCAGCGCCTGCGCGAGAGCGCCCTGCTGCGCACCATCGGCGCCAGCCGCCGACAGGTGGGGCGCATTCTGCTGGTGGAGTACGCGGCCCTCGGAACCCTGGCCGGCGCCACCGGCCTGGTCCTGGCCCTCGGCGGCGGCTGGGGCCTGGCGACCTGGGTCTTCGACGTGGCCTACCAGCCGGCCTGGGACTGGCTGGCGGGAATGGCCGTGGCCGTGCCCCTACTGACCGTCGCCTTCGGCGTCGCCGGCAGCCGGGGCGTCCGCACCGCTCCGCCCCTGGAGGTCCTGCGCCGCGCCGGTTGAGGCGGGCGGCGCCAGCAGCGGCTCCAGGGCCGCCCAGACCGTCTCCGCCATCCGGCGGTGGCCGGCCGCGTTCGGGTGGATGCCGTCGGCGAGCATCAGCCCGCGGTCGCCGCCGACCCCCTCCAGGAGCCTCGGGACCAGCACCGCCCCGTTGGCCTGCGCCAGGCGCGGGAACAGGGCCTGGAAGGCCTGGGTGTACGGCTCCCCCAGGTTCGGCGGCAGGCGCACCCCGGCCACGACCAAGTCGGCCGCCGGGAACCTCGCCTTCACGCGGTCGAGGATGCCCTGCAGGTTGCCTTCGGCCTGGTCCAGGGGCAGACCGCGCAGACCGTCGTTGCCGCCGAGGGCCAGGACGAAGACATCCACCGGGGGACGCAGGACCCAGTCGATGCGGCGCAAACCGGCCGCGGTGGTCTCGCCGGCGAGGCCGGCGTCGACGATCCGCACCGGCCAGGCGAGGGAGTCCAGGCGCGCCTGGATCAGGGCCGGGAAGGCCTGTTCGGGCTCGACCCCGTAGCCGGCGGTCAGGGAGTCGCCGAAGAGCAGGACCGTCCGCGGACCCGGCGCCGGCTCGGCGAGGGCGGCGACTGCCAGCAGCGCAGCCACTGCCAGCACGGCGGACAGGGCCAGCTCCCGGCGGCCTCGTCGTCTTGTGCGGCGGCCGTCGCTCCACCCGGTCGGCATACGCCCTCCCGTCATGCCAGAGCCGGTCCACAGATGGCGAGGCGGCCGCGGTTGTCGCCGGCGTACCCGCCGGCGTCGTTCGACTCGGCCTGGAGCACGCGCAAGTGGCCGCCCATCGCGCGCCGGCCCCAGCCGCCCCCCTCCTTGCCGAACTCGTCCGTCATGTGTGGCGCCTGTTTCCCCGTCCGTGTGGTGAGCAGTCCCTTGTGGCGAGTATAGTAGGTTCTCGCTCCGCCCGTCTCGTCCCACCGTTGCCGAGGAGAGCCCCGATGAAGACCCCTCTGCTGCCCCTGCTGCTGCTGGCCGCCGGACCCCTGTCCGCCCAGGAGCTGACGGTCACGCCGGTGACCGGAGGCATCCACATGATCAACGGCCGCGGCGGCAACATCGGCGTCTGCGCCGGCGGCGACGGCCTGCTGCTGATCGACGCCAAGTTCGCCCGGCTCGCCGAGCCGATGCGCGCCGCCCTGGCCGGCCTCGGAGAGGGCGATCCCGCCTTCCTCCTCAACACCCACTACCACGGCGACCACACCGGCGGCAATGCCGTCTTCGGCGCCGTCACGCCGATCCTGGCGCACCACAATGTCCGCGCCCGACTGCTGGCCGGGGAGGACCCGCCGCCCGAGAGCTTGCCCGTTCTCACCTTCGAGGACGGCGTCTCCCTGCACTTCAACGGCGAGGAGATCGAGGTCGTCCACTTCCCGGCGGCCCACACCGACGGCGACGCCGTGGTGTTCTTCACCGGCTCCGACGTGGTCCACATGGGGGACATCATGTTTCACGGGCTGTTCCCCTACGTCGACATCGACGCCGGCGGCAGCGTCGACGGGGTGATCGCCGCCGTCGAGGCGGTGCTGGCCCGAATCGGCCCCGAGACGCGGGTCATCCCCGGCCACGGGGAGCTGGCCACACCGGACGATCTGCGCACCTATCTGCGCATGATCCGGGAGACGCGGGCGGCGGTGGAGGACGGGATGGCGGCGGGCCTCGGCCTGGAGGAGCTGCAGGCGGCCGGCGTGGCCGAGGAGTGGTCCGGCTGGAGCTGGCGGTTCATCTCCGCCGAGCGCTGGATCGCCACCCTGCACCGCGGCGCGGGGGGGTGAGGGGGAGGGCGGGTCAAGGGCGGCCGCCCCTGGCGGGGGGCGGGTTTCACGTGCAGCGGCCGCTCGGTCTCCGCGGAGTCCAGGTGAAATCAGGTCAGTTCGATGCGGAGCTTCTTGCCCAGAGCCCGCGCAGCACGGTCCATCGTCTGCAGCGTCACCGAGGGATTGGACGAGTCAAGCAGACGGTCCAGCGCTGACCGACTGGTTCGCATGCGCCTGGCCATCGCCGACTTGGACAGCTTGTTCTCTTCCATGAATTGACATAGCTGGTAGGCAATAACGCGCTTCACAGCCGTCGCCTCCGCTTCGCTGAGAAGGCCCTCCTCTGCGAGGAACTCATCAAAGCTGCTGCCGACATGTCCCTTCATCGTTCCTCCGGAGAATCGCCAGTCTGGATCGTGCCAAAGCCAGATCGCTGGCGGGGTCTTCTGGCTCTTCTTGATGAAGCCGTGCAGCAGGAGGATGGTGCCATCGTAGACCGTAAAGACTACGCGAGCTATCGAATTGGGCAGGGTGCTACGGACCTCCCAGAGATCGCTCTCGAGCTTGCGTACCAGCGGCACTCCAAGGGGCCACCCGAACTGCAGGGTCTTGATCGATCCAGGCTGCGCAGCCATGCTCTGGCCGGCTCACGCCCCGTTGTCGTACGGAAAAAGCGAACGGGAAGCGGCCTGTCCCTTGGCATCATCTCCAGTGTACCAATTATGGTACACTTGTCAAGCTTTCCCATCCGCTGTCAGCCAAGTCTCCTCGACCCCAGTCTCCCAAGAGTCGATGACTGCCTCAGATTCCGTCCCGTCCCAAGGCTCACCGGACCAGCATGCAGCGCCGGGTCTCTGTCACCTCGGCCGAGGTGAGGCGGTAGAAGTAGACCCCGCTCGAGATCGGGGATCCGCGGTCGTCCGTGCCGGACCAGGAGATCCTGTGCAGGCCCGGGGCACGCGGCTCGTCGAGGAGCCGGCGGACCCGCTGTCCGAGCAGGTTGTAGATGTCGATGCGCACCCACTCGGCGGCCCCCAGCCGGAAGGGGATGACCGTGCTCGGGTTGAACGGATTGGGGTAGCTGCTCATCAGCTCCGTCGTGCGCGGCACGGCCGCCTCCGCCGTCACAGCCGTCGGCCGGCTCCTCAGGGTGAACAACCCGGCTCTGGTGGCCACGTAGAGGGTCGACGGGTCGGAGGGATCGACGGCCACGTCGCTGAACCAGGGGACCCCCGGATAGCCGGGGTCCAGGGCCCGCCAGGTGGCGCCGCGGTCCGGGCTGTGGTACAGCTCGCGGTCGGCGGCCAGGTAGAGGGCGTCGGCGTCGGCCGGGTGGCCGCGCAGGCGCGCCGTCCTCCACGAGCCTGTCCGGGGCTCCAGGACCCGGCGCCAGGTCCGCCCTCCGTCGGCGGAGACGAAGCACCCCGTGGTGGCGGCCGCGTAGAGGAGGCCGGGCTCGTCCGGGTGCCGGACCAGGTCCAGACCCGTGCCGCCCGGCTCGAGGCGGCCGGCCACCCTCCAGTCCCGGCCGTCCTTGTGGCCGACCCAGAGGGAGTCGCCGTAGAGGACGGCCAGGGTGTCCCGCGAGGCCAGCAGGGCTCCGGCCGGGAGGGGTGGCAGGACCAGGGGCCAGCCGAAGCCGTCGGATGTTGAATCCAGATCGGCGTAGGGCCCCATCCTCTCCCAGCTCTCACCGCGGTCCGAGCTCTGCCACAGACTCTCGTTGGCCAGGTAGAGGACCCCGGACCTCCACGGGTCCGCGAAGATGGAGGGACGAGGACGGACATCGCGAGGTCCGGCGACGCTCTCGAGCGGTACCCACTCCCAACTCTCACCGCCGGTCGTGCTCCACGAGTAGCCGGAACT
>JAPOZM010000012.1 GCA_026706075.1 Gemmatimonadaceae bacterium
GGGCCGGGGAGCTCGGCCTCCTCGGCGTCCTGGACCCGGGCCTCCAGCGCGCCGACGATGCTGGAGATCACTACGCTGTCGTTCAGCGCCACTTCCATCAGCAGGGCCGGCCCGGGCGCCTCCGGCACCGTGAACCGCAGGGCCCCCCCGTCGACGACGAGGCCCTCCTCCGTCCGCCGGTGCATGGGCGCCGGCGACGGCGGACCCTCCTCGACGTCCTGCCAGTGGAGGGTGTAGCGGCCGTCATCGCTCTCCGGTCCGGCGACGAAGTCCAGCAGCAGCCATCGGGTGGAGCCGTCCTGCCAGCGGCTCAACACCGTCGTCTGCAAGGGCACCACGGCGCCGCCGGGGTCGCGCAGGGACACCGGCCGCCCCGGCGGCAGCATGCCCCGGGCGAAGGGCACCCCTGAGCGCACCGGGTAGCCCGCCTCCGGCAGTGGCGTCCCCGAGTCGGTCTCCAGGGTCAGCCCGATCGGTCCCGCCGCCGGGGTCCCGCGCCGTCCCCGCTCCCACGCCCCCAGGGGCCGGGCGCCTTCCAGCCAGTCGTACGCCGTGGCCGCGGCCACCGCCGAGTCCGCCGCCGTCGCGTCGTGGAGGACCACGTCGCCCCAGTAGGTGCGGGTCTCGAAGCGCTTGTAGGTGGCCGGCTCGTACCACGCCGGGTGGTCCCGGGGCCGGAAGGCCTCGGAGCGGATGCGGAAGTAGTCGCCCTCCAGCTCCTCGTCGCTCGGCACGCAGTCGAAGACCCGGAAGGTGAGCTCGAAGCTCTGGCCGGGGCGCACGACCCAGCTGAGGTCGACCTCCTCGTACTGGCCGGTGCCGGTGTCGGCCACGTCCTTCTCCCACACGACCCGTCCGTCGACGAGGACCTGCTTGAAGCGGTGGCCCACGAAGCCGGTCTCGGCGAACCAGTCCGCCGCCTGGGAGCGGTCGACCCCCCCGGCCTGGTAGTCGTCGGCCTGGAAGAACCGCAGCCGCCAGGGCCGCACCCAGTCGGAAGGCAGGGTCACCGTGGTCGACAGGGAGCCGTGGTTGCCGGCGCGGCTGATCTCCCAGTGGGCGTTGATCTGCCAGAGGTCGCGGATGTCGAGGACGACATCGTAGGGTCCCGCGGTGGCGGTTCGCCAGCGGTCCCCTCCCGGGGCGATCTCCAGCAGGCGGGGGTCGGCGCCGAGGGCCTCGGCCAGCAGCAGGGCGAGGAGCGCCGCCCCGGGGCGGCTCATCCAGCCTCCCCGGGATAGCGGACGTGGATCTCCACGTTCTGCACCACCACGGGCGGCCGCAGGCGCGGGTCCCGCTCGAGCAGGTCGATGCCGACGACGTGGACGCCCTGGCTCACCTGGGCCGGCTCCAGCGGCCAGACGAGCCAGGTGTTCTCCGACACCTCCGCGGGATTCGTGCTGTCCCCGGCCGCGGGGCTGCGGCGCTCCGGCTCCCCCAGCCGCCGGCCGTCGAGCTCCACGACGACCCGGTCCCGCGGCGCCAGGTGGTCGAGATCGACCTGCAGTTCCAGGGCCTCGACCTCGGACAGGTCCTCGTACATGCCGACGTGGAACCGCGGACCCCCGCCCTCCAGCGAGGGACGCAGGTCGACGGGCACCTCGCCGCCCAGCCGGTCGTCCCGCTCGGCGCCGTAGCGCAGCTCGCCGCGGTCGCGGACGTGGCGCTTGACGGCGGCGTAGACCTTCTCCTTGCGCCGCAGGGTCTCGGGCGAGCCCAGGCTCTGCAGCAGCGGCCTCACCCTGAGCACGTGGCTGTGCCAGTTGAAGAGGTGCACCCCCGAGGCGCCGCGCTCGTAGAAGCCGGCGGCCAGGCCGCGGAACCAGGCCTCCCGCCACCGGCCGGCCGGCAGCAGGTGCCCCTGGCCCCACTCGCCATGGCTGTCGAACCCCGGATAGAGCCGAGTCTGGGTGCCGCGCATCATCTCCAGGTAGGCCTCCACCTCCACGCCGGGGTCGGTCCCCGAGTTGGCCCCGGTGACGACGATGTCGCAAAGGCCCTCCCCGATCCAGGCCTCCAGGTCGTAGCCGACGCGGCGGTTCGTCTCCCGGGAGGCGCCGACGCGGACGGTCACGAAGAAGGGACGTCCCCGCCGCTCGGCGATGGCGTCACCGATGCGGCGGACCTCCCGGTGCAGGTCGGTGAGGGTGTGGCGCAGTCGCCAGGCGTCCTCTTCGGGCAGGTGGAAGGCGTGGCGCTCCCAGTCGATCTCGACGCCGTCCCAGTCGGCCAGCTCGCAGGCCTCGGCGATGCGTTGCAGGGTGTACTCGCGGACCTCGGGCACGGCCATGTTCCACGACGTGGCCGCCCAGGCCGGCGCCCCCTCGCCGAGGACCCACTCCGGGTGGCTCTTGCGGAAGGCGGTGAGATGGGGCCGCTCCATGGCCGCCATCTCCTCCGGCTTCAGCGGCGGGGCGCGGCGGGCCTTGTCGGACCAGAAGTGGTTGTCGTTCATGCGGATCGAGGCGTACACCCCGAGCCCCAGCTCGTGCCCCCGGCGCACCATCTCGCCGTAGAGGTCGACGCCGGCGTCGAACATCGCCCTCAGGCTCTCGGCCCGGCGCATGTCGCTCACCGAGAAGTAGCGCCGCCCCTCGGCCTCGCCGATCATGGACAGCCGCTCCGAGGGCCAGTGGGCCTCCTCGACCCCCACGCACCACGCCAGGGCGCCGACCTGGGTCCCCTCCAGGGGTCCGTAGATCCGCTTCAGCAGGTCGTCGACGGAGATCGGGACCTCGGCGTTCTTGAGGTAGCCGCCGTCGTTGTTGAGGATGATCCCGTAGTCGGGAGGCGATGGGCGCGGGCTCATCGCACCGGCTCCGTGTCGATCCTTCCCAGGGGCACCTCGAGCAGGTCCTGCCCGAGGATCACCTGGCCGTTGAAGACCTCGCCCACCTCGTGCAGGACCCGCTCGCGCACGCCGGGGGTCTCGAGCTGCTCCGTCAGGTGGACGAGGACCAGCGTCTTCACCCCGGCGTCCCTCGCCGTGGCCGCCGCGTCCAGGTGTCCCGAGCAGCTGCCGGTCAGGCGCTCGTCGTCCTCGGCGCCGTTGATGAAGTGGCACATGTGGAGCAGCACGTCGGCGCCGCGGGCCAGCTCCGTGAGGCTCTCCACCGGGGCCGTGTCCCCGCCGAAGACGATCGTCCCGCCCGGCGTGGTCAGGCGGTAGGCGAGGCAGGTGAGCTGGGGCTGCACGTGCACCACCTCGGCCACGTCGACCTGCCAGCC
The DNA here is from genome assembly GCA_026706075.1 of Gemmatimonadaceae bacterium. Classification (GTDB taxonomy): domain Bacteria; phylum Latescibacterota; class UBA2968; order UBA8231; family UBA8231; genus UBA8231. The sequence goes on from JAPOZM010000012.1 coordinate 3,229, forward strand.
GGCGGTCTCGACGCGGTCGCCGTGGGCCACCTCCCGCACCTGCGGATCGGGCCTGCGCCTCGGCATCACGCCGCCGCGGGCCTCGTACACGAAGTGGCTGCCCGGGTGCACGGTACGCGCCTCCAGGTCCGGCCCGAAAGCGCCGTCGGGAGCGAGCAGCCGGCGCGACATGTGCGCCGTCGGCTGAGGGCCGTAGACCCGCAACTCGGGGATCCGTCCGGCGCCCTGGTCCCAGCGCGTCAGCACCAGGTAGGCGTAGTCGACGCAGTGGTCGTAGTGCAGGTGCGTGAGGAAGAGGTGGTCGATCGAGGGCAGCTCGACGCCGGCCTCGAGCATGCGCCGCACCGAGGCCGGGCCGCAGTCGAAGACCAGGGTCTCCCCACCGGTGGTGACGAGGTAGCTTGACCCGCCGCGGTGGGCCAGGGGCGTGGGCGTGCCCGTGCACAGGAGCTGGAGCCGGGTCACGGAGCCACCGCCTCCCAGTGGGCCTGCACCGCGCCTTCGACCTCGGCGTCCTCCCACTTCTCGACCAAGGGGCACTGGTCCTCGGGCCAGTCGGGCAGGACATAGGGGTTGGAGGCGGCCACGTACGCGTAGATGAGGGACCAGCGCGGCTGCTCGCTGAGGTTGGGGTCCGAGGCGTGGAGGGTGTTGCCGTGGAAGTAGAGGACCGACCCCGGCTGCAGCTCGCAGTGGACCTCCTCCAGCTCCCGCAGGGCCAGCTCGAGACGGCCGGGATCGGTGATCAGCTGGGAGCCGGAGGACTGGTGCTCGAGCCGGCCCAGGCGGTTGGAGCCGCGCGCCACCTTCAGGCAGCCGTTGTCGCGGGTGGCCGGATCGAGGGCGACCATGACGCTGGCGAAGGCGGGGAAGAGGAACTGCTGGTAGTGGTAGCCGTAGTCCTGGTGATACTGCCAGCCCCCCGTCCGGGGGTCCTTCAGCATCTGAAGCTGATAGTAGTAGCGCACGCGATCGCCCCACAACTGCTCCAGCGGCCCGATGATCCGGCGGCTCTGCGCCAGGGCGCTGTAGGCGTCGTCGCCGAGGGCGGGACGGTAGGCCAGGCGGGTGTCCAGCCCCTCGCCCTCGTAGTTCTGGTTGCCCTTGGCGTCGGCGGACAGCTGCGGGTCGCGGCGCGCGATCCGCAGGACCCGCCCGACGAGCTCCGGATCGAGCTGGTCCTCCAGGATGAGGTAGCCGTCCTCCTCGAACCGGCGGATCTGGTCGGCGCTCAGGGTGGCAGCGGTCATGGGTGCTCTCCTTCGGAGATTCCGGATTGACAAATGATCGAATTTAAGTTAATTCGTTCAGTCGATGGCTACTGATTCCTATATCCCTCAGGCCCAGCTGGCACGCCTCAACGGTCTGGTCGCTCCCGGCAAGGTCGTGGTGGTGTACGGCCCCAGGAGGGTGGGGAAGACCACCCTCGTCCGGCGCTATGCCCAACAGTACGACCCGGAGGCCCTGGTGGTGACCGGCGAGGACATCTCGGTGCGCGAGTACCTGGAGAGCCAGTCCCTGGCCAGGCTCAAGGCTTTTGTCGGCCAGCGGCGCACACTGATCGTGGACGAGGCCCAGTACGTGCGGAATATCGGGTTGAACCTGAAGCTCCTGGCCGATCACGTGGAGGACCTCCGCATCATCGCCACGGGCTCGTCGTCCTTCGATCTCGCCCAGCAGACCGGCGAGCCGCTGACGGGCCGCAAGTACACGCTGCTGCTCCTGCCCCTGGCGCAGATGGAGCTGCAGGAGGTGGAAGAGGCCCATGAGACGAGAGCCCAGCTCGAGCTGCGGCTGATCTACGGATCCTATCCCGAGGTCGTTCTCATGGAGTCGAACGAGGATCGCGAGCTCTACATCAGGGAGCTGGTCGCTTCCTATCTCCTGAAGGACATCCTGCAGCTGGAAGGCGTGCGGCATGCCGACAAACTGCAGCGCCTGCTGCAACTGCTCGCCTTCCAGATCGGCCGGGAGGTCTCGGTGGCGGAACTGGGGACCCACCTCGGCATGACCCGGAACACCGTCGATCGCTACCTCGACCTGCTGGAGAAGGCCTATGTCGTCTACAGCCGGCAAGGCTTCAGCCGCAATCTGCGCAAGGAGGTCACCAAGAGCCGGCGCTACTACTTCTACGACAACGGGCTCAGGAACGGTCTGATCAACAACTTCAACCCCCTGTCCCTGCGAGAGGACACGGGCGCCCTGTGGGAGAACTACGTCGTCGTGGAGCGGCTGAAGCACAACCTGTACACGGGGCGCCTGCTGGAGAGCCGCTTCTGGCGTACCTACGACCAGCAGGAGATCGACCTGGTCGAGGAGTGGGGCGGGCGCCTGCAGGCCGCGGAGATGAAGTGGTCCAGCCGGGCCGCCGTCCGCGCGCCCGCCGGTTGGCGCAAGGCTTACCCGGGCGCCTCCTTCCGGGTGGTTCACCCCGAGAACTACCTCGACTTCATCACCGGCTGAATCGGTCTCCAGTCGTTGTCCCGGAAGCCCCAGTCCAGGACCTCGCCCCCGGCGTAGACGAGGTAGTCGGGCAGCAGCTGCATGTCCAGGTGGCTGCCCCAGCAGACGGCGTCGGGCGTGGCGCCGCCGTGGACGGCGACGTAGCGCCGCGGGTTGCGGGGGTGGGGGAAGAGGGCGAAGACGGCCGCGCCGTCGCCCCGGTAGAGGTGGCCCGCCAGGCGGACGGCGCCGTCCTCGAAGGCCACGGGCAGGTGCTCCGCGAACTCGGCCATCACCGAGTTGCTGGCGGGGGTCCCGTAGAGCAGCAGGTTGTGGCCGTCGCGGTCCTCGGCGGTCAGGTCCGCGTCCCGGACGATGGGGAGGTCCACCGTGTTCTGGCCCATGATGCCGCCGCGGTGGACGCCGCCGTTGCGGCTGCGGAAGTACGCCGCGGCGTGGCCGGCCACCCACTCGTTGAAGAAACCCTCCTCCTCCGAGCCGCTGGTCCCGGGCACCAGCAGCAGGCCGTCGAAGAACAGGTCTCCCATCGGGCCCGAGCACCCGTGCCGCTTCTCACCCTCCAGCGGGGCGCCCCTCTCCCAGACGCCGTCCGGACGGCGGAAGGACTGGCGGCGGCCCGGGTCGAGGCGGCCGAGGTCCTGGCTGTCGAGGACCACCTCCGGGGCGGCTCCCGCCTCCAGGGGGCCCAGCGACAGGGCGCGGACCCCTTCCGTGCTCACGGTAAGGCGGTCTGCGAGCCGGCGGGCGTCCACCTCGCCGGGTGAGTCACAGCGGGCGAGCTGGTCGATCTCGACCCAGTAGCAGCGGTTGTGGCGCAGGGTGTGGGCGGTCAGGGATACGTGAGCGGGAGACTCCGGCTTGCGCTGGTCCAGCAGCCAGGGGATCACCTGCTTCCAGATCTCCGGCGTGCGGCAGTCGTGGCCGGTGCCGGGGACCTCGGTGTAGGTGTGGGGGAACCCCCTCTCCGCCAGCAGCTCCGCCATCTGGCGCGAGTGCGCCACGGGCACCCCTCCGCCCACGGCCCGGTCCCACTCCCCGTGGACGATCCACAGCGGCGTGTGCCGCAGGTTGTCCACCAGGAAGGCCGCCGAGCGCGACTGCCAGGAGGCTTCCTCCCACGGGTGCATGTGGAAGCTGAGGCCGCCTGGCTTCTCCCACAGCCGGTAGTCGCAGTAGCCGCAGAAGGGCGCCGCCGCGGCGAAGAGGTCGGGGTGGTGGGAGACCAGGTACCAGACCGCGGCGCCGCCCATGGAGGCGCCGGTGATGCTGATGCGGTCCCGGTCGATCGCATGGTGGGCGGCGACATGCTCGATCGCCTCGAGGACGTCGACCTCGCCGTAGTTCTGGTAGACCGAGCCCGGCCCGCGCCCCGTGGGACGCAGGACCACGCAGGACCGACCCGAGTCCGCTGCGATGGCCGCCATCTCCTCGGTGAGGGCTACCGCCCCCGGCAGGTCGCTCATGGCGCCGGGGCTGACCTCGATGATCAGCGGCTTCGGCTCCGGACCCGTATCGGTGGCGCAGACGGCGCACGGGTGGAGCCGGCCGTCGACGGGGGAGCGGAAGTACTGGAGCTGACCGGTGAATCTCATCTCGCCGAATGTAGCCGGCCCCCTCACTCCCCCGCAAAGCACCGCGGCCCCCGCATTGCCGCCCCTCCACAGCCGCCGTTACCTTCCGGCCCCATGACCAACCTCGGGCAGTTCCTGGACCTGCTGCGGCGCGAGAAGGAGATCGTCGACGTGGAGGCGCCGGTCTCGTCCGACCTCGAGATCGCCGAGATCCACCGCCGGGTCATCGCCGCCGGGGGGCCGGCGCTGATGTTCCGCAACGTCGAGGGCGCCGACTTCCCTTGCGTGACCAACCTCTTCGGCACGCCGCGGCGGGTGGAGCTGGCCTTCGGGCCCCGCCCGGGGCGGTTCCTGCGGGAGCTGGTCAGCCTCGCCCAGGACCTGCCCGACCTGTCGCCGTCAAAGCTGTGGTCCCGCCGCGGCCTGGCCCGCGAGGCCTTGCGGGTCGGCCTGAAGTCGGTGCGCTCCGGCCCCGTCGCCGAGTGCCGCCAGGCGGAACCGGACCTCACGCGGCTGCCCCTGCTCAGGACCTGGCCCGAGGACGGCGGCCACTTCGTCACCCTCCCCCTGGTCTACACCGAGCACCCCGAGACCGGCCACCACAACCTCGGCATGTACCGCATGCAGCGGTACGACGAGCGCACCCTCGGCGTGCATTGGCAGATCCAGAAGGGGGGCGGCTTCCACTACCACGCCGCCGAGCGGGAGGGGCAGCCCCTGCCCCTCACCCTGCTGGTGGGCGGCCCCCCGGCGCTGATCCTGGCGGCGATCGGACCGCTCCCCGAGAACGTGCCCGAGCTGGTGCTGGCGTCGCTGCTGCAAGGCGGCAAGGTGCGCCGCACCCGCGTCGACGGTCACCCTCACCCGCTCCTGGCCGAGGCCGAGTTCGCCGTCCAGGGGCACGTCCCGCCTCACGAGCGGCGGCCCGAAGGCCCCTTCGGCGACCACTTCGGCTACTACTCCCTGCGCCACGACTACCCCTTCCTGCGGGTGGAGCGCCTCTTCCACCGCCGGGACGCCGTCTTCCCCGCCACCGTGGTCGGCAAGCCGCCCCAGGAGGACCTGTGGCTCGGCAACTACATCCAGGACCTGATGGCGCCGCTGACCCGTCTCGTCATGCCCTCGATCCACTCCGTCTGGAGCTACGGCGAAACCGGCTACCACTGCCTGACCTCGATCGTCGTGGAGGAGCGCTACAAGCGCGAGGCGATGAAGTTCGCCTTCCGCATCCTCGGCGAGGACGGCGGCCAGCTGGCGCTGACCAAGTTCCTCGTCGTATACGACGGCCCGGGCGTCGACCAGGCCGACTTCCGGCAGGTCTTGTCCCACGTGCTCGCCCGCTGCCGCTTCGAGACCGACCTCTTCGTCATCGCCAATCTCGCCATGGACACCCTCGACTACTCGGGCCCCGCCGTGAACGAGGGCAGCAAGGGGATCCTCCTCGGCATCGGCGATCCGGTGCGCGAGCTGCCGGGCGAGTTCAGCGGCGAGCTGCCCGCCGGCGCCCGCCAGGCCGCCGTGTACTGCCCCGGTGCCCTCGCCGTGGCCGGCCCCTCCTACGCCGAGGACCGGGACTACGCCCAGCGCCTGGCGCGGGACCCCCGCGTGTCCTCCTGGCCGCTGCTGTTCCTGGTCGAGGACACGGCCGTGGTCGAGCGCAACGTCGCCTTCCTGTGGAGCGCCTTCACCCGCTTCGAGCCGGCCGCCGACGTGCACGCCGCCGGCTCGCGGATCCACCGCCACCACGAGGTCCTCACCCCGCCCGTGGTCTTCGACTGCCGCCTCAAGCCCGGCTTCCCGGAGGAGCTGTTCGCCGACGAGGGAACCCTGGCGCGGGTGACGCGCCGCTGGCCGGAGTACTTCCCCGATGGGAACGTGGAGGGCGAGGAGGACCGCCAGGGCTACGGCGGCTTCACGCGGATGGGGTGAGCGGATTGACCTGTACCCTGCAATCATCCCGACTAGTTGATTCAGAATTTGAACTAACTTGCATACTAGATGTGCGTCGGTAGATGCCAGCGTTGGAGAGCAGCCTTGCAGACCACGATCCGGGGCATTCCAGAGGACCAGGAAGACGCGCTTCGAGAGCGGGCGCGGAGGTCGGGCGAGAGCCTGAACCGGACCGTGGTCCGGCTGCTGCGGGAAGCCGTGGGCCTGAACCCGCCCCGCAGGAAGAGGGACCTGTCCGCCCTGGCCGGCACCTGGAGCCAGGAGGAAGCCGACGAGTTCGATCGCCGCGTCCGCCGGTCCGAGCAGATCGATGCGGAGCTGTGGCGATGATCCCGTCGGACCGACGCCTCGGTTTGACCGCCATGGAGGAGATACCATGTCCACCCCCCGCCTGAACGCCGCCGTCATCGGTTGCGGCGGCCACGCCCAGGGCCACTTCCGCATGATCGCCGAGGAGCCGCGCCTGCGGCTGGCCGGGGTCTGCGACCTCGACCCGGAGAGGCTCGCCCGGGCGGTGGAGGAGCACGGACCGGTGCCGGGCTTCCAGGACTACCGCCGGCTCCTCGACGAGGTCGAGCTGGACGTGGTCCACGTGGTGACCATGCCCGGCCATCTCCTGCCCATCGTGCTGGAGGTGCTCGACCGGGGGCTGCACGTGTCAGTCGAGAAGTCGCCCGGCATGACCTCGGAGGAGACGCGCCAGATGGCCGAGGCCGAGGCCGCCTCGAAGGGCCGGGCCATCGTCTCCCTGAACCGGCGCTACTTCCCCGAGGTGCTGGCCGTGCGCCGGCTGGTGCAGGAGCGGGGGGGCGCCGTACACGTGGCCGCCACCTACAACAAGCCCCTGATCCGCATCGGCACCCCGGACGTGCCGGGCAGCCCGGACCCGCTGATCTGCGACGCCATCCACCACGTCGACCTGATCCGCTGGCTCGCCGGCCAGGGGATGACGGCGGCCCGGCCGGTCGCCGTCCACGGGGAGGTCGCCGACGGCGGGCGCGCCACCGACCACCGCCACAACGCCGTGGTCCGCTTCGACACGGGAGCCATCGGCGTCCTCATGAGCCACTACGGCGTCGGCTTCCGCATCCAGCGCGCCGAGGTCCACGCCGACGACCTGTCCGCCTACCTCGAGCTGACCCGGGGCCGGCAGGTGGAGCTCTACACGGCCGCCGACGCGGGCGAGGGCATGACCCGGGGAGAGCCGGTCACGGACGAGCTGGACCTGGAGCCGGTGGGCGGCTCCGACTTCGACGAGGTGAGACACTTCACCGACTGCATCCTGGAGGACCGCCAGCCCTGGTCCACCCTGGAGGACGCGGTGCTCACCATGCGCCTGTGCGAGGCGATCCGCACCGGCCACCGGGGACCGCTGTCGTGAAGCTCTCCCTGTCGACGCGGGTGGCAGAGAGCTTCTCCGACAAGCGCCAGGCCGCCATGCCCCTGGCGGAGCTGGCCGATCTCGCCGCCGGGGAGGGCTACCAGGCGGTCTGCATGCGCGCCTCCCAGGCGGGCGTCGACTCCTCCCGCGAGGAGGTGGAGGCGGCGAGGGAGCTGCTGGCCGCCCGCGGTCTCGGCGTCTCCATGGTCACCGGCGACTTCCCCATCCCCGAGAACTCCGACGAGGGCCCCGGCTCCCTGCGCGACATCACCCCCTACCTCGACCTGGCGGACGGCCTCGACTGCGACCTGCTGCGGGTCTGCATGAAGACCGAGGACGACATCGAGTGGGCCCGCCGGGCCGCCGACGAGGCCCGCGAGCGCGGCCTGCGGCTGGCCCACCAGTGCCACACTCGCTCCCTCTTCGAGACCGTCGACGAGTCGGTGCGGGTGCTGCGCGCCGTCGACCGAACCAACTTCGGCGTCACCTACGAGCCGGCGAACCTCGAGCTGTGCGGACAGGACTACGGCGCGGCGACGCTCCAGGCCCTGGCGCCCTGGATCTTCAACGTCTACGTGCAGAACCATCGCCTTCACGACGGCGGCGCCGACCGCATCGAGACCTGGTGCCGCGGCCCCGTCCCCTTCGACCAGATCCCCCTGTGGGAGGAGGGCGGCATCGACTTCCCCCTGGTCTTCGGCCAGATCGCGGCCCTCGGCTACGACGGCTGGGTCACCGTCCACCAGGCCTCGGCCGCCCTCGGCGGCGCCGGGGAGGCCGCCCGCCGCAGCGCCGCCTACCTGCGCGGCATCGGCTCCTTCGACGCGGGCTGAACCCCCATGAACGACCGGCTTCCCTTCGCGCCGCTCCACGAGCAGGCCTCCCTCATCGCCCACGGCGAGCTGCGCTCCGTGGAGCTGACCGAGCTCTACCTCGACCGCATCGAGCGCTACGACGGGACCCTGAACGCCTACACCGTGGTCACCGCCGAGCGCGCCCTGGCCATGGCCCGCGCCGCCGACGAGTGGACGGACGCCGGCGTGAGCCGCGGCCCCCTGCACGGCCTGCCGCTGGCCCTCAAGGACCTGATCGACGTGGCCGGGCTGCCCACGGCCGCCGGCTCCCTCATCCTGCGGGACAACGTGGCCGCCCGCGACGCCTCCGTGGCGCGGCGGCTCTTCGAGGCCGGCGCCGTCCTCCTCGGCAAGACCCACACCGTGGAGTTCGCCTTCGGCGGGGCCGGCATCAACCACCACTACGGCACCCCCTGGAACCCCTGGGACTCCGAGGTGCAGCGCCTGCCCGGCGGCTCCAGCAGCGGCTCGGCCGTGGCCGCCGCCGCGGGGCTGGCCTCGGCCGCCATCGGCAGCGACACGGGCGGCTCGGTCCGCATCCCGGCCTCCTTCTGCGGGATCGTCGGTCTCAAGCCGACCTTCGGCCGCGTCAGCAGCGCCGGCGTGCTGCCCCTGGACCCCCGTCTCGACTCGGTGGGCCCCATGGCCCGCTGCGTCGCCGACGTGGGCCTGCTCTACAGCCTCCTCGCGGGACCCGATCCAGCCGATCCCGACACCCTGGCCCAGCCCGATCTCACCGACGACGACTTCGAGGGCGAGGCCGGAGGCACCCGTCTCTGCATTCCAAGGGAGTACTTCTGGGAGGACGTCGATCCCGAGGTCGAGGGCGCGGTGCGGGCCTCGGCCCAGGTCTTCGCCGACCTCGGCGTCCACGTGGACGAGATCTCCATGGAGGAGCTGGACCAGCTCACCGAGCTGCGGGCCCGCAAGAGCCTGATCGCGGTGCAGACCTACGCCAGTTACCGCGAGTGGCTGGAGGAGCGCCCCGACGACTTCGACCCCATCGTCTACGAGCGCATGCTCGACGGCCGCGACGTCAGCGCCCACGAGTACGTGGAGATCAGCCGCGCCTGGAAGGCCCTGCGCCGCCGCACCGCCGAGGCCCTGCGCAACGTCGACGCCCTGCTGGCGCCGGCCACCCCCTTCCCGGCGCTGCCGCTGGAGGAGTGCGACGACTGGGGCGAGGCCTACCGCCGCGTCAACGCCCTCTGCCTGCGCAACACCGCCGCCGCCAACCAGCTCGGCCTGTGCTCGATCTCCCTGCCCTGCGGCTTCACGCGCGGCGGCCTGCCCGTGGGACTGATGCTGATCGGCCGGCCCTTCGAGGAGGCCGGGCTCCTGCGCCTGGCGCGGGCCTACGAATCGGCCGCCGGCTGGAGCGGCCGCCACCCGGATCTGGGCGGTTTCGACTGAAGCGACGCCGTCTTGCTAAGGTTGGGGGGCGCCCGTAGTTTCGAGCGCCTCCGCAGTACCCGCGTCAGTCGCCGCGTCGCTCCCATCGTCTAACGGTCAGGACTCCAGATTTTCAATCTGGCAACCGGGGTTCGACTCCCCGTGGGAGCACCAAATATCCCGGCCGATCAGAGCGCGGTGATGACCTGGATCACCGAGTCCAGGTCGATCCCGGAAAAGGGATTCGGTCCCACCTGGGGCGTGTCGAGCTCGGTCGGCAGCGCCGGCCGCACGCCCTCGACCTGGGCAACGAGTGAACCCATCTCCGGCGACCACACCCAGGTCGAGGTGACGATATCCTGGCCGGAGATCTCCACGCCGTATCGCGGGCTCTCCGCCCCTTCGGAGCTCCCCGCTCCACCGCCGGGCCGGCCTGCCTGGCCGTCAACGAGGACCAGCCTCCGCGTCTGCCGGCCTTCACGGGTGGTGAGCCGGTAGATGTAGACGCCCGCGCCCACGGCCCGGCCCGCCCCGTCGGTGCCGTCCCACTGAGCCTGGTGAAGGCCGGCGGGCTGCTCTCCGTCCATCAGGGTGACCAGTCGCTGGCCCAGCATGTTGAACACGTCCAGACGCACGGGCCCGGCCTCGGAGAGCTGGAAGGGAATCAGGGTGGAGGGATTGAAGGGATTGGGATAGTTCTGCCCCAGCACGTCCGACTCCGGCCGGACCAGCTCGCTCCAGGCCAGGGAGAAGGAGCCGTCGGCGGCGGTGGTGGTGCTGATCCGGGACTCCGGACGCTCCAGGTCGTAGAGCACGATCCGGGCTCCAGGTATGGCAAGTGGCTCGGACGCCAGCAGGACCCGTCCTTCAAAGGGCACCACGTCCGCCAACGCGCCGGATGACAGGACCATGGACGCAAGCAGGATACTCGAAATGCGCTTCATCGGTGTTCCCTCCGGCTACTTGAGATACAGCAGTCGCCGCGTCTCCACTCCTCCCGGGTAGACGAGGCGCGTCAGATAGACCCCCGCAGCCACCGTGGCCCCGCGCTGGTCCCGGGCGTCCCACTCGACCTGGTACATCCCGGCGTCCTGGGACTCCTCATCCACGAGAACCCGCACCGGCTGCCCCAGGACGTTGTAGATCTCCAGCCGCACCCGCCCGGCGGCGCCCAGCCCGTATTCGA
>JAPOZM010000043.1 GCA_026706075.1 Gemmatimonadaceae bacterium
GGGTCGGAGATGCGCGAGCCCACAAGGCTGAAGCTCGACTTGCGGGAGGAGGCGTCGAAGCGGATGCCGTTGAGCCGGCTCAGGTTGAGGGTGAGGGAGGAGAACCGCGTCGGCACGGCGTCGCCCACCATGATCGAGGCCGCCCAGCCCCGGTAGGAATCCATACCGATCATCAGGTTGCGGAAGATGCTCGGATAGAGCGGGCTCTTGAAGATGCCGCTGCCCCGCTCCGGTCCCTGGGTTCGGGTCTCCTCGAGGGCGAAGACGGGGACTCCGTCGATCAGGTAGACACCGAAGGGATCGTAGACCCGCCGCTCCACGTCGCGCTCGTCGAAGTCGCGGTACCCGAAGCGGCCGATGTTCTCGTACGCCTCCTTCTCCCACAGGGGGTAGTCGTCTCGGGACAGCATCTGGGCCTCGGCGGACCGGCAGAGCAGCAGGGGCGCTGCCACCGCGAGAGCGAACCCTGTGATGATTCCGACCTTCACGACCCCTCGGGACCTCCGCGGGAAAGCCTCTCAGTAGACCACATGGACCACACCGGAGCCGGCCTCGTCGCCGCCATCCAGGTTCGCGCGCACCGAGAACAGGTAAATCCCCGGAGGCACCAGGTTGCCGGCGTCGTCCCTTCCGTCCCAGAAGCCGGGAGAGAAGGCCGACCCCGCCGCGCCCAGGCCGGGATGGAGATAGCGGCCCCCGATGAGCCGGGGCGTCTCCAGCCTCCGGACCCGGCGCCCTCTCAGATCGTACAGATCCACGTCCACCCGGCGGGGCTCGGTGACCTTGGCGAGGGCGAACTCGATGACCGTGAAGTCGTTGATCCCGTCGCCGTTGGGCGAGAAGGCCGGGGGCTGCGCCCTGACCTGCAGCAGGTCTCCGACCACGACGTCGGTCACCACCACGGTCCAGGAGGCCCCGTCAGCGGTCTCCTCCAGCACGTTCAGGGGATTCTCCGAGCCTGGGCTGAAGAGGGAGGCGCGGAACTCGTGGGTGTCGGTGTAGAGGGCGCACCGCGCCGAGATGGCAAAGGAGATCTCGCTGCCGTCGGCGGATGTAAGGGGGGGGTCGAAGGCGACGTCCAGGTCCCGCACGTCGGTGGGGGTCACCCACAGGGTCCGCCCGCCCGCGTCCAGGCCTCCTTCGCCCGTGGGGAACTCAGGCACGGCGATCTCCTGCCCCAGGAGCTGGATCGAGTTCACGGCGGTGGGGAGGCTGGGAAGTCGCAGGCGGATCCGCTCGAGTGCATCCCCCTCCTCCAGGGCCATGCCGACGCTGACGAGGAAGTCCACGTCCTGCCCCATGGGGGCCTCGTTGGGGACCACGGAGGCAGTGGCGCTCCGCGCCGCGATCCCCTCCGGGTCATACCCTATCTCGAGGCTGTCGAGGGCGGGGGTGAACTCGAGATCGTCGGTGCGCAGGTTCACGCGGTAGCGCAGGTAGCGGCGCGGCTCGGGAGAAGGGATGAGGGCCCCGGAGTCCTCGAACTCCTCGCTCCAGGCGCTCCAGCTCCCGTCCTGCGTGTCCGGGCTGTCGCCGGTGCTGAACTGCAGGCCGAGGGACGTGGCGGGAGGCACTTCCCCCCACCACCGGACACGGCCGAAGTTCTTCACCGCCTCCGGGTCTCCCAGGTCCAGGGGCGGGGAGACGTAGGCCCCGGCGGGGACGAAGTCGACCCCGTAGATCTGAACCTCCGCGACCTTGGCGGGGTCGGCCCCGACCTCGGCCTGGGTCACCTGGACGCGGACGTGGCGCGCCAGGACCGGATTGAAGCGGACCTCCGTGAAGAGATGGTTCTCGATGTCGTTGAGGCCCCCCATCTCGATCCAGCGGGACTGGTCCTCGCTGATCTGCACCGAGTATCCGAGGAGGGAGTTGCCCTCCCAGGTCTCGTTGCCCTCGGGGGGCTTGGTGATCACCCGGACCCGCTCGATCCGGGTCAGTTCCGGCAGGGCGATGTTGAGGACGCGATTCAGCGCTCCCAGTCCCTGGGGCAGGGACCACACGGGGAGGCCGATGTTCCCGTCGGTCACGCCCACCTCGCTGGCGTTGGCCCCGAGGGCGATGTTCCGTCCCCGTTGATCGGCCAGGACGATGCGGCCCTCCGGCGAGCCGGCGAGATTCACCTCGTTCGGATAGCCGGCGACCGCCTCGGCCTCGGGGTGGAAGATCGCCTCGCTCACCCGCACCCGGTCGATCGACCCGGCGCCGACCCGGCTCCACGTGTCTTGCACGGCAGCCGTGGTCCAGCCCGTGCCGTCCTGCCTTTCCCCCGTCCAGTACCAGGGGGAGGTCTCGTCGGAGAAGGTGCTGCGGGCGACCAGGGGACCGCCCTGAAGGCTGAGGAGCAGGCCTGCCCCGCCTTCCCCGGGAAGGTTGGTCACCGCCAGGGCTATGTGGTTGTCGCCCTGCTGCACGGAGACGGGGACCGCCTCGGCGGTCAGCCAGTCGCCGTCCGCAGCGACCTCGGCGCCGTTGAGATAGAGGACGTACTCCCCCGCGGCGGTGATCCGCAGCAGGGCGTCCCTGGCCTCATCGGCGTCGAAGGTGTGGCGGTACCAGGTGGTCTGCTGCCAGTGGCCGACGCGGAGCGCGTCGCCCCCGGCCGGCCCGGCGAGGACGCCGAGAAGCAGCAGACCCGGCGCGAGCGAAGGAAGTCTTGTTCCCAATGAGAGCCTTCTTCCCTTTTCTGGCGGAGGATTCCCTGTCGGCCCCGCGCCCTCACGGATCATGGGAAGTGCCGGCGAGCGGCCCTGCTGCGGGCCTTCGCGCCGAACCCCGGGGAGGCTTAAAACAGACAAGGTGAGCGACCCTCGAAGAGATCGCTCACCTCGTCCATCTGCCGAAACTGCCGCTGGCCGCTACTTGAGCAGGGTCAGCTTCTTGGTGGCCTGGAAGGAGCCGGCCTGCAGGCTGTACAGGTAGACGCCGCTGGCCGCGCTCTCCCCGGACTCGTTCATCCCGTCCCAGACGCTCTCATACACGCCGGCCTCCACGAACCCCTCGTGCAGGGTCTTGACCAGCTGGCCCGACAGGCTGAAGACCTGCAGGCTCACGTGCTCCTCCCGGGGGAGGCTGAAGCGGATCGTCGACTCCGGGTTGAAGGGGTTGGGATAGGCGTCGGCCAGGGAATAGGACCCGGGCCTGCCGGCGCCCGCCACTTCCTCCACGGCCGTGTCGCTGTTGATCACAGCCGACTTGAGGTCGAAGGGGAAGTGGATCGCCTGACGCGCCGGGTATCCGGTGAAGTCGGGCACGTCCCAGGGATCGGAGCCGCCGCCGCGCCGCGAGCCGATGTCCCAGTAGAGGCCGTCGTAGGGACCGTCCTCCTCGATCGACTCGACCCACTGCGGCCAGTGGGCGGGAGCGTGGGTGGCGACCATGTGCAGGATCCCCGTGCCGTCCGGGCCGAGGATGTCGACCGTGCTGGTGGTGCTGCCCAGCAGCGGGATGTAGGCGAAGCCCCAGCCGTCCTTGCTGCCCGAGCCCGCCGTGTTCCAGGGCGTGTAGGCGAAGGAGCCGTAGTCGTAGTCACCCGTGTCGGGGTTGAAGCTGTCGGCAAAGCCGTCGCCGTTGTTGTTGATCCACTTCAACTCGCCGTCGAGGGTGATCTTGAGGTGCAGCGGGGCGGCGTAGCCGACCACGTAGACGCCGGTGCCGTCGACCCAGATGTCGTGGGGGCTGAAGGACTGGTTGCCGGCGCCCACGTCGACCACGTTCCACTCGGACAGGTCGAGGACGTCGACGACATTGCCGGTGGCGGGGTCCTGGATGCCCACGTTCGAGTGGGCGGGCTGATCTCCACCCCGGTCGTAGATCGGGTAGTAGATGAGGCCGTCCCAGGAATCGATGCCCGTGGAGCCGACTTTGAGGTTGCCGTCGCTGAAGGGCTCGAACTTCAGGCGGCCGTCGCCCTGGTCGCCGAAGTTGGTGTCGAGGGTGACCTGGCCGTTGGCCGGGTCGACGTTGAACTTGATCGACCCGTAGACCTCGCCGTCCCAGGAGTCGCCGTAGAAGTCGCCGGGCAGCGAGCCGTACTGCTTGCCGTTGCCGCCGCCGGCCCACTCGACGGGCACGATGTCGTCTTCGTGCCTGACGGCGGCCACCATGTCCTCCACATCGATCGCCTGCCAGGCGCCCGGGGTCTCGATCCAGTTGGTGCCGACCTTGGTGATGAACAGGTGGCGCGGGCCTCCGTCCGTGAGCTTGGGTATGCTGCCGCCGGTGAGGATGAAGAGATCGCCGTTCTGATCGCGGGCCAGGCAGGACTCCGCCGTATGCCGGGCGTTGGTGTAGCCCACCATGTTGATCGGCGCCTGGTCATCGAGGGCGATGATGAAGAAGCGGTAGCTGCCGGACGGATCGACACCGTTGCCGCCCATGTCATTGCCGTCCCAGGTGATCGAGTGCGAGCCGGGCTCGAACCGCGATCCGGGGGAGACGTACAGGGCGTAATCGATCTCCTGGTAGGTGTGCCAGTTCAACTCGCCCTCGGTGGTGCGTCCGGGCAGGTCGGCGTCGGAGAGGTTGGTGTACACGGCCAGGTAGACCGTGGCCGCCGAGCCGCTGGTGGTGAAGGGGATGTCCACGGGGAAGCTGCTGACGGTCATGTCCTCGACCTCGACCGTGAGCACCGTGGGCATGCGGCTCTCGGTGATCTCGTTCTCCTCGCCGCCGATGGCGCCCTGGGCGGCCGCCATGCCGGCGGTGAGCGCCACCAGGGCTCCGGCGACGAAGATGAATCGTGCGGCTCTCATGCTGATTTGCTCCCGTGCAGAGTTGGGGGATGGTTGATGACGAATCCGCCCACCGGTCCGGTGGGACCGGTGGAATATAGGTCAGAGAAGGCCGGGACTCCAAGCGTTATTTCAGAACTCCCTTGCCCAAGGACGAAAGCGACGCGCGCACCGGGTCGTGATCAGGGTTCTCTACTCGTAACTCATTCTCCGACTGGAGGTTTCGGATCGCCTGGCCGGTGTCGACATCGTCCCGGGACGCTCCAGCAGGACCCTCCGCTCTCTTTTTCGCAGACCACTCCTCCCGAGTCCGCCGAGGTTCATCACGGGTGAAGCGGTCCCGCCGAGGACAGCCTATCTTACCTCCGGCCGCCGTGACCGCGGACTTACGGGAGCGAATTCGCATGAGAGACGACGCCGACCGCAGGATCGCCGGCAGGAGCCTTCAGGACCTGCGGGACCGCTACCACCGCCAGCTCTTCGAGGAGTTTCTGCCCCTGTGGGACCGCCACGGGGTCGACCACGAGTTGGGTGGGTTCCTGTGCAGCAGGGACCTCGACGGCAACCTGCGGGACGACTCCAAGTACATGTGGTACCAGGGCCGCGGCCTGTGGACCTACTCCCATCTGTACAACCACTTCGGCGGCGAGGAGCACCTCGAGGTGGCGCGCAAGGCCCGGGACTTCCTCCTGCGCCACGGGCGCGACGAGGACGGCAACTGGGTGACGGGCCTGGACCGCGAAGGCAACGTCACCGGTCCCGCCGAGGCCCGGGGCTACACCGCCATGTTCGTGGCCGAGGGGTTGCAGGAATACGCCCGGGCCACCGGTGACCAGGAATCGATGGACCTGGCCGTCGACAGCCTCTGGCGAGCCATGGAGCGGTGGGACGATCCGGAGATCGACACGAAGCAGGGCTACATCCCCCTCTCCTACCCGGGGATGCGCACCCTGGGCAGCCACATGATCGCCATCCTGATCCTGTCGCAGATCCTCAGCCAGCACTCCGACCCGAAGCTGGAGGCCCTGGCCGACCGTGTCCTCGACGGCATCATCAACCGCTTCTGGAACCCGGAGTACCAGCTCACCAACGAAGCCCTGAACCACGACTACGAACGCCCCGACGACGAGAACGAGGACTTCATCTACCTCGGCCACGCCATCGAGACCCTGTGGATGGTGATGCCCGAGGCGATGCGGCGCCGCGACCGGGCGCTCTTCGACCTCGCCGCCGAGCGCTTCCGCCGGCACATGGAGGTCGCCTGGGACGACGTCTACGACGGCTTCTTCCGGGCCGTGGAGATCCACGGCGGCTACACCTTCGACAAGGTGCTCTGGCTGCAGGAGGAGGTCCTCATCGGCAACGCCATCCTCATGGAGCACACGACGCTGGATTGGCCGGAGCAGTGGTTCGCGCAGACTTACGAGTACGTGCAGGACCGGTTCTACCTGGGTCCCCACGGCTACCGGACCTTCACACGGGGCGGCGACCGCAAGGTGACCTTCACCTCCGGCACGTCCCGCGCGGACATCTACCACCACCCCCGGCACCTGATGCGCAACCTCCTCGCCTTCCGCCGGATGGCCGACAGAGGCGGCGAGGTCTCCGGCTTCTGGGCGCAATGAGCCCCCGCCCCAGATGACCCGACCGGCCCCGGCCGCGGCGGGAACGAAGTCCTCCGGCGTCACCCTCCGGGCTTTCCTCACCGGCCTGGTCTGCTCGGCCCTTGTGGCCGGAGGGACCCAGTACGGCGAGATCTTCCTGCGCAGCTCCCGCATGTCCGACGACTTCAGCACCGGGGGCGCCCTGTTCGTGTTCTTCTTCCTGGTGGCCGGCGTCAACGTGGTCCTCAAGCTCCTCGGCCCGAGGGTTGCCTTCCGTCCCGCGGAGCTGATCCTCGTCTACGTGATGATGATGACCTCGTGCGCGGTCACGGGGATGGGGCTGACCCACTACCAGATCCCGCTGATGGCCACCCTCCCCTACTTCGCCACCCCGGAGAACGACTGGGCCAACCTGGTGGCACCCTTCGTCCGCGGCTGGATGGTGGTCGAGGATCCCCTGGCCGCCAAGTACTTCTTCGAGGGCCTGCCGGAGGGCGCATCCATTCCCTGGGGCCTGTGGCTGCGGCCCCTCGCCTTCTGGAGCGTGTTCTTCGCCGCCTTCTACTTCGCCATGGTGGCCCTCATGGTGATCCTGCGGAAGCAGTGGATCGAGAACGAGAGGCTCATCTACCCGATCATCCGGGCTCCCCTGGACATGATCGGCGAACAACGCGGCGGCCTGCTCTCGAACTTTTTCAAGAACCCCCTCATGTGGCTCGGCTTCGCCGTCGCGTCGATCGTCACCTCCTCCATCGGCCTCCACGAGTACTACGACTTCATCCCCTCCCTCAACGTGCTCTATCCGGGCATCACCCTGCCCATGCTCCGGGACGCGATCCAGCTGCGCTTCATGATCAGCTTCCCGGTCCTCGGCTTCGCCTACCTGATCAACCAGGACGTGGCCTTCGGCCTCTGGTTCCTCGACGTCCTCGCCAAGGTCCTGAACGGGGTCTTCAACACGGTGGGGGTCTACCTGCGGCTTCGCGTCAACCACTACGGCGGCAGCTCGGGGATCTTCTCCTCCACCGCCATCGGCGCCATGGTGACCCTCGTCCTCTACGGAGCCTGGGTCGCCCGGGGCCACCTGAAGGACGTGGTGCGCAAGGCTTTCACCCGCGCCCCCGACGTGGACGACTCCGGCGAGATCCTCTCCTACCGCAACGCCGTCCTCGGCCTGCTGGTCTCGGCGGCGGTCATGCTCCTGTGGCTGAGCGCCGCCGGGCTGCCGGTGTGGGCGGGGGTGCTGTTCCTCTTCATCGCCTTCGTCATCTTCATCGCCATCACCCGAATCGTCGTCGAGGGCGGCATGGCGGCCTGCCGGGCGCCCCTCATCGCCCCGAACTTCATGCTCTACGCCGTCGGCACCCCCTCCCTCGGAGCCCAGGGGGTGACGGCCCTGGGCTACACCTACGGCTGGTCCTCGGACATCCGCACCTTCCTCATGGCGTCCATCGCCAACGGCCTGAAGCTCCTCGACGACACGCGCTTCCGCGGCAGCAAGCGCCTCGTCTTCGGCTGCGTCTTCGCCTCCCTGGCGGTCTCCCTCGTCGTCTCCTTCGGGCTCATGCTCCACCTCGCCTACGACGTGGGGGGGGTCAACATCCACTCCTGGTTCTGCCTGGGGGCGAACCTGCTGCCCTTCAACCTGGTCTCCACGGTGGTCAGCCGGCCGATCGACCTGACCTGGGGGATGTGGATGAACATGGGCTTCGGGGCCTCGGCCATGGGGCTGCTCACCTTCCTCCGCTACAAGTACCTGTGGTGGCCCCTCCATCCGCTGGGGCTGACGGTGGCCGGCAGCCGGGTCATGGACTGGACGTGGTTCAGCATCTTCCTGGCCTGGCTGGTGAAGATCGGCGTCCTGCACTACGGCGGGCCGAGGATGTTCCGCGCCCTGCGGCCCTTCTTCCTCGGCCTCGTGCTCGGTCAGTTCGTCTCGGTCGGCGCGTGGACGCTGATCGACGCCTTCACCGGCATGACCGACAACATGATCTTCGTGATCTGAGCCGCCCGGGGCCGGGCCGGCTCACCCCCTCGGACGTGCGCGGCCCTCTACTGCCAGACGTCGCTCACGCCGCCTCCCCGCGCGATCATGCGGTCGAGGGCGAGGAGGTTGAGCATCAGGTGCCGGGGGTGGTGGTAGTTGCCCTTGCGCGAGGTGCGGGGCCGGAAGGTGACCTTGCGGTCCCCTCCCATGATCCACATGGGATAGCCGTGGGGCTTCAGCGGGTACTTCTCCTGAACGTAGCGGAAGGTGCGGCCGAACCACCGCTCGGGCCATTCGAGGTCGGTGTGCTCGAGGAGGATCATCATGCCGATGAGGACCTCCTCCTGGAGCCACAGGACCTTGTCGAAGGTGAACGATCCGTGGACTTCCATGGCGCGGAAGAAGCCGCCGTAGACATCGTCCCAGGCGACCTCCATGTGCCGCTTCATGCGCTCGGCGGCGAGGTCGAAGAGGGCCCGGTCGCCGCGGCGCAGCGCCTCGTGGAGGATCATCCAGAAGGTCTCGATGGCGTGGCCGAGGTAGATGTAGTCCTCGTTGTCGTCGTCGGGGCGCTCGTAGTCGTGGTTCAGGGCCTCGTTGTTGAGGCGGTACTCGGGGTTCCAGAACCGCTCCATGACGACCTTCACCGCATGGGCCAGGCGCGCCTCCAGCTTCGGGTCCTCGCGTTTCTGCAGCAGCTGGGTCAGCAGCACGATGGTGACCATCTCGAAGCCCTGGATGCGCATCCCGGGATAGCTCACGGGCAGGTATCCCTGCCCCACGTCCCGTTCGGGATCGTCATAGAGCCTCGCCCCCTTCCAGAAGCTCTCGATGGCCAGCTCCATCGACTCCTCGTCGCCCGCGGCCCTGGCATACTCCTGGAGCCCCTCGGCGATGAAGAGGGCGGTATAGCCCATGCGGTCGGCGGCGCCGATCTGGCCGCCCTCGCGGTCGAGGGTCCGGACCCAGTGGCCCTCCCCGTCCATGCCGTGCCGCAGGATGAAGTCCCGGGTCTTGCGCGCCATCTCGAGGTGGATCTCGCCGCCGAAGTGGTTGTAGGCGAAGGCGTGGGTCCACATCCCCCGGCCCTGGTACCACATGTGCTTGTCGGTGTTCACCTGGGTGCCGTCGTGGTCGACGGCGCACATGAAGCCGCCGAGCTCGAAGTCGAAGCCGGTCCGCTCCCAGAAGGGCAGGTAGTCGTCGAAGAGGTCGCTGCGGTACTGCTCGCGGAGGGCCTCGAGGCTCATGCCGGCGATCTGCGAGCGCATGCCCGCCGTGGACGGCCTCACGCCCGGCTGCGCGGAGGCCCCGGCGTGGCTGGAGGCGGCGGCCTCCACCCCCAGGACCGGGGAGAGATCGGCCACGGGCGCGAGGATCAGGCCCTTGAGGAGGTCGCGTCGCTTCATGGCGGCCATCTCCGTGATGCAGGAAGGGTTGCCGGGAGCATGTTACGGCGTTGGAGGCCCCCTTTCAACGGCCTCCGGGGGTCAGGACCGGCCCGGCTACAGCGCCTGTAGCCTCCGCAGGTACTCGTCGAAGACGAGGAAGCTGTTCTCCACGCAGTCGAGGGGCACCGTCTCGGCCGTGTCCTCGGGCCGGTGCCACAAGGGCAGCTGGTCCTCGTCGTACCCCCGGCTGTTGAGGTCGATGGTGCGGGCGCCGGCGTCGCTGAAGATCCGGGCCTCGCCGCGGATGAACGGCTGGTTCTCGAAGGCGATCGGATAGGCCGGGTCGAACCGGTTGTGTGGGCGCAGGTCGTCGTGGATGGCGTCCATGACCCGCACCAGCTCCGGGTCGTCGGTGTGGACGTAGAGGTTCGGGCCGTAGGTGAGGGAGTCGAAGTTGACGCAGAACCGGATGCGGTCGAGGGTGCCCTCGGCCTCTCTCCGGGCGGCGTAGTGCAGGGCGCCGAGCAGGTTGTACTCCTCGGCGCCGGTGCCCATGAAGGTCAGGGTGCGCCGCGGACGGGTACCCGACACGGCGTGGGCGAGCATGAGGACGACGATCAGGGAGGCGGTGTTGTCGTTGGCCCCCTGCGTGTTGTACTGGGTATCGGCGTGGGCGAAGACGAGGATCTCCTCCTCGGTCTCGCCGGGCAGGGTGCCGACGATGTTGCAGGTGCGGGCGCCGGGGACGAACTCCGCCTTGAAGTGCAGGCGGGCCCGCGCCCCCTCGGCAGCGGCCTGCTGGAGGAAGGAGACATCCTGCTTTCCGACGCACACCCGGGGGACGGTGGCGCCCTCGTGGCCGGGCGAGATGGCGCCGGTCACGGCCCGGCCGTAGGCGCTGACCGTCACGTGGGCCGCCGCCGCCCCCGAGGAAGGATCGACGATGGCGAAGGGCGCGCCCCCCTCCTCTTCCCGGGCCCTCAGGATGCCGCGGGCCCCCTGCTCCGGGGGCCAGGCGCTGCCGAAGGCGGGATAGCACTCCAGGCTGCGCCCGTCGCAGTAGAACACGGGCTCCTCCAGCAGGCGCCAGCCGAGGAACTCGAACCAGTCGAGCTCGGTGTGCGGCACGGCCAGGGCCAGCTCGCGGCGGATCAGCTCGGCGGACAGGTCGTAGTCCTCGCTGCCGGCGTAGCGCGGGCCGAAGCCCGTGCACAGCATGTCGAGCATGCGGGCGAGGTAGCGGGCCCGGGCCTCCGGCGTGGCCACGAGGTGGCGGCTGTCGAGGGCGGCCGCCAGCAGCGGCAGCGGGCCGAGGGCCGCCGAGGCGGCGAGTGAGCTTCCGAGGGCGCCGATGAATCGCCGACGTCTCATGGGCTGGCTCCTTGGACGGGTTGGCGGCGATCAAGCTCGCCCCGGGCGGGCGGCGGTGCAAACGAAAAAGGCCCCGGGGCCGCCACGGGCAGGCGGGCCAGGCTCTGCCTATGTTCACCCAATCCGGTCCACATCGCAGGAAGAGACCTGTTGCCGTTGAGCACTGCGGACATCTGGCGTGGGAGACGCCTGTGCGGCGCCCTGGGCCGCCTGGCCGCCATGGGGCTGCTGCTGGCCCCGGCGCCGGAGGCCGGGGCGGCCGCATACCGCCAGGCGCCGCTGCTGGAGGAGGCGGTCCGGCGGGGCGAGCTGCCGCCGCTGGCCGAGCGCCTGCCGCCGGAGCCGATGGTGGTGACGCCGGCCCAGGAGATCGGGCGCTACGGCGGCACCTGGCACCGCATGATGCGCGGCTCCAGCGACTTCCACGCCTACGGCCGCTGCGTCTACGAGCAGATGGTCCGCTGGCGCGCCTCCGAGGAAGGCGGCCTCGAGGTCGGCCCGGGGCTCGTGCAGCGCTGGGAGTACGCCGACGGCGACCGCACCCTGAGGCTGCACCTGCGCCGGGGCCTGCGCTGGTCGGACGGCCATCCCTTCTCGGCCGACGACGTGCTGTTCTGGTGGGAGAAGATCGCCGGCGACCCCAACCTCAGCGGCACCGTGCCTCGTTACTGGGCGCCCGACGACGAGCCGATGGAGCTGGCCCGCATCGACAGCTTCACCGTGGAGCTGCGCTTCGCCCGTCCCTATCCGCTGGCGGTGAAGTACCTGGCCTTCAAGGGCAACCAGTGGCCCCTGGTCTTCGAGCGCGCCGGGTTCTTCGCCCCCCGCCACTACCTGGAGCGCTACCTGCCGGCGGCGGGCGCCGACGACCTGGCGGGGTACTCCCTCTTCGAGCAGAAAGCCAACGACTTCAACCCCGAGCGCCCGGTCATGTCCGCCTGGCGCGTGGCCGAGTGGAAGCCGGGAAGCCACCTGCTGGCCGAGCGCAACCCCTACTACTGGAAGGTCGACCCGGCGGGCAACCAGCTCCCCTACCTCGACCGCATCCGCATGGAGATCTTCCTCAACCGGGAGATGATCAACTTCCGGGCGGTCACCGGCGCCCTGCAGATGCAGTTCCGCCACTTCAACCACGAGGACCTGCCCCTGCTGCGCTCCTTCACCGACGAGCGCGGCTACCGCATCATCGAGTACGACGCCCCAGGCATCCGCGGGATCATGCCCAACCTCGAGTACCCCGGCGATCCCGTGGTCCGCGAGCTGCTGCAGAGCCGGCACCTGCGCATCGCCCTGTCGCTGGCCATCGACCGGCAGCTGATCAACCGCCTCTGCTACGGCGGCTCGGGGCGGATCACGCCGATGGCCCTGCACCCCTCGGCGCCGGACTACGTGGAGGTGCCGGAGGCGCCCGACCACGCCCGCTACGACCCGGAGCGGGCCAGGGCCCTGCTCGACTCGATCGGTCTCGACCGCCGCGACGACGCCGGCTTCCGCCTGGGGCCCGACGGCGAGCGGGTGAGCCTGATCCTCGAGCTGATGGTCGTCGAGGGGCCGGACATGGACGCCGTGGAGATCGTGCGCTCCCAGTGGGAGGAGGTGGGGATCCAGACGGCCCTGAAGCCGGAGGAGAGGACCCTCTACCACCAGCGGGTCACCCAGAACGGCGAGCACATGATCGGCATCGTCGGCGCCGAGGCCACCTTTCCGCTGCTGAGCTCGCCCCGGTGGTTCGCCACCAGCCTGTGGTCGGAGTGGGCCCACCACTGGGCGCGCTGGTACCTCAGCGGCGGCCGCCGGGGCGCCGAGCCGCCGCCGGGGGCCAGACGCCTCCAGGAGATCCAGGGCATCATGTCGGTCACCGTCGACCGCGCCGAGCGGCAGCGGCTGTGGCGCGAGGTGATCGCCAACCACGCCGAGAACATGTGGGTCATCCCGCTGGTCACCCAGGGATCGCAGATCGGCGTGCTGAGCGACGACTTCGGCAACGTCCCGGAGAGGGCGATCTCCTCGTGGGTCACCATGACCCCGGGGTACCTCAGCCCCGAGACCTTCTTCAGCCGCGGCGCCGGGGCCGGGCGCTGAGAGCGGCCCATGGCGACCTACATCCTGCGGCGGCTCCTGCGGCTGGTGCCGACCCTGTTCGTCATTTCGATCCTGACCTTCGTCGTCATCCAGCTGCCCCCGGGGGACTTCTTCGACTCCCTCCAGGCGCAGCTGGCCGAGAGCGAGTCCCGCGCCGACCAGCAGGCCTTCGACGCCCTGCGCGAGCAGTACCACCTCGACGACCCCCTGTGGAAGCAGTACCTCTACTGGATCGGGGGCTGCCTGCAGGGGGACTTCGGCTACTCCTTCGAGTGGCGCCGGCCGGTGGCCGACCTCATCGGCGAGCGCCTCGGCCTGACCTTCGTCATGTCCCTCGGGTCGCTGCTGTTCATGTGGGC
Organism: Gemmatimonadaceae bacterium; assembly: GCA_026706075.1. GTDB lineage: Bacteria > Latescibacterota > UBA2968 > UBA8231 > UBA8231 > UBA8231. The sequence goes on from JAPOZM010000043.1 coordinate 13,528, forward strand.
CGTGGCCATCCCCATCGGCATCTACTCCGCCCGCCACCGCCTCTCGGCGGGCGACTACGGCCTGACCTTCGTCGCCTTCATCGGCCTCTGCGTCCCCAACTTCGTCATCGCCCTGGTGGCGATGTACGCCTCCGTGTTCTGGTTCGGGGGCAGCGCCGGCGGCCTGTTCTCGCCGGAGTACAAGTACGCCCCCTGGAGCCTGGACCGGGTGTGGGACCTGCTGCGCCACCTGTGGATCCCGGTCGTCGTCATCGGCGCCGCGGGGACGGCGACGATGACGCGCCTCATGCGCACGAGCATGCTCGACGTCCTCGGCCGGCCCTACATCACCACGGCCCGCGCCAAGGGGCTGGCCGAGCGCTGGGTGATCTACAAGTACGCCGTGCGCGTGGCGATCAACCCCATGATCAGCATCATGGGTCTGCAGATCCCGCAGCTCGTCTCGGGCTCGATCATCGTCTCCATCGTCCTGGGCCTGCCGACCACGGGCCCCCTGTTCTACCGGGCCCTGGAGACGCAGGACATGTACCTGGCCGGCACCTTCCTGATGCTGCTGGCGGTGCTGCTCCTCCTCGGCAACCTGGTGGCCGACATCCTCCTGGCCCTCGTCGACCCGAGGATCCGCCTTGAGTGAGCCCCGCGACAGCCTCTCCACGGCGGGCCAGTGGAAGCTGGCCTGGATCGGCTTCCGCCGGAACCGGGTGGCCCTCGCCTCCGGCGTCGTCCTCGGCCTCCTCTACCTGGTGACCCTGCTCTCCGGGTTCCTGGCCCCCTACGGGCCCGACCACCGCTTCGCCCGCCGCGCCTACGTGCCGCCCCAGGGCCTGCACCTGTTCACCGCCGAGGGCTTCCACTGGCCGCCCTTCGCCTACGGCCTGAGGACGAGCGTCGACGAGCGCAGCGGCCGCACCCTGTACGCGCCCGACCCGGAGCGCATCCATCCCTTCCGGCTCTTCGCCCGCGGCGACGAGCACTCCTTCCTGGGGGTGAGGACCGACCTCCACCTCTTCGGCGTCGACGCCCCGCCCGGGGAGGGGCTGTTCCTCTTCGGCACCGACCGCCAGGGGCGCGACCAGCTCTCGCGCATCCTCTACGGCGCCCGCATCTCCCTGACCATCGGCCTCGTGGGCGTCACCATCAGCGTCCTCCTCGGCGCCGTCCTCGGGGTCACCTCCGGCTACTTCGGGGGCTGGATCGACGAGCTCCTGCAGCGCACGGTGGAGATGCTGCGCGCCTTCCCGCAGATCCCCCTGTGGATGGCCCTGTCGGCGGCGATCCCGCCGGACATCGACCAGGTGACCAGCTACTTCATGATCACCCTGATCCTCTCCCTGCTGGGCTGGACGTCGCTGGCCCGCATCGTCCGCGGCAAGGTCCTCTCCCTGCGCAGCGAGGAGTTCGTCGCCGCCGCGGTGCTCATGGGGGCGAGCCACAAGCGCATCATCTTCCGCCACCTGATCCCGGGCGTCATGGGCGAGATCATCGTCGTCGCCACCATCGCCGTGCCCACCATGATCCTCGCCGAGAGCGCCCTCTCCTTCCTCAACCTGGGGATCCGCCCGCCCATGACCAGCTGGGGCGTCCTGCTGCAGGACGGCCGCAACCTCACCACCCTCTACTTCCACCCCTGGCTGCTGATGCCGGCGCTCTTCATCGTCGTCGTCGTCCTCTGCTTCAACTTCCTCGGCGACGCCTTCCGCGACGCCGCCGACCCGTACACCGACTGACGATGACCGCGGCCCCCGACGCACGCGAGACGGTCCTCGAGATCGAGGACCTGAACCTCTCCTTCGACACCCTCGACGGCGGCGTCGACGTCATCCAGGGGGTCGACCTCGTGGTCCACCGCGGCGAGGCCGTGGGACTCGTGGGCGAGAGCGGCTCGGGCAAGAGCGTCACCGCCATGAGCGTGCTGCGGCTGCTGCGGGAGCCCCCGGCGCGCCTGGCCGGCTCGATCCGCCTCCACCAGCCGCGGGGGGCGCCGCCCACCGACCTGGCCCGCCTCGACCCGGGGAGCCGGCGCCTCCAGGAGGTCCGCGGCAACGACGTGGCCATGGTCTTCCAGGAGCCGATGAGCTCCCTGTCGCCGGTCTTCAGCGTCGGCCACCAGGTGGCCGAGGTGATCTGGCTGCACCAGGACAAGAGCCGGGCCCGGGCCCACGCCGAGGCCGAGGAGCTGCTCGAGCAGGTGGGGATCCCGGAGCCGGCCCGCGTGGCCGGCCTGTACCCGCACAACCTCTCGGGCGGCCAGCTGCAGCGGGTGATGATCGCCATGGCCCTCGCCTGCCGGCCGGCCCTGCTCATCGCCGACGAGCCGACCACGGCCCTGGACGTGACCATCCAGGCCCAGATCATGGAGCTGCTGGGGCAGCTGCGGGCCTCCCTCGACCTGGCGGTGCTGCTCATCACCCACGACCTCGGGGTGGTGGCCGGCTTCTGCTCGCGGGTGAACGTGATGTACATGGGCCGCATCGTCGAGGAAGGCCCGGTGGAGCGCATCTTCGAGGCGCCCGCCCACCCGTACACGCAGGGCCTGCTGAGGAGCATTCCGCAGCCGGGGCAGCGGCACAAGGAGCGCTTCCCGGCGATCCGGGGGACCGTGCCCGACCCGCGCCAGGTGCCGCCGGGATGCGCCTTCGGGCCGCGGTGCGACCTCTTCGAGGCCGGCCTCTGCGACCGCCCGCGGCCCGTCCCCCCGGCGGCAGTCGGGGACGGGCACAGCGCCCGGTGCTACCGGACGGAGGCGGCCGCCGATGCCCGCTCCTGACGTGATCCTGAAGGTCCGGGGACTGAAGACCTACTTCCCCGTCCTCAAGGGGCTGATCCGCCGGCCGGTGGGCGCGGTCAAGGCCGTGGACGGCGTCGACCTGGACGTTCACCAAGGCGAGATCCTCGGCCTGGCCGGCGAGAGCGGCTGCGGCAAGACGACGACGATCCGCAGCGTCATCCGCGCCATCGAGCCGACAGCGGGAACGGTGGAGTACCGGGGGCCGGACGGCTGGATGGACGTCCTGAGCCTCGACGCGGAGGGCCTGAAGACGCTGCGGGCCCAGATGCAGTATGTCTTCCAGAACCCCTATTCCGCCCTCGACCCGCGCATGACGGTGCGCGACATCGTCGCCGAGCCCCTGATCATCCGAGGGCGCATCAGGGGCGCCGAGCTCACCGACCAGGTGGCGGGTCTGCTGGAGCGGGTGGGGCTGAACGCGGCCCACATGAACCGCTACCCCCACGCCTTCAGCGGCGGCCAGCGGCAGCGCATCGGCATCGCCCGGGCCCTGGCCCTCAAGCCGCGGCTGCTGATGCTGGACGAGCCCGTGTCGGCCCTGGACGTCTCGGTGCGGGCCCAGATCCTCAACCTGCTCCTCGACCTGCAGCAGGAGGAGGGCCTCACCTACATCATCGTCGCCCACGACCTCAGCGTGCTCGAGCGGATCTGCGACCGCATCGCGGTGATGTACCTGGGCCAGATCATGGAGCTGGCCGAGAGCCGCCGCCTCTTCGCCGGGCCCCGCCACCCCTACACGCGGTCCCTGCTGTCGGCGATCCCCGTAGCCGACCCCCGGGCCCGGGTCGAGCGCGAGATCCTGGAGGGGGACACGCCGAACCCGGCCGACTCGCCCGAGGGCTGCAAGTTCTGCGGCCGCTGTCCGCTGGTGGAGCCGCGGTGCGTGGAGGAGGAGCCGCCCATGTCCTACGTTTCCGGCGGCGGTCTGGCGCGCTGCCACCTGGTCCATGGCGACGCCGATCCGACACCGACGCGATGAACAACCGGGGCCACATCGGTTACGACGACTACCGCGAGTACCTCCAGCTCCTGCTCGAGCGCCTGCGGGACCACCACTCCGGCGAGCAGGTGCTCGGCTGCGCCCTCTTCGGCTCGGTGGCCCGCGCCGAGGCCCGTCCGGACAGCGACATCGACCTGCTGGTCGTCGTCGCCCGCGTCGCCAGCGACACGATGCCGCGCTTCGTGCGCCTCCTCCACGAACTCGAGGCCGATCCGGTGGCAACCCGCCTGCGCGACCGGGGCCTGCGTCCCGACCCCTACCCGGTCTTCATGACCGCGCGGGACCTGGAGGCCCGTCCCCTGATCCTCCTCGACATCCTGGACCACGGCATCGTGCTCCACGACTCCGGCCCCCTGGGGGACCGCATGGAACGCCTGCGCCGGCGCATGGACGAGCTGGGTACCCGCAAGGTGACGCACGCCGACGGCTCCTGGCACTGGGACCTCAAGCCGGACTGGGCGCCGGGCGAGGTGGTCGAGCTGTGACCAACCACGACGTCGCCCGGAGGCTGTTGGACGAGGCCCGGCTCCTGGCCGAGGAGCTGGACCGGAGCTGGGAGCGGGAGCGCTGGAACCTGGCGGTGCGGCGAGCCCAGGAGATCGTGGAGCTATCGCTGAAGGGGCTGCTCAAGGCGATGTGCATGGAGTACCCGCGCCTGCATGACGTGGGCAGCGCCTTCGCCGAGGCGGCAGCCGCCAAGGGACCGGGCGTCGACGCCGAGACGATCGACAGGATCCGGCAGGTCTCGTCCTACCTGGCGCGAGACCGGGCCCCGGCGTTCTACCTCGAGGCGGAGTTCTCCCGAGAGCAGGCCCGGCAGGCACGACTCGACGCGCGGTTCGTCCTGGACTTCGCCGCCGGCATGGCGCCGTGCCTGCTGCCGCCGGACGCTCCGCCCCCGGGGCCCGCCGACCAGGATGGCGGAGAGGGGCCGCCCGAGACGCCCTGATTTCGTCTCCCCGGCTGCAGAAGCGCAGTCAGGCTGGCGCCGACCGATCCCCGGCCCGTCAGGTCTCCCCGACCCCCGCGATGCGGGCCACCACCTCTCTCAGGGTCACGAAGGCGCTCTCCACGCAGTCCATGGGCACGTTGGCGGCGTCGTCGGCCGGCGAGTGGTTGGCTGCCAGGGTGTCGTACCCCCGGCTGTTGAAGTTGATACCCGTGATCCCCGGGTTCAGGTCCTTGAAGGGGGCGGCGTCGTTCATCCAGCAGGGGGACTCGTCGTAGATGGGCACCGTCTCCGAGCCCAGGTCCTCGTGGACGCGGCGAACCAGGGCCATCAGCTCCGGGTCGTGGGTCGAGGGCCAGAGGTTCGGCCCGTAGGTGAGGGAATCGAAGTTGATCACGCACTCGATCTCCCGGTGGGTCCCCTCCTCGATCCTCCGCTTCACGTAGTGCCGGGCGCCGACCAGGCCGTACTCCTCGCTCCCGGTGATGACGAAGGTGAGGGTCCTCCCGGGCCTTTCGCCCGCGAAGGCGTGGGCGAGCATCATGGCGACGATGGCGGAGGCCATGTTGTCGTTGGCCCCCTCCGAGCGGATCACCGAGTCGGCGTGGGCCATGACGATCACCTCGCCGGTCCCCGTCCCGGGGATGCGGGCCAGGACGTTGTAGGTCGGACGCTCCGGAGCGTAGACGACGCGGAGCCTCACCTGCACAACCGCTTCGTCCTGGACCAGGAGGTCGAGGAAGGGGACGTCCCGGATGCCGGCGACGAACCTGGGCGGACAGAGGATGTCGTCGCCGTATAGGTAGACGGGCACCACGCCCACGTCGCGGCCGACCTGGACATGCGCTTCGGGCCGCCCGGACTCGACGTTCTCGATCGGATAGAGGGTGGGCTCGCCGGAGGCGGCGCGGATGACGCCGTCGAAGCCGGCGTCGGTCGTGCCCGAGCAGTTCTCGGCGACTCCCAGGTGGAGGCGGTTCCCCTTGTGGCAGATCTCGGGACGGGGAAGGGCCGTCCAGAAATCCAGGTAACGGTCGAGCTTGACGTCGGCGATGGAGGTCCGCAGGTCCTCGTGGACGATGCGCACCACCTCCTCGAAGGCGGCCGTGCCCGACGGGTGCGGCCCGATCTCCTCGCACAGACGCTTCAGCATGTCCCCGGCGTACTTCAACCTGCTCTCGGGTGTGTCCACGCTGTTACCCTCCTTTCGGTTGCCGGCTCTTCGACGGCCGGTTGAGCTGCAGGTCTCGAGCTTCGCCGCCGGACTACCCGCTCACTGGCGGGGGTCCCGCAGCCGCGCCAGCAGCCGGTAGGCGACAAGAGCGGCGGCCAGCGACAGCACCCCCGGCCAGATCAGCGGTTGCGCGCCGGAGCGGGGGTACTCTACCCAGATGCGGCGCAGCCCGGAGCCCTCTGGCAGCGGCTGACCCCGCGGGTGGACCAGCAGCCCCCAGAGGCTCGACTCCCGGGTGGCGGCGATGCTGCTCCGCACGGCGCCAGCAAAGAGCGGAAAGGCCTCAACCCCGGTGGGGCCGGCCAGGTGCAGGGTGTGGACCCCCGGCTCCAGCGGCCGCAGGCGCCAGACGATCCGGTGCACGGAGGGCTGCCGCACGACGGCGGTGATCTCTCCCCGGCCCGCCTCCCAGGCCAGCTGCGGCCACGCCGGGTCTCCCGCCTCGGCCTTCAGCTCCGCCGTCAGCAGGATGTCGGCGCCGGGCACGGCCGGCTCCAGGCCGAAGCGGTGCCAGGCCTGGACGAGCACGGGAGCCGCCAGCGCTGCGCAGAGCACCAGGGGCGGAAACAGGTCGCGCAGGTAGCGCACATTCGCCCGCAGGAGGCGGCCCTCGGCGCGCAGGACGAGGACGGGGTCGTGGCGGTAGAGCCAGATCTCGAGGAGAATGGCGCCCAGCTCCCGGCGGGACTCTCTCAGGGCGGAGCTGTCCGCGAAGCGGTGGAAGACAGCCGCCGTGACCGCCCCCAGGAGGAGGGCCACGGCGGCTGTCTCGGCGCTCGGCCCCAGGACGCCGGGCAGGGAGAGGCCGGCGTCGAAGAGGCGGTTGGCCAGACCGTTGAGGCCGGCGATCAGGGACTGCACGGACCGCCGCCCTCACTCGATGTAGCCGAGGCCCCGCAGGCGCTCCCGCTGCATGTCGTCATCGGCGGCCTCGCCGGCCGAGATCTCCTTGTCGAGGCAGTGGCGGACGAACTCCTCCACGCTGGCGTAGCCGGCGCGCTCCACGTGTCTGCGGAGGCGCTCCATCAGCTCGCCGTCGATGGTCACCCTGTGCCTGAAGAGTCGCATGGCCCCCCGGGTGCTCTCACTTCGGCCAGATCGAGCGGCCGGTCATCCTCTCCGGCCGGCCGACTCCATAGTAGTCTAGGATGCTCACGGGAAGGTCCCGCAGGTGGAACTCGGCGCCGGGGCGCAGGGGCAGGCTGCTCACCAGGACGCCCGGCACGGTGTGGGCGGCCATGCAGTGGTCGCCGCTCCAGGGGGAGAGGTTGTCGCTCAGGACGTCCGCCTCGAGGCGGCCCAGAGCCGCGGCCCCGGAGGCGCGGTACCCGCGCGCGTAGCCGATGAGCAGGTCGGGGGCGGGGCCCTCCGCGGCTTCCCCGTCGACCCGGTAGACCCGCTCGACGACCGGACGGCCGTCAGCGGGATCCCTGAGAGCCAGCAGCTTCTCCCCGATCTCTTCCAGCTTCGAGCCCCCCTTTCCGGCTTCCACCACCCCCCGCTCCTCCCGGCCCCGCAGATTCAGGTACAGGGCGTTCAGGCCCAGGCCGTACGCCACTGTCCGCTCCCAGGCGATGGAGTCGTCGAGGATGGATGCCTCCACTGCGCCGATCCCTTCCCGCACCCCGAGGTAGCCCTCCCCCATCAGCCAGGTGTTGAGGTTGAAGGAGCGCTCGTAAGGGGCGAATCCGTGGTCCGACAGGACGACGATTTCGCCGCGCTCGCCGAAGGCGGCCATCGCCGCTCCCAGCAGTTCGTCCATCGCCTCGTAGCGACGGTCGATGGCCCGGCGGTGGGGCGCGAACTCGTCCCGGTACCCGGGGTGGGCGGGGTCCGCCGCCCGCCACAGCATGTGGCTCACCTGGTCGAGGCTGTGAACGTAGAAGAACAGGAGCCCCGAATCGAGCCGGTCCAGTTCGCGGCGCAGGTGCTCGCGGCGCTCGTCCAGTGCCAGCCCGTCCTGGGCGAGAAACTCCCCGTAGTCGAGGACCTCCGCTTCCAGGGCCTTGGTGTCGGCAGGCATGCCCTGGGTGTAGTAGGGTCCCAGGGCGGCCTCCAGCCGCGGCGCCTCCCCATCCGGCACCGAGACCGGCATCGCGGGGTCTCCCGGGTCGAGGTTGACCGGGGTCATGTAGAGCCCCAGGTGCGGCTCGAGCGACTTCAGGTAGAAGCGCACGATTCCGGTCAGCCGGGCCAGGCTCAAAGGCTTGCGCCCGTAGTCGACGCGCAGCCACGGGCTCCACTCGCCCGGGCGCAGGACCGTGCGCCGGCCGCCGAGATCGATCTCCGCGGCGCCCTCCCCGCCCCCCGGTCCGCGGTCGACGAACAGCTCGAAGCGCCCCCGCTTCTCCCCCCCCTCCGAGTTCGGGCCGTGGATCTCCGGCGCCGCCCGCCCGTCGCGCAGCTCCAGGCCGACGATGCGGCCCCCGGCGATCTCCAGCTCGCCTCCCGGGGTCAGGACCTGTCCGGCCTCCTCCGTGTGGGCGGGCGCGGTGTAGGGCCCGTCGGTGTACCAGGTGAAGGTGCCGTACGTGCCGAGCATGTCCGGCGTCCCCATGCCGGCGAAGGCGCGGTAGCAGCCGCACCCGGCCAGCGGCCACGGGCCCGAGCGCGGCGCCTCCGGCGGGAAGTTGGCCGGCACCTTGAAGATCGTCACCGGTATGTCCCGCTCGATGAGGAAATCCCAGAAGGGACGGCCGCGGCGCAGCAGCTCCATCCGGCCTCCCCGACCCTTCCTCGAGGTGGACAGGTAGGGCTGCAGGGTGAGTGGATCGCGGCGGATGAAGTCGAGGATCCCGTGCCCGGCGGGCTCGAGGCCGGTGATGAAGGTCGACCAGGCCACCGGGCTCTGGGGAGGCATGGTGGTCGCCAGCGGTGCGAAGCCGCCGGAGGCGGCCAGGGCTTCGAAGTGGGGCATGCGGCCGGCGTCCAGCAGCCTCGTGAGGATCTCCGGGTCCATGCCGTCGATCCCGAGCACCAGCAGCGGCGGGGCGGCCTTCCGGGGGGCGCACCCGACGGAGGCCGCCAGGAGCCCCGCGGCCAGCAGGGCGGCGGCCCGGGCCGACGGGCTACGGCGCCGGATCCGGCCGTCCATCGAAGAGATCCTCTCCCTGCATGTAGGCAGGCGGCTCGACCCCGAAGAGGCGCAGGATCGACACCGGCACGTCGAGCAGGTGCGGGTCCTGCCTGTCGATGGGCCGGTTGCAGAACAGGACCCCCGGCACCTGGGCGGGATCGACGCAGTGGTCGCCGCTCCAGTGGCGGGTGTTGTCCTCGAAGACGCGGTCCCCGACCCGTCCCCTGGCACCGGTCCAGGAGGCCCGGTATCCGGCGTTGTAGCCGACGAGCAGGTCCGGCGCCTCCTTCCTGTAGGGGCCGCGGAAGTGGCTCTCCGCGTCCCAGACCTTGCGGATCGCCGGCTGGCCGTCATGGTCGGCGAGACCCTCCAGGCCGGCGATCAGCTCCCGCTTCAGGTCCTCCGCCTCCGCCTCGGTCACGACGCCGCGGGCCTCGCGCCCGGCGCGGTTGAGGAAGATCCCTGCCAGGCCGAGGGCGAAGGCCCGGGTCCGGGACCAGTCGACGCCGGCGAGCCAGTCCCTGCCGGCCTCCCCCGCCCCTGCCGGATCGTCCTCGAGGGCCATGTAGCCGTTGTCGCGGAGCCAGGCATTGAGGTTCACCCCCCGCCGGAAGGGGCAGAAGCCGTGGTCGGAGATCACCAGGAGGGTGGTCTCTCCGTCGTCGGCGCGGTCCATGACACGGCCCACCAGGTCGTCCATCTCCCCGTACAGGTCCGGCAGGACATCCTGGAAGTCGGCCACGCGGCGGCCCTCGTTGGCCGGGTGGCCGGGGTCCAGGGTGCGGTAGAACATGTGCTGCACGCGGTCGGGCCCGTCGAAGACGCAGACCAGGAGGCCCTGGCGGGTCCGGTCCAGGGCGTGGAAGAGCATCTTCTCGCGCTCCTCGTGGAGGGAGCGCGCCTGCTCCAGGAAGGCCTCCTCGTCGATGACCCCGGCATCGAGGGCCTCCGTGTCCTCGGCCAGACCGAGGGTGCCGTACTTCCCCAGGCGGCGGCTCAGCCAGGCGGCGTAGGAAGCCGGGTGGGAGAGGGGCAGGCAGGGCCGGTCCGGATCGATCTGGATCGCCGTGAGGTAGAGCTTCAGCGGCTCGGCCGCGGCCAGCCGGAACCGGCAGATGCCGCGCACCCGGACCCCGGGGGCCCCGTGGAAGGTCAGTTCCACCCAGGGGGACTGGACGCCCTCGCGCAGGTTGAGCCGCCGGCCGCCGGCGGTGAGCCGCAGGACACCCGCCCCGGCGTCGCGCTGCAGCTCGATCGCAGCATGGAGGGGGGGATCGCCGTTGGCGCCGAAGCCAGCGGGAGGCCCCGGGATGTCGACGCGGCGGCTCTGCCCGGGGTGCAGGCTGACCTCGATCCAGCGGCCCACGCCCCGTGCGTCCGGGCCCTCATCCGGGGTCTCGGTCAGGCAGGTGAACTCGCCCTGGGTCCCGCGCAGGTCGGGGACGCACATGCCCGCGAGCAGGTGGCCGCCGAAGGGCTCGGGGGGGAAGGTGATCGGCACGCGCAGGATGGAGCTGAAGACGCCCTTGTCGCCGAGGAGCTTCCAGAAAGGCTGGCTGCCCTTGAGGTTGCGGATGCGCGGCCTGGACAGGGGCAGGCGCAGCCGTCCGAGCTTCAGGCTCCGGCGCGGCGGCAACACCCTGGCCGAGGAGAGCACGGGTCCGTAGGTCCGGGGATCGCGGGTGATGAAGTCGTAGATGTTGTGGCCGGAGGGATCGGTCCCGGTGGCGAAGGAGGACCAGGCCGCCGGGGTGATCGCCGGCAGGGTGGTCCCGAGGGGGCGGAACGTCCCCTGGGCCGCGAGTCTGCGCAGGTTGGGCAGGCGTCCCTCGTCCATCCAGCGGGCGCAGAGTCCGGGGTCGAGGCCGTCGAGACCGATGACGACGACGCGCCGGGCCCGCGATGCGGGGCGCCTCCTCCGGCGAAGCCAGGTCAGCCCCATCCGGAAGGGGAGGAACAGCAGGACCGCCGCGGCGAGAAGGATGACCAGCAGGGTCCAGAAGCCGCCGGCGATGGCGATGCCGGCGCCCGGCCCCACGTAGGCATGGACCGCGGCCGGCCCGGCGACGAGGGCGGCCAGAGCGGAGAGCTGCCGGACCGGTCTCATTGTCTCGCCAAAGATAGGGCCTGATCTTTGCCCGTGGCGGCCCGGGCGGGGAGGCGCGGGCGCCGGAAAGAGAGGAACCGACGATGATTCCCGGTATCCTGGCCATCGCCATCGGGATCTTTTTTCAGGAGGCAGCGGCCATGGTCATCGTTCAGGACGGTCAGCCGCGGGCGGTCATCGTCACCGCCGCCGAGCCGAGCCCCTCGGCGGCGAGGGCCGCGGCGGAGCTGAAGCACTTCGTCGAGGCGATCTCCGGCGCCGGGCTGCCCGTGTACGCCGGCGCCGCAGCCGTGCCCGACGGCCTCCGGGACCACGCGCGCCTGCACGTGGGCCGCTCCGAGGCGGTGCGCCGCCTCGGCGTCGACCCGCCCGCCGGCCACGACCGGGACGCCACCGGCGAGGGCTTCGTCCTGCGCACGGCGGGCCCCCGCGACCTCGTGCTCGCCGGCAACGAGGACGCCCACTACCGCGGCACCGAGTACGCCGTGTACGAGCTGCTGGAGCGGCTCGGGTGCCGGTGGTACTTCCCGGGCGAGTTCGGCCAGGTCCTCCCGCGGCTGGAGACGATCACCGTACCCGACCTCGACGTCCGGCAGAGGCCCTCCTTCGTGGTGCGCAACATCTGGATGTCGGGGTGGGCCGACGACTCGGGCGACCACCCCGACTGGCTCGTCCGCAACAAGGGCACCCTCGCCCGGCCCTTCGCCTTCGCCGGCGACGGCTCCATCGGCCGCCTGGCGCCGCCGGAGATCTACGAGGACGTCCACCCCGAGATCTACGCCATGGGCCCGGACGGGCAGCGCCGGTCCCGGGGGCCGAAGGGCGAGCTCCACCTGACCATGCTCTGCGTCACCAATCCCCTCACCGTGGAGATCGCGGTACGGACGATCAAGGGGTACTTCCGCAGCCATCCCGAGGCCAACAGCTACGGATTCTCGGCCCCCGACTGGTCGCCGCGGTGCCACTGCGAGGTCTGCGTCGCCGGCGACCACGGCTTCTCCATCGACAGCGGCCTTCAGGAGTCGATCTCCGACGCCTACTTCAACTTCGTCAACAACGTCGCCCACGGGGTCAACGCCGAGTTCCCGGACCGCTACATCGTCATCCTCGCCTACGACAACCGGGTGCGTCCCCCCGAAGGGCTGGACCGGCCCTGGAACCGCAACATCGTCGTCCAGCTCGCCCGCCTCGGCGTCAGCGCCCTGCGCCCCATCCCCGGCGGCGGCGACCTCTTCGCGCGGCGGCGCGAGCGCACGATCAGGGCCTGGGCCCGCATCGCCCCCAGGCTGGTGATCTACGACTACGACCCCCACGCCACCCTGAACCGCATGCCCTTCTGGAATGTCCACTCCATCCGCGCCAACCTGCCCTTCTACCACGAGCACAACGTCGTCGGCTTCACCACCGAGGGGCACAACACCTTCCTGCGCACCGGCCTCAACTACTACGTGCGGGCCAGGCTGATGTGGGACGTGGACGCCGACGTGGACGCCCTCGTGGACGACTTTCACCGGCGCTTCTTCGGGCCCGCCGAGGCGCCCATGCGGGCCTTCTTCGACCAGGTCGAGGGCCTGCTGGCCGCCTCGCCCGAGCACGTGACCTGGACCTCGAAGCTGGGGGACTGGACGCGCATCTACCCTCCGGAGCGGACCCTGGCCCTGGGGGCGCTTCTCGACCGGGCCGAGAGCCTCGCCGACACCCCCCCGCTGCGCCGCCGCATCGCCGCCTACCGGGCCCTGCACGAGTACATGACGACCCACAACGCCATGGTGACCCGCGTCCACGAGGGGCGCTACCGCGAGGCCCTGGCCGAGCTGGAGCGGCTGAGCCTCCCCGTGGAGGCCGCCGAGGCGATCCAGCCCGGCCTGCTGCCACCCGAGCCGCAGTGGGTGGTCGACTCCGACAGGGGCCTGAGCACCTGGCGCGTCTACATCGAGGCCCTGGTGCAGCGCGACGGCGGCGGCCTCGGCCGGCGCCTGGCCCTGGGACCCGCCACCGCGGGATTCCGCACCGACCGCCACGACGAGGGCCTCTTCGAGCAGTGGCACCTCGACGAGGTGGCCGCGGACCTGGAATGGGACGAGATCCCCGTGACCACCGACTGGACCCAGGGCGGATACCGCGACGCCGATGGCTACGCCTACCCGGGGCTCGGCTGGTACCGGTTCTCGGCGCCGGTCCCGCGGGCCGAGCCGGGCGCGGCGGCGCGGCTCTACGTGCCGCTGGTCTATGCCGACAGGATGTGGGTCTGGGCCAACGGGCAGCTCGTCCACTCCCCCACCGACGAGCTGCACCGCTACGGCACCGACATCGACGTCTCCCGCTGGCTCCGTCCAGGCGAGGTGAACACCTTCACCTTCCGCATGAGCGGCACCTGGGACCGGGCCCAGCGCCATGGACTCGGGGACCGCTGGCTCCTGTGGACGCCCGGGGGGTGAGGACGGTCCGAGGCCCGGGGGCGTTGTCGAGCGGGACGCCGGCGGAGGCGAGACCCTGGTCATTCCCGCGGCCCCGGTGCGGACGGGCCCGCTGGAGAGGTTCTGGGACCCGGACCCGCGGCCGGCAGCGTCTACACGGAAGCGGAGCTCGAGGGCGTTCCGGCCCCGGAACAGCAGGGCCGGATCAGCGGAAGGTCACGCTGTCGCCGTGAACGGTGATGGCGGGATGCCGGACGACCGCCCGGAACTCCCAGGCCGTCCCCTCCTCGAGCCCTTCGACCTGCGCCGAGTACTCCCCCGTGGACCTTCGGGTCTCGAAGGAAGTGTCCACCCAGTCTTCGAGGGCATCGGTGAGCAGCCTCCTCGGCCGGTACTGGAAGCCCGCCTCCACCGCGTCCCCCGCGCCGAGGTCGGCCAGGGAGGCGTGGAACCGCCAGCTCCCGGCGGCCTCGTCCCGCACGGCCTCGCCCGTCACCACCGACGGCGGCACCAGCCCCACCCGAGCGTCGGTGATCCTCAGGACCACGGGGTTCGGCCAGCGCCGGTTGTTGTAGAGCCTCTGCATGCGCCCGGCCCGGATGCGCAGCCCGTCCTCCTCCTGGCTCCACTCGACGGCGGGCCCCTGTTCGTCGCTCAGGCCGTCGGCCTGGCCGAGGACGTGCACCTCCATCGCCGGCCCGGCGCGGACCGACGACAGGGTCCACTCCCGGCGTTCGTAGAGCGGCCACTCCCCCTCGCCCGTGAGGAAGGCGTAGAGCGCGCCCCCGTCCTTGCGGGCGGCGAACCAGACCCCGCCTTCGCCGGGCACCCTCCAGGGCTCGACCTCGTAGATCGCCTCGCCGTTGACGAAGGTCCACAGGGCGATCTCGCGCAGCAGGGCCTCCTGCTCGATGGGCAGCTCCCCGTTCGGCCTGGGGCCGACGTTGAGCACCAGGTTGCCGCCCTTGGCCCGGGTCTCGATGAGCAGCTCGATCAGTTGGGTCCCCGACTTGTAGCTCTCGTTCGTCGGCTTGTACTGCCATCCCGTGCCCATGGTCACGCACGCCTCCCAGGGCTCCGCCGACCGGACCCCCGGGATCCACTGCTCCGGCGTCCGCATCGCTCCCCGGGTGATGACGACGTCCGGGCGCAGCTCCCAGCACAGCTCCCTCAGACCGTCGGAGGGACCGTCGAAGAACATGATGTCGATGTCGCCGTAGTTGGTCAGCAGCTCGCGCACCTGGGTCTTGTTGTGCTCAAGCAGCCCGTCGCAGGCCTCGGGCCGGATCCCCCGCCGCACCGGCATGCCCTTGCCGTGGAGGAAGTGGAAGTCGTCGGGCGAGTGGTAGAGGCCGATGGCGATCCCCTGGCGGCGGAAGGCCTCGATGATCTCGCCCGTCACGTCCCTCCCGAAGGCGGTGTTGGCCACGTTGAACTCGGTGGACCGGGTGTGGAACATGCAGAAGCCGGAGTGGTGCTTGGTGGTGAAGACGACGTAGCGCATCCCCGCCAGCCGGGCCAGAACCGCCCATTCGTCGGGGTCGAACCTCTTGGGGTTGAAGGTGGACGGCAGGATCCGCGTGAACTTCTCCAGGTAGTCCTCGGAGGCGCGGGCCATGGAGTGGCCGATGACCGAGCCGAGCTGGCTGTCGATGCTCCAGTGGATGAACATCCCGAAGCCGAGGCGGTTGAACCACTGCAGGCGCTCCGGCCGGTTGCCGGGGGCGGATTCAGTCATGGTCTCTCCTTGTCATTCGACGACTTCGCTCCGATCAGCGCCACGGCAGCAGCAGGTCGGGGGCCTGCCGGTCGAGGCAGGCGCCGCTCGGCCTGGGACCGCGGGGGCGGATGACCCGCCCGTCGCCGCGGGTCTCGTAGGCCATCTCCAGGTACGGCGTCTCCACGACCCGGTGGCCCTCGTGCCGGGAGTTCATCACCGCGTCGATGACGCCGGTGGTCAGCAGGGTGCGCTCGGGCGGGGTGGGCGCCTCCCCCTCCTGGAAGAACCTCTCGATGTTGCGGCACAGGTAGCCGAAGTTGGCTCCCGGTCCGTCGGGCTGCAGGTAGAACTCGCTCGCCTGCACCCGTCCGTCGACGCGCTCCGCGTAGGCCCAGTCCGAGACGTATCCCTGCAGCAGCAGGGCCGCCGTCCGCAACCCGTCCACGTGCTCCATCATCAACAGGCGCGGCGTCTTCGCGTGCTCCTCCATCGGACCCGGCGGCTTGTTCTCGATCGCCGCGCAGGCCGCCTCGGCCAGCTCCCGGGACCACAGTCCGAGGTCGGCGGCCTTCCACACCTCCTCGCCTTCGATGCACTGCACCGAACGCACGCCGCTCTCGCCGCCCGGCCGGGCCTCGATCATGCACTGCAGGACCTCCAGGGTGTGGAATCCGTAGGCCTCGACCTTGCCGTAGCCAACGGCCAGGGCCTCCTCGATGGGTGCCCCCCTCTCGGGCTCGAGCCACGGATTGCGCCACGCCAGGGGCAGGCAGGAACCGGCCATGAGCGGGATCCGCAGCTCCCGCGCCCGGTTCCACACCCACAGGGCGTCGGTGAAGTCCCAGGCGAGGTGCTTGTCGTTGAAGACGGGCACCGGGCGGCCGCCGCGGCCGATCTCGCCGGCGATCTGCTCGAAGAAGGGGCGCCGGGGGTAGAGGATCCTCTCGCGCTCGTCCCACGGGTAGTCTCCGTGCTCGCCGATGAGCAGCACCGCGTCGACGTCGAGGCGGGCGCCGCCCCGGGTCAGGGCCCGGCGGATGCTCGGGTACACGGGGACGCCGTGCTCCCGGGCGAGGGCGAGGCCGATGTCGTTCTCCGGGACCTGGTCCAGATAGAGAGAGACGACGTCGACCTCGGGGGCGAAGAAGCCCTCGTCGATGGACATTCCCTTGAGGAACTTGGTGACGATGGCGTCGGCGTGGGAGGCGGCGTAGTAGACGGTGCAGACCGCCGCCACGCGCAGGCGGCCGGTCATGGGTCGGTGGCCTCCGGGCGCCTCCGGAGGCAGACCCGGGACCCGCCCGCGTACACCGCTCCGGGAGACTCGGTGTACCGTGCTCTGCGGCCGGTCTGCCGCGGGGCTGCGACGATGTCGCGCGGGCACCACACTGGCACGTGGGAGGGTCCCTTCATGTCGAGAATGTAGTCACGGCTCCAGAGGGGCACAGTCGCCTCCGCCGCCAGGGAAACGGAGAGAGGTCCACGCCTCGACGGGACCCATATTGGTTGTGAACCCCAAGGCATATCCGTACAATGTGACATTGCTCTTGAGTCGTGTCCGTGGAGCAGCCATCTCCCGCTCCGCAACCCGGCCGACCGACTCGTAAAGGAGGATCCGATGGAGTTGCTCACCCAACTCTGGGGATCGATGGCAATCACCGGCAAGGTGGTTGTCCTGGTCCTGTTCGCCCTGTCCATCTACTCCTACGCAGTCATGGTGGACCGTTTCCTGGCCTTGCGCACGGACCGGCAGCGCTCGGGTGCCTTCGTCGAGGAGATCGAGGGCGAGAGCGATGCCGGCCACATCCTCGGCGCCGCCCGAGAGGCGGTTGCGGAGGGCCGGTGCTCCCTCGGCTCGGTGGTTGCGGCCGGCCTTGACGAGTACGGGTCCCTGCGCGCCGACGACCAACCCGGAGCCGTAGTCGTCGAAGGCGTGGACGAGGCCGTCAGCCGCGAACTCGACGTGGCGGTCATCAACCTGCGCGTGCGGCTCAGCGGCATGGCCACCATCTCGGGCGTGGCGCCCTTCCTGGGCCTCTTCGGCACGGTCACCGGTCTCATCGCCGCCTTCCGCGGCATCGCCGAGACCGGCTCGGGAGGACTGGCCACGGTCTCCGGCGGGATCTCCGAGGCCCTGGTGACCACGGTGATCGGCCTCTTCGTCGCCATTCCGGCCTTGTGGGCCTACAACTTCTTCATGAACAGAATCGACGTGATAGCCGTGGAACTGGACAATGCCGCGACGCGGGTGGTAAACCGCGCGGTCCGTCACGCCTTGCGAGCCAGCGCCGCCTAGCCAGCACGGCCCACCGGTCCAACCTGGAATGCCACGCAGGAAGCGTCAGTTGCGAACGGCTGCCGGGCAGCGGGAGCGAACGAGTCCCATGCCCGACATCACCCCCGTGGTGAACGTGGCCCTGGTGTTGCTGATCATCTTCATGATCGTCATGCCCATCATCCGCGAGGGGGTCGAGGTCGACACACCCCGGGCCGACCACGCCGACCGGATGGAGGAGGCCGCCGAGCAGTTGGTCGTGTTGTCGGTCAAGGAGGATGGGAGTCTGTTCGTCAACCTGACCGAGGTGGACAAGACCCGCCTCAAGGATGAGCTGGCCCTCGCCTACCAGGGCCAGGAGGGCAGCCCGATCATCATCAAGGGCTCCCGGAATCTGCCGTACAACGAGATCCTCGAACTGATGGAGGTGTGCCAGGGCATCGGCGCGCCCGCCGTCGACCTGCTGGCCAGGAAGGAACGCTAGATGCCCCGCCGGCGCAGGGCCCTCGGCCGCCTCGAGTCCAACATCAACATCACCCCCATGGGCGATGTTTCCCTCTGTCTGCTCCTGGGTTTCCTCGTCATCACGCCGATCCTCATCGAGACCCTGGAGGCCAACCTCCCCCAGGCCGGGGCGGTCTCCTCGGGGCAGTTGAAGCCCGATCCCGTCGTCGTCCTCACCGCGGACGGCAGGATCCTGGTCGACGACGAGGAGGTGGCCTTCGAGGCCCTCGCCGTCAAGATGGAGGAGCTGTTCCCGAAGGGAGTGCTGACCGAGCGCAAGGTGATGTTCAGCGGCTCGGGCGAGGTCCCCTACCAGGACGTGATCCGGTTGCTCGACAGGCTCCGCGGACTCGGCGTCGAGACCTTCGGTATCCGCTAGCCCGCAGCTGGGGCGGCGCAGTTGCCCCAGAGCGGCACGAACCCAGGGGCCGTCCCCAGGACCAACCTTCCGCGGGCACTCCATGAAACCGACCTGCATCGCGGCGGCCGTGATCCTGGCATCGGTGCCGCCCCTCGCCGCCGATCCCCCCGACCGCCTCGCCGAGGCCCTGTCCGCCGTCGCCTTCGAGCGCTCCGACCTCGGCTGCCGCCCGAAGACCTGGTGGTCCCGCTTCGGCCACTTCGCCGGGACCCGGCGGATCCCCTTCTTCTTCCCCGACCTCTTCGCCGAGCCCCTGCGCACCTACGAGTCGAGCCGGGTGATGGCGGGCGCCATGGAGCGCTATCTGTCGTCCTCCTACCGGGCCGCCAACGAGGACGGCGCCTTCAAGTCCGCCTACTTCCTCGGCTTCACCCACCTGTCTCCGGCGCACCGCGGCTACCGCGCCGGGGTCGTCGACCTTCCCCCGGACCTGGCCGATCCCCTGGCGGCCGCCATGGAGGAGCTCCACCGCGCCGGCGGGGGGACGGCCGGCGCCGACCTGCTGGCCCGGGTACGGGCCGAGGCGGCCACCCTGCCCGGGACGCTGCATCGCCCCATGGCCCTGTTCCTCTGGCGCCTGGCCGGTGCCCACCGCTGGGCGGAGGAGGCCTTCGAGGCGGTTCCGGCGGCCGACCAGACCTGGATCGCCGCCGAGCAGGCCGCCCACCAGATCGAGTACGCCCCGGCCCTGCGGCGGGCCTCGGCGGAGGCCGACCTGGTGCTGCTGACCAATGCGGCCCAGCAGGTCCTGCAGGCGGCCGAGTCGGCGCACAGGCAGCTCTCGGCGGCCGTGGACAGCGCCGGTCCCGTGGACGCCAGCATCCTCTGGCCGACGCCCCTGGGCCGGGTGCTGATCGCCGGCACCGGCGCGGACGAGCATCGATGCGGGGACTGCCTAGCGGTGATCGACCTCGGTGGCGGCGACACCTACGGCGCCGGCGCCGGCGCCGGACCGGACCAGCGCATCGCCGTGATCCTCGACCTCTCCGGGGACGACACCTACCGGGGCGGAGGCCCGGGCGAGCCCGTGCAGGGCGCCGGGGTCTTCGGCGCAGGCCTGCTCTGGGACGGCGGCGGCAACGACAGCTACGAGGCCGAGGGCATCGCCCAGGGCAGCGGCTTCTTCGGCGCCGGCATCCTCTGGGACGAGGGGGAGGGCGCCGACGCCTACCGGGCCCGGTTCTCGGCCCAGGGAGCCGGGTATTTCGGATTGGGCCTGCTGGTCGACGGCGGCGGCGACGACACCTACTACCTGTGGGGGGACGGCCAGGGCTTCGGCGGTCCCGGCGGCGGCATCGGCGTCCTCGGCGACGCCGGAGGCGACGACACCTACACCGCGGAGGTCGACGCCCGCATCACGGGGCGGGGTTCCTACCACACGGCCAACCGCGTCACCAGCTCCCACGCCCAGGGCGCCGCCATCGGCCGGCGCGCCGATCTCGAGGAGGGCTACTCCTGGGCGGGAGGCCTGGGGGCGCTCGTCGACCTGTCCGGGGACGACGTCCGGCGCGCCGGCAACTGGGCCCTCGGGTCGGGGTACTGGTTCGGCACGGGGCTGGTCTACGACGGCGGCGGGGACGATCTCTACGAGGCGGTCTACTACTCGATGGCCTCGGGGGCCCACTTCTGCATCGGGGCGATCTTCGACGAGGGGGACGGCGACGACCGCTACCGCCTCGTCGACCCGCCCCTCGAGCCGCGGAGCGAGACGATGAACGCCTCGGCGGGGGCCGGCCTCGCCTTCGGCTGGGACTACACCATGGGACTCCTCGTCGACAAGGGCGGCGACGACTGGTACGAGGCGCGGATCATCTCCGGGGCCCAGGCGATGATCCGCTCCACCGCCATCCTCGCCGACCTCGGCAGCGGCAGCGACACCTACGTGCTGCCCGAGGGCGCCGGCGGGGGCCACGGAGCCTTCCGCGACAGCTACGCCAGGGACCGCCATCCCCACGAGATCGGCTACGGCCCCTACAGCCACCACGGCACCAACTTCGGCTTCCTCCTCGACACCGGGGGCGAGGACCGCTACCTGAACTACTCCGACACGGGAGAGCACCCGCCGTCGGCGGTCTGGAAGGACGGGTCCACCTGGCTGCAGCCGGCGCCCGGGTCCGAGGAATACGGCTTCGACTCCTTCGGGGTGGGCATGGACGTCGAGGGCGGCACGATCCCCGAGTTCACCGTCTTCGCACCCATGGGAGAGAGGGAATGAACCGCACCGGAAGCCCCCTGGTGGCCGCGGCCCTGGCCGCCGCCCTCGCCGCCAGCGCCGCCGGCGCCCGGGAGCCCTCCTTCGAGCCGGCCCTCGGCGTCGACCGGCTGACCCAGGCCCTCGACATGGTCGGCTTCGACCGCTCCGACCTCGGCGTGCGGCCCAAGGCCTACTGGTCGCGCTTCCCGCGCATCGACCGGGTCCCCCACATCCTGCCCTTCCTGCCGGAGCTGCTGGCCGAGCCGCTGGAGACCTACGGCTTCGTCCGGGTCATGGCCGGCGCCGTGGAGGAGCACCTCGACCCCGGGTACCGCGACCAGCGTCCCAACGCCATGTTCAAGGTGGTTCACTTCCTCGGGGTGGAGAAGAAGGTCGTGGGGCCTCGCGGCTACGACTACGCCATCGACTTCGCCACCTTCTCCAAGGCCTACGGCGGCGGCCCGGCCGAGGCCGCTCCGGACCTGGCCGCGTCCCTCGAGCAGCTCCACCGCTCGGCCGGCGCGCCCTTCGACGCCGGCCGCCTGCGGGAGGCGGTGTCCCGGGTGCCGTCGGCCCTGCACCCGCCGCTGACGGCGCTGCTGGCGGGGCTCGAGCAGGCCTGCCGCTGGCACGGCACCGCCTTTCACTCGGTCGATCCCGGCGACCGCGCCGCCGCCCTGGAGCGCAGCCCGCTGCACGAGAAGGACTACGCGCCCGAGCTCGACCGCATCTCCCGGGACCTCGACGCCGTCTCCCTCTACCACGCCGCCCAGCTGGCCGTCTCGACCGTGGAGCGGGCTTCCCGGGACCTGGCCGAGGCCGGGGACCGCCTTCTGGAGGGAGATCGGGCTTTCGCCCCCGTCGACCTGCCCACGCCCCTCGGCCGCATCGTCGTGGCCGGCGCCGGCAACGACCGGCACGGGGACTGCGGCGACTGCCTGGCCCTGGTCGACCTGGGGGGCGACGACGTCTACGACGGCTCCGTGGGAGCCGCCTTCGATCGGCCCGTCAGCGTCGCTCTCGACCTCGCGGGTGACGACCGCTACCTGGCGCCGCCCCCGGGCCGCCCCACCCAGGGGGCGGGCCTGCTCGGCGTGGGCGTGCTCCTCGACGTGGCGGGGAACGATCGCTACGAGGCCGAGTCCATCGCCCAGGGCCTGGGCTTCTTCGGGCTGGGCCTGCTGTGGGACGACGAAGGCGATGACACCCGTCGGCTCCGCTTCAGCGGCCAGGGCGCCGCCTACTTCGGAATCGGCCTGCTCGTCGACGGCGCCGGC
This sequence comes from Gemmatimonadaceae bacterium, assembly GCA_026706075.1. GTDB lineage: Bacteria > Latescibacterota > UBA2968 > UBA8231 > UBA8231 > UBA8231. The sequence goes on from JAPOZM010000043.1 coordinate 35,490, forward strand.
GACGACGTCTACGACCTCTGGGGCGACGGCCAGGGCTTCGGCGGCATCGGCGGCGGCGTCGGCGTCCTGGCCGATCGCTCCGGCGACGACCGTTACACCGCCGAGATCGACGCCCACGTCACCGGCCGCGGCTCCGGGCACACGCGCAAGCGGGTGACCTACTCCAACGCCCAGGGCGCCGCCAACGGGCGCCGCGGCGACCTCTCCGACGGCCACGCCTGGGCCGGCGGCCTTGGAGCGCTCCTCGACCTGGAGGGGGACGACGCCTACGAGGCCGGCAACTGGGCCCTGGGCGCCGGCTACTGGTTCGGCGCCGGCATCCTCTACGACGGGGGCGGCAACGACCGCTACCGGTCGGTCTACTACTCCCTGGCCTCCGGCGCCCACTTCTGCCTGGGCGCCGTCTTCGACGACGGCGACGGCGACGACACCTACACCGTCTGGGACCCGCCCATCGCCGACGACCTGGTCCCGCCGGGGCTGGGGATGAACGCCGCCGCTGGCGCCGGGCTCTCCTTCGCCTGGGACTTCTGCGTCTCCCTGCTGGTCGACAAGGGAGGCGACGACACCTACACGGGGCGCATCATCTCCGGCGCCCGGGCCATGATCCGCTCCACGGCGATCCTGGCCGACCTCGGCGACGGCGACGACGTCTACACCCTGCCCGAAGGCGCCGGGGGCGGCAGCGCCGCCTCCTCCTACCACGGGCCGGCCGATACCTTGCTGAGCAGCTTCCTGGTCGAGTACACCCCGGCGAGCCAGTACGGCACCAACTTCGCCTTCCTCCTCGACGCCGGGGGCACCGACCATTACCGCTCCTTCGACGACGACGGCGCCCACACCCCCCATCCCCTGTGGGCGGACGGACGCACCTGGCAGCAGCCGCCGCCCGGCGCCGTGGACTACGGCAACGACTCGTACGGGATCGGTATGGACGTGGAGGGCGGCACGATCCACGAGTTCCACCGCTTCCAGCGGCAGCAGCACCGCCGCTGAGGGGCCGGACGCGGCTGGCCGGCCGGCGGCCTCACCAGGGCCCGGCTCCCGACTCCTCGTCGATCAGCAGGTAGCGGTCCACGGGCAGCTCTTCCAGCACCTGCACCAACCCGCTCGGCCAGCTCACCGCCAGCCTGTCCACCGAGGTCGCCGCCCCGAGTCCGAAGTGGGCCCGCAGGTCGTTCGACGACAGGAAGCTGGCCCCCGCCCGGACCTCCCGCACCTGGGTGCGCCCCCCGGCGGTGACCCGGATCCGGGCGCCGATGCCGTCGCGGTTGCTGCGCCGCCCGCGCAGGCGCACGCCGAGCCAGTGGCCGCCGGCGCCGTCGTTGCGCAGCAGGGTCGGCGCGTCGTCGGCATTCAGCACCAGGATGTCCATGTCGCCGTCCTCGTCGTAGTCCCCGAAGGCCGTGCCCCGGCTCACCTTCCGTACCCCCAGTCCGGGCCCGGCGCGGGCGCTCGCATCCTCGAAGAGACCCTGCCCCTGGTTGGCGAAGACCAGGTTCGGCTGCGCGTAGGAGGTGCCCAGGTCGTGATCGTCGACGACGGGGTAGACGTGGCCGTTGGCGACGAAGAGGTCGAGGTCGGCGTCGTTGTCGAGGTCGGCGAAGGCGGTGCCCCATCCGACCCAGGGCATGCTCGCCTCCCCGACTCCGGCCCGGAAGGAGAGATCGGCGAAGTAGCCGCCGCCTTCGTTCCGGTAGAGGGTGTTGTAGTCGTCCGAGAAGTGGGTGACGAAGAGATCCAGGTCGCCGTCGCCGTCGTAGTCCCCGAGGCCGACCCCCATCCCGGCCTGCACGTCGCCGTTGACGTTGTGGCTGGCCCCGGAGCGGAGGGAGACGTCCCGGAAGGTGCCGTCGCCCTGGTTGCGGAAGAACAGGTTCGGCGTCGTGTCGTCGGCGACGTAGATGTCCGGCCAGCCGTCGTCGTCGAGATCGGCGAAGACCGGCTGGAACCCCTTGTACGGCGCGGCCAAGGTCACGCCGGCCTCCCGGCTCACGTCGCGGAAGGCTCCGCCTTCATCGTTCCGGTAGAGGACGTCCGGCGCCCCGGGGTAGGCCTCGGGGCCGTAGAACACCTCGACGCCCTTCCACTGGCAGTACTCCATGGCCCTCGGCCTGAGGTCCTTGCGGAAACGGACGAAGTTGGCGGCGTAGAGGTCGAGGTCCCCGTCGCGGTCGTAGTCGCCCCACGCGGCGCCCGTGCCCCAGAGCGTGTCCCCTACCCCGGCGGCGGCGGTGACGTCGGAGAAACGGCCGGACCCCTCGTTCTCGAAGAGGCGGTTGGCGCCGTAGTTGGTGACGTAGACGTCGGCGTCGCCGTCGTTGTCGAAGTCGGCCACGGCGGCGCCCATGCTCCACGAGGTGTCTCCGAGGCCGGAGCGCGACGTTACGTCGACGAAGGGCGAGGGTCCGTCGTTTCGGTAGAGCCGGTTGTGGGCTTGCGGATCGGTCCGGCCGAAGGTGGAGCCGCTGAGCAGGTAGATGTCGAGGTCGCCGTCTCCGTCGGCATCGAGGAAGGCCGCGCCCCCGCCCTTGGCCTCGATCAGGTAGCGCTTGGAGGGACTGCCGGAGACGTTCCGGGCGGTGAGCCCGGCCTCGGCGGCGACATCGGTGAACCTCAGCTCCCTTGGGAGTTCGAGATCCGGGGCCTCCCCGCGCGTGCAGCCGGCCAGCAGCCCGGCCGCGGCGGCGGCGAGGCCGAGGGCCGCGGCGGGCCTCGGCAGATGACCTTTCCGTTCCTCCATGGGCTCCGCAGGCAAACTTCGGGGGTGAGAGACGAGGATCGCAAGACGCCGGGCCGTCCCGCCCTCCCCGGAGGCGTCGCTATATTCGGGACATGTCTCGGCGCATCCTGATCGCCGGCCTCACCCTTGCCATGGTCGCCTGCCACACCGAACCGGATTCCCCCGACGGCCGGTGGGCGCGTTACGAGTTCAGCGAGGGATCGCCGATCCCGGGAGTCACCCACTTGGTCCTGGCCGTGCCCGGACGTGAGACCGCCGCGGCCGGACCGGCCCTCTGGTGGCGGCTGGAGGCCTTCTCCGGCGACGGCCGGCGCTTCTCCATCGACCTGCTCGCCGACGGCCTCGACTTCCTGCACCCGGGCGCCCCACCCGTCTTCGTCCATCGCTACCTGCTGACGGACGAAGACGGGGCGGTCTTCGACTACGTCGACGCCGCCACCGGCGGGGCCCTGCTGCCGAAGCTCGGCTTCTTCACCCACCTGACGCCGCGGGCGGCCTCCGTCGACGATCCCGGACTGCCCCTCTTCGAGCGCGGGAGCTGGCTCGGCAAGCCGGTCCACCGCGCCGCCGCCGGCACCGGAGCCTCTCCCGCCGAGGTCAGCGGCGCCCGGCGCCTCACCCTCGACTCGCAGATCCTCGTCGGCACGAGCCGCTCCTTCCGGGACGATCGCTCCGGGCGGCTCTACGAACCCTCGCCGGAGTGGAGCCGGGACGGTCCCGACTACCAGTACGTCGAGCTCGACGGGGACGACTACGAATCCATGATCGAGGCCGGCTTCAACATCTTCCGGGTCCCCGAGGACCACCTGAAGTGGGTGCGGGACGAGCCGGTCTGGTTCCTGGTGCGCGGCGGCTTCGGGACCCGTCCCGACCTTCTCTTCCGGCCCAACTTCTTCGGGGCCGTCATGTACATGGACGAGCCCGCCATCCGCGCCATGGCCTTCGACGGCATGTTCCGCCGCTTCCGGGACCCGGCGAGGGCCGCCGAGGTCGTCGCCGAGCTCACCCGGGGGCGCTACCACGGCGACGGCAGCTACGGACGGGGTCACCTGCAGCGCCTGCTCGCCAGGGACGGCTGGGACTTGGGGGCCATGGAGATCCCGCAGCCCGACTACCCGGTATGGGAGACCGTGGCCAGCGCCTGCTGGTACGAGATGGAGGCAGGCGCGGCGGGCTGGTGCATGGAGGGACGCTATCAGCCGGCGTGGTTCGCCCGACGGATGGGCGACGAGCTCGGCGTCGACTTCCCCGACGATGCCGAGGCCACGATCCGCTTCCACCAGGCCTTCTTCACGGGGGCCGCCCGCCGTTTCGGCGCCCGCTGGGGAGTCGCCATCTACGGCCAGATGGACCGAACGGCCGCCGACCTCCTCTTCCCCATCGCCTACGATCAGGGGGCGACCTACTTCTGGTTCTGGACGAGCGATCACGCCCACCATGTGCCCTTCGAGGAGCAGCTCCAGCACGCCCGCGCCCTGCGGCGTCACGCGGCGGCCCATCCACGCCCGGACCCGGCCGGCCGGACAGCCGCGGCCCAGGTGGCCATCGCCCTGCCCTGGGGATACCTGCTCGATCACTACCAGCTGAAGCGCTACACCTACCACGGCGAGACCTTCCAGCGGGGACGCATGTGGTGGAGCCGCGAGATGGAGCTGACCGACAGGAACGAGGCGGGGGCCACCTACGGGCAGGTGCTGGCCGCGGCGGCTTCCCAGGCGGCGGAGCTGCTGAGGGCCGGCACGGCCTTCGATTTCGTCTACCTGCGGCGGGGAGAGGCCGCCCCCACGGGGTACGCCGAGGTGCGGCGGGTCCGGGAGAGCGGCGAGGTGGTGGTGGGGCGCCCTTGATCCGGGGTCTCGCCTGTCTGATCCTGGGCGCTCTCTGGGCCTGCGGCGCGGACCAGCCACCCGATGCGGCAGCCCCCACGGGCTTCCGGTTCCTGGACGTCACCGTAGACGCCGGCCTGCACGACCATCGCAACGTCTCCGGCTCTCCGCAGCAACGCTGGATCGTGGAGACCATGTCGGCGGGCGCCGCGATCCTCGATGCCGATGGCGACGGCGCGCTGGACCTCTTCCTCGTGGGCGGCACACGCTTCCGGGACGCCCCGCCGCCCACGGCCGGCGACCGGCTCTTCCGGCAGGTGGACAGAGGGCCTGACGGCGTGCCTCGGTATGCGGACGTCACCGGGAGGGCGGGTCTCGACAGGATCGGCTGGGGCATGGGAGCGGCCGTGGCCGACATCGACGCCGACGCCGACCCGGACCTCTACGTGACGCGCTGGGGCCGCAACGAGCTCTACCGGAACCGCGGCGGCGGCACCTTCGCTGCCATCGCCGGATCGGCCTCGGTCGACGACGGCGGCTGGGGCTCCAGCGCCGCCTTCGGCGACCTGGACGCCGACGGCCTCCTCGACCTCTACGTGACCAACTACCTCGAGTTCGATCCCGCCCGGCCGCCGGGAGGGGGCGAGCCGTGCTCGTACCGCGGACTCGACGTCTTCTGCGGCCCCCTCGACGTGGAGCGCCAACCCGACCGGCTCTACCGGAACCTCGGGGACGGCCGCTTCCAGGACGTGAGCCGGGCCGCCGGCGTCGAGAGCTTGCGGCGGGCGGCTCTCGGCGTGCTCTTCGCCGACCTCGACGGGGACGGCGACCAGGACCTCTACGTGGCCAACGATTCCGATCCGAACACCCTCTACCGCAACGACGGCGACTGGCGGCTCACGGAGGTGGGGGCCCTGGCCGGGGCCGCCTTTTCGGAGGACGGCCAGCCCCAGGCGGGGATGGGCGTCGGCGCCGGTGACTTCGACCGCGACGGCGACCTGGACCTGTTCGTCACAAACTTCGCCGACGACTACAACACGCTCTACAGGAACGACGGGACCGGCCGCTTCACGGACGCCTCCGCGGCCGCCGGCCTGGTGATGGACTCCCGGCCCCTTCTCGGATGGTCGACCGCCTTCGTGGACTTCGACAACGACGGCTGGCTGGACCTCTTCGTCTCCAACGGGCACCTCTATCCCCAGCTCGCGGCCCACGAGGGCGGCCTGAGCTATCCCCAGGCCAACCTGTTGTACCGGAACCGCAAGGGCCGCTTCGCCCCCGCTGACGGCGGCCCGGGATGGGACCGCCGGACCGTGGGGCGGGCGGCGGCGGTGGGCGATCTCGACGACGACGGCGACGCCGACCTGCTGCTCGTCGACCTGAACGAGCGGCCGACGCTGCTGCTCAACGACGGCGGCAATCGCCGCCCGTGGGTCGGCCTGCGCCTCCTCGACGCGGCGGGGAGCGTGGCCGTGGGCGCCCGGGTGGAGCTGTTCTCAGGGGGATCGCGGCAGACCGCGGAGGTCCGCGCCGGCCACGGCTTCCAGTCCAGCCACGATCCCCGCCTGCTCTTCGGCCTCGGCGCGGCGGGGAGGGTCGACAGCCTCCGCGTGCGCTTTGCCTCCGGGCGACAACGGAGACTGGGGAGCCTGGAGACCCGGCGCTACCACACCCTTCGGGAAGGAGCCGCGGCGGCGGTGGCCGGCCTTCCCGTGCCGCCCCCGGAAGGTGGACCGGCGGCCGTGCCTCGGCGGCCGCTTCCGACGGTGGAGGTGCGTCCCGAAGACCGGCAGCTGCCGGCCTCCGGGCTGGTCGCCCGCGGCAAAGCCCTCTACCGGGAGGGCCGCTACGAGCAGGCCGAGGCCTACCTGCGGCGCGGCCTGGAGCTGGCGCCTGACAGCCTGCAGGCCCGGGTGAACCTGGCCGTCGTGCTCTACGCGGGCCTCGGCCGCCCCCGCGAGGCCGCCGGTCTGCTGTCGGCGGTGGCGCAGGGGGCGCCGGAGCGCGCCGACGTTCACATGCTGCTGGGCAAGGTGCATCTGAGCCTGGACAGGACCCCGGAGGCGGCCTCGGCTTTCGCCCGCGCCGCGGAACTGTCGCCGCACTCCTACGAGGTGTTCACGTGGCTCGGCGTCGCCCGCCTGCGGGAGGGGGACCTGGCCGGCGCCCGGCAGGCCCTGGAGAGAGCGGTGCGCCTGGGACCCGGGCAGCCGCGGCCCCACCTGCTCCTGGCCCAGGTCTACGACCGCCTCGGACGGACCGCCGAGGCGCGGCGCCTGGCCGCCCGGCATGGCCGGCTGGCCGAGCTGGACAGGGACCTGGAGGTCCTGCGCCAGCGCAGCCTGCGGGACCCGTCGGACCTGACCTCGCGGACCCGGCTCGGCAACCTGCTGCTGGCGCGGGGCGACGTGCCGGCGGCGGGAGCCGCCTTCCAGGAAGCCCTCGCCCTCGACGGCGCCCACGGACCCGCCTGGTACGGACTGGCCTCGGTGCTCGTGCGCTACGGCGACATGGCCCGGGCCGAGCAGGCCCTGATGCGGGCCACCGCGCACCGGCCCGAGGATCCCCGCGCCTGGAACGACCTGGGAATGACGAGGCTGCAACTGGGCCGGGCCGGGGACGCCCTGAAGGCCTTCCGGCGCGCCCTGGCGCTGCGCGACGACGTCGCCCTGGTGCACGCCAACCTGGGCCGGGCCCTGCTGGCCCTCGAGCGGCCCTCCGAGGCACGGCGTGCCCTCGAGCGGGCCCTGGAGCTGGAGCCGGAAAACCGCGAAACGGCAGAGATATTGCGCGGCCTGGACCGCTGACGGCGAGCGGGGCGGGGCTCGCCCCTGTCTACTCGGGCCGCACGTCCTGGAACTCGAAGTAGACCCTCGCCGTCACCCGCGCCGAAGTGGGCCCCCGGACCGGAACCGGGGCCATGTCGGAGTCGGACGGCTCCTCCGTCCCGGCCGCCACCGGGGCCACGCCGGTAGAAGGCGGCAGCCGCCAGGACCGCACCCGCTCCTCGACGCAGCGGCTCACCTCGTCGCTGACCACGGTGGCTTCCAGGATCTGGGCCGACTCCACCATGCCGCTGGCGAGGACGACGAACTGGGCCGTCACCTTCCCCTCCGAGGCCTTGCCTTCCATGAAGGGGCCTTCGAAGCAGTCGTTCACCTGCTCCAGCCGGGTGCGGGCGAAGGCGTCGATGGCGGTCACGTCGCGGGTGATGTCTCCCGTGGCGTTGCCCACGACCTGGCTGGCCGCCGCCAGACGGGCCTCGGAGAACTCCCACTCCTCGGCGCGCTCGAACTCGAGAACCTGCTGCTCCACGGTCCGGCGGAAGGCGAAGGCGACGTCCGTCGTCTCCAGGGGCTTGCCGAAGGCGTTGAACTTCAGGACGAAGTCCTCCAGGTGCAGACGCACGTCGGTCACCTCGTCCTCCAGGGGATCGAAGACGAGGAACCCCGAGTACTGCTCGCCCTTGAAGATCTCCTCGTCCACGGCATAGTTGTTCGTGCGCACCAGGCCCATGCGCATGTTGAACCGGTAGTCCTCGTTGCCGCTGGGTCCCTTCAGGGCGCGGTAGTAGGACTCGAAGTTGCGGGAGGCAGAGCCGGCCAGCACCCCGTAGGCCCCGAGGACCTCGCCCGGGCGGTTCGTCGTCAGCTGCGACCGCAGGGGCTGCAGGGCCACCTTGGCGAGGTCCTGATTGGTGACCGTGATCCGGAACACGGTAAAGCGGGTCCGAACGTAGCCCAGGGCCGGGTCGACGTAATCTCCGTAGGTATAGGGGTTGATCGAGTACTGCCCCTGGTTGGACTCGTTCGGGAACATGCCGTTGAGCTCGTGGTCGGTCATGTGCTCGACGGCGATCCTCAACCCTTCCATCTCGTAGGTGACCAGTCCGCCCTCGCCGACGGTGATGACCTGCTCGGCCTGCTCCCCCGGCAGGAGGGAGACCACCCGGTCGTAGCGCTCGGGGTAGATCGCCTCGCGCAGAAAGCTGCAGTGGACGGTGAGCAGGGATGACGCCAGGGCGAGGCCAAAGGCCGCCCGCCCAGGCCGATGGCCTCGGCGCCTCGCCCGTCGGTGCTGATTGCCTTTGCCCATGCGGTTCATTCCTTGTCTGTCCGGGCCAATGGGATCCGGCCTCATTGGCTGTGCTGGTTGTAGAAGTCGATCTGCTGCTGGGCGATGGAGCCCTTCTGCGTCAGGGCGAAGACCACCATGTTCACCCCCATCTTCAAATGAGGCTCGTTCTGCGTCTCCCTTTCCCAGAAGATGCCGTACCCCTTGTCCGAGTAGACGGCAACCAGCCGGTCGCCGAGGTAGATCCCTTCCAGGAAGTAGACCGTTCGGCGGTAGGTCCGGTTCGAGACCTCGCCGCCCGGCGGCGGGCCGTCGTCGAAGTCGAAGAAGATGTGGTAGATGGGGTGGTCGTTCTGGAGAGGCACGAAGCGGGCGTCCCGGCCCAGGGCCTCGCGGAACATCTGCCGCAGGCTGGCCTCGGCGGGGCCGAATTCCAGGTCCGGCCGGCCGTTGTCGGCGACGACGAAGCCGCCGCTGCGCAGGTAGCGGGCCAGGTTCTTGGCCTCGTGCTCGGTCAGCTCGAAGGCCCGGTTCGCCGCGATGTAGACGAAGGGCGCCTTGAACAGGGCCTGCGAGTCGAGGAACATCTGGTCGTATTCCTGGGCCTCGATCCGGGTGTAGTTGTTGATCGCCCGCACGAGCTGGTTGATCGAGCGTTTCTGGGAGGGCTCCAGGATGCTTCCCCAGGCCAGGGCCAGGTAGACGAAGCCGGTGATGTTCTGCTTGTCCGTCGGATCCTGGATCACCATGCCCCGGTAGCGGCCCGTGTTGAGGGCCGTCAGGTCGAGGAACTCGGCCTCCATGTCGATCCGCCGCTCCGGCTCCTTCAGGCTCGTCAGCTCCACCGCCTCGAAGCGGGGCAGGCCGACCACGGCGGCACTGAGGTCGCCGGCGCCGACGTCGACCAGGAAGTCGGCGCTCCCCCCGGTTCGGGTCCAGGTGGCCGAGGTGGGGGCCGTGCGCACGCGGCCCACGGCGCCGCCCACGGTGGTCGAGGTCTCGTCGCCGCTCGACCGCACGATCGGCGTGCCCTGGGGGATCGGCTGCTTGCGGAAGGCGAACTCCCGGGCCAGCCGCGGCGCCGGCACGAAGAGGGGCGTGTCCTGTTCCTGGAACTCGAAGCGGGCCACGACCCGCTCCTCCTCCTCGTCCTTCGGCAGGAGCCAGACGGCTCCGACCACCAGGTGGAGAGCGACCGACGCCACCAGCCCCAGGTAGAGGAGCCTGCGTCCGTAGCGAAGAACCGACAGACGGTCCGTCACAGGTGCCTCCTCCTGATCGTGCCGCTGCGGCGCTGGCAGAAGGCCAGGACGTTCGGTTCGACCGGGGCGCCGCTCTCGGAGGCGGCGACGACCTCGTCGAAGATGTCGACCGCCTCTCTCCACCTCTTCAGCTTCTGGAGTGCGACCGCCATGTTCACGCGGGCGCCGATGCCGCTGGAGGTCTCGGGATACTCATCCCAGATCACCTCGAGCCGGGGAATCACCGCCCGCAGGCCGTCGTCGCTCTCGCCCTCCACGGCCAGGCTGAACTCCTCCATGGCCGCTTCGTAGGCCTTGTAGGCCACGGCTTCCCTGAGGTCCGGGAGAGCCCCGGCGGCTCGGCGCGCCGCCTCGGTCCCGGGGAACTCCTCCTCGATCGCCACGAACATGCCGTAGGCCGCGTCGTACTCCCCGGCGTTGTAACGGATCTCCGCCAGGGTGTACCGCGCCGTGGACGCCCAACGTCCGCCGGGCCAGGCCCCCAGGTAGGACTCCAGGCTGCGCCGCGCCTCGGCCTCGTTCCGCCCCTGCTCGCCGCGCATGTTCAGATGACACCAGGCGACGTTGTAGAGCGCTTCCTCGGCCAGCGGCGTCGACGGGAAGCGGCCGTGGAACTCCTTGTAGGCTCCCGCGGCCTCGGCGAAGCGGCCGAGGTTGTAGACGCACTCTGCCGTGCGGAAGGCGGCGTCGGCCGCGACATCGATCTCCGGGTGCTCCCGCAGCAGCCGGCGGAAGTCCTCCTCCGCCTCCCGGAACATGGCCTGGTTGAAGTGCCCGTAACCCCGGTAGTAGAGGGCGTACGGGGCGTTGCCGTGGTCGGGGAAGCGCCGCAGCATGCGCGTGAAGGAAGCCACGGAGGACTCGTTGGCATCGGCTTGCAGGTCGGCAAGACCCCGCAGGAAGAGGAAATCGGCGGCGAAGTGCCCCCCCGGAAACCGCTGCCAGCCCCTCGCCGCCGCACCGGACGCTTCGACGAACCGGCCCAGCCGCAGAGAGGCGTCGGCCTTGAGGAAATAGGCTTTCTCGAGGACGTGGTACGGGCGGGATTCGGGCAGCTCCGTCTCGGTGACCTCCAGGGCCTCGATGGCGAGGCAGGCCTCGACGACCTCCTCGTAGCGCTCCTGCCGGTAGCGGATCTCGGCGTGGGCCAGACGGAACTCGGCCTCCTCCAGGTCCGTCTCCGTCTCCAGGGCGAGTCTCTGGTACACCTCCAGGGCCTCGTCGGCCCTGTCGAGCTGGGTGAAGCAGGCCGCCAGGAGCCTGGAAGCCGAGCTCAGAAGGTCCGCCTGCTGCCACGGGCGGTCCAGGTCTGCCGCCGCCTCCTCCAGGCGCCCCATCCGGAAGTAGGCGAGCCCGCGTCCGTAGACGGCCTGCTCCAGGACGGCCGGGACGGCCCCTTCGACGGCCATGGAGAACCAGGGCAGGGATGCCTCGTACTGCTCCAGGCGTGAATGGCCCGCGCCGAGGAGGTAGTACAGCAGGGCCAGGGTCTCCCCGTCGGCCTGTCCCTGTTGCGACAGGCCCTCCTCGAGGATGGGGATGGCCTCGGCGGTGCGTCCGGCGGAGAACAGGGACTGCCCGGCCTCGAGGCGTGAACGGGCGAACAGCTCGGTCTCTGGATCGACCTGCCGGTATGCGGCGACGGCCTCGTCGAGCCCCCCGGCGTCGCGCAGGACGTTGGCGAGCTCGAAGCGGGCGATCTGCACCTCGGCACGATCCGCCATCTCCCCGATGACCCGGCGGTACTGATCGGCGGCGGCCTCGAAGTCCTGGCGCTGGTGGAGGATCCGGGCGGCCTGGAAGCGGGCGCTCTGGCGGTAGCCGCCGGCCCGGGGATCCTCGATGAGCTCGAGGTAGAGGGCGAGGGCCTCGGTGGTCTTGGCCTCGTCCTCCTGCCGCTCGAGGGCGAGGCCGAGATTGAAGCGCAGCTCCACGTCGTACGTCGAGCCCGGATAGGCGCGCAGCGTGCTCTTCAACTCCGCCTCGGCGCGCCGGTACGGGTCAAGGCGCCGGCCGGACTCCAGCCGGTCCGCCTCCCGGAACCAGGCCCGGGCGATCTGCAGGCCCACGCCTTCCACGGGCAGGCCGGCGGCCGCCGCCCACATGGCGTAGGTATCGCGGTAGATGGTGTACTCCAGGGCCGCCTCCGGGTAGTGCCCGGTCTCGAAGTAGCGGTTCGCCATCAGCAGCTGCAGGCGGGCCTTGTCCCCCATGTCGGGGTCGTTCTCGATCGCCCGCCGGTAGACGGCGATACAGGCTTCGAAGTCGCCGCGGTCGTAGTGCATGTCCGCGTGGCGGAGGTAGGCTTCCTCCGCCAGCCGCTGCTCCTCCTGGAACTGCGTCGCCACGGTCTCGAAGGCGAGGCTCGCCTCCCCGTATTCGCCGATTCGCTCGTAACACTCGCCGAGGCGGATCATCGCCTTGGCGGCCAGCTCCAGGGCCGTCTCATCCACCAGGCCGGCGAGCTTCTCGCGCTTCATGACAAGCAACTCGCGCTGCGACATCTGGCCGATCCGCTGCGACTCGACGAGGCGCCGGAACTGGGGGATGGCGTCGCGGTAGCGCTCCAGCCGGAAGTACGACTCGCCGATCTGGAAGAGAGCCCGGTTCCCCCGGTACCCGGAGGGGAAACGCTGCACGAGGCGCTCGAAGGCGGCGGCGCTGGAGGCGTAGTCCTCCATGTCGAAGTACGCCCAGCCGATGTCGTACATGGCCTGCACCACGTACTTGCTCGCGGGGTAGCGCTCTATCAGGACCCGGGCCGCGTCGATGGTCCTCTCATAGTCCCCGCGCTTGTAGTGGCAGGTGACGATCTGGCTGCGGGCCAGGGCCCGCAGGACGTCCACCGTGGCCCGCTCCTCGGTGAGCTCGAAGTGGCCCACGGCCTCGGCCAGGAGGTCCGCGGCCCGGGCCTGGAGGTCCTGCCGGGTCTCCAGGTCGCGGGCCCTGGCACGGCGCTCCAGAACCTCCTCGGCCATCCGCAGATGGGCGTTGCCGATCTGGTAGGTGGCCACCTCCTGGAGAGGAGCCTCGATGTCGCCCACCGAGACGGTGACGCCCTCCATCCTCAAGAGCGAGTTGCGGCTCTCGAGGATCGAGCGGTACTCGCCGATGGCCTGATCGTAGGCGCCGGAGGAGTAGAACTTCTGGCCGTGATCGAAGGAGGCCCTGATCTCGTCGGCCGTGGGCACGTTGCGCGTGGCCCCGTAGAAGCCGACGATGAGAGCGAGTGTGATCCAGGGGAACATGATCCTTCTCAGTCGATGGTGTAGCCAAGGAGGACGCGCAGGAAGATGGACAGGACCTGCATGTCCTCCAGCTCCCGCGTCGGGTCCTCGTAGTCGCGGTCGACGCTCTTGACGCCGAGGGTCATGGCGGTGTCGTAGCCGAGATACGGAGACTTGTTGGTCAGCTGCGCCACCCAGACCCGTTCCTCGCGGGAGTGGAACCCGTCGGCCCGGTCCTTCACCACGAGGGGCAGGCCGGGCAGTCCCTGCACACCGAGCCACAGGTCGGTACGCGGCGTCAGGGCATAGCGGCCTTTGACGATGGGCACGAAGGTGCGCTGGTCCTGCAGGTCCGTGGGTACGCTGGCCCGGTCCTCGCGTAGGAACAGCCCCTTGGCCTGGCCGAAGATCTGCCAGCTTCGGGTCGGCTCCCAGACGTATTCCGCCTTGAGGACCGAGGTCCACAGGCCGATCTCGTCCGGCCCCAGGTCGCGGCCCTCGATGAGGACGCCGCCCTTCTGGTCGTTGAGGGAGTGGCGCACGTTGCCCCACAGCCTCAGCCCGAGCAGGGGCTGCACCTCGCACTCCAGGTAGTGCTGGCGCTCGGTGCTGTTGCGCCACTCCAGGGGATCGCGCACGACGACGCGGTGGTAGGCGGTGGCGCCGGCAAAGGTGAAGCCGCCGCTGCCGAGGGGCTCGCCGAGGACCTCGTCGAGGCGGAAGTACGGATTGGGTACGTCGTCGTGGACCCGCTCGAGAAGGGTCTCGAAGCGGACCTGGGCCACACCGGGGACCCCGGCCCTCCAGATGAGCTGACCGTAGTCGCTCTCGTTGCGTCCGCCGTTGGCGATGCCCTCGGCGTCGAGACGGCCGAGGCCGAGGGTCAGCACCCCGGGGAACCAGCGGCTCCTCAGGTTGAGGCGGCCGTACACGTGGGCGCCGGCCTGACCGAGCTGGTACGGGAAGTCGGGCTCGAGGTCGTCCTCGCGCTCATCGGCGACGCCGTTGTGGTTCCAGTCGCGGCCGTAGACGTACTCGTCGGGTTCCACGTAGAACAGGAGGAAGGCTTCCTCGTAGTCGGGCAGGTCGTTCTGGTTCCGGTTGGTGTCGGGGATGCCGTCGTTGTCCTCGTCCTTGCCGGGGAAGACGCCGTCCGGGTCGGAGGACTTGTCTCCGAAGTGCCGGGGCCGGTCTCCCGGGCCGGCGTCGGGCCAGCTGTCGTTGTCGTCGTTGTCCTCCACGAAGCCGTCGGTACGGGCCAGGGCGAAGGTGGAGGTGGTGGGCAGGTGGCGGTTGAAGCGGTCGGGAAGCGAGAAAGCCTCGGCGCCGCCTTCCCACAGGCCGCGCCCCCACTCGGCGGTCACGTACCAGGCCTGCTCCGTGTGCCGGCTCACCTCCCCTTTCCAGATCCGGACACCGGTGATCTCCTTGGGCTGGCGGTGGCCCGGAGACCCGTCCGGATACTGGAAGTAGTCGAAGCTGCGGGCGTACTCCCAGCGGACCCGGCCGTCCCGTCCCTCCCAGGAGCCGTTCCAGCCCAGGACGTAGCGCCCCGTCCAGGCGCCGGCGTCGACGCTGACCCAGCCGAGGTTGGACAGGTCCTGCACGTTGCCCTTCGCCCTCGCCTGCCCCTCGATGCCCCCCGCCGACCAGCGGCCCTCGTAGGTCCGTTGCCGCGGGTCGTCGTCGAAGAGTCCCACCACGTCGATGCGGTAGTCGTTGCCCACCAGGGCACGCACCTCGACGGAGCTCACCGACGGCTCGGCCCGAAGGTCGAACCAGGCGAGGATGACCCACTCGCCGCTCGCCTCCAGCCGGGCCGCTGGCGACAGGACCTGGATGAAGCGCTCCAGCTCCTCGAGGTTGACGTTGTCCACCGACTCCCCGGCCAGCTGGTCCAGGCGATAGAAGTAGTCGGCGAAGCGGATCCCGCCGTCGTCGTAGATGGTGCGGCTGAACTGACCCGTGATCCGGTTGGTGCGCCCCAGGGCCGTGGGATTCGTGGAATTGATGCGCACGTAGGTCGGCTGCAGGTCGTGACGCTCGACGCCGTCGACGACGAGGATGACGTCGTTGATCACGGCGCCGCCCTCCTCGTCGTGGGGCGAGTCGTCGGAGAACTTGACCACGATGAAGCTCGGCTTGACCTGGCCGGACTGGAGCTGGCCCTTGAGGTTGAAGGACTCCTGGTTGGCGTCGGCGTTGTGGTAGTTGAGCACCGTGCCGCCGGTGACGAGGCGGCCCACCTGAACGTCGGCGTGGCCGGCCATGAGCATGGAGAGGGTGCGGCGCGTGTCCTGCTGCTCGCCGGTGACGTTCCCCGTCCACACGGGAGCGGTCCACCGCGAGGCCAGGGCCGTGAACCGGGTGGACCACTGGGGGAACTGCCGCTGGGCGTCGAGGCGCACACCGTTGATGCCGGTCATGCTCAGCGTCAGGGGGGTGAACTTCGTGCGCATCTCCTCGCCCAGGATGAGCGCCGTGGCCCAGCCCTTGTGCGATTCCCTGGCCACCAGGTTCTGCTGGAAGATGCCCATGTTCGCCTTCGACAAGGTGCTGTTGGGCGCGTCGCCGCGGCTCGAGTTGGCCCGCGTTTCCACCCACCGGTAGGAATCGTAGCCGTTGAGGAGGAAGTTCCCCATGGGGCCGTAGTGGTTGCGCCGGGCCAGCCAGGAAGTCTCCGGAAGCTGGAAGTCCTGGATGCCGAAGTTCTCGTAGTCCGCCCAGGCCCGGTAGAGGAAGTCCTCTCCGGGCACCACGCGGGTGACGCCCAGCCGGTCCGGGGCCTCCTCCTCCTTGTCCAGCCAGGGCGTTTCGCCCTCCAGGTCGGCCTGCTGACCCCAGGCGGCCGTTGCGGCCAGGAGCACGGCCAGGATCTGGATCCGCTTCACCGCCCTCACCCCTTGAAAGGCTCGGCGCCGAGAATCAGGCGCAGGAAGAACAGGGAGCGGTCGACGCCCTCGTGACGGCGCGCCCTCTCCTCGAACTCGACCACTTGCAGGTGCCAGCCCATGTTGAGGCTCAACTGCTGCCCCTGGTAGGTGGTTCGGTTGGTGAGGGAGACGATGTAGTCCCGCGAGTTCCAGTCCGTCTCCGCATGGGTGAGATCGCGGAAGCGGGCCTCCAGGAAGGGAATCCCCTGGGCGCCGGCGGAGACCGTCGTCTGGTCCGTGAGAGCGTAGCTGGCCAGGAGCATGGGATAGAAGTATCGCTCCGAGACCGGGTAGCGCCGCCCCTCCCGGTCCGATCGGCGGTAGACCATGTACTTGAGGCGCGGCCGGACCGTGAGGTCGCGCAGGTGCCAGGCGTAGTCCGCCCTCAGCACCCAGGACCACTCCGCCAGCCGGTTGGCGGGCTGGAGGGGGGTCTCGCGCTGCCAGTTGGACTGGTACTTCAGGCGGTTGTTGATGTTGAGGTTGGCGAAGCGGAAGAGGGTGGCATCGAGGTAGCTGGTGTTCACCAGGCTGTCGCGCATCCACAGCTCGTCCGGCACCTGCACGTTCAGCAGGGATCCCACCCCGGTCCCCGGCTGCAGCGGCAGCTGGTTCGGTGAGTACACGGACAGGAAGGGGGCGTCGTCCTCGATGTCGTCGCGCACGTTCTTGAGGTAGTTGGTGAGCAGCACCTTGCCATAGGGAAAGAGGGTGCGCTCGTAGTCGACCCGGGCATAGCTCACGTCGTTCCTGCCTCCGCCCCAGATCTCGTCGGTGCGGAAGCGCCCCAGGCGCATGCGCAGGTCGCGAAGGGGGTCGAGATCGACGAAGAGGTGGTAGCCCTCCAGGTCGACGTCGTACGGGTAGTCGGGCGCCAGGTCGTCTTCGCGGTGGTCGATGATGTTGTTGTTGTTGAGATCGTCGCCGTACTCGAACTCGGCGGGATCGGAGTGATAGAGAAAGAAGGGCTCCAGGTAGTCGGGGATGCCGTTGCCATTCTGGTTGTCGTCGATCCGGCCGTCGAGGTCGAGGTCGCGGCCCGGAAGGACGCTGCCGTCCTGCAAGTGGGGAAGGAAGTGGAAGTCCGGAGCCAGGTCCTTGTCGTCGTTGTCGTCGACGGTGTCCATGTCGACGGTGTTGTTGCGGTCGATGGGAAAGGAGTGAGGGATCCCGAAGGGACTGTTGAGATCGTCGGAATAGCTGGAGTACTCGGGGTCCTCCACCGACACCCTGGTGCTGTACAGGGGATCCATGCGGAACAGCTCGCCGCCCACCACGAGGCCCGCCAGGTGCTTCTCGAAGTTGACGAACCAGGCCTGGGAGCGGGTGGTCTGCCACGCCTTCCGGCCCACGGTGGAAGGGTGCTGGCGGAAGTCCCATGTGCCGGCCATCTCCGCCGTGAGCTCGAAGCCGGGACGCTCGTACTCCATGCGCACGCTGCCGGTGGTGCGTCCCGTCTGGCGGCCGTAGGAGAACTCGATCCACTCCAGGTTCGACTGGTCCCTCACGTTGCCCCGCGATCCGGCTACGGGATAGTAGTAGGTAGCCCGCTCGCCGCTGACGGAGGGGTTGCCTGATGTCTCGCGGCCGATGGGGAGGAAGACCTCCGACAGCTCGATGTGGTAGTCGTCGGATACCAGGGCCTGGAATTCGACCTCCGAGATCGTGTCCCGGAGCTCTTGCGGGATCTGGAACCAGAAGATGAGATACTCCGTGCCGTCGGCCTGGTAGTATCCTTCCGGGCGGCGCTGGGCGGGCGGGAACTCCCCCTTCAGGAACTGCACGTACGGCGGGATGCGGCGTCCCTGGGGGAAGAACTGATCGCCGTTCGGATAGGACTGGTCGATCACCTCCGTGTCGTGGAGGGTTACGGCGGCCACCACGTGGGCCAGCTCCGGGTTCTTGATGCGGACCTCGTGGACCCGGGCCCCCTCCTCGTCGTCGTCGGAGCCGTCGTTGACCCGCACGGCGATCCAGGCCGGCGGCCGGTTGACGGCCGACGGGAGTACGCCGCGAATGTTGTTGTCCCCCCAGTCGACCAGGCTGTCCGTGCGGTGCAGGTTGACGTAGTTGAAGCCCAGGTTCATGGCGCCGAAGCGGCGCTCCACGTGGCCGCCCAGGAGGTAGGACGACCAGCGGCGCTCCCGGTGGGCCTCGTTGTCGCGGTCGGTCCGCGCCAGCAGCCTCCCCGAGGGAAAGATGGGCCAGTCCATGCGCGACGACACGAGGGTGATCTGCGTGGGGTTCAGGTCGATGTCCCAGCGCACGCCGTTCAGGGAGGCCAGGTCGAGGGTCAGGGCGCTGAACTTCGTGCGGATGAAGTCCCCCACCATGATCCGGCTCGACCGGTCACCGTAGGAATCGTGGCCGATGACGAGGCGGTTGAGGTTGATGCGGTATTCGACCGACTCGTCCACGAGGCTGCCCGCCAGGGGGTCGTTCTCGCGGGCTTCCTCGGTGCGAAAGACCTGCACCCCCTGCATCAGGTAGTTGCCGAGCTCGTCGAAGGCGGGCCTCCGCAGCTCGGACCAGACGCCGCCGGTGTAGGGCCGGTAACCCTGGCGCGCATAGTTGACGTAGCGCCACTCTTCGTGGTTCCACAGCATCTGAGCCGATGTCGGGGCCGGGAGATCCGCCGTCAGGGTCAGCAGCAGGGCGAGGCCGGCGGCCCTGGCCTTCGTCCGTACGATGGCCATCAGAGGATCCGCGCCTGGACGAAGAACTGGGCGAAGTCCCGCACGCTCCCGGCCTCCAGGTTGATCAGCTGCTCACGGCTGCGGCGCAGGCCGACGTTGATGCTGGCGTTGTAGCCGGTGTAGCTGCGCCGGGTGTGGAAGGTGATCACGAAGTGGCGGGCGTCGAAGTTGGAGGATCTGGACTCGGCGTGGCGGTAGCGGTGCTTGAAGGGGAACCCCTGCACGCCGGTGCGGACCCCCGTGGTCTCGCTGAAGGAGAGGTCGAGGCGCAGGATCGGGAACCACTCCCACGTGTGGCGGTCGGCGATGAGGTCCCCGGGGCCGTCCAGGCGCTGTACCAGCAGCTTGGCCATGGGGGTGAGGGTCAGGTGCCTGGAGAGTCCGACGGCGTAGTCCGCCTTGCTGACCCAGGTCCAGTCCGTGATGGTGCGGCCCCTGTCTCCCCGGTCGTCGAGTCGCCGATTGACGTCCAGCTTGGTGGCGTTCACCACGGTCAGGCCGCCCATCCCATCGTAGAGGGACTCGGCGTAGACGGTGTTGACCATGCTGTTGAGGGTCAGCAGGCGGTCGAGATGGATCGCCGTGGCCCGGTTGGTCGCCGACAGGGGCTCCACGACCGTGATGTACGTGGGGTCGGGGATGTCGTCCCTCACCCGACGAAGGCGGTAGCGCAGGTCCAGGCGGCCGGCGCGGGATGGTCGCCACCGATAGCGGCCCTCGGCATAGGAGACCTCGTTGCGCCCGTCCCCGGCCGTCTGCCGGAACTCGTAGCGGCCGACGCGGGCATGGAGCCGGGCTCCGCCCCGAAAGCTCCCGAAGACATGGTAGCCGTCCGTATCCAGTGGATAGGGATAGTCGGGGCGGTTGTCGTTCTCCCGGCCGTCGACGACGCCGTTGTTGTTGAAGTCGTCTCCGTAGACGAACTCGTCCGGCTCCACGTAGTACATCAGGAAGGGCTCCACGTAGTCGGCGAACTCGTTGCGGTTGACGTTGGTGTCCGGCTGGCCGTCCTGGTCCGCGTCGAGGCCCGGGTAGACACCGTAGGTGAAGTCCCCTCCAAAGCCGTAGTCGCTGCTCACCTCGGACAGAAGGGCGTCCACGTCGACGTTGTTCTTCTTGTTGATGATGTACGTGGGGTGAAGGGGATCCCAGTGTTCGTACTCGTCCGGCCACTCGTCGCGGTCGTCGTTGTCCTCCACCATGTGGTAGGCCAGGACCTTGCGGGCGCTGTGGGACCACATGGGCAGGGAGTTGACGTAGTCGGACGGCATGCGATGAATCTCGCCGCCCAGCCGCCAGCCTTTGCCCATGCGCCGCACGCCCTTGAGATACCACGCCGCCGTGCGCTCCCGGAAGTGGTCGCCGAAGATCGGGACCTGGTAGTTCGAGGTATTGCGGACGTACTCGCCCTTCACCTCCACATCCCACAGGTTGATCTCGATATCGGCGCCGAGATTGGCCAGGCCCGTGGGAAAGCCGTAGCGGAGATCGACCCAGCCGAGGTTCGACCCGTCGTGGACGTTGCCCGGCGCCCGGGCCACGTTGTGCCAGTCGGACCAGGCCCGGTCGGGCACCTCCGCCAGCACGTAGGAGGCGCCCAGATCGAGGTTGTAGTCGCCCGAGGCCAGCACCCGGAAGTGCAGCTCCTCCGGCTCGATGGGCGCGTCGAAGCGGAATACCAGCAGGTCCGTGCCGGCCACCTCCGTGCCCCGGCCGTCGACCACGGCGGGGATGCCGCTGCTGTAGAAGCGACCCCTTCCGGGCTGTACCGGCTTCAGCAGCCGGTCCGCCTCCATCGACCGGACCGCCCACGATCCGTTCCTCCGGATGTGGGCCGCGTCATCGGCGCGCGCCGCGCCCAGGACCCAGCGCGCGTCGGCCCGGGCGTCGACCCGCCTCCCCTTGGACCACATCTCGACGGCGTACACCAGCGGCCCCACACCGTCCTCGGGGCTGTCGTCGCTGACGATGACGAAGTAGGAGTCCGCGGGGTTCAGGTCCTTCGGGAAGACGCCGCGGAAATCACCCTTCCTCTGGGAGGTGTCGCGCAGGTGGACGTCGGCGTAGGTCGCCCCGAAGGTGGCGATATCGCCCAGCTGGCTCTGCCAGCGGCCCCCGTAGAGATAGGTTCCGAACGGTATGGTCCGGGGAGCCCTTGCGGGCCGGTGGGAAACACGGGAGGTGAGGATGGAGATCATGTTGCGGTGCGAGGAGGCGTCCCACCGGATGCCGTCGAAGGTCGCCCGGGCGTGGGACAGGGGTGACAGGTGGGCCTTCAGACGTTGCCCGAGCATCAGCCTCGTCGACCAGCTCCCGTAGTGATCCTTCATGATCACCAGGTTCCGGAACTGTCCGAAGTTCGGGCCCGTGGGGATCCGGGAACTGTCGCCCGGATGCAAGGTCCGGTACTCCTCGATGCGGAGAATCTCGCTGCCGTCGAGCAGGTACAGCCCGAAGGGGTCGTACCTGGGTTGTTCCCCTCGAATGGGGAAGTTCCGGTAGCTGAGGAAGGACAGGTTCTCGTAGCGCTCGTCCCAGA
Source organism: Gemmatimonadaceae bacterium (assembly GCA_026706075.1). Taxonomy (GTDB): domain Bacteria; phylum Latescibacterota; class UBA2968; order UBA8231; family UBA8231; genus UBA8231. The sequence continues at coordinate 56,790 of JAPOZM010000043.1, forward strand.
AGGGCCGGTACTCGCGCGTCAGGAACTGCTGGTAGCCCCACTCGATGTCCCGGTCGAGGGACTGCCCCCCGGAATCGCCGGCTCCTGCCAGCAGCGCCATGAGGGCTCCCGTGCCGGCCCTCACGGCCCGCCTGCGCCCCGTGCCCGGCGTGGGAGTCATGCCGATCATCCTGGGTCGCCGGCGGTCAGTAGGCGACGGCCACGGTTCCCACCGAGACTTCGTCACCCGTGTCCAGCTGCACCTGCACGCGGTAGAGATACAGGCCCGGGGGCACCAGCGCCCCCGCTCCGTCGCGCCCGTCCCAGTACCCGGTACTCCCGGGGCCGGTGACAGCGTCCGAGAAGTAGGTGCCGGCCGTCAGCCCCGCCTCCCCCAGACTCGCTACGCGGCGACCCGAGAGGTCATGGATCTCGACCCTTACCGGCGCGGGGATGTCGACCTTGGACAGCACCATCTCGATCACCGTGTAATCGTTGATCCCGTCGCCGTTCGGGGAGAAGGCCGGGGGATTGGCCCGCACCCGGGACAGGACCTCCTGGGGGGCCAGGATGGCCAGCAAGTGCCAGGAGAGGGCCTCCCCCGTCGCCTCGTCGACATCCGTGTTCTCCTGCACGTTGAGGGGGTTCTCCGAGCCCGGCGAGAACAGGGCGGAGCGGAAGCCGTGGGCCGTGGCGAATGTCGCGGTGCGGAAGGAGATGCCCAGCTGGGTATCCTCCCGCAGGGGCTCGTCGAACTCCAGCTGCAGGCTGCGCTGCGTCGACGACCAGGAGCGGACCGATCGAGGCCCCAGTCCCGAGACCGACAGCAACTCCGCCTGGCTCGGGACCTCGATGGCCAGACGCTCCACTCCCCGGGACTCGTCGCCGAAGCTCAGGTCCAGGGTATAGTGGAACGTCGTATCCACACCGATGCGCGCCGTCTTGGGACTGACGTGAGCCCGCGCCTCGGCGACAGCCAGGTCCTGGGAACTCTCGATGGCGAGGTGGCGGAAGACGGGCGTGCGGGTATCGTCGCGCGTCGACATGCTGACGCGATACTGCAGCAGGCGGGCCGGCTCCGCCGCGGGAAACCAGAGGGTGTCGCCGGGGCCGTGGAAAGTCCGGCTCCAGCCCGCCTCCGGGTCGCCGAAGTCCTCCTGCGTCTGGCCGCTCCGGAACTGCACCGACAGCTGGGTGCGTTCCGGCACCTCGGCCTGCCACCACAGGCGTCCGAGGTTCTTGGCCGTGTCGGCCAGTCCGAAATCCAGCGGTTCGGAGACGAAGGCTCCCTGGTCGGTATGGCCGGACCCGTAGACCTCCACTTCCGCCACCCTGGGCTGGGTGACGGCATTGATCTCCATGATGACCAGGCGGATGTAGCGAGTCCAGGTAGGCCGGAACTCCACCTCGGTGCTGGCGTACTCGGTGATGCCCCGCAGGACGCCGACCTCCGACCAGCGGATCTGGTCGTCGCTGATGTGCACCGAGTAGCCGCGCAGGGAGTTGTCCTCCAGCTCCTGCTCGCTGCGGCCGGGCCGGGTCAGGGCGCGCAGGGTGTGGATGTTGCGCCGCACCTGCAGGTCGAGGCTGGCCGTGAAGTTGAGGGCGTTGACCGGGGGGTCCCACGAGGTGTTCAGATCGCCATCGACGACCTCGATGCGATTGGCCGGCGTGCCGACGGCCAGGTTCTGGCCGTCGATCTGCTTCAGCCGCAGCCCCCCTTCGGGATGGCCGGCATCGATCCCGCCCGGGTAGCCGGCCACGGCGGTCCTGGCCCCGGAGGGCAGGCCCTCCACGCCAGCCGGGTCGAAGCTGCCCTTCTGGACCACGTTCCAATCGAGATCCTCTGCTTCAACCGTGGTCCAGTCGATGTCCTCCTGGGGCGCCTCGCTCCAGTACCAGCTCTGGATGCTGCGGTCCGTCGTGGTATGTACGCCCGCCAGCGTATCGGCGGCGACGACGGACACCATGCCGTGCCCCTCACCAAGGCCGTGGTTCACGACCCGGACGGCGATGTGGTTGCCGCCGTTGGCCACCTCCACCGGGATCTCGGCGGCCCTCCGGGCTTCGGCGGAGGCTCCGACCGGCTCACCGTTGAACCACACCTGGAAACTGTCGACGGCGGCGACGTACAGCGTCCCGGGACGGGCTCCTTCGGCGGAGAAAGTGTTCCGGTAGTGAATCGCCGTTGGCCACCGGTCCAGATCGACGAGATGATCGTCGGCATCGACCGTGGTGCCGCCGGCGACGGCCATCATCGTCAATGCGCGGAGCATCCTGGCGAAATCCTTGCTCGGGGTCACGTCCCCCTCCCCCCTGATGATCTGCGAAGCAGCGGGATCGTCCTTCACGCACTCGACCCCGGAGTCGTCCGGGGAAGCAAAAAGGTCAGGTAGGTCCAGACCGCATCTGTGGGACCTACCTGACCTTTCTTCTCTGGGCCACTGTGGACCAGGGCTACTTCAGCAGCGTCATCCGTTTCGACTCGACGAAATCGGCTCCGGCGCGGACCGTGTAGAGATAGACCCCGCTCGACACCAGGCGGCCGTTCATGTCCCGGCCGTCCCAGGTGGCTTCGTAGACTCCCGAACGCATCGGCTCGTCAGCCAGCACGGCCACCTGCTGCCCGGCGGTGTTGTACACCGCGATGTGAACGTGAAGGTCGCCGCCAGTCTCGGGAATCGACACCCGGAAGCTGGTTTCGGGGTTGAACGGATTGGGCGCCGCATCGCTCAACTGGAAGGCGCCGGGCACGACCGCGCCCTCGACCTCGGCCACCGACGTGGTGCCCTCGGAGATGCTGGCCTTGACGATGTCGAAGGGCCACTGCACGGCGCGCATGCAGCAGACCGGGATGTACAACCCGTCGTACTCGCCGCCGCGGTCGATGATGACCACCTCGCCGCCGAGATCGGGCCCCATATGAGGCAGATCCAGGCGCAGCAGACCGGAACCGTCGGGGCCGAAGATGTAGCCCCAGGCCGGGTCGTTGTAGCCGCCGGCCACCGAGATGCCGTGGCGCGTGACGCTGATGTCGGTGTTGACCATCTGGTCGACGACCACGATACCGAGAGCCTCGGCCTCTTCGCCCGTGTAGCGGTCGATGAACCCGTCGCCGTTCTGGTTCTGCCAGATGATGTCGCCATCCTGGGTGTACTTCGTCGGGAAGGCCCGCGGCGCCTGCATCCAGTAGGCGCTTGCGTAGATGCCCGTGTCATCCACGTCGATGCCGGATGGCCCCGGCACGTACGGGGCGTCGGGCGTGTCGGTGTCCGGGCGGGTCTGCACGTACAGGTCCGTCAGGTCCATGACGTTGGCGATGTCGCCCGTGGCGCGATCGAACATCACGATCTGGGGCGTGAAGGGCTCCTCGCGGTCCATGTGGCTCATGTAGATGAGACCATCGTCGCTGAGCCACTCCTTGGTGTGCTCGGCCATCAGGGCCGCGTCGAAGACACGCTGCTCCCAGACGATGTGACCGCGGTCTCCGAAGCTCTCCTCGGGCGAGGTGGAGACGTTGTCGAGGTCGATGTTGACCTTCCAGAAGCCGCCCGGCATGCCGGCGCAGCATCCGTAGTTGCCCACGTACGCCACGTTCGGATCCTGAGGGTCGATCTCGACGAAGGACAGGTCCCACTGGTCGGGGTTCATCTCGGCGTTGATCTCCTTCAGCCGGGGTACCATCCACGGCATCAGGAAGTTCGTGGGCACGTCGCCGTTGGCGATCAGATCGACGCCCATGGGGCCCCGCTCGAGCCGCTGCTCGTAGCTGGTGCCGTCCTCCGGATTGGAACCCATCCCGTTGGTGTTCCACACCACGGGAGGATCGAACCGGAAATCGTAGGCCCGGCTGCTCCACACGTAGGAGCCGCGGCCGGTCCAGGTCGGCTTGGAGACGTCGTCGATGGCGATGATGAAGAAGTCGTAATTCCCCGGGGCCACGGCATTGCCGGTGTGGTCGTTGCCGTCCCAGGCGATGGTGTGGGATCCGGCGTTGAAGGACTCCCCCGCGGACAGGGACACCAGGGTGTCGATGCCGGCTGCCCTCAGAGCGGCTCCGCCGATGCCGCCCACTCCGAAGGGATCGCCGCCGTACTGCGGGTTGGCGCCACTGGTGTAGACCGCCAGGTAGACGGTGGCCCGCGTGCCGGTGATGGTGAAGGGGATCTGCAGGGGATTGCCGTCGAACTCGTACCCTACGTTCTGGGTGCTGGCGGTCAGCACGATGGGCATGCCGCTGCGCCAGTCCCTCTCCACGGTGAAGTCCGGATCGCCGTAGTACGTGGTCTGGGCGAAGGCGGAACCGGCGAGAAGGGCGGCCAGGCTCACGGCCGTGAGCCATCGAGAAACTCGCATATGCCATTTCCTCCTGCTGGGGGAGTGGATGCCCGAGTGTAGCTTGGACGGGGGGGAAAGGTGTGGCTCTCGAAGGCCGGCTGTCTTCGGATCCAGGCGGTCCCCGGAGTCTGGATGAGCGACTCTTTGAGCCTGTCTATTCATCTGTTACGACCCCGGTGCCCGGGGCCTGAATCCTCTCGCGGGACTCTGCGGGCCCGTCAAGGGGCCATCGGTATCTTATACAACCCTATCGAGCGGCAAGTCAAGCCTTTTTTCACCGTTCGGCGGGGGGCTCATGACGCAGCATATCCAAAGGCCCTGAGGCTTCCGTGTGGCGAATGCCCTGCTTGGCCCAGTCCGGTAAAGGGCCCACCGAGATCAGCCTCGTGAAGGGGTTGACCATGATGCGAGGGAAGTCGCCGTCCGCATCCCAGACCCGCGCCGGGCTCCCCTCCATGGGCCGGCCCGGGGTGGACGGCCGGCGCAACCCAAGGGTGCGGAAGGCCTGTTCTTCGTCGAAGGGCCCCTCCTCGGGCAACCGGTAGGTGACATAGGTGCTGTTGGAGTCACTGTAGGCGACGAGGACCCGGATGCCGCCGAGGTCGTTCCAGCGCAGGAAGCCGATCCGCGCGGGTGTCTCCTCGATGTGCATGTCCGCGGCCCCCAGGCGGGCCATGAGCGCCTCCGGAGTGCGTCCCGTCAGTTCGGCGGGATGCAGCAGCGGACGCTCGGGGTCGCCACAGCCGGGGAGGGCTGCCATCGCCCAGACCAGGACTCCGGCGGCAACCCTGGCCGCCGCCCTCCCGGAGGAGGCGGGACAGGTCCCTGGGAAGCCCCCGTCCCGTGTGGCGCCCGCAGGGCATCCTGGGTGAGTCTGTCGGTTTGAGGGCGGCATGGAGGGCTCACTCCTGCTATCTGCTTGTGAGGTCCCGGTATGTCCGGAACCCGCGAGTAACTGGATCACGTGGTGACGGGGTATAGATAAGTGCGCTGGAGGCGATTCGAAAACAGGGGAGCGCCTCGCCCTATGCCCTACGGGAAGAAGACCTCCTGTGCCACCGCCACCGCGCCACTCTCACGATCCGGCCGCCTCCCTCTGGCGCCGCTCTATGGCGCGCAGCAGTTCAGCAGCCCGGGGAAAGGTTGGATCCCCCTCCACGACTCTTTCGAGGAGACGCCTGGCCTCGTCCGGACGCTCGGTGCGCAGGAGGATCACGGCCAGTTGGAACCGGACCGTTTCCGGATCGACTCCTTTGGCCGGAACGCGCAACAGGTCCTTCAGCAGCTTCTCCGCCTCCCCCAGCCGACCCCGGGTCTCCTCTATGCGGGCCATCTCCAGCCGCGCCTTTCCGTGCGCCGGCCGGATCTCCAGGATCCGGCCCAGGGTCCGGGCGGCCTCCGCCGTCATCCCGGCCCCGGCGTAGGCCTGGGCCAGGCGCACGCCGTAGGCCGCCGAATCGGGCTCGATCCGGACCGCCTCGGCCAGGGCCCCGATCGAGCCCGCCCAGTCCTTCTGGCGGGCGAGGACCAGACCGAGATCGTACAGCACCCCTGCGTGCCGGGGATCCAGGGCGCCTGCCACGAGCAGCTGTTCCCTGGCCTCCGACAGCCGCCCGTCGTCGATCAGCCGCGCAGCCAGGGCCCGGCGGGAGCCGGGGTCCCGGGGTTGCCGCTGCACCGCCGCCCGGGCCGCGGCCAGTCCGACCTCGCCCCGGGCCTCGAGGGACTCGAAGCGGACCAGTACGCTGTCCCCCTCCTCCCTCCGCCCGTCCCGGTGGAGGACCCGGCCGAGGCTGTAGAGAGCGTCGGCGTACTTCGGCCGGAGGGCCACCGCCCGTTCGTAGGCCCGGACCGCCTCGGGGAGCCGTCCGAGCCCCTCGAAGGCCCGGCCCCTGAAATAGTGTCCCTCGGCATCCTTCGGCTCCGCCGCCACGGCCCCGCTCAAGTGCTCGAGGGCGGGCTCGAACCTGCCGGCGACGACCAGCGACTTCCCGAGGTACAGGCGGGTGTCCTGCCGGCCGGTGTCGAGACTCAGGGCCTCTCCGAAGGCCTCGGCCGCCTCTCCATACCTGGCGGCCAGGTACAGGACACGGCCGAGGTTGTGCCGGTAGAGGGGGTTCTCGGGCCACTGGCCGACCGCCGCCGCGCAGTGAGCGAGGGCGCTGTCCAGGTCGGCCTGCACCACCCGCTCCGGCGAGCCGGCGGCGGCGACCGGGGCCCGATGGGCGTACGCCCCGCAGAGACTGAGGCGGAGGTCCGCGAAACCCGGCTCCCGGCGCACGGCCCCCGTGAGGGTCTCCACCGCCTCCCCGAGGCGACCGAGGCGGCGTTGCATATCGCCCAGGTTGTACAGAACCCTCACCTCTTCTGGATGGAAGCCGCGGGCCTCCTCCAGAACCTCCAGGGCGGGCCCCAGCCGCCCCCCGGCGGCCAGGGCCGCAGCCAGGTCGCAGCGGTCGTCCGCCGACGCCCGGCCGCGGTCCACCGCAGCCTGCAAGGCCGCGATCGACCCGGCTCCGGCGGCTCCCAGCGGGTAGCGGGCACGGAGTCGCTGCTGCCGCTCCGCAGGGCCGGGGTCGCAAGCGCAGACCGCTGCCCCGATCAGGACCATGCGGGGCCATGGCAGGCGCACGGGACTCGGTATCCTCCGGGTCATACCTTGCTCAAGGTATCTCTTTGATGTTGCGTCCGGGAGAGCGGGCGAGGCCCGCGGCTCCCCCGCCAACCACACGAGAAACCCCGGCCCCGTTCCCTTGATCCTCCCTCTCCTCGCCGCCGCAGCGGCCGCCCTGTCCGGGCTGACCGCCTGCGCCGCCCCGAAGGCCCCGAGGCCGAACATCCTCATCCTCCTCATGGACACACTGAGGGCGGACCGTCTCGGGTGCTACGGATACGGGAAGCCCACCAGCCCGGCCGTCGACCAGCTGGCGCAGAGGGGAACCCTCTTCACGCGCTGCTACGCTTCCTCCGACTACACCCATGCCTCCACCGCCTCCCTCTTCACCGGTCGATACCCTCTCGCCCACGGGTACGTGAACTCGGACTACGTGCTCGAGGACACGAACCTGACCATGGCCGAGATCTTCCGCGACGCCGGCTACACCACGGCGGCCTTCATCGCCAACGGCCTGGCGGGTCGGAAGTACCGGATGGACCAGGGGTTCCACGAGCACTTCGAGAAGAACCGGGCTTCCGCCTTCGAGCTGTCCGAGGCGGTCACGGAGTTCATCGGCAGGCACTCGCAGGAGGGAGACCGCCCCTTCCTGGCGTACCTCCACTTCCTCGACGTCCACGACCCGCATCGGATTCCGGCCGCCGAGTTCAGCCGCATGGCCGACCCCTCCGCCTTCGTCTTCGACATGCAGGACACCCTGCTCCTCGAGACCATGGTGATGCGCGCCTGGTGGTCCACGGTGCAGAAGTGGCGCGACGAAGGGGAGGCCCCGGGCCAGGTCGCCCGCTACTTCGAGGACTACTCGGACCTGTACGACTCCTCCATCGCCTACTGGGACGAAGCGGTGGCGGCCATCCTGGAGGCCCTGCGCCGGAACGGGCTGGACCGCAACACCGTGGTCCTGGTCACCTCCGACCACGGCGAGCAGTTGCTGGAGCACGGGTTCTTCGGACACGCCAACTCGGGCTACGACGTGGGTCTGCACGTCCCCCTCGTCCTCTTCGACCCCGCCGAGGACGGCGTCGGCCGCAGGGTATCCCGCCCCGTGAGCCTCATCGACGTGCTGCCCTCCCTGCTGGCGCGGGCCGGAATGCCGGTGCCGAAGCAGGTCCAGGGACGGTCCTGGTGGCCCTTCTCCACGGCCGGGAGCTCCCCGGCGACGGACTCCCGGCCGGTCTATTCGGAGGGCACCTTCTTCGCCAACCGGCCGGTGGGCACCCTGATCCAGACCATCCGCAAGGGGAAATGGAAGCTGATCCTCGACAGGCTGCGGGACTCCAAGGAGCTCTACGACCTGAGCCGCGACCCCGGGGAGACCCGAAACCTGCTGGGGATCGAGACCGAGGTGGCGGCCCGGCTCTACGGGGAAATGCAGCGGCACTACAACAGTCACCTGAACTCCTTCAACGCCCGGCAGCGGTCACAGGCCGACCGGACCGCGGAGAAGCTCAGGGAGCTTCGCTCGCTGGGGTACATCACCCCCCCGGGACCGCGGCGTCACAGGCTCCCGACGCAGTACTTCCCCATGGCCGGGGCAGGGGTCCACCGATTCGGCCCCTTCGGGGACGAGGAGGATCTCGAACGCTTCTCCGATCATCTGGATCTCACCCGGCCCGGGGGGGCCTCCCTCGGACAGATCATCCGGGGCTGCAGCGAGGATCCGGCCCGGGCGGACGGCAGCGGCCTCTGGTTCGACCGCCGCTCCACCTTCCTCCTGCACAACGACGGGACCAGGCGCCGCGTCCGCTTCGAGGCCGCCGTCGACCCGGGGGCCCCGGCGGCTCTCACCACCGTCCAGGTCGAGTTCAACGACACGCCCGGGCGAGTCTTCCCGTTGGAGGGAACCGGCCGCTTTCGGGTGGAAGCCCCCCTGCCGGACTCGCTGCGCCGGGCGGGCTACTTCTACACGGGGCTGCTCGCCGACAGCCGCTTCGTCCTGCACGAGGGGCCGTCGCCGCGAACGCACCGCTGGGCGGCCCTGAAGATCCGCGGCGTCCGACTCCTGGAGTGAGCGGCTCCTGAAGGCCGAGCCCCAGTCGCGCGGAACCGCTCCTCACCCCTCCCGCTTCTGCTGCGCCAACTGCGCCATGTAGGCCTCCCGGCCCATGATCGTCTTCTTGTAGTGCCAGCGGGTCTGCTGCGGGTACATCGTCAGCGACCGGTCCTCCAGAGGCAGGGTGACGGGCACCTGCCCGCGGCGGTGAGACTCGCGCAGGGCGATGGCGATCTCGAGGGCGTGGCGCAGGTCGTCCCCCGTGGTGATCTCCAGCTCCCCGCCCTCCTCGAGGACGCGGATGAAGTCGTCGACGATGGCGCGCATGACGTCGCCGGGGTCGATCCAGCCGTGCTCGTCGTATCCGCGGTCGGTGTTGAGCTCCTTCTCGAATCCGGCCTCCACCCTCTCCATGTCGGCGAGGCCGGGCCTCTCCTGCTCCTCCGGGGCCAGGCGCAACTGCAGGCCGAGTCCGGTGTTGTTGCGGTTCAGGATCATGCCGCGGGTGCCGATGACCTCGATGCAGCTCAGGGACGTCTCCTCGACGCCGAGGAAAGCCTCCACCCCGTTGGCGAAGCGCACCCAGCCGCCGACGTTGCCGAAGCCGGTGGAGGCGCCGTCGTAGGGGTGCTCATGATCGCTGTGGGGGTCTTCGGAGACGCGGCCGATCACCTGCTCCACCGCCGCCCGGGCGGCGAACTTGCGGGTCAGGTTGAGGCCGTGGCAGCCGCCCTGGTTGTTGCTGCCGAAGAGGTTGATGCGGTGAACGCGGCCGAGGGTCCCGCCCGAGGCCAGGCCGTAGGCCCGGCGGTAGTCGGGATGGGAGGAGACCATCACCCCCGCCCCGAGGGGGATGCCGGCACTGGCGCAGGCGGCCACCATGCGGTCGGCGTCGACGAGGGACGCGGTGAGGGGCTTCTCGCAGAAGATCGCCTTGACGCCGGCCTCGGCGGCGGCGACCACGGCGTCGGCGTTGGGCCGCACCGGCAGGATGGGCAGGACGATGTCGAGCCGCTCGTTGGCGAACATCTCGTCCCAGGTGGAGTAGGCGGCGGCCCCGAAGCGCCGTGAGGTCAGCTCCAGGTTCTCGGGGTCGGTGTCGGCCACGGCCACCACGGAGCACAGGGGGTGGACATCGAAGGCGTGGGCCCGCGATGGTCCGGCGCGGCCTCCGCCGATGAGGGCGACGCGGTACTTGGGATCTTTCGACATGGGGCCGATACTCCGGTGTATTAGGGCTGAGGTCGGCGGCTGACGGCACAAGGTAGGCAGCCGCTGGAGGCCAGAGCCAGATGCGGAGGCCCCCGGGAGCTTGCGAGACGCCGCTGCGGCGCCCACCCTTGCCGCCATGCTCTACCCGATCCTGGCCGACCTGGTCCTCCTCCTCCACCTGGTCTTCATCCTCTTCGCCCTCTTTGGCGGGCTGGCGGCGATCAGGTGGCCCCGGGTCGCCTGGCCCCACCTGTTCGCCCTGTCCTGGGCGGTGACCGTGGAGGCGGCCGGCTTGATCTGCCCCCTCACACCGCTGGAGCGTCACCTGCGCCTGGCCGCGGGTGAGACGGCCTACGCCGGCGGCTTCGTCGAGCACTACATCGTTCCGATTCTCTATCCCGGCTCCCTGACGAGGACCGCCCAGGTACTGCTGGCCCTGGCCCTGCTGCTGTTCAACGCGGTCGTGTACGCGGCCGGCTGGCGCCGCAGGCGAGGGCGGACGCCGGATGGAGACCGCCGGTCAGGTGCGGACCCCGCCGGTCCCGCGTCGCCGGGAGCGATGTTCCTGGGCGCCGTCTGCGTTCAGGGCGTGCTGCTGCTCCTGGCCCTCGGGGCGGGTCCCCTGCTCGGGGCGCCGCCGATGGACGGTCTGCGGCTCTCCCCGGGGGCTGCGTTCTGGGGGATAGCGGCGGCCCTGCCTCCGGCCCTGGCCGGGATCCTGGCCATCCACAAGGAGGTCCCCTGGGTCCTGCGCCTTGTGGAGGTGGAGGTGTTGGAGGGCCGCCTGAAGCCGTTGCTGGCCAACTCGCCGGCGCGCCTGGCCCTGGTGGCGGTCCTGGCCGGCCTCGGCGAAGAGGCCTTGTTCCGGGGCGTTCTGCAGTCCGCCTTCGCCGCTGCCGCAGGCCCCGGGGCCGGCCTGGCGGCGGCGAGCCTGCTCTTCGGCGCCGCCCACTTCGTGAGCCGCGCCTACGCGGCTCTCGCCACCCTCATCGGCCTCTATCTCGGCGCGCTCTACCTGTGGTTCGACAACCTGCTCGTGCCAATGGTGGCTCACGCCGCCTACGACTTCGTCCTGTTCCTCTACCTGCGGCGGAAAGCCGCCCTCAGGGGGTGAGCCCGGCCTCCTCCAGGAAACCGTCCAGGTCCTGCCAGAAGCGGCCGAAGTCGGGCGGGGTATCGCCGTGGCCGGAGTCGTAGCTGATCAGCCGTCCCCGGGGCGCCGCCTCGGCCAGACGCTCGCCGTGGGCGTGGGAGATGAGACCGTCCCGGGTGCCGTGCACCACGAGGACGGGGCCCGCAAAGGAACGCAGGACCGCGGCGTTGTCGTAGCGGTCGCGCACGAGGAAGGCCGGCGCCAGGTAGCGGCGCGCCATGGAGGGCAGGTCGGCGAAGGCGGCCACCAGAACGACGGCCTGCAGGGGTCTGCGGGTGGCCAGGGCGCAGACCGCGGCGCCGCCGAGGGACTGGCCGAGGGCGAGGACGCGGTCGCCGTCCACCTCGGGCCGCGAGACCAGGGAGTCGTAGGCCGCGGCGAAGGTCTCGGTCACGCTCTCCAGCGACGGCGCCCCGTCCGAGGACCCGTACCCCGGGTACTCCACCAGCAGGAGCCCGAAGCCGCGCTCCCGGAAGCCCAGGAACCCCTCGGGCATGGTGTCGATCAGGTCGTTGTTGCCGTGGGCGAGGATCACCGCCGGCCCCGGTCCCGCGGGGCGGCTCTCCCGGGCTGGAGGCAGGTACCAGGCCTCGACCTGGCCGAAGCTGGTCTCCAGCCAGACCACCTCGCGGCCCGCGTGCGCCGGTTGCGGCCCCGGGCGCTCGCGCAGGTGGGTGCCGGGATAGACCATGGTTGACTGTGCCGCCCAGAGCAGGGCGAGGTAGCCGCCGTAGAGGCCGAGAATGGCGAGCAGGCTGAGCATGACGGTCCGGACCCCCGGCATTCGCTCGATCCGGTTGCGGGCGCCGGCGGCGGCCCCCGGCCGCGCCGCCTCAGCGCCCGAAGATGATCCGCTCCCGCTCGAAGAGCCGCGCCGTGATCTCCACGAAGAGGAGACCGAGGAGGGTCGAGGACAGGACCACCGCCAGGCAGGCCCCCACCCGGACCGGCTCTCCGCCGAGGACGTCGGTGAGCAGCACGTACTGGCCCAGGGCCGGGACGGCGAACATCCACCAGGCGTCTCCGAGGCTCCACAGGGAGGCGATGAAGTGGGGGACCATGGGCAGGAGGATCAGCACCGAGAGGTAGGTCTGGGCCTCCTTGTACGAACGAGCGAAGGTGGAGAAGGTCACCTGCAGCCCGGCGGCGAAGAGCGCCAGGGGCAGGGTCCCCAGCAGCAGCCAGGCGGCCTCCCGGCCGCCGATGTGGAGCTCCACGCCGAGCTGCTCCAGGGGCACCCGGCTCAGGGCGAAGAGCAGGCTCGCCAGGGTGAGCCCGACCCCCGCCCCCGAGAACGCCGAGGCCGCCAGCCACTTGCCCATGACCAGCGTCCGCCGCGGCACCGGGTTGACGAGGAGCGGCTCCAGGGACTGGCGCTCGCGCTCGCCGGCGGTGGCGTCGATGGCCAGGTTCATGCCTCCCATGAAGGCGGCGAGGACGACGAGCATGGGGATGAAGGTGAGCCAGCTCGCCGCCCGCTGCCGGGGGCTGGCCACGTCGACCTCGTCGATGGTGACGGCGTGGCCCAGCCCGGGGCTGACGCCTCTCGCCATGAGGCGCAGGTTGCCCACGACCCGGCTGTAGCTTCTCACCAGGCCGCGGACCCGGCTCACGGCCTGGGACGCCTCCTTGCGCGAGCCGTCGTGAACGAGCTCGACGGCGGCGCGGCGGCCCTCGGCGAAGTCGGCGGCGAAGTCCTCGGGCACGACGAGGACGAAGTCCAAGTCCTGGGCGCGCACCGCCTCCTCCGGGTCGGCGGGACCGTCGACGACGGCGTATCCCCGGCGCCCGAACCAGTCCACAAGGTCGGGGGCGCGCTCGGCGCCGACCACCGGGATGTCGATGTCCAGGGACTCCCGGTCGCGCTCCATCATCGTGTGGAAGATGATCGGCAGGAGGAAGGGCATGGTCATGGGGAAGATCAGGGTCGCCAGGACCGACCGCCGGTCGCGGATCCCGTCGACCAGCTCCTTGCGCAGGATCGCCGGCAGGACCCTCACGGCTCCACCTCGTCGAGGCCGCTCAAGGCGACGAAGGCGTCCTCCAGGTTGGCGTGGCCGGTGCGCGCCCGCAGCTCGTCAGGCGTCCCCTCCGCGGCAACCCGGCCCTCGGCGAGGATGACGATGCGGTCGCACAAGGCCGCCACCTCCTGCATGATGTGGCTCGAGAACAGCACGCAGCGGCCTTCCTCGCGCATGCGGCGGATCAGGCCGCGCACTGCCCGCGTACTGCCCACGTCGAGGCCGTTCGTGGGCTCGTCCATGAGCACCGTGCGGGGATCGTGGACCAGCGCCCGTCCGAGGGAGACCTTGGTCCGCTCGCCGTGGGAGAACCCCTGGGCCCTGCGGCCGGCGATGGCGCCCATGTCGAGGAGCTCCACCAGCTCGTCGACGCGGCGGTCGAGGTCGGCTCCCGCCAGACCCCGGAGCCGTCCGAAGTAGCGCAGGTGCTCGCGGGCGGTGAGCCTCTGGTAGAGGCCGTGGGCGTCGGGCAGGACCCCCATCCGGGCGCGGGCGCCGGCGGGGTCGGCGGCGGCGTCGACGGCGTCCACGGCGATGCGCCCGCCGTCGGGCCGCATCAGACCGTAGAGCATGCGCAGGGTCGTCGTCTTGCCGGCGCCGTTGGGGCCCAGCAGCCCCGTCACCTCGCCGTCCCGCGCCTCGAAGGTGACGCCGTCCACCGCCGTGACCTCGCCGAAGCGCTTGCTCAGTCCCTCGACGGAGATCACTCGGCGTCTCCCGCCGGCGCCTCGGCGGCCTCCACCCCGACCCGCGGACCGGTGAAGGAGCGGAAGTACATGGGCCGCCGGAGATCGTCGACACAGCCGGCGTCGAGGTTGTCGACGCCGCCGTCCTCGAGAAACCGGGCGATGAGCCGGGGCACGCAGCCGTAGACCGAGGCCCCGTGGGCGGCGCCGGGCACGATCACGTGGAGAGAGTTCGACAGGTGCCGGGCCACCGACTCCCCCCAGCGCGGCGGCGTCACCGGGTCCAGCCGTCCGGACAGGACCAGGACCGGCTTGTCGGAGACCACGGGGTCGTGATAGCCCGGGGGCAGCTCCCCCCGCGGCCAGAAGTCGCACACCGGCCCCCACATGTCGAGAACCGCCGGGCCCAGGAAGGGCTCCGCGGCGACTCCGCGGCGGTCCTCCTCGGTCAACCAGGCCACGTCCTCGGCGCACAGGACCGAGAACAGGAGGGGGACGTTCATCTCGCTCACGCCCTCCATCAGCGGCTCGGAGAGGGCCAGCAGGGGCGCGTAGTCGCCGCCGTGGGCGCGCTCGATCACCAGCGGCAGCAGGCGCGTGGTCTCGGCGTCGTACAGGGCCGCCCGCAGCAGGAACAGGACGTGCCTGCGCCGCAGCTCGAGCTCGAGGATCTCGCCGGTGCGGGGGTGGGGCACCGCGACCTGCTCGGGGGTCTCCTCGAGCCGGGCGAGCAACTCCTCGTAGCGGCTCCGCACCCGGGGGAAGGCCTCGAGGCAGTCGGGGTCGGTCTCGCAGTCGGAGAGCATCAGCTCCACCGAGCGCCGGGCGTCCTCCCCGATGTGAAGGGGCATGCGCATCCCCGTGGGAGCGACGCCGTCGAGGACGATGGAGCGCACGCGCTCCGGGTGGCGGCGCAGGTAGACCAGGGCCGCCCGCGTGCCGTAGGAGCCCCCCCACAGGTTGATCCGCTCGTAGCCCAGGGCGCGGCGCACGTCGTCGAGATCGTCCATCGCCGCCGGGGTGGTGTACCGACTCGGGTCGGCGTCGAAGGCCTCCAGGCAGCCGCGCAGCAGCTGCACCGGGAGGTCCAGGTCGAAGCTGTAGTAGGTCGAGTCGGCGTCGATGTCGTCGCAGCGGAGGGGGCTCAGCTCGCCGGTGCCGCGCTGGTCGACGAGGACGATCTCCCGGCGCTCGCGCACCCGGCGCAGGCCCGCTTGGGCGACGCGCGCCAGGGCGCTGGCCGGCATCCCCGGTCCGCCGGCGAGGAGGAAGAGGGGGTCCGGCGCCGGCCCCCGGCCGAGGGCGGGAAGGACGATCACCTTGAGCTCGATGGTGCGTCCCTGGCCGGACT
>JAPOZM010000029.1 GCA_026706075.1 Gemmatimonadaceae bacterium
AGGGGGAAGTAGGTGTCCTCGCCCGACCACTCCTCGAAGTGGCGCCAGGCCTGCTGCTCCTCGATGCCGCAGGAGACGAGGTGGGCGGCCCAGGTCTCGTAGTCGGCCTGGCGGGCGGCGGGGTCGGCGGGCATGGTGGCGTCAGCGTTGATGAAGACGCCTCCGGGGGGCAGGGTGGCGTGGATGGCGGCGAAGATCTCCCGCTTCTCGGCGAGGGTGGGCACGTGGTGCAGGGCGAGGGAGGCGACCACCGCGTCGCACGCCGGCAGCGGCCCCTGGAAGGAGCGCGCCGAGTAGCTCACCCGCGACACGAAGGCGGCGAGCCGCTCCCGGGCCTGGTCGAGCATCTCGGCGTCGGCGTCGATGAGCTCGACATGGGCCCCCTCGCATCGCCGCAGGACGGCCTCCGCCAGGGCGCCGGTGCCGGCGCCGAGGTCGATCACCCTCCGGGGCCGGGCCTCGGCCACGGCGAGGGCGGCCCTCTCCAGCATCTCCTCGTACGAGGGGATGAAGGCGCGGATCGTGCGGTCGTAGGCCTCGATCTCGACGCGCAGGTGGCGCCGCACGGAGTGGCTCATCTACCTGTCCGGGGGTGGCGGGGACCGCTCTGGGCCCCGACGAGTATATTCCCCCTCTGCCTCTGCCGACAGGGAGGGGGAGGCTTCGTTTCCTGAAGCTGCGGGGGGTCCGGAGGCCGCTTCACCTTCTCCCGGAAGGGCGCTCCGCCAGTCTCGAAGGAGATCCATCGTGCGACGACTGAATAACCGCCTGTCCCGGCTCACCGCCGTCGCCCTGCTGGCCGGCGCCACCGGCGCCGCGGCCGATTCCCTTCCCCAGGGGCCCCTGGCCGAACGGGGAACCTGGGCCCTGGGCTTCGACCTGCGCTCCGGCGAGGGCAGCAGCTTCAGCCTGTGGCGGGTCCGTTCCCCGAAGACCGCCCTGGGCCTGGAGGCGAGCCTCTACTGGAGGCTGATGGAGAGCGACTACGAGAGTCCGGCCCGGAGCGACCGTCGCTACCAGCGGCTGTGCCTGGAGTTCCGCCCCACATTGAAGCGCTATCGACCCCTGCGCGACGGGATCGCTGCCTATGTCTACGGCCAGGGCCTCGCCGGCTTCTGGGGCACCCAGAGGGAGGATCGGGACGACACTGTATCCCGGATCGATCTGGGGGTCGGGCTTGGTCTGGGCGTCGACTGGTTTCCACTGCAGCGCATCAGCGTCGGCGGCCGGACCGGGCTGTCCATGAGCTACGGATTCGGCGAGTCCAGCCGATCCTCCAGTCTGACCGGAGAGGTGGATACGTACCTGTCCACCGATCGGGACCTGTACCTCAGGGCCTTCGTGTCAAAAGTGACGGCCCTCGTCTACTTCTGAGGAGAGATCATGCCCAAGATCGTGCACTTCGAGCTGCCCTTCGACGACGCCGAACGCGCCAACCGGTTCTACGCCGAGGTCTTCGGCTGGGAGTCCCACAAGTGGGAGGGCCCGCACGAGTACTACCTGCAGGAGACCGGGCCGCTGGAGGAGCCCGGCATCGGCGGGGCCCTGGCGCCCCGGGAGAGAATGGCGAGCGGCGGCGGCACCCACATCGTCATCGGCGTGGACGACCTCGACGCCTACGTGGCCAAGGTCACCGCCGCCGGCTGCGACATCGTCACCCCCCGAACCGCCATCCCCGGGGTGGGCTGGTTCGCCGACTTCCGGGACACGGAGGGCAACGTGATGGGCCTGTTCCAGAGGGACGACGAGGCCGCGTCCCGGGAGTAGATCACGGATTCCCGGTCGCGCCGGGCCTGTCCGGGGAACCGGACGAGTCCGGCCTGCGAGGGGCTGGTTGTCCGGGAAACTGGAAGAATTGTCGATCGAGCACCCGCGAGGGCCGCGAAGGCACGCTTCTTGCGGTTCCCAGGCAGGTATCGGGGCTTGTGCCGGCCCGCCACATGCGGCACGGTCACAGCGGCCGTCTCCGCGACTGCCTGGGGAGGAACACCATGCTGATCCGCATTCTCTGCCTGCTATGGCCCGCGCTGTTCATCGCCCACAGCTCGGGGTCCGAGTTCCCGGAGCCGGAGCAGACCCTCTCCCCCTTCTTCTTCGTCCAGACCGACGATCCGGAGCTGGACCCGCTGCCGATGAAGTCGATCTCGGCCGAGGTCAAGATCGCGGGAGTCATCGCCGACGTGGTGATCCGCCAGGAGTACGCCAACGAAGGCAGCAAGCCGCTGGAGGCGACCTACGTCTTCCCCGCCTCGACGCAGGCAGCCGTGTACGGGATGGAGATGACCATCGGCGACCGGGTCGTCACCGCCGAGATCCGGGAGCGGGAGGAGGCGCGGCAGGAGTACGAAGAGGCGATCGAAGAGGGCTACACGGCCTCGCTCCTGGAGCAGCAGCGGCCCAACGTCTTCCAGATGACGGTGGGCAACATCCTGCCCGGCGACCGGATCCTCGTGGAGCTGAGGTACACGGAAACCCTCGTGCCCACAGAGGGCGAGTACGAGTTCGTCTATCCCACCGTCGTCGGGCCGCGGTACTCCGAGATCCCCTTGGCCGAGGCCGACCACAGGGACCTGTTCGTGGCGACGCCCTACACCCGCGAGGGGGAGCCGGCGATCTACGGTTTCGACATCGACGTGGAGCTGAGGACGGGCGTGCCGATCCAGTCCCTCGCGTCGATCTCCCACGACATCGAGGCGACCTATCCCGAGCCCAACCGGGCCGTGGTCGAGCTGTCCGATCCGGGCGGGACCGGGGGCAACCGGGACTACATCCTGCGCTACCGGCTGGCGGGCGACCGGATCGAATCGGGCCTGCTGCTCTACGAGGGGGAGGGCGAGGAGGAGAGCTTCTTCCTGTTCATGGGCCAGCCGCCCGAGCGTGTCCTCGAGGAGGAGATCCCCCCGAGGGAGTACATCTTCGTCGTCGACGTCTCCGGCTCGATGCACGGCTATCCACTGGACGTGTCGAAGGCGCTGCTGAGAGACCTGATCGAGCCGCTCCGCCCCACCGATCACTTCAACGTGCTGCTCTTCGCCTACGGTTCCAGCGTGCTCTCCCCGGAGTCCCTCCCCGCGTCGAGCGAGAACGTGGAGCGGGCCCTCGAAGTCATCGACAACCAGCAGGGAGGGGGCGGGACCCGGCTCGCCCAGGCCCTCCGTCGGGCCATCGATCTGCCCCGGCCAAGCGAGACGACATCCCGCTCCATCGTGATCGCCACCGACGGGTACATCACGGTCGAAGCAGCGGTCTTCGACCTGATCCGGGACAACCTCGGCGATGCCAACGTCTTCGCCTTCGGCATCGGCTCCGGCGTCAACCGCTTCCTCATCGAGGGCATGGCCCGGATGGGCTCGGGCGAGCCCTTCGTCGTCACCAAGGAGTCCGAGGCGGAGGAGACCGCGAACCGCTTTCGCGAGTACATCCGCACCCCGGTCCTCTCGGGGACGACCTTCACCGCCGATGGTTTCGACATCTACGAGGTGGAGCCGGTCTCCATCCCGGACCTGCTGGCGGAGCGCCCCGTCCTGGTCTACGGGAAGTGGCGGGGCGATCGCCGGGGCACGGTGTCGCTGCGAGGGCATACGGGGCAGGGCGAGTACGGCATCGACATCGACGTCTCCCAGGTGACGCCCGAGGAGTCCAACGCGGCCCTGCGCTATCTCTGGGCCCGCCGGCTCATCGCCACCCTGGGAGACTACGCGGGCCTGGGGTTGGAGGATCGGGTGAAGAGCCACATCCTGGAGCTTGGCCTGACCTACAACCTGCTCACCGCCTACACCTCCTTCGTCGCCGTCGACCGGGTGGTGCGCAACGACGGCACCGAGGTGGTCAGCGTGGAGCAGCCCCTTCCCCTTCCCCAGGGGGTCTCCGACGAGGCGGTGGGCGGCATGAGCGCGCCCGGCTTCGCCGCCGGGATCGAGGAAGTGCTCGCCACCGCCTCATGGTTCGGCCGCCACTTCTATCTGAACAGCGGCGTGTGGATCGACTCCGAGTACATCTCCGGCGATCCGGTGGAGTACACCGCGGCGCTCTCCGCACCTGCCGAGCTGAAGCAGTTCGCCTCCCTCCAGAAGGAGATGATCGTGGTCGCCGGGGGACAGGCCTGGCGGCTGCGGGGACCGGCCCTGCCGGAGACGGCGGTCCTGCACCAGAACATGCCGAACCCCTTCAACGCGGAGACCAGCATCCGCATCACCATCGCCGGCGGCCACGGTCCGCAGCCGGTGCGCCTGGAGATCTACGACCTGACCGGGCGGCGGGTGCTCGTCGAGGCGTGGGAAGGCCTCGCCCCCGGGGACCACGTATTTTCATGGGACGGCACCGACGACGAGGGCCGCGCCGTGGGAACGGGCGTCTACCTGTATCGACTGGTCCAGCCCGGCCACGCGGCGATGCGCAAGATGATGCTGATGAAGTAGAAGAGGAGACTCATGACACGACGGCGGAACATATCGAGCAACAATCCCTTCGAGGAGGAGTTCGGCTACTCGCGGGCGGTGCGCGTCGGCGACCACGTCCACGTGGCCGGCACCTGCGCGCGCCCGCCCCACGACGAGGGAGGCACCTACGAGCAGTCGGCGGCCGTCCTCGACATCATCGCCGCGGCCCTGTCCGAGGCGGGGGCGAGTCTGAACGACGTGGTGCGGACCGTGGTCTACGTGACCGACATCTCGGACATGAAGGAGGTCGCCCGCGCCCACAACGAGCGCTTCGCCGAGGTCAAGCCGGCGTCGACGCTGGTGCAGGTGGCGGCCCTGGGGAGGCCCCAGCTGCGCGTGGAGATCGAGGCTTACGCCATCCTGACGGAGGGCTGACCCGCCCTCAGTCGTGGGCGCCGTAGAAGTGCTTCAGGTCGACGCCGTGCTCGAGACGGGCCTTGAGGCTGGCGAAGAAGTGGGTCCAGCCCGAGCACTGCTCGAAGGCGCTGGCGATCCCCTCGCCGTCGGATCGCCAGCCGGACTCGCTCACCAGGACCTTCGTGCCCTCACCCTGGGCCTCGAAGGCGAAGGTGAACCGCGTCCGATAGCCGACATCGTTGCAGGCGGGCCAGTTGCAGACGATCCTCTCGCCGGGCACGATCTCCTCGACGTGGACGTCGACCTCGAGATCCCCGAACCGCCACAAGACGGTCTTCCCGGCTTCGAGCGGAGCGCTCGAGGCGTCGGTGAAGTAGGTGCTGATCGCGGCCTGGTCGGTGATCGCCGCGAAGACCTCGTCCACCGCCGCGTCGATGACGCAGCAGAACTGGAAACCCAGCTCGCGCTTCTCGTCCATCCCTCGTTGCCTCTCCGGGATCAGTCCGGGGCCAGCAGCAGGATCTCGCAGCTCTCCAGGCGCGGCCACGGCGAGGGCGTCCGGCTGCCGTCGAGGATGACGAGCACGGTGTTGATCCCCTGACGCAGGGGCGGCCCTTCGAAGACCCTCCAGCGCCGGCCGCGGCGGCTCTCCACGATGCGGTCCGGCGCCGGGTCCAGCCGCTGGCCGTTGACGGCCAGGTGCAGCCGGTCCTCCGCTCCCTCGCAGTCCTCCAGGCACAGACGCAGCTCGCACCGGGCGATCCGTCCCTCGGCGAGTCCCGCCTCGACGTCGTCGTCGACGCGGACCCGCAGGGCGTGCTCCGGGCCGGCGCCGCGGCCGGCGAGGGCCAGTTTGCGCGGCAGCTGCGGCCGGTGGTCGGGGCCGGCCGCCGCCGGCAGGTAGTAGCAGCGGTTGCGCCGCTCCAGGACCGCCGGGTCGCGCAGCTCGGCCACCATGCGCAGGTGGTAGTCGTCGAAGTCGTTGAAGTCGCCGCTGGCGGCCGGCGCGGCGCGGTGCGAGGGGTAGCCGAAGTTGAAGAGGTGGACGCCGGCGGCGCCGTCCCGGTAGCCGTTGAGGGCCGTGGCCCGCAGCACGCTGGCGGGGCTCTCCTCGTAGCCCTCCTGGGGCGAGACCGTGTAGCTCTTGGTGTCGAAGCCGGTGTAGACCGCCACGCCGCTCTCTTTGCCCAGGGCCGCCGCCGGAGCGACGTCGATCTCGTGCACGCAGTAACCGGGTGAGCCGAGCACGACCGCGTCGGTCAGCCCCTCGCGGATCCAGGTCTCCACGTCCAGCCCCTCCTCCAGGGACTCGCCGAGGCCGGCGGGCACCCGCGCGATCAGGCGCAGTTCCCGCCCGGCCTCCGCGCCGCGGCGGTCCACGAGCTGCCGGGCCTGCTCCATGAAGCGGGTCATGACCGGGATGTTGGCGAACTTCTCGCCGCTCCGGAAGAAGGGCGGCGCCCGGCTGAA
Organism: Gemmatimonadaceae bacterium; assembly: GCA_026706075.1. Classification (GTDB taxonomy): domain Bacteria; phylum Latescibacterota; class UBA2968; order UBA8231; family UBA8231; genus UBA8231. The sequence goes on from JAPOZM010000029.1 coordinate 6,267, forward strand.
GTCCAGCTCCAGGCCGTCGAAGTCGTAGCGCTCCAGGGTCTCGTCGAAGAGCCCGAGGAAGCGCTCCCTCACCTCCGCCTCGGCGTAGTTCCACACCCACGAGAAGGACCAGTCGGCGCCGTGGCGGCAGCCGAAGGGCACCGGCGAGCCGATGAGCAGGTGGCGGCGGTCCTGCTTCTGGCGGGAGCGCCCGTACCAGCCCCGGGCCTCGTCGCAGGCGTGGGCGTCGTTCATGCGGAAGCCGGCGAAGATCGGCAGGCCGCTGCGCCGGGCGCCGTCGATGTAGACCTGCATCAGGTCGTGGCCGTCGGCGATCACCCGGTCGAGGAGCAGGTGCAGGAACTCGTGGGCGTCGGCCGGCTGGCGCCCCCCGACCTGCTTGATGGGCCGCCCGTGGATGTGGGGTGCCTGGTCCTGTTTCAGCGGGTGGCCGTGGATGTCACGGGGGACGGGGTCCGGCTGCCACTCGGTGATGTGGTCGCCGAAGAGCTGCGCGTGGGGGCTGCCCCGCCAGGAGATGTCGTCGTCGATGCCGGCCAGCACGGAGAGGGCGTCGACCCCGGCGTCGGCGAGGACGGGTATCGGCCGGACGATGTCGTTGGGGTCCCGGCGGTCCTGGTAGTTGATGATCCAGTGGCCGTCGGTGTTGTGGATGACGCGGGGGGGCCAGGTCATGGGGGTAGAATGTAATTCATCGCTTCGAGGACTTGGGCCGCTGCAATCCATGGGAGCGCATGCGGGAACGGAGGCGTTCCGGATTCATCCCCAACAGCCTGGCCGCACCTTGCTCTCCGTAGATCCTCCCCTTGGTCGCCCGGAGGGCGTCCATGATCTGCTGCTTCTCGGTCCGTTCATCCGGCAGCGACACATGGCGGACCTCCAGGACCGGGCCCTCGCACAGCATCAGGGCCCGCCGCATCAGGTGCTCGAGCTCGCGGACGTTTCCCGGCCAGGAGTACTTCTGCAAGTAGGTCAGGGTCTCCTGGCTCAGTGTGGGCACGGGGCGCCGCAGCTGCCGGGCGAATTCAGCGGCAAAGTGCCTGGCCAGGCCCGGGATCTCCTCGCGGCGGTCTCGCAGAGGCGGCAGGACCACCGGGAAGGTGTTCAAGCGGTAGTAGAGTGGAGCCCGGAAGGCCTCTTCCTTGACCATTTCCCCCAGATCCCGGTCCGTTGCGGCAATCACCCGTACGTCCACCGGAACGGACTCCACTCCTCCCACCCGTCTCAGCAGGCCGTCGTCCAGGATGTGGAGCAGGGCCTGTTGCCCGGCGGGCGGCAGATCGGCGACTTCGTCCAGGAACAAGGTCCCTTCATGGGCCTGCTCCATGAGGCCGATCTTCCGCCTATCTGCGCCTGAGAATGTACCGGGTTCATGGCCGAACAGTTCACTCTCGACCCGTGAGGGGGTCAGGGAACCGCAATTGACGTGGACGAAGGCGTGCTGCCTGCGCGGGCTCAGGCCATGGATTTGGCGGGCAACGAGACCCTTGCCCGTACCCGTCTCTCCATGCAACAGCACGGTCATGTCGGTCGCCGCCACCCGCCGGAGTTGTTCCAGGAGCCGCGTTATAGTCGCACTGTGGCCTGGATCCGAGTCCACCGGGCTTTCGCCAGTGGCGTCCGGGACGATCCGGACCTGCAACCGGGCTGCCTCCGACACGTTGCCTTCCGGGTCCCTGACCCGTACCTCGAAACGATACTCGCCGATGGACAGGTTCGGGTACGACACCCTGTTCTTCGGTGTGAATTCACTCCACTCCGCCCTCGAACCGTTGCCCACGAGACGGTGGCTGTAGAGCAACGGATCCTCATCGATCCTGAAGCGGATGCCTTGAAAGTGAATCACCACTTCAGCCGTACCCTGCGGAATGGACACGGCTTCAGGCGCCTCCAGAAGACGACCCTCCACGAGTTGGCGTATCACGAGGCCCGGGGAGGCATGATGAGGCTGGTACGAGATCAGGCCTCCCGCGGTTCCAAACCAGAGTCGGCCCAGGCGATCGCAGAGAATCGCGTGGACCTCTCCGCTCTCCAGCGCACACTCGCCCACGTGAAGACGACGGAAGGCCTGGCCATCGTAGCTCAAGACCCCACCGCCTTCGGTTCCGATCCACAACCGCCCCTGCCGGTCGGTGGCCAGAGACAGGATGCGGTTGGCTGAAAGGCCCTGAGCCATGGTGAACCTGCGCACCTCCCGGGAGCGCAAGTCAATGGAAAAAAGCCCGGCGATGGTCCCCAGCCAGAGCATGCCCGAGTGCTCGCACAAGGCGTTCACCGCGGGGATCGCTTCCAGCCCGGCGAAATCAGCCGCACGGAGGCGATCGGCGCTGGCCGTGTAGTACAGGGCCGGACTTCCCAAGCCCGAACCGATCCAAAGGGCGCCGCCGCTATCCTGCATGATCGTCCTGCACGCACAGGACAACCGATCCTCCAGAGCGACAAACCGATCCTCCTCCATGTGTCCGAGGAGCCCTTGAGAAGTGCCGACCCACAGACGCCCTGTCTGGTCCGCGCACAGCCCCGTAACGATCGCGTGATCGTCCCCTGCGAGTTCGGCGACCACCCGGGGTGCTGAGCTCGCTCCCTTGGACACTTTGCCCGCCGCGTCGCCGACCCAAAGAGTTCCCTGCCGGTCTTCCTCCATTGCGAAGACCGCCGGCCCCGTCGTCATCGGGCGGATCCTGTCCTCTTCATGGCAGGCGATTCCCTTGCTGGTGCCGATCCAGACCCGGCCTCGGCGGTCCTCGACCAGGGATCTGACACGGGTGCCGGGGAGGCCGTCAACTTCCGTGTACCTCCTGACGCCGGATCTGGCGACGAAGACCAGGCCGCCGCCCCAGGACCCGACCCAGATGTTCCCCTCGTGGTCCTCGTACGTCAGACGGGTACTCCTGAAATCCCTCTCCGGGAAGGCGTCCGAGAACGGATACCAGTCCTGCCCGTCATGCACCAGCACTCCTCGGCGGGCCATCCACAGCCAGCCCCTGTCGTCCACGCGAACATGCCGTATTCCCGGCCTCACAATCTCGGCCACTTCGGGGGGGCTCACATCGACGAGGTCGAGGTGCCCGCTCCGCGGATCGTAACGGCCTACCACGGCTTCCTCGTTCCTCTGAGGGGCGATCCACAGATGGCCGGAGGCGTCCTGGGCCAGCTTCCAGGCCCAGTTGGGGGCACCGCCGTGGCCGAAGAGGGGACTCATGCAGCGGCCATCCAGGCTGATGATCCCCCGGGTCCGCGTGGCCAGCCAGGTCGTGCCCGTGGAGTCGGTCACGAGGTCGTGCACCCGCCCCAGGGGTTCGCCCCCGATCTCGGTGGTACACTCCACGCACCGTCCGTCGGCGAACCGGCCGATTCCCGCCCCCGAAAGCACCAGCATCGAGCCATCGGGCTGCGGCTGCAGGCCCAGGATCTCGTCGGACGGCAGACCGTCCTCCGTGGTGTACACCTGGAACCCCCGGCCGTCGAAGGCGGCCAGTCCCCCGCCGAGCGTCCCGAACCACAGCTGTCCGCCCGCGTCCTCGACGATGGTCATCACCGTGAGAGAGGGAAGGCCGTCGGACAGTCCGAAGTTCTCGAAGGCTTCCCCGTCGAACCGGCTCACCCCGCCATCGGCGGTGGCGACCCAGAGCAGGCCGCGTCTGTCCTGGAAGAGATCCTCAATCAGCATCCCGGCCAGCCCGTCCTGGAGGGTGTACTGGCGGGAGCCGGTGTAGCCGAAGGGTGCTGTTCCTCTCGGGTTCATTGGCAAGGCTCGTCATCCCCGTGGCGGCGGCGGGCCGATCTTCCCGGTCAAGGCGGAAACCTCCAGCCGCCTGCCCGAGCATACCACGTTGGAATTAGGGTGGACCTGCAGAGTGCATCAAGGATTTGAATAGAGGCCCATCTCCGACCTTGCCTGACACAGGTCTCTCGCGCACCTGATGGACCCGGGCCGAGCAGCCTCGGCAGAAAAATCCAATCGCGCGGATACGCCCACGACGTATGCATGACATAAGGTGAAGTCCCGTATTCATACGTCCATATCGTACGACTGTTGGACTTTCCAGGTGTCGCAAGTTGCTGCCAAGTGTTGAGTTTCCCCTTGCTTTTCGCAGCAGGGACCCCCTTATCTGAAGGCCATGCAGGCGGAAACTCGCGTGCCTGGACCCCTCGGCAAGCTGCCAGGGTCAGAGATTCCCATCTCTTCCGCGTTTCATCTTCGAATGGCCCCAATGGGGACACCTACGGGCTGGGGGGAAGCATTCGCTGAATTACCCCGAAGGGATTGGCTTGAGGGATTGGGTTTTCAGCATGGTGGAAACGGCTTGACAGAATACATGGTCTGACAGCCCACGCCCTTACACCTGCCGAGAGATGAAAGTGAAGAATCGAACAGGAATTCCCTGGTGCACCCTGCGTCCAAGCCCGGTCGCTGTTCTGATCGGTCTGCTTGGGTCGATCGCGTTTCACGAGCCCGCCCAGGGCGGCGGTTTCTACCTCGAGTGCCCCACCACCGAGGTTCAGGAGGGCGATTCTTTCGTCGTCACCCTCGTATACACCTCCAACGACCATTACAGAATAGGCGCGGCCTGGCACACCGAGGCGGGTACGGCCGACTCCACCGACTACGTGCCCCAGAATACAGAAATCATCTGGGGCAGCCCGGAAGATTCGGAGGACAGCCGGCTGGACCGCACTTTCCGCACCCGTGAAGACACCCTGATCGAGGGTAACGAGACCTTCACGGTTTTCTTCACCCCCACGAGCAACGTCGTGAACATGAACGACCCCGACCGCGACAACAGGTGCGGAATCACCATCATCGACGACGACCCCGGCATCACTGACGTCGACATCGTCTCGACCCCGGCCAGGGACGAAACCTACGGAGTGGGCGAGACCATCAGGTTCGGGGCGACCTTCAGCCGCGCGGTGGAGGTGGACGGCAATCCGGAACTTGGCCTCCGGGTCGGGAGCAACTGGAGGTCCGCCCGTTACCTCTGGGGTTCCGGCACCAGGGGACTGGTGTTCGGCTACACGGTGAGGTCCGAGGACAGAGACGAGGACGGCGTCTCAATGGGCGGAGGCTACCAGGACAGTGAAGGCCAGTGGCACAACTTCATCAACCACACCGCCGTCACGGCCGTGGGAACCGACACCGTGGCCTACCGGGGTTATGCCGGCATCGATGATCAGTCGCGCCACAAGGTGAACGGCTACCTCACTCCCATCGGCACCGGAATGGAGATCACTTCCACGCCTGCCGGTGGGGACAGCACCTACCGCTACGGGGAGACCATCACCGTTGCCCTCACCTTCAGCGCGGCCGTGGATGTGAACGGGACGGTTCTGTTGAACGCTCGAGTGGGAACCGGTGACAACACCTGGCGCGGGGCCAGGTACCAGGAGGGCTCCGGCACCCGAACCCTGGTCTTCGGCTACACGGTGCAGTCGAAAGACCTGGATACCGACGGATTCAGGGTGGAGGGAAGCTACGTCCAGGACGGTGTCCGCCGCGGTTTCGGCGGCAGCGGCACCGTATTGGTCAAGGGCTCGGACACGGAGGTCGTCCCACCGAACTTCTCCGGCCTGTCGGACCAGTCCGGCCACAAGCTGGACGGCCGGCCATACGCCAGAACGATCTCCATCACCTCCACCCCCACGGCCACGAGCGATACCTACGGCAAGGGCGACACGATCGAGGTCAGCATCGACTTCGGCCAGGCAGTGGACGCCGCGGACAGTGTATTCGCCATCATCAGGATGGGTTCGATCTGGAACCAGCGGCATCCCCCCGTCGTTTCGGGCAGCGGCACCGACACTCTGCGGTTCGAGTACGAGGTCGTGGAAGGGGACCGCGACAGCAACGGGATCGACGCCTTCCTCCCCCATGGCCTGGACATCAAGGCTGCGGGCACCGACATCGCCTACCTGCCCAACCCTGGAGGCGAGACTCCTGCCATGGGCGAAGACCCGGCCCACAAGGTGGACGCCAGGCTCATAGGAAACGACACCCGGGCCCCCACCATCTCTTCGATAACCTTCACCGACAGTCCGGGGCCGGGTGCGGACTCCACCTACGTCGCCGACGACTACATCGGGGTCTGGGTGACCTTCAGCGAGAGGGTGCTCGCCACCGGCGCACCCCAGGTGGAGTTCGACATCGGCGGCACGGCGCGGATTGCCCGGTACGGACAACTGGCCGGCGGAAGGACCATCGACCCGAAGGTCCAGAGCGTCGCCGATGCCACGGTGATCTTCGGCTACACCGTGCAGGAAGGGGACGTCGACAGCGACGGCATCTCCATAGGTGAGAACAAGGTGTCCCTCAACGGCGGCACGATCGCTGACGAGGCCAACAACGCGGCGGTGCTGACCCACAGCGCCGTGGCCGCCGACCCGGGACACAAGGTGGACGCACCGGACACTACGGCGCCGACCGTGTCGTCGGTGGCCATCACCTCGAGCGCCGGGGACGACTCCACCTACGCCATCGGCGACAGCGTCCGGGTGACGGTGACCTTCAGCGAAGACGTGACGGTGAACGTGGGCGGCACCCTGCAGCTGCTGGTCGAGCTGGATGTCGGCGGCACCGCCAGGAACGCGGACTACCACAGCAGCGACTCATCGGCTGTCGTCTTCAACTACACGGTGACCTCCGGGGATGAGGATGCCGACGGCCTTTCCATCGGCGCCGACAAAATCAGCCTGGACGACGCCACCATCCGGGACGCCGCGGGCAACGACGCGACCCTGACCGAAGCGGCTGACCCGGAGGTGACCGCCGCCCATCCGGCGGTGGCCGCCGATACCGCTCACAAGGTGGACGGCGTGCGCCCGGCCTTCTCGAGCGCGGCAACTTCCACGGACGGCACGAAGGTGATCGTCACCTTCAGCGAGGAGACCACCGTGCCGGCGCTGCTGCGCTCGATCAGCACCATGGTGAACGTCGCCCTGGACCGGTTCTACATCGCGGTCGTGGGCGT
>JAPOZM010000046.1 GCA_026706075.1 Gemmatimonadaceae bacterium
TCGAGAGCGGCGACCACCTCGCCGGGATCGAAGGGACTCTTGCGCTCCCCGGACGCACGTAGCGCCCGGTACTTCAGCCGCATCTCCCAGATCGACACGGCGCTCACGTGCAGTTGCACCCCGTGCTCATCGAAGAAACGACGCAACTCATCCGAGAACCGTCCTTGGGCCTCCATCAGACCATACAGGTAGGAAGTATCGAGGAGGACACGCACCGGCCGTCTTCCACCTATTCCTCGTCCTCAAGTCCCAGGACTCGGCGGCTGAGGGCGGAGTCGTGAAAGGCCGCCATCATCGCCTCCACTTCCTCCGGCGAGGCGTCCTTGATCCCGAGGCGGCGACGGTTGGCGTTCAGCCGGTCCCAGTCAAAACCGCGGCGCTGCTTTCGTTCGCAGCGCACAAGTTGGACAGCCGGCTCCCCGTCCTTGACAATCACCACCCGTTCGCCCTTCTCGGCCGCGGTGACCAACTCGGCGAGGCGGGTCTCCGCCTCGTGCAAGGCTAGTTCCATGGTCCATGGCTCCTGATGCTGGATATCCTCGGTCAGGATCTGCTTCAGACACCTGACCTATAATGGTGCACCAGGACAAATGGTCAACCCGGCTCGGCTCCTTTCCCCTGCAAGCCAACTCTTGCACCACCGCCCTCCCCGGGATACTCTTGCCCGCTTCAGGATCGCAAGGAGAGCTGGTCGATGAACAGAGTGCGCATGGCCCAGATCGGCACCGGCCACGGCCACGCCGCGGGCAAGATGCGCTCCATGAGGAGCAGCCCAGAGGTGGAGGTCGCCGGGATCTGCGAGCCCGACGAGGAGGAGCGACGACGGGTCTCGGACGACTCTGTGTACGAGGGACTGCACTGGTATGACACCGCCGAGGAGATGCTCAACGACGACAGCATCGCCGCCGTCGCCTCCGAGGGGCGCAACTCGCAGAGCCTCGACCAGACCGAGCAGATCGTCGCCGCGGGCAAGCACGTGTGGTACGACAAGCCCGCCGGGGACGACTACGGGCAGTGGGAGCGCGTCCTCGACCGCGCCCGCGAGCAGGGCCTGCAGGTGCAGATGGGCTACATGCTGCGCTACAACCCGATCTTCGCCCAGGTGACGGAGTGGGCCCGATCGGGGTTCCTCGGCGACGTCTTCTCGGTACGCGCCCACATGTCGACCAGCGTTCCCCCCGAAGCGCGCGAGCGCATCGCCGAGGCCCACGCCGGCGGCGTCCACTACGACCTCGCCGGCCACATGCTCGACCTGGTCGTGTGGATGCTGGGCCGGCCGGCCCGGGTCACCGCCTTCCTGCGCAACGACACGGGGCAGGTCCCCGCCTTCAGCGACAACACCCTCGGGGTCTACGAGTTCGACCGGGCCATGGCGATCGTCGACATCGCCGCCATGGAGACGGCGCCCATGGCGCGGCGCTTCGAGGTCTACGGCACCCGGGGCAGCGCCATCATCCTGGAGCCCTTCGAGCCGGGCCACGCGGTGCGGCTCTGCCTCGACGAGGACCGCGGCGGCTACCGCAAGGGCGAGCAGATCGTCGAGTTGGAGGGCTGCGACCGCCAGACGTCCTACGACCGGGAGCTTGCCGCCTTCCTGGCGACGATCGCCGGCGACCAGGAGCCGGACCGGCCCCGGGAGCACGAGTTGCTGGTGCAGGAGACGCTGCTGAGAGGGATCCGCGGCTGACCGCGGGTCCGAGGCGCGGCGCACGCCGCCGGAGCCACACGCGAGAGGGAGGAAGCTGATGTCGAGCCGCAGGGTCTACTTCAACGGGGAGTTCGTCGCCGAGGAGGAGGCCCGCATCTCCATCTTCGACTCGGCCCTGATGTACGGGGACATGGTCTTCGAGATGACCCGCTCCTTCGGGCAGAAGCCCTACCGCCTGCGCGAGCATCTGGACCGCCTCTACGCCTCCATCGACTACGCCGAGATCGACCTGGAGATGTCCATCGACGACATGGAGGAGGCCACGTACGCCACCATCGAGCGCAACCGCGAGGCCCTCGGCGACTACGACTTCCAGATCATGCACGACGTCACCCGCGGCGCCCTCGGCCTCTACGCCGAGCTGGTCCCCGAGGGCGACAGCCCGATCGTGACGATCAACGTCATCCCCCTGGTGCGCCACATCGGCGGCCTGGCCGACAAGTACGAGTCGGGGGCCCACTTCATCATCCCCCAGCAGCAGTCGGTGCCGGCGCGCTACATCGACCCCAAGGTGAAGAGCCGCAGCCGCATCTTCTACAAGCGCGCCGACCTGCAGGTGAGCCGCATGGAGGAGGGCGCCATGGCCCTGCTCACCGACGAGCGCGGCTTCGTCACCGAGGGCACGGGGAACAACTTCTTCATGGTCAAGGACGGGCAGATCTTGACGCCCCATCCCCACGACATCCTGCGCGGCGTCTCCCGGGGCGCCTGCATGGAGCTGGCCGAGAAGCTCGGCCGTCCCGTGGTCGAGGCCGACCTGGAGCCGTACGACGTGCGCGGCGCCGACGAGGCCTGGTTCACGAGCACCTCCATCTGCATGGTGCCGATCACGCGCTTCGACTTCCGCCCCGTGGGGGACGGACGCCCCGGCCCCGTCTTCCGGGAGATCCTCGACGCCTGGTCCGCCGATGTGGGCGTCGACATCGCCGGACAGGCGCGGGAGTACGCCGGGCTGGCCGGGACCTGGACCCCCTGACCCGTCCGGCCCGGAGGGGCGACCCCGCGGGGGAGTCCCCTTACGAGTTCGAGCCCTTCCGCCCCGGCGCCTTCGAGGTCCCCGTGACGCGGGTGACACCGAGGGACGCGCCGTACGTCCACACCTACTACGACGTCTGCCCCTTCAGCCCTTCGCAGCGCTACCTGGCCGTGACGCGCCTGCCTTTCGAGGACCGCGTGGCGGTCCTGGGGGACGAGGCGCAGATCTGCGTCATCGACCTGCGGGAACAGTCGATCCGCACCGTCGGCACCACCCGCAGCTGGGGCTTCCAGACCGGGGCCCTGCTCAACTGGGGGGCCACCGACCGCCGCCTCTACACCAACGACGTCGTCGACGGCGAGGCCCGCTGCGTGCGCATCGATCTCGCCTCCGGGGAGAGGACGGTCTTCGCCGGGCCCATGTACCACATCGCCCCCGACGAGTCCTGCGTCATCGGTTTCCCGCTGGAGCTGCTCGACGCCACCCAGCCGGGGTACGGCGTGCCCTGCGCCGATCCCCTCCGGCCCCGGCGCCTGCCTCCCGGCGCGGCCGAGGACGAGGGCGTCTGGCGCACCGATCTGGCCACGGGCGAGCGCACCCTGCTGCTCAGTCTGGCCGAGGCGGCCGCCTGCCTGCCGCGCCCGCTGCCCCGGGAGGACGGCACCTTCTACTTCTGGCACTCCAAGTTCAACCGCCAGGGCACCGGCATCATGCAGGTCCTGCGCTGCCTCTTCCCGGACGGCTCCGGGGGGCGGAACCCCGCCACCTTCGCCATGGACCCCGACGGCGGGAACCTGTGCTTCCTGCCCTTCGATTCCCCCTGGAACGCCGGCGGAGGACATCCGAACTGGCACGGCGACGGCGAGCGCCTGGTGCGCAACGTGGAGGAGGAGGGCGGGATCCGCTACTGCCAGGTGAACCGCGACGGCACCGGCCGCCGGCTGTTGGGCGATACCCTGGAGGGCGGCGGCCACCCGAGCGTGGAGCCCTCGGGACGCTGGCTGATCACCGACTACCTCGCCGGCAACGGCGGGCAGGAGGTGGTGCTGCGCCTGGCCGATCTCCACGCGCAGGAGCAGCGAGGCCTGTGCTCGCTGCCGACGATCGACCAGCGCTCGCTGAAGCAGAGGCCGCTGCGCCTGGACGGCCACCCGGTCTGGAGCCGCGACTACCTCAAGGTCTGCTTCCAGGCGGCCCCGGAAGGCGTGCGCCAGCTCTTCGTGGCGGATCTGTCGGGAGTGATCTGAAGCGGCCGCGCCCACTCACCCCCCGTGCTCGACCCGCACCTCGCTCACCCGCGGGGTACACCCGCCGCTGACCGCCCCGAGCGCCAGCCGGTACTGCACCCACCGCCCCTGGGTGGCCTCCGCAGGCACCGCTTCCCCCCGCTCCAGCCACTCCTGCTCCCGGCCCGTGGTCCACGGCGCCGCCTCCAGCCCCCCGGGGGACGGGGCGCTGCGCAGCTGGGCGCGGACCCAGGTCTTCGGCCCCAGCTCCGCCTCCCAGTCCAGGCGCCGCACCCGCGCGCCCTCGGGCAGGTGGTACGGCTCGGAGACGTAGTACTCCTGCTCGGAGTTGTCCGTCATGTTGCGGGTCTGGGCGAAGGCGAGGTCGTGGGGCCCCGACGTGGGCAGGCGGGTGCAGCGCTCGTCGGAGAACCCCTCCGGGCCGTTCCAGTAGACGAAGGACTCGCCCAGGTGATCGCCGAAGGTCTTGTGGTTGGCGATGGCGATGTCCACGTAGCCGTTGCCGTTGAAGTCGGCGGCCAGGCAGCCGGCCGAGGAGTGGGCCCGGAGCCGCGTGAAGTCGCCGGGGCGGAAGCCGGTCTCGCGGTTGCCCCAGTAGATGAGGGCGTCGATGTCGCGCTCGACGGTGCTAGTGTACCCGCAGCACAACAGGTCGGGGACGCCGTCGCCGTTGAAGTCGGCCACCTCCACCCGGTGCCCGGTGTTGCAGGGCAGCTGGGTCTGGCGGTCGGCGCGCAGGCCCTCCGGACCGTTCCAGAAGATGTGGTTGAAGGAGTCGTGGGGCTGGCCGAAGGTCGGCTTGCCGCCGCCGAGGAGGAGGTCGGGCCAGCCGTTGCCGGTGATGTCGTGGGCCACGGGGTAGCCGGAGATGTTGGAGGTGGGCAGCGTCCATCTCCGCTCGGGGCTGAACCCGTCGGGGCCGCCGCGCAGGATCACCAGGCGGTTGAGGCCGGTGCCGGAGATGACCAGGTCCAGCCACCCGTCGCGGTCGAAGTCGGCCAGGGCCAGCCGCCGGGGCGGGATGTAGTCGCCGGGGCCGTCCAGCACGGTGAACACCTGGGGCGACTCCAGGTCGAAGCCTCCCGGGGCGCCGCGATAGACGTGGATCTCCGCCTTGTGGAAGTGGGAGATCACCAAGTCGAGATAGCCGTCGCGGTCGAGGTCGGCCATGACGGCGAACCAGCCGTAGCGGGTGGGGATGACCAGGTCGGGCTCGTTGCGGAAGCCCTCGGGACCGCCGCGGTAGAGGTAGGAGCCGGCGTCGAGGTGGATGGCGTTCTCCCAGCTGTTGATGAACAGCAGGTCCGCCCAGCCGTCGTCGTCGATGTCGCAGGCGAGGGCCCCGGCGGTGCCGGGGCTGCGCAACTCCGTGCGGCGTTCGGGAGAGAACCCGTCCGGCCCCCCGTAGTAGAGGTAGCTGTCCACGCCCTGGTCGGCGCGCCGGCCCTCGGCGTTGGCGAAGACCACCTGGGGCAGGGGATCGTCCGAGAACCGGGCGGCCAGCACCCGCCGGGCGCCGTGGGCCGGCAGGCGCACCGGCTCGCCGAGACGGCGGGCGCCGCCGGCGAAGGCCAGGGAATCGACGCTGAAGAGCCGGGCCGTCCGCTGCTGGCAGATCACCAGGTCGGAGGCGCCGTCGCCGCTCAGGTCGGCCAGCACCGCGTCGCAGGCGCGGTGGGTGGGCACCGCCAGGCGGGCGTCCTCGGAGAACCCGTCCCCGCCGCCGAAGTAGAGCCAGCTGCACTCGTCGCCGCCGTCCATGTCGCGGCAGGCAAAGGCGAGGTCGAGGTCTCCGTCGCCGTCGAAGTCGCCGGCGGCCACGGCGAGGGCGTTGCGGCAGGCGAAGGTCAGGGGCGGTCCGAAGGAGCGGTCGCCGCCGACGGGCACCAGGAACTGGGAGGCGCCGCCGGCTACGAAGAGCAGCCGCTCGCCGGCGATCCGGAGGGCGGTCGCCAGCGGCGCCACCGGCCCCACGCGCTCCTCCTCGGAGAGCAGCTCGGTCTCGGCCAGGCCGGGCGGCTCCCACCCGTCCGGCGCCGGCGCCTGCGTGAAGCGGGCGGGGTCGATCCCGCCCACGCCGCCCCAGTAGATGCGGGGCGGCCGGTCGTCGGCGGTGACGATCAGCTCGTCGCAGCCGTCGCCGTCGAGGTCGGCGGCCCCGAGCTGCACTCCCTCGATCTCGGTGTCGTCGTACCTCTTGGCCTCGAGGCCCAGTTCGGTCTGGCGGAACAGGCGCACGCGGCCCTCGGTCATGAAGGCCAGGTCGATGCGCCCGTCGCCGTCGAAGTCGCCGGCGGCCACCGACGTGCACTTGTGGGCGGGCACCAGCGTCTGGTAGCGCTCGCTCAGCCCCTCGGGCGAGCCGAAGTAGATGTTGGCGTTCAGGCGGCCGGCGTTGCCGCTCTTCTCGTTGCCGATGATCAGGTCGGCGTAGCCGTCGCCGCTGATGTCGGCCACGGCCGCCGTCGGGCTGCCGCCGGCGGGCAGCTCGGTGCGGTGGCAGGCGCCGAAGACGTCGCGGTAGACGAAGGCGGGCGGCGCCTCCATGTGGACCTGGGCGTTGCAGAACACCAGGTCCACGTAGCCGTCGCGGTTGAGGTCGAGGTGATGGATGCGCTGCAGCACCCCGGCGCGGGAGACGTAGAGGTTCTGTCCGGCGTTGCCGAAGGTGCCCCGCCGGAAGGCCTCGAAGCCGCGGGTGACCCAGACGTCGTCGTGTGATGGCATGGAGAATCCTCAGCCGATGGGAAACGAGTGCCGACGGGTGGATCGCAGGTGGAGCTTGAGACGTGCGCTGCCGCGGGGGCCGACTCCCGGCTTCCGCTTTACCGTCCCGTCCCGGCAGAGCATCTTGTAGCGGCGCTCCGGATCCGGGTCGGGCGGCTCCTGCACTCCGGATCCCCTCAAGCCTGCACCGAGTCGGGCCGCCGGCCCACGGAGGGCGGGGCCATGATGCGGATCTGCTGCTCCGTGGCGTCCGGATAGTCGGCGGGATCGTAGTAGGTGTCGCTCCACGACGAGTGGCCGGGGCTGTACTTGTAGAGCAGGGCCCGGCGCTCGTGGCTGGCCGTCCACGGAAGGGTCCCGTGGATCAGCGCTTCGGTGAAGATGAGCACGTCCCCCGCCTTCGCCGGCGGCTGCCGCACGTAGTGGGCGGGGCGCTCGAAGCGCATCACCTCCCGTGGAACGCTGGAGCGCAGGTTGGTCTTGTGGCTTCCCGGGATGCAGGCGAAGCCGCCGTCGCCGGGATTGCAGTCGCTCAGGTTGTAGGTGAAGACGGTGAGGCCGTTGCGGATCGTGCCGTCGGTGTAGAAGCGGTACCAGTGGTCCCCTTCGGAGGACTGGGGCGATGGCCCGCCGTGCAGGCTGCCCCGGGAGGTGCCGGTGCGCATGAAGATGCAGTAGTCGTGATCGATGCGGAACTTCGGCCCCAGCCATTCCACCAGGTAGGGAAGGATGCGGGGATGGTCGATCAGGTCGCGGAAGTCAGGACCCCACTGCGATACCCGGCCGGTGCTCCGCAGGCCGCCCTCGTCCGGCTCGCCGGACATTACCTCGTCGGCCAGCTCGTTGAGCCGCGCCACCTCCCGGCGGTCGAGCACGCCGGGCACCACGAGATACCCTTCGAGATCGAACTGGAACCTCTGCTCGGGGGTCACGCCTGACACATCAGCCACCTTCCAGCTTGCGCGAATCGAGAGATGAAGAAATGAGAGAGATCACCCGCCACGACCTGCAGGCCGCCCTGCCCGACGTGACGTCGCCCCTGTCCCTGCCCGGGCTGCGGGAGCCGGTGCAGGTCTTTCGCGATTCGTGGGGCATCCCCCACATCCGCGCCGCCAGCGAGTGGGACCTGTTCTTCGCCCAGGGCTTCGCCACCGCCCAGGACCGCCTCTGGCACATGGACGCCGACCGCCACCAGGCCCTCGGCCGCTGGTCGGAGATCGTCGGTCCCGCCGGCCTGAAGCGGGACCGGCTGCTGCGCGCCGCCGGCATGGGACGGGCGGCGAAGCGCGATCTGGAGGCCAGCAGTCCCCAGGCCCGCGACATGGTCCGGGCGTACGCCGAAGGGGTCAACGCGTTCATCGAGACGACCCGCGCTCTGCCCGTGGAGTACTCATTGCTGGAGAAGGAGCCGGAGCGGTGGGAGGACTGGCACTGCGCGGCGGTGTACAAGATCCGCAACACCCTGCTCGGGACGTTCGAGGCGAAGCTGTTCCGCACGCGGCTGGCGGCCAGGGGCCTGGCGGAACCGCTCGCCAAGCTAATGAAGGGGTATCCGCGCGGCAATCTGCTCACCGTGCCTCCCGGGGCGGAGTACGAGGGGCCCCTCCTCGACGGCCTGGAGGCCCTCGACGCAGCCGTGCGCGAGGCCAACTGGCTGGGCGAGATCGAGGCCGGCTCCAACGGCTGGTCCATCGCCGGCGGGCTCACGCAGTCGGGCGTTCCCCTCGTGGCGGGCGATTCCCACCGCGGCCTGGACGTGCCCTCCGTCTACTACCAGGTGCACCTCGCCTGTCCCACCGTCCACGTCATCGGCCACTCGGTGCCGGGGGTGCCGGGGGCCCTCCACTTCTGCCACAACGACCGCGTCGCCTGGGGCATGACCCACGGCGGCGCCGACACGCAGGACCTGTTCATCGAGCGGTTCCGCGAGACGGCCGGGGGGCGCGAGTACGAGTTCAGGGGGGAGTGGAGGCCCGCCGAGGTCCTGCGCGAGTCGATCGACGTCCGCGGCGGGTCGGCAGAGCCGGCGGAGATCACCATCACCCACCACGGACCCGTGATCGCCGGCGACCCGGCCGCCGGGTACGGCATCGCCATCGGCGACCCCGGCCTGCGGGAGGGAACCGCCTGGCTGGACGCCGCCCGCGACGCCATGAGAGCGGAGAGCGTCGACGGCCTGCACCACGCCTTCCGCAACTGGACCGACCGCGTCAACAACTACGCCGTGGGCGACGTGGAGGGGAACTTCGGGTACCTGCACGAGGGGCTGATCCCCGTCCGGGGTGAGGCCAACGGCTGGCGGGCCGTGCCGGGCTGGAGCGGCGACCACGAATGGGACGGCTACATCCCGCACGACGAGCTGCCCAAGGCGATCAACCCGGAGTGCGGGTACACCGTCACCTGCAACCAGCGGGTGGCCGGCCACGACTACCCCTACTACGTGGGCCTGAACTTCTCCCACGACTTCCGGGCCCGCCGCGTGCAGGCGCACCTGCTCGACCTGCCGCCCGGGGGCGCCGCCATCGACGACATGGCGGCCATCCACGCCGACATGATCTCCAACCCCGCGCGGGTCTTCTGCGCGGTGTTGAGTTCCGTCGAAGGCCTGAAAGGCCGCGCCGCCGAGGCCGCGGAGGTCCTGATGGACTGGGACGGCCGCGCCCATCGCGACCGGGTGGCGCCCACCATTCACGCGGAGGTGAGGAAGCAGATGATCCTGCGGGTGATCGAGGAGCTCTTCGGCGAGGCGGCCCCGGAGGTGCTCTCGGGCGCCGCCGGTTCCGATGCCGTCCTGCGGGAGGCGGCCCTGGGTCTGCACAAAGCCATGGAACAGAACGACCCGTCCGCCCTCCCCATCGCCGTCGAGGACTGGAGCAGCCTCGTCGTCCCGGCGCTGGAGAGAGCCGTCGACGCCCTGTCCGCCGAGCTGGGGGAGCAGATCTCCACCTGGACCTGGGGCCGCCTGCACCGCACCCGGCCGCGTCATCCCCTGTCCGACGCGTTTCCCCATTGCGCGGATTGGCTCGACCCGCCGTCCCTGGCCGTCCACGGCGACTCCGACACGCCCCTGGCCGGGAGCTTCCCGCCGAAGGGCCCCTTCACCGTCACCGGTCTCTCCGTCAACCGCTACATCCACGACCCCTCCGACTGGAGCCGCTCCCTGTGGATCGTGCCCCTGGGGGCCTCCGGCCATCCCGCGAGTCACCACTACGCCGACCAGGCGCGGAAGTGGGCGGACCTGGAGTACATCCCGCAGTTGTGGGACTGGCCGCGGATCGAGGCGGAGGCGGAGTCGGTGCAGGTGCTCAGTCCAGGGGCTCGCGGGTAGCCCTCTGGAGGGGCGCCACGGCAGCAATGGGCGGTCGCCTCACGGCTCCCGCGTGGTACACTGAAACAACAACCAGATCGAGGACATCAGTCCCTTGATCGCCAACACCGGCCTGGGTCAGCGGGACAGTGTCTTCCTGGAGGGAAACCCCCTCAGCGACGAGGCGATCAACCAACAGATCCCCGCCCTCAGGGCCAGGGGAGTAACGGTAGGATACTGAACTCCGCAGGCCCCTCCCCCGGGCAAGCCCTGCCGGGGCCGTCCGGGGCTCTGCCCTGACCAGGCGCAGCCGCCGCCCCGGAAGCCTCGCACACGTCCTTCGATACGACATTTCCGTATCCACCGGCCCGTCCCAACCTACCGTGTTCCAGGCAAATGGACGGAGTGCCGGCGGGGATACGGAAAAATCGTATCGATCGCCCCGGCTCTGGGAATTCGGAAGCTCTCCGCTCGGCGCCTGATCTTCCCTTTCTGCCATTTCGAGGAATGTGTAGCTTGGCCCCGGCACCCTTCCCACGACAGGCCGGCTCCATGCAGCTCGCCATCCTTCGATCGGGACTCCTCCTGGCGATTCCGGTGCTCGGGGCTCCAGAAGCCACGGGCAGATCCGAATCCCCTCATGCCGCCGGCACCGACAGCCTCGGTCGGGCGCAGGCGGCGAGCGATGCCGCCGGCCGGGTGATGATCGAGTCGCCGGAGTTTCCCCGGGGCCTGTGGGTAGACCTGGCGGACGAAGCGGGGAAGGCGCTGGCCGGCATCCAGGTCGAGTACCAGGGCCGGGCCGACAGCCTGGTGATCCTCTGGTCGGTCGACCCGTCCGGTCAGCGGCAGGAGACGGTGCTGTGGACCCGCCCGGGGGGCGACACTCTGCGCCTGACCCTCCAGGCCGCGGAACCCGCTGGCCTGCCGCCGGGGCTGACCTCCATCGACTGGCGGATCGATCCGGGCGGTGAAGAGCCGCTGATGGTGGAGGAAGGGCCCGATCTCATCGGGAGGGAGGCGGCAGCCTCCTTTCTCCAGGAGCGCTGGCAGGGCCGCACGGGGCGGGTGGCGGTACGGATCGACAGCAGTACCACCTTGTCTGTTGACCTGGCCCACCCGGAGTCGCTGATCCGGCTCGTCGATTACCTTCGGGACAAGTCCCGGGCATCACTTGGAGAAGCGGAGGCTTCCGTCGTCGACATACGCCTGAGTCGATACGCTTTTGACGAAGACCTCGCCCTCCTTGAAGACTCGATTGCGCTCGTCGCCTCCCTCATCCTGGTCCCGGGTTCCGAGCTGGAACAGTGGGTACTGAAGGAGCTGGGCAGGGGCTGGGGGCCGGCGACATGGTCGGAAGCCTCCTCCCTGACAAGGCTCTATCTCACAGACGAGCAGATCGTCGACGTGAGTCCTCTGGCCGCTCTGCCCGGCTTGTTCTTCCTGTATCTGAACTACAACGAGATCGTCGATGTGGGCCCTCTGACCTCCCTGACGCGCCTGGTAGACCTGCTCCTGATGGACAACGACATTGCCGATGTGAGTCCCCTGGCCTCCCTGACCCGCCTGCGATTGCTGTGGCTTGGCAACAACGAGATCGTCGATGTGAGTCCTCTGGCCTCGCTGACCCGCCTGAAGCAACTGTGGCTTGGCAACAACCGGATCGTCGATGTGAGTCCTCTGTCCTCGCTGACCCGCTTGGAGCAACTGGGGCTGAGTGGCAACGAGATCGTCGATGTAAGTCCTCTGTCCTCGCTGACCGGCTTGGAGCAACTGAGGCTTGGCAACAACGAGATCGTCGATGTGAGTCCTCTGTCCTCGATGACCCGCTTGGAGCAACTGGAGCTGTACAACAACCCGATCGT
The DNA here is from genome assembly GCA_026706075.1 of Gemmatimonadaceae bacterium. Lineage (GTDB taxonomy): Bacteria > Latescibacterota > UBA2968 > UBA8231 > UBA8231 > UBA8231. The sequence continues at coordinate 11,831 of JAPOZM010000046.1, forward strand.
CGAGGTGAGCTCTCTGGCGCCCCTGATCGGCCTGCGGGAGTTGTGGCTTCACGACAACCGGATCGTCGACCTGGGCCCTCTGGCCTCCCTGACCCGCCTGGAAGTGTTGGCGCTCAGTGGCAATCAGATCGTCGATGCCAGTCCTCTTGCCTCCCTGACACGCCTGACAGAGTTGTGGATGTGGGACAACCAGATCGGCGATGCGAGTCCCCTGGCCTCCCTGACCCGCCTGGAGCAGTTGTCGCTGCGCGGCAATCAGATCGTCGATGTGGGCCCTCTGGCCTCCCTGAGCGGGCTCGAGCTGCTGGGCTTGTCGGGCAACGAGATCGTCGATGTGAGTCCCCTGGCCGCCTTGAGCGGTCTGGAATGGCTCTCTATGGAGTCCAACGAGATCGTCGATGTGAGTCCCTTGGCCTCCCTGACCATTCTGCAGCAGCTGTACCTCGGAAACAACGAGATCGTCGATGTGGGCCCTCTGGCCTCTCTGACTCGCTTGGAAGAACTGCGGCTGACGCAGAATCGGATCGTCGATGTGAGCCCTTTGGCCTCTCTGACCCGCCTGGAAGCCCTGGGGTTGTCGAACGACCTGATCGTCGACTTGAGTCCTCTGGCCTCTCTGACCCGATTGAAGGCACTGGGGCTGGGTGGCAACAAGATCGTCGATGTGAGTCCTCTGGCCGCCCTGACCCGCCTGGAGTGGCTGGAGCTGGGTGGCAACGAGGTCCTCGATGTGAGTCCTCTGGCTTCTCTGACGCGCCTGGAGGCACTGGGGCTGTCGAGCAACCGGATCGTCGATGTGAGCCCCCTTGCCGCCCTGAACAGCCTGGAGGAGTTGCGGCTGGGCAGGAACCAGATTGTCGACGTGAGTCCTCTGGCCTCCCTTGCGGCCCTGAGATTGCTGGATCTGGAGGGCAATGAGATCCGGGACATCGGTTCCCTGGTCGAGAGCGGGGTCCTGACCCATGGCGACACGCTGTATCTGCAGGACAATCCCCTCGGCGACCAGGCCATCGATGAACAGATACCCGCGCTGAGAGCATGGGGTGTCGCAGTCATCCTTGACACGCCCGCCCCGCCATCTGCGAAGAGAGCCGGCCATCCGACAGCGATCGGTCCCCATGGCGGCCTTGCCGGCTCCCCTGTCAGCCCCTGGCATCGGCCAGGTGTACCCGTTCTCGCCGAGGTCCCGGATCGACGGCCTGGCAGCTTCCCATGGCCCGAACCACCCTGACCGGTCCACTGCCGTCCCCGTTTCGAGCCGGGGTCCTCCTGTTGGCGACCGCCACGGTGGCGGCAGCACAGACGGAGTACCCCTTCGCCGCCGGAACGGACAGCACCGGCCGG
>JAPOZM010000093.1 GCA_026706075.1 Gemmatimonadaceae bacterium
CCAGCTCAGCGCCGCCGCCGCGGGATCGTTGTAGGGATCGTCGAGGCTGGCCACCAAGGGCTCTACGATCCGCCTGGCAGCCTCCCGGAAGATCTCCTCGCCGGAGACCAGCCAGAGGTCGCCCAGGGCGTAGACGGCGCCCGAGGCCAGCAGGTTCTCGATGCCGGCGAGCGGGTCCCCGGGAAGGTGGTGGGCGCTGGCCGCGATGCCCCGCAGACCCTGGGCCTCGACCTCGGCTTCGTCGAGTCCCCTGCCGTCGAGGGTCCAGAGCAGCGGCATCGGATCCGGTGCCGAGATCAGCCGCTCGGCCCGCTTGCGGCCGTGGCGCAGGGCCCACTCCAGGTAGCGCTCCTCCCCGGTCACCCGGTAAGCGGCGAGGGCGATGTGGAGGAAGCGGAAGTGCTCGGCCAGCTCATGGGCGTCCACCTCACCGTTGGTCACGCAGCGGGTGCCGATGCGGTAGCCGATGAAGGTGTCCCGCGAGTAGTCGTACCACGGAGGGACCTCGGGCACCCAGTTGCCGATGTGCTCGGCGGCATCCGCCAGCAGCGCGACGGCCTCGGAGTCCTGGGGCTGCACGCCGATGTAGCGGGGCAGGAAGAGCAGGAAGGGCTCCGGCCCGTGGTGGGCCTCGGCTTCCGGCTCGTACCCGTGGAGGCATTCACGCTCCACCCATCCCTTCAGCGCCGCCTTCAGCGCCTCGAAGTGGCGCAGGACCGCCGCGTCGCCGGTGATCAGGTAGTGGGGGAACCAGGCGAGGGCGTAGTTGGCCTCGTCCTCGCCGCCGTCGTTGGGGCCCGGCGGATCGAGGCGCCGGCTCTGCTTCAGCCAGCGGTCCATCTCCGTCCGGAGGGCGGTGTAGGCGTTATGGCAGTTGTGGATTGGGTCCTTCATCCAGGCGGGCTCCTGTATTGAAGAGAGACCTCAACGCTCGCTCGCAACTTATTCAAGCCACTCGATTGCACTCAAGCGGCAACGATCCAACTAAGATTTTAGTTGACACGCGTGTTCGCGCCGGGTATGTTCTCAACTAAATGCTTAGTTGAAAGGAGCATCCGGCATGGCTGAGAGAGAGGGACCCGACAGGAGGCTGACCCCGCTCGAGACGCTGATCATGAACGTCCTCTGGGACGATTCGCCCGCCGCCGTCCGGCAGGTCCAACAGCGGCTGGAGTCGGTCAAGCCCATGGCCTACAACACCGTCCTCACCGTGATGCGCATCCTCCGGGAGAAGGGCTTCCTCGTCTCCGAGCGCGAGGGCCGGTCCGATCTCTACCGGCCGCTGGTGACGCGCGAAGACATGGCGCGGCGATCCCTGGGCGACGTCATGGACTCCTTCTTCTCCGGCTCCGCCGAGGCGCTGGTCAGCCAGCTGCTCGACGGCCAGTCCCTCACCGATGAGGAGCTGAGGTCGATCCGGGCCGAGCTGGACCGGGCCCTGCAGCGCAGAAAGGGGAAGCGGCGATGAGCGCGACTCTGAACGGGCTGGGGCACCAGCTCTTCGCCTGGCTGGGTCCACTGAGCATCGAGCTGGCGGCGCTGGCGGTCCTGGTGCTGGCGGCCGGCCGCCTGATACGGTCGCCGGCCTTGCGCCACCTGTTGTGGCTCGCCGTGCTCGTCAAGCCCCTCATCGCCGTGGCGGTCAGTTCGCCCTACACGGTATTCGCTCCGCTGGCGCCGCTTGCGGAGCCCGGATGGGATGCGCTCCCCCACGGGCGGATAGAGCACCTTCCGGCGCTGGCACCGGCTGGTGCAACCACTGCCTCGAGCAGCGCGACCCTGACGCCGGCCGGCTGGGCGGCGCTGCTGTGGCTCGCGGGCACGACCTTGCTGGCCGGGCGCATCCTGGTCGGCTTCGGCGTCCTCCGGCGCATGCGGCGGCAGGCGCAGGTGCAACGGGAGGGCCCCCTCTTCGAGGCCCTGCGCCGTGCGCGTGCAGCTCTCGACTGCCATCCCCGGGTCGAAGTGGCCACCTCCCCTTCCATCCGCTCGCCCTTGGTCCTCGGCATCCTGAAGCCGCTCATCGTCGTTCCCACCGTCGTCGTCGAGAGGCTCAGCCCGGGCGAACTCGCTCTGGTCCTCACGCACGAGCTGGCCCACGTGCGCCGCTCCGACAACCTCGCGCTGCTGCTGCAGCGACTGGTCACCGCCGCCCTGTTCTTCCATCCCGCCCTGTGGCTCTGTGGCCGCATGCTTCGGCGCGAGTCCGAACTGGCCTGCGACGATCTCGTGGTATGCGCCACCGGCCGCCCGGAAGCCTACGCGCGCGGCCTCACCCTGGTCGCCGAAGGTGCGGCCCACTCGAACCTCCCAGCGAGGAGAATCCCCATGATGAGCACCTTTGCCTCCACCGAGTCCGATCTCTCGCAGAGAATCCGCCGGACGCTCAACGGTCCTGCGCCCCGGATGGGCATGCGGGCGCGGGTACTGGCGGTGGGACTGCTATGCCCCCTGGCCGCCGTGACTTTGCCCTCTTACGGGGCCGCGGACAGCAGGCCGGGCGGCGAGCCGGCAGCCACCAGAGTGGCGGCTGATTCCACTCATGTTGAGGGGATTCCGGGAGAGGCGGCCGCCACTGATCGGGACGAAGTCCTGACGTTCGAGGAACTCACGGAGAGAATGCGCAAGGGCCTTCGGGCTGAGGCCGCGATCGACACCGAGGGAGTGCGCAGGCGCATCGTGGCGGCACCCGAGAGCGGGGTGACGGTGGCGATCAAGCGAAGGAGCGGAACGCTGGAGGCGATGATCGGCAGGAGCGGATCGGATCTCGATGAGGAAGTCGCCCGGGCGATCGAGGAGATCGAGGAGATCGAGAGAGAAGCAATCAAGAGAGTCGCGGCCGAGAGCAGCGAACTGACAGAGAAGGAACAGCTCCGCAGGATCCTCAAGGCCGTTGCCCAGAGTCACGTCCTGCGAAAGGCGGTGGGGACGGACCCGGGCGAGTGGTCCGACGAGTTGAAGGCAGAGTTACTCGCCCTCAGGCCAGACAGGACCATCGAGGAATTCGCGGAGTTTGTCCGTAGTCTTCGCGCTGGAGAGGTGGTCTCCGAGGTCAGCCTGAGAGGCAAGGATCGCATAGCGCGCGCTGATCTGTTCCTCGTAGTGGATCAGGACGGAAAGATGAAGCTGAACGACGACAAGCCGGTGACCTTCGCGAACCTTGGAGGGGAACTGAAGAAGCAGCGAAGCCTGAAGGACAGCACCTCCATGATCATCATCCAGGTCGACAAGCGCCTCTCCCAGTCCCGGATCGTCGAGATCATGGACATTGCGCGGCAAGCGGGGCTCGTTGACCAGATCATCGCCGAGACCGACACCACCGCCGACCACATCATCGCTACCAAGCCGTAGCGGACGATAGGCCGGAGCGTTCCAATACGTGGAGTTGGGCTGGATGGAACGCACGAAGGCGGATGAGAAAACCGCATGATGGCTTGGTCCTTGAATGAGCTGAGCAACCAGCTCTTCGCCTGGCTGGGCCCGCTGAGCATCGAACTGGCGGGGCTGGCGCTCCTGGTGCTGGCGGCTGGCCGCCTGATACGGTCACCGGCCTTGCGCCACCTGCTGTGGCTCGCCGTGCTCGTCAAGCCGCTCGTCGCTATGGCGGTCAGTTCGCCGCATACGGTCTTCGCTCCCCTGGCGCCGCTGGCGGAGCCCGGGTGGGACGTCATCGCCCACGGGCGGGTCGAGCACCTGGCGGCGCTGGCCACAACTGGTGCGGCCACTGTCCCGAGGAGCGCGCCGCTTGCGCCGGTTGGATGGGCGGCGCTGCTGTGGCTCGTGGGCACGACGTTGTCGGGCGGACGGATCCTCGTCGGCTTCGGCGTCCTCCGGCGCATGAGGCCAGGCGTTGGTGCAGCAACAAGGTCCTCTCTTCGAGGCCCTGCGACGAGCGCGTGCGGCCCTCGACTGCCATCCCCGGGTCGAAGTGGCGACCTCCCCTTCCATCCACGCGCCCATGGTCCTCGGCATCCTGAGACCGCTGATCGTCGTTCCCGCGGACCTCGTGGACCGACTGCGGGCGGACGAAGTCACCATGGTCCTCATGAACGAGTTGGCCCACGTGCGCCGCTGCGACAATCTCTGGCTGCTGCTTCAGAGACTGATCAGGGCAATCCTGTTCTTCCATCCCGCCGTTTGGCTGTGCGGCCGCATGCTGCGGCGCGAGTCCGAACAGGCCTGCGACGATCTCGTGGTATGCGCCACGGCCGCCCGGAAGCCTACGCGCGGGGCCTCACCTTGGTCGCCGAAGGTGCGGCCCACTCGAACCCTGCATCAAGGAGAATCCCCATGGTGAGCACCCTTGCTTCCACCGAGTCCGATCTCTCCCAGAGGATCCGCCGGACGCTGGACGGTCGCGCGCGCCGGATGGGCATTCGGACCCGCCTGGCGGCGGTAGTCCTGCTGAGCCCTCTGGCCGCCGTGACCATGCCTTCGTACGGCGCTGCCGACAGCGGCACGATCACCGAGCCGGCAGAGGTAGAAGCCCAACCGCTGCCGGAGTCCGCCGTAGACATCCCGGAGGCAACGCCCACCGATCAGGAGGAGGTAACTCTGGAAGCGATGGAGAGCCGCATCCGCAAGGTGGTCGAGCGCCGCATCCGCGAGGTGGCGGATAGTGGCGAACCTGCGCCTAGGGTTCTACTCCAGGTCCTCAACAGCCCGAGCATCATCAGCAAACTGGCCGAGGCGGAGCTGAAGTGCCCATGCCCTCCCACCAAGGGCGGAACGGCTCGACGGGATGTCGCCAATCTGTTTCTCGTGGTGCATGCCGACGGCGAGATGCAGCTGAACGAGGAGTCAGTGACCCTTGAAACCCTGAGAGACGAATTGCGGGCCAGGAGGAAACTGGTGGACAACAACAGGATCATCATCCAGCACGACGAGCGTGCCCCCGACAGACAGTTCACTGGAGCCATGGAAATCGCCCAGCAGACAGGGCTGGTGATGCTCGGCTATCCGGTCATCGCCACGGAACAGGGACACGACATCCTGCAGCAGGCGCTGGCAGCCGATCCGGCGGCTTGGTCGGAGGAACTGAAGGACGGGCTTCTCGAACTCCAGCCGGAGAGTACCATCGAAGAGATCGCCAAGCTGGTACGAGAGCGTAGGGGCTGGCTGCAAGGGATGCCGACCGATCCGGCCAGGAGTCCGGACCATCCCGGCGGGAGCACCTCGGACGGCACCACCGTCATCCCCTACGGGATCGCTACCGCCGCGTCCGTTGAAGTGGTGATCCACAATGTCGCCGGAAAGCCGGTCCGAACCCTCGACCTGGGGCGTCGAAATCCCGGCGAACACCGCGTCGTGTGGGACCGGCGGGACGATGAGGGCCGGGAGCTCGGCAGCGGAGTCTACTTCTGCGTCTTCAAGACCGACGCGGGGCAGAGGTGGCAGCAGAAGGTATTGGTCCCATAGCCAGAGGCTCGCCTCTACCCCCCCGGCCGCACCCGCGGTCCGTTCAGCAGACGCCCCAGCCAGGTATAGCGCACGAGAAACCGGTAGACCACCAACAACAGGCCAGTCACCCCGACGAGCACCAGACCGAACTTCAGCCCCGACGGCAGCGGCCAGTCCCGCACCATCCACTGCGCCCCGATGACCAGCGGCACGTGGGCCAGGTACAGCCAGTACGACGAGTCCGACAGGTAGCGGATGGCCGTGCTCTCGCGGGCGCATACCTTGCGGAAGAGGCCCATGAAGCCGAAGGCCATGGTCCACGGGTAGATCGCCTGCAGCACCACCGCCGCGGTCCGGGCCGTGGCCGGGTCGATGCTCTCCGGGCCGAGTCCGAAGGCCCCCGTGGAACACCCCAGACCCAGCGGGAAGAGGACAAGCAGTCCGGCGGGCAGGCCCAGCCACCACCACTTCCCCACCCGGCCGTCGCGGTCGTCGCAGTCGAAGTAGAGGGCGCCGAAGGCGAAGAACAGCAGGTAGTAGAGGAAGACGTGGGGCATGGGCACCATGCCCAGCGAGGTATCGGCCCCGAAGCCGGGGATCAGCAGTCCCATGAACGCCTGCGGAACCATCGTCAGAGGGATCAGCCAGAGGAACCGGGCCGGCGACACGATCAGCCACTCCGGCGGCAGACTCGGACATCCGAGCATGCCCGCCAGACAGGCGAAGAGGGCGAAAAGGAGGACGAACCAGCACAGGAACCACAGGAACCAGAGGTGGCCGAAGAGCGGCGCCGCGAAGATGGGCTCCCCCATCGCCCTGACATATCCGTTGCCGCGCGGCTCTTCCCTTGGCTGGACCGTCTCTCCCCCACCTTCAGCCGCGCCGGATCGCTCGAAGAGTCCGGCGATGTGACGGCGCCCCTCCCTGACCCGCTCGTCGTCGTACTCGACCTGCAGCAATCCCGCCAGGTAACGGGTAAGCTCGCCGTCCACCTTGAGGGCGTCTCCGGGGGTCTCGCCCTTGTAGTTGTCCGCGGCCGGGTCCGCCCCGTGCCGCAGCAGCAGCTCGGCGACCCCGGTCCTTCCCAGGAAGGCGGCCGCGTGCAGGGGCGTGCCGCCGTCCTTGCCGCGTCCGTGCACGTCGGCCCCGTCTCTCAGCAGGCGCTCGGCAACCTCCCCCCGGCCGGCCAGGGCCGCCCACACGAGGGGGGGCAGTCCGAAGACCGGATCGACTCCCTCAATGTCGGCCCCGTCCGCCAGGTGACGCTGGACAACGGCCGGATCGCCGTCCCGGGCGGCCGTCCAGATGTTGTCCTTCCCGGCCGCGGATGTCCTTGTCTCGAAGGCGGAGGCCATCGCCCGGCCGCTGATCCAGTTGACCGCGGGAACGATGGTGAACAGCCCGAGGAGGAAGGGCAGGAAGACGCGGCGGAGGCGGTGGGAGAGGAGCGACTTCAGGCCGCGGCGGCGCCAGAGCATGGCGGTGAAGAAGCCGCTCAGCAGGAAGAACACGGGCATGCGGAAGCCGTGGATGGCGGCGAAGAGCAGCCCGTAGGACTCGCTCTGCCGGGCATCCTGCACCGGCCAGGGGAAGGGCGTGAAGGACAGCCCCGCGTGCAGCACGATGCCGAGGAGCATCGCCGCGGCGCGCAGGGCGTCGAGGTCGTGGCGGCGCGGGTCAGGGGGCGGTACCGGCCGGGACATGGCAGTCAGGCCTTGATGGCGGGTGGAGCCGTTGACGGCGACGGGTATCTCGGAGGAATCTTCACCGTCTCCAGAGCGTCGTTATAGTAGCGGGCTCTCTCTTCACGGACACCGGGTCGCCCCGGTCCAGGAGGACCAGCCATCCAGACCCACAGGCCCAATGCCACACGTCGGGCTGCGCTGCCGCTGTTGATCCTCCTCGTGGCCGCGGCCACCAGCGGACACGCGGAGACTTCGGGCCACGTCGACTTCCCCACCCTGGCCGCCGACGAGGACCCCGACAGCCTCGGCGTGGAACGGGTCGGCGAGATCGTCCTCGTCCCCCCTCCCCGTGAGGGCGAACTCCCATGGGGGACCGACCTCTATCTCACGGGGGACCACGCGCTGATGGGCGATATTCGCGGTATCGTCCACTTCGTCGACATCTCCGATCCCGCCGACATGCGAAAGGTGGCCGAGGTCCGCACGCCCGGCCCCGCGGTCGACATCAAGATCGCAGGGGACCTTGCGGTGGTCGGGGTGCAACAGTTGGACGCCGACTTCGGCTTGCTGATCCTCGACATCTCCGACCCGGAAAACCCCGCCGAGGTCTCTCGGTTCGAGGAACCCAACTGGGGCGGCGTCCACAATCTCTTCATCCACGGCGACCGCCTCTATCTCGCTCACATGCACAGCCCGGGCCTGAGCATCGTCGACATCTCCGATCCGGCGGCGCCCGTGGTCTCCGGCTCCTGGCGCCACGAGGGGGGGTTCAGCAACCTGGTGCACGACATCTTCATCCGCGACGACGTCGCCGTCGTGAGCGACTACGACAGCGGCCTGATCCTCCTCGACGTCACCGCCCCGGACGCACCCGCCCTGCTGGCGGAGCTGCCCTTCCCCGAGGGCATCCACAGCGCCTGGGCCGAGGGGGACTACGTCTACTGCAACCAGGAGTTCGGCGGCTGGGAGCGGCGCCTCCACGTCGTGGATGTCTCCAACCCCGGGCAGCCCGAGCTGATCCACTCCTTCGGCATGCAACCGCCGCCTCACGCGGAGATCCTCGGACCCCACAACCCCTGGGTCCGGGACGGGCTGCTCTACTGGGCCTGCTACGACGCGGGGTTGCGGGTCTTCGACCTGGGCGACCCGGCGCGGCCGGTGGAGGCCGGCTACCACACCTATCCAGGGTCCGCCTGGAGCGCCCAGCCCCACGACGACGGCCTGGTCTACGTCGCCGACGGTACGGTGGGGCTCCAGGCCTACAGGGTCACCATCGCGCCGACGGCGACCGCCGTGCACCATGAGCAGGTGGATCGCCGGCCTCCCGCCTTCCACCTCGCCCGGAACTACCCCAATCCCTTCAACCACTCGACGGTGATCCGCCTCGAGCTGGGCGCCCGGGCCGACGTGGAGCTGTCTGTGTTCAACATGGGCGGACAGCGGGTGACGGCCCTGGCCCGGGGATCCCATGCGGCGGGGTCGCACTTCTACGTCTGGGATGGACGGGCCACCGGAGGGTTGGAGCTGGCTTCCGGCGTCTACATCTGCCGGCTCCGGGCCGACGGGCGCGAGCAGGCCCGCAGACTGCTTCTGCTTCGCTGAGGCAGGCGCTATTCCCCTCCGACGCCCCGCCGGGTCTCCTCCACCACAAGGTCCACCACCGCCCTCAGGGCCTCCTCTTCGGAGTCGCCCTCCAGGCGGCGCAGCCGGAAGTGGTCGATCTGGCGGTCGGCGCCGGCGCCGTTGCGCACCAGGTGCAGGACGTGGCCCAGCTCGGCCCGGCAGCCGAGGGCCTCGGCCTCGTCCGCCAGATCTTCCACGAGGGCGGCGGCGTACTCCTCGATGTCCATGCGCCCGGCCCCGTCGGTGTTGCCCAGAAAAGCCAGGAGTCCGTAGCGCTGGGCCAGCCAGCAGTTCTCGGCGATGAGCTCCGTGGGCGGCTCCGGCGGCAGGCCCCCCTCGCGGTCCTGGCGCAGCAGGCGGCGCACGAGGCAGGCGTAGAGAGCCACGACGCTCACGGCGTCGTCGATGGTCTGGCAGACGTCGCACACGCGCAGCTCCACGGTGGGATAGCTCCGGGAAGGGCGGATGTCCCACCACAGCTCGCTGCTGTCCTCGATGAAGTCCATGCGGCGGTAGTGGGCCACGAGTCCTTCGAACTCGTCCCAGGAGCCGAGGGGACCCGGCAGGCCGGTGCGCGGCAGGCTGCCGAAGATGGTCAGCCGGTAGGACTTGAAGCCGGTCTCGCGGCCGCTGCTGAAGGGCGAGGAGGCGGAGAGGGCGTGGAGCAGCGGCAGGTGGCGCCGCAGGGCGGTCATGACCCGTACCCGGCTGTCCGGGTCACCGAAGCCGGCGTGGACGTGCATGCCGCCCACGAGCAGCTCCCGGACCGCCTGCTGGTAGGTCATGGCGAACTGCTCGTAGCGCTGGCCGGCGGTGACGACCTGGCGGTCCCAGGCGGCGAAGGGATGGGTGGAGGCGGCCAGGACCGCGGCGCCGTGGCTCGCCGCCGCGTCGAGGACCAGGCGGCGGGTCTCGTCGAGGGCGGTGCGGATCTCGGCCACCGACCCGCAGACCCGGGTGGTGGTCTCGATCTGGGAGCGGAGGAACTCGGCCACCACCTTGTGGGGGCCGCTCGCTTCCCGGCAGGCTTCGAAGATGCCGCGGTCCGGGTCGGGCAGGAGGTCGCGGGTGCCGGGGTCGACGAGGAAGAACTCCTCCTCGACCCCGAGCTCTATTGCGAGGGAGTCTCCGCTGTCGGCCTTCGTGCTCATGCCGGACTAGATGGAGCTTCGACCGCCCGCGGTCAAATGGGATCGGCCGCCGGGGACCCCCGGCACCGGCGGCGGTTCGGGCCGGGGCGCGGGGGTCAGCCGCGGGCCACCTCCCGGACGATCGGGATCCCCCCGGCCAGCCCGCGCAGAAAGCGCACCGAGGCCTCGAACTGCTCCATCTCCCAGGCGGCGCAGAGCCCGGGCGGCTGCCCGCGCTCGTGGGGGGTGCGCCACTCTTCGGCCGCCGGCCTCGCCGCCCGGTGCAGGTCGGCGAGGGCCTCCACCGCCCCGGGCAGGAAGGGCCGCTCGGGCCAGGTCTCCCACCAGTCCGGCTCCAGCAGGCGGACGTGCCGCGCCGTGGTGGCCCCCAGCTCGATGCATCCCTGCACCCCGGGGGACTCGGCCTGGAACCAGGCGAGCATCGCCGCCCAGTCGACGAGACCGTCGCCGAGGGCGCAGCGGACCAGGCGGTACCCCGACTCGGCGGGATGGACACGGTAGTCCTTCAGGTGCACGTGCTTGAGGAAGGGCCGCAGCTGGCGGGCGAAGGCGAGGCAGGTCTCGCCGGAGGCGTAGGCGTTGCCCACGTCCATGGTCACCCCCAGACGCTCGCTGCCCACCTGCCCGCAGAGCCATGCCAGCTCCTGGGAGCAGAGATCCTGGTGGTTCTCGATGCCGATCTCCACGCCGACTTGCCCGGCGTGGTCCGAGGCCCGCTTGAGAGGCTCCACGAGGGCCTGCAGAAAGGCCTGGCAGCCCTGTCGTCCCAGGGCGCGGCGGTCGCCCTCGAGGAGGCGGGTCAGGGTCGTCCGGACCACCGGCGCCCCCAGCTCGGCGGCCAGGTCGAGGGTCCGCGTCAGGGACGAGATGTCCGCGGCGTAGTCGTCGCTCCCGGTGTCGAGGAAGAGGGCGAGTCCGCGGGCCTCCAGGCGATGGCGCAGGGACCGGCGCCCGGCGGGGGACATGCCGTCGAACCAGTCCGGGGGGCCTTCGACGCCGGCCAGGCCGTGGGCGCGGGCCAGCTCCATCAACCCCTCCAGGCTCCGCGGGTCGAGTCCTCGTCCGGCCCTCGGGTGCAGACCGGAGAAGCTCCATGCGCTCAGGCCGACCCTCACACGGCCCTCCCGGTCAGCCCAGCTCTTCGGGACGCCGCTCCACCTCTTCGCCGGTGGACAGGTCGCGCACCTTCAGGACGCCGCGCTCCCACTCCTCGGGGGCCAGCAGCACCAGCCGGGCGGCGCCGGCCGCGTCGGCGTGGCGGAAAGCCCACTTCATGCGCCGCTCCTCGAGGATCAGGTCGACGGAGCGCCCGGACCGCCGCAGTCGCGCGGCCACCTCCATGGCCGGGGCCCGCAGGTCGGCGGCAAAGGCGAAGACCACGTCGTCGATACGCCCGGGCAGCTCCGGCAGCCGGCCCAGGTCCTTCAGCAGCTCCATGATCACCGCGTCGCCGAAGCCGAAGCCGCAGGCCGGCACGTCCCGCCCCCCGAAGGCCGACAGCAGCCGGTCGTAGCGGCCGCCGCCGCACAGGGCCCGCCACTCGCCCCGCGCCGGGAAGGCCTCGAAGACAACGCCCGTGTAGTAGGCCAGGCCGCGCACGAGGGAGGGATCGAAGCGGAGCCAGCCGTCGCACCCGTAGGCGGCGGCCAGCTCGAAGAGGCGCTCCAGGTCCTGCAGCCCCTGCTCGTCCCCGCCCAGGGCCCGGGCCTCCTCCAGGGTCGCGCAGGAGGCGAACTCGAGGGCGCGGTCGATCACGGCGGCCTCGACGCCGAGGCTCCCCAGCTCCTCCTCCACCGCCTCGCGGGGCACCTTCTCCAGCTTGTCCAGGAGCACGCAGACCGGGCCGAAGAGGTCGTCTCCCACCCCCTCCGCCTGGAGGAGGCCCTCGAGCAGGCGCCGGCTGGAGACGCGCACGTCCACGTCTCCCGCGGTGAGCCCCACGTCCTCGAAGAGGGCCACGGCGGCGGCCAGCAGCTCCGCCTCGGCCGTGACCCCGGGGACGCCGAAGACGTCCATGTTCCACTGGAAGTGCTCCCGGCGGCGGCCCCGGGTCATGCGCTCGTAGCGCCAGCACTGGGGAACGCTGAACCACTTGATCGGCAGGCCGAGGGCCCCGCCCCTCTGCAGCACCATGCGCGCCAGGGAGGGGGTCATCTCCGGCCGCAGGGCCAGGTCGCGGCCGGACTTGTCCTGGAAGGTGTAGATCTGGTCGACGATCTCCTCGCCGGCCTTGCGCACGTAAAGGTCGGCGGACTCGACCACGGGCGCGTCGTACTCCTCGAACCCGAAGCGGCGGGCCACCTCCCGGAAGCGGCCGTGGAGCCAGGAGCGCAGGCGCATCTCGGCGGGGTAGAAGTCGCGGGTGCCGCGCGGTGGCGAGAGGTTCATGCGCAAAAGGGTCGGAGCCGGACCCGACGGTGGCAAGCGGGCGGCCGGCCGAAGGCCGTCGGTCACCCGCCGCGGTCCACGAGCTCGCCGAGGACGACGGCGGCCAGGCCGAGGACCATCCCCGGCAGCAGCCGGCGGCTCTGCCTTCCCGCGGACGGACTGCCTCGCCAGAGATCGCGGCAGGTCCGGGCCAGGAGCACGTCGAGGAGGACCACGGGAGCCAGGTAGCCCCAGCCGTAGATCCCCAGGAGCGCCGGCAGCGGAGCGGCCAGGGCCGTGACCGCGAGGAGGGCCGCGGCCGCCCGCTCCGCCGCGCGCTCCCCTCGGAGGCTGGCCAGGGTGCGCGCTCCGTGCACGCGGTCGCCCTCCACGTCCTCGGCTCCCTTGAGGATCTCGCGCCCCAGGTGGTAGACCAGGGCGAAGGCCGCCGGGACCCACCAGCGGCCGCCGCCCCCCGCGGCGACGGCGCCGTACGGGAAGGTGGCCGCCGCCAGCAGGCTGACCAGGAGATTCCCCGCGAGCCCCAGACGCTTCCACCACCAGTTGTAGAGGGCCAGCCCCGCGGCGACGGCGAAGGCGATCGCCCCGGGCGCCAGGCCGACGACGAAGGCGGTCCCGAGGCCGGCGGCCCCGAGGCCGGTGGACAGCACCAGGGCCGCCGCGGGGGAGAGGCGCCCCGATGGCAGCGGCCGGTCGGGGCGGTTGACGCGGTCGGCGGGCAGGTCGAGCACGTCGTTGAGGCCGTTGCCGGCGGCGGCCACGGCGGCGGCGGCGGCGGCGGCGGCAGCGACCCCGGCCGTGGCGTGGGGATGACCCGAGGCGAGGGCCCCGACCCACACCGAGACCGCGGTGAGAGCGCAGTTCGGGGGCCTCGCGAGGGCGGCGGCCGCCGCGGTCCGGAGCCGCAGGCGGGAGAGTCCCTTCACGCCGCGGCGCCCTCCTCCCGGGAGGCCTTGCCGAAGCGGGTGTTTCTTGAGCTAACCCATTGAAAAAAAAGGCGCTTCTCAAAGAAATAGCTTGACATGGCCGCCGGGGCCGGAGTATGTTGTGCAACCACTTTATTACCAATAACTAAGGTCACATTTCACCACCCGGTCTGCGCCTCCCGATGACTACCCCCCCGACCCCGAGTTGCGGTCCCTTGTCCACCATCACCAAGAAGGACCTGGCCCTTCTCGTCAGCCAGAACACGGGCTGCAAGAAGAACCTGGCCGCCAAGATGGTGGACAGCCTCTTCGTCGCCATGCGCGACAGCCTGATCGAGGGCAACCGCATCGAGATTCGGGGGTTCGGTGTCTTCCAGGTCAAGGACACCCGCCCCAAGCCGGCGGCCCGGAACCCCCGCACGGGCGAGATCATCTACGTCCCCGCCCGCCGCAAGACGCACTTCAAGCCCGGCCGCCTCCTCAAGGAGGCCCTGCACCGGGCCCGGGACCCCGGCGGGACCTTCGCTCTCCCCCTCCACCTCGACGACGAAGACGACGACGACGAGCGGTAGCGCGCCGCCGCCCGTCACTCCGCTTCCAGGATCGCCCGCACCTGCTCGCGCCAGTCGCCGGGCAGGCGCACCGCCCCTTCCACCCGCATCCCCTCCACCAGCGAGCCCAGGATCCGCCGCCGCTCGGCGAACTCCGGGACCGTGCGCCGCACGTGCTCGCGGGCCCGGCCGAGGGCGGTCAGGTACTCGGCGAACTCCTGCCCGAAGAGGCCCTCCAGGTTCTGGCGGAGGCGGCTGGACAGGGTCGGGCTGGCGTTGCTGGTGCTGATGCTGATGCGCAGGGGACCGGCGGCCACGAGGGCGCCCATGCCGAAGTGGGAACGGTCCGGGTCGTCGTAGGTGTTGACGAGGATGCCGCGCTCCCGGCAGGCGTCCCAGACCTCGTCACAGAGGGCGGCGTCGCTGCGCACCGTGTTCATCACCAGGAAGACCTCGTCGAGGTCGGCGGCCCGGTAGCGCCGGGAGTGCAGCTCCAGCCGGCCGCGGTCGTGCCAGTCGCGCAGCGCCGCCGTCGCCTCGGGGCTGACCACGCGGAGCCGGGCCCCGGCGTCGACCAGACGCCCGGACTTGTCCTCGGCCTCGGCCCCGCCGCCGACGACCAGGCAGCGGCGGCCGCGCACGTCGAGGCCGACCTGGAAGAGGGGGTTCAGGCCGCCGGTCACCGTCTGGGGGAAATGGTGTGGACCAGGTGGGCGAGCTCCGGCAGGATGAGCTTGTCCATGGCCAGGCGCACGGCCCCGGTCGAGCCGGGCAGGGAGATCAGGATCCGCCCCCGGTAGGTGCCGGCCGTGGCGCGGGACATGATGGCCGCCGCTCCGATCTCCTCGAAGGAGAGGGCGCGGAAGATCTCGCCGAAGCCGGGCAGCCGCTTGTCGAGCATGTTGTCGACGACCTCGAAGGTGTTGTCCCGGGGCGCGATGCCGGTACCGCCGTTGAGGATCAGGGCCTGGCAGCCGCCCTTCTCGAGGGCCATCGCCATCTCGCCCTTGATCTGCCGGGCCGTGTCCTTGACGATGGCGTAGTGGACCACCTTGTGGCCGGCGCCGGTGAGGCGCTCCCTGATGAGACCTCCGCTCTTGTCGCTGTCGCGGTCGCGGGTGTCGCTGACGGTGATCACCGCCACCCCCACCTGGTCCGGCGCTGCCTCGCGGTGCTCTACGTGGCTCATGGGGCGTCTCCCGCCCCCGCGGCGAGGGAGGCGTAGCTGCGGCCCTCCGGATCGCCGGAGCCGGTGGGCAGCCCGAGCTCGGCCCAGCCCCTGGCCAGGCTCTCCCCGGACGGCGAGCGCCGGCCGCCGAAGCCGCCCTTGACGTTGCTCACGTCGGTGTAGCCGGCGGCCTCCAGGATCCCGGCGGCGGCGGCGGAACGCTGCCCGCTCAGGCAGCCGAGGAGCAGCCGGGCGTCCCTCGGAAAGCGCGCCTCCATGACGGTGAGGAAGTCGGCGTTGGGCGCCAGGCCCAGGGCCTGGCGGTGCATGACGGGGACGTTGAGGGCGCCGGCGGGGTGGCCTTCCTGGAACTCCGGGACCGAACGCACGTCCACGTAGACATGACCGCCGCCGGCATCGAGGAGCGCCGCGGCTTCCTCGACTGTGACTTCCTTTTGGCTCATGGGAGAGACCTCCTGGAGGATGAACTCGGGGGACCGGGGCGGGCCGGCGCTTGCGGCCGCCACCTTGACAGAGTCTCCCAAGTACGGCAGACTCGCCCTTCCCGATCGCTCCGTAATGTATTGTTTCCAACAACATAGACAACTTGTGGCCGGCCTCCCGGCGATCCTCCTGGCGGCCCTCGCCGCCTGCGGCCCGATCGGCGGCGCCCAGGACTCCGAAGCGGGCGCGGAGACCGCCGAAGCCGCCGCCGACTCGGCCCGGACCGACACCACCGCCGGCGCCGTGCCGGTGGAGACCCGGCCGGTCGTGCGCGGCGACATCTCCTCCGCCCTGGTCTTCAGCTCCACCATCGAGACCGAGGACGCCGTCGAGATCCACCCCGAGGTCAGCGGCCGCGTGGAGGAGGTCGCCGTCGAGGAGGGCGACCAGGTGGCCGCGGGCGACCTGCTGGTCCGCCTCGACGCCGAGCAGGCCCGCCTCGAGGACCGCGAGAGCGAGGTCGACCTGCGTCATCTCGAGAGCTCCTTCGGCCGCACCGAGGAGATGTTCGGCCGCGGCCTGATCTCGACCCAGGAGTACGAGGACCAGCAGTTCGAGCTCGAGCGCGCGCGCCTGCGCCGCGAGCGGGCCGGACTCGCCCTCGCCCACACCGCGATCCGCGCCCCCTTCTCGGGGGTCATCACCTCCCGCGGGGTGCAGACCGGGGCCCGCGTGTCGCCGGCGGTCAAGCTCTTCGACCTGGTCAAGCTCGACGACATGATCGCCCGGGTGCACGTGCCCGGACGCTACCTGATGCAGGTGAGCATCGGCCAGCCGGCCACGGTCTCCAGCGACTTCCTGGACGACGTGGACTGCCCCGCGTACGTGAAGCGGATCAGCCCCGTCGTCGATCCCCGGTCCGGCACCTTCAAGGTCACCGTGGGCGTGCAGGACCCCTGGCGCCACCTGCGCCCCGGCATCTTCGTGACCGTGCGCGTCGTCACCGGCACCCACGCCCGGGCGGTGCTGGTGCCCAAGGAGGCCGTCGTCTACGAGGCTGACGAGCGCTACGTCTTCGTCGTCGAAGGCGGCACGGCCCGGCGCCTGCGCCTCGACGCCGGCTACGAGAACGCCGACTTCGTCGAGGCCCTCTCGGGGCTGTCCGCCGGCGCCGACGTCATCGTCGTCGGCCAGAAGGGGCTCCGGGACCAGGCCAGCGTCAAGGTCGTCAACCCTCCCGCCCCACCCGCGGGATGACCGGCGCAAGCCCCCCGGCCGGCGGCCCCCCGGAGGCCTCCGGCGCCGGGGGCGCGTCCTCCCTCTTCGCCGTCACCACCCGCCGTCCCGTGGCCATCCTGATGGTGGTCATGGCGGTCTGCGTCTTCGGCTGGGTCTCCTACCAGCGACTCTCCCTGGAGCTGATGCCCGATGTCGCCTACCCGGCGCTGACGGTGCGCACCAAGTACCCGGGCAGCGCTCCCGAGGAGGTGGAGAAGCTGGTCTCCCGACCCCTGGAGCGAGAGCTGGGCATCCTCCCGCGCCTGGTGGCCATGCGCTCCATCAGCAAGGCCGGCCAGTCGGACGTGGTCCTCGAGTTCGAGTGGGAGACCGACATGAACGCCGCGGCCGCCGACATCCGCGAGAAGGTGGACCGCACCTGGCTGCCCGAGGAGGCCGGCAAGCCGCTGCTGCTGCGCTACGATCCCTCCCTCGAGCCGGTGCTGCGCGTCGGCCTGTCGGGCGGGCGGGGGCTCTACCATCTGCGCGTGCTCGCCGAGGAGGAGGTGCGCCGCGAGCTGGAGTCGATCCCCGGGGTGGCCGCCGTCAAGGTCCGGGGCGGCCTGGAGCAGGAGATTCACGTGGCCCTGCGGGAGCGGCAGATCGCCCTCCTCGGGCTCGACGCGGCCACCGTCGAGCAGCGTCTGGCCGAGGCCGACGTCAACCTGCCGGGAGGCCGCCTGCGCGAGGGGGGCACGGAGTACCTGGTGCGCACCCTCAACGAGCTCGACTCGGTGGCCGAGATCGAGGAGCTGGTCGTGGCCCGCTCCGGCGGCGCCGAGATCCGCCTGCGGGACATCGCCCGGGTGGAGGCCTCGCACAAGGACCGGGAGATCCTCACCCGCGTCAACGGCCGCGAGAGCGTCGATCTCGAGATCCACAAGGAGGCCGGGGCCAACATCGTCGCCGTGGCGCGCGCGGTGCGGGACCGCCTCCTCGGCACCGAGGAGCAGCGGGCCTGGGTGGCGTCCCGGGACACCGCGGCCACGGCGCCGGAGGCCGAGGCCGGGAAGGACGCCGAGGCGCGGCGCAAGGCGGCGGCCGTGCGCACCGTCGCCGAGCAGCGCATGACCGACTTCGTCGCCCACCGCCTGCCGGCCGGGGTGGGCCTCGACGTGCTGTCGGACCAGTCGGCCTTCATCGAGAGCTCCATCGACGAGGTCCGCAAGAACGTCCTCCTGGGGGGAGCCATCGCCGGCCTCGTGCTGCTCGTCTTCCTGCGCAACGTCGTCCACACCCTCATCGTGGCGGTCACGATCCCCGTCTCGGTGGTGGCCACCTTCGCGCCCATGCACCTCTTCGACGTCTCCCTCAACATCATGTCCCTCGGAGGCCTCGCCCTGGGCGTGGGCATGCTCGTGGACAACTCCATCGTCGTCCTGGAGAGCATCTTCCGCTGCCGCGAGGAGGGCGACGACCCGGTCACCGCCACGGTGCGGGGCACCGCCGCCGTGAGCAGCGCCGTGTGCGCCTCCACCCTGACCACGGTGGCCGTGTTCTTCCCCATCGTCTTCGTCGAGGGCGTGGCCGGCCAGGTCTTCGGGGACATGGCCCTCACGGTGGTGTTCTCGCTCCTCGCGTCGCTGGCGGTGGCCCTCTGGTTCATACCCATGCTGGCCTCGCGCAGCGCCGGCCTGCCGGGGCTGGCCCCGGAGTCCCCCTTCCTGCGGCTGCCCTCCGGCGAGGGCCTGCGCCGGGCCGTGGGCCCCGGCCTCGCCCTCGGGGCGCGGCTGCGGCAGGGCGCCCTCGTCCTGCCCCTGCTGCTGCGGGATCTGGCGGCGCGCGCGCTCCTGGCCCTGGCCGCGGTCCTGTGGGCGGTCCTGCAGAGCGCGGGCCTGCTGATCTTCCAGTGCGTCTGGCCGCTGCTGTGGCTGGCGGCGCGCTGGCGGCCGGGCCTGCCCTCCCACCGCCGCGTGGCCGGGTGGGCGTCGCGGCCGCCGCCGGTGCGCGGCTTCCCCGACTCGGTCTGGCCCGGCCTGCTCGACAACGGGTCGGCCGCCGCCCTGGGCGCCGACTGGGCCCGCTGGACCGACTGGGTCCGGGGCCCCGGCAGCCGGACCGGGTTCGCGGCGCGGGCCCTGAGCGGGGTCCCCGTCATCCTCTGGCTGCTCCCGCGCTTCCTGGTGCACGACGTCCTGTGCCTGGCGCGGAGCCTGCTGCTGACCGTGCTCCTCGTCGCCGCGGTGCTGGCCGCGGGGGCCCTCGTGCTGGCCGCCCTCGTGCTGTCTCCGGCGGCGCCGGTCCTCGCCGTGCTGAGGGGCGGTTTGGAGCTGGCGCGGCGGACCTACCCCGGCCTCCTCGGCGGCGCCCTGCGCCGGCGCGCCTTCGTCCTCGGGGGCGCGGCCCTCGCCTTCTGGGCCTGCTGGACGCAGTTGCTGCCGGCCCTCGGCACGGAGCTGATCCCGCCCGTGCACCAGGGGGAGTTCCGCGTCGACCTGACCCTGCCGGTGGGCACCCCGCTGGAGCGCACGGCCGAGGCCGCCGCCGAGGTGGAAGCCATCGCCCTGGCCCTGCCGGGGGTGGAGCGCGCCGCCACCCGGGTCGGCTCGGACCGCACCGCCGCGGCCACCGCCGACGAGGGCGAGCACACGGCCCGCGTCGCCGTCTACCTGGCGCCGGAGGTGGGGCCGGACGCCGAGGACCGCGTCATCGAGGACCTGCGCGGGCGCCTGCGCCGCCTCCCGGAGGTGGAGACGGAGATCTCCTTCCCCTCCCTCTTCAGCCTGCGGACCCCCGTGGAGGTGGAGATCCGCGGCGAGGACCTGGGGGGGCTGCGGCGCCTGAGTGCCGAGACCGTGAGCGTCCTGTCCGCCCTGCCCGGTCTCGCCGACGTGCGGTCGACGCAGCAGGCCGGCCACCCGGAGCTGCAGATCCTCTACGACCGCGAGCGGCTGGCCAGCTACGGCCTCGACCTGCGGGCCGTGGCCGAGCGGGTGCGCCACAAGGTCCAGGGCCGCGTGGCCACAGGCCTGCGCCGCGACGAGCGCACCATCGACGTCCTCGTGCGCCTGCGCGAGGAGGACCGCCTGGGTGTGGACGAGCTGCGGCGGCTGGTGGTCAACCCCGGCGGCGAGGTGCCGATCCGCCTCGGCTCGGTGGCCGCGATCCGCATCGCCGAGGGCCCGAGCGAGATCCGCCGCATCGACCAGCAGCGCGCCGCCCTGGTGACGGCCAACGTGGAGGGCCTGGACCTGGGCACGGCGGCCGGGGCGATCCGCTCGACCCTCGGCGCCGCGTCCTTTCCGCCCGGGTTCACCTTCCTGGTGAGCGGCCAGAGCACCGAGATGGAGCGCTCCCTCGAGAGCCTTCTCTTCGCCCTCGGACTGGCCGTCTTCCTGGTCTACATCGTCATGGCCGGCCAGTTCGAGTCCCTCGTGCACCCCTTCGTCATCCTCTTCACCGTGCCCCTGGCGGCGACCGGCGCCGTCGTCGCCCTCTACCTCATGGAGACGCCCCTGAGCGTCGTCGTCTTCATCGGCTTCATCATGCTCGCCGGCATCGTCGTAAACAACGCCATCGTCCTGGTGGACTACATCAACCGCCTGCGTCGCTCCGGGCTGGCCGCCGGCGAGGCGATCGTGCGCGCCGGGGCCGTGCGCCTGCGCCCGATCCTGATGACCACGTCGACCACCGTCCTCGGCCTGCTGCCCATGGCCCTCGGACTCGGGGACGGCGCCGAGATCCGATCGCCCATGGCGGTCACCGTCATCGCCGGGCTCGTCAGCTCCACCTTCCTCACCCTCGTGGTGATCCCCGCCGTCTACTCCCTCACCGCCGGCCGGGAAGGACCGGGAGGCTCCGCGTGAGCGAGCCCCGGGGGTACCTGCTCCCCCGCCTCAGCCTCGACCGGCCGGTGACCGTCATCATGGCCGTCGCCGCCCTCCTCGTGGTCGGCGTCGTGGCCTACACCCGGATCCCCCTCGACCTGGTGCCGGGTGGCCTGGAGGGCGACCGGCTCTACGTGCGCGCCGGGTACGCCGACGCCAGCCCCGCCGAGGTGGAGCGGGAGGTGACCCGCCCCCTGGAGGAGGCGATCGCCACGGTGCCCCGCGTCGGCCGCGTGATCAGCGGCGCCAACCGCGGCGGCGCCTGGGCCAACGTGCAGTTCCTGCCGGGCACGGACATGCACGAGGCCTACGCCGACCTGCGGGACCGCATCGACCGGGCCATGCCGGAGCTGCCCGAGGAGATCGAGCGCGTGCAGGTGCTGCGCTGGAACCAGGACGACTGGCCGGTCATGTGGATCGGCGCCTCCCTGAAGGGGGAGTTCGTCGATCCCTTCCAGCTGCTGGACGTGCACGTCCGCCCCGCCCTGCAGCGCATCGAGGGCGTGGGCACCGTCGAGGTCCGGGGCGAGGAGGCGCGGCAGGTGCGCATCGAGCTGGACCTGGGGCGGCTGCGCGGCCACGGCGTGGAGCCGTTCGAGGTCGGCCGGCGCCTGGCCAGCCTCAACTTCGCCCTGCCCGGGGGCCGCGTGATGGAGGGGGGGCGGCGGATCCACGTGCGCTCCCTGGGGCGCTTCGAGTCCCTCGACCAGATCCGGCAGCTCATCGTCGACGACGAGCACGGGCTGCGGCTGGGGGACGTGGCCGAAGTGGCCCTCAAGCCGCCGAAGCAGGACTGGTTCACCCGCATCGACGGGCGCCCCGCCCTCGGGATCGAGGTGATGAAGGCCTCCGGCGGCAACCTGGTGGAGATCTCCCGCGGCGTGCGCGCCCGTCTGGCCCAGCTGCAGCGGCGGCCCCATCTGGAGGGCGTCGACTTCGAGATCTTCTGGGACCAGGGCGAGCACATCGTCGAGTCGGTGGACAACCTCAAGTCCACCGGTCTGTGGGGCGGCCTCTTCGCCGCCCTCGTGCTCCTGTTCTTCCTGCGCGCCGCGCGCATGACCCTGATCATCACCCTCGCCATCCCCCTCTCGGTGACGGCCACGGTGGCCACCATCTACTTCCTGGGGTGGAGCCTGAACCTGATCACCATGATGGGGCTCATGCTCAGCCTGGGCCTGGTGGTGGACAACGCCATCGTCATCGTCGAGAACATCCACCGCCGGCGGCAGGAGGGCGCCGGGCCCCGGGAGGCGTCGATTCGCGGCGCCGGCGAGGTGGGGCTGGCGGTGACCATGGCCACCCTGACCACGGTGGTCGTCTTCCTGCCGCTGATCCTCATGAGCGGCGACGAGGAGTTCGCCTTCATCATGCTGCGTCTCGGCGGTCCCGTCATCGTCGGGCTGCTGGCGTCGCTGGTCATCGCCCTGCTCATCGTCCCCCTGGCGGCGCAGCGCATCGGCACCTCGGGGGGCGGTGATCCGCGCATCATCGCCCGCGGCCGCGCCGCCTACGAGCGCGTCCTCGCATGGGTCCTCACCCACCGCCTCGACACGACCCTCCTCGTCCTGGCCGCCATGGCCAGCATGCAGATCCCCATGCAGGGGCTGGAGCGCACCGACGGCGGCAGCCGCAACCAGAAGGACATCTGGCTGGCCTTCCGCATGCCCGAGGGCCAGACCATCGAGGCGGCGGACCGCTTCATCGCCGGCGTCGAGGACACCCTGCTGAGCCACCGCGAGAGCTACGGCCTCCGCCTGGTCGAGACCTGGTCGAGCAACAGCCGGGGCCGCATCCACCTGATCCTCGAGGAGGACGAGTCCAACGACTGGTACGCCGTGGCCTGGAACGACTTGCTCGAGTCGGCGGGCCTGCGGCATTCGCCGCACATGGACTACGTCGAGGTCCTGGAGGACATCGAGGAGCGGCTCCCGATGCCTCCCGGCTTCGAGATGCGCATCAACTGGCGCGACGGCGGCGGCGGCGACACGGCGGTCTCCGTCAACCTCCACGGCCCCGACACGGACCGCCTCGTGGAGCTGTCGAGGGAGGTGGAGCGCCGCCTGGAGGGGATCCCCGGCCTGCTGTCGGTGCAGACCGACGTCGACCGCGGCGCCACCGAGCTGCGGGTGCGCCTCGACCGCGCCCAGGTGCGCCGCTACGGCCTCGACCCGAGGGCGATCTCGGGCAATATCTCCTACGCCCTGCGCGGCCGGGAGCTGACCCGGATGCACACCGACGACGGCCGCGAGGTGAGCGTGTTCTTCCAGCTCCGGGAGGCCGACCGCCACAGCCTGCACCAACTGCGCAGCCTGACCTTCCGCGCCCCCGGGGGCAACGAGATCCCCCTGGAGACCCTGGCCCGGCTGGAGGTGGCGCAAGGCCTGGGCGGCATCCGGCGCGAGAACCGGCAGACGGTCCTCGCCGTGACCGCCACGACGACGGAGGCCGGAGCCGGAACTCTCTTCGAGCGGGTGGACGAGGCCATGGCCGGCTTCGAGACGCCCCGCGGCTACCGCTGGGACAAGGGCGAACGCTTCCAGCGCCTGCAGCAGCAGGAGGACAGCCGCATGTTCGCCCTGATCCTGTCCGTGACCTTCGTCTTCCTCCTCATGGGCGTGCTCTTCGAGTCCTTCGTCCTGCCCCTCTCGGTGATCGTGGCGATCCCCTTCTCCTTCCTGGGGGTGTTCTGGACTCTGTACCTCACGAGGACGCCCTTCGACATGCTCAGCGGCATCGGCACCGTCATCCTCGTGGGCGTGGTCGTCAACAACGCCATCGTCCTCATCGACCTGGCCAACCGCCTGCGCGCCGAGGGCCACGACCGCTTCGAGGCCCTCATGGAGGCCGGCCGCCTCCGCTTCCGCCCCATCCTGATGACCACCTTCACCACCATCTGCGGCCTCCTGCCCATGGCCGTGGGCAACGCCCGCATGATCGGCATGCCCTACGCGCCCCTGGGCCGCACCATGATGGGCGGCCTGCTGGCGTCGATGGTGCTCACCCTCGTCATCGTGCCCCTCTGCTACACGTTCTTCGACGACCTGCGGCAGCTGCTGCGCCGGGTGGGACGGTCCGCGGTGGCGGCGGCGCGGGAGAGGTGAGGGCGGGGGCGGCCTGCTTTGACGATACCCCGACCCCTGGGTATACTCGCAGGCCACCGACCCAGAGAGATCCCGGAGAGAGACGAGAATGGCAGAGACTGAGAAGGACGAGGGACTGCTGAAGGAGTTCAGCGAGCGCAACATCGAGCACTCGCTGCTGAAGGCCCGCAAGATCTTCCTGTGGTCGCCGGTTGACGACGACTCGGCCAAGGCGGTGGTGACGCGGCTGCTGTCCCTCGACGCCGAGGACGGCGAGACCGAGATCGTCCTCTACATCAACAGCCCCGGCGGCTCGGTCCACGACGGCCTGGCGATCTACGACGCCATGCAGGCGTTGCGCGCCCCGGTGTCGACGGTCTGCACGGGTCTGGCGGCGAGCATGGGTGCGGTGCTGCTGGCCGGTGGCGAGAAGGGCCGGCGCTTCACCTGGCCCCACGCCCGCATCATGATCCACCAGCCCCTGCTCCTGGGCACGATCACGGGACGGGCCACCGACCTGGACATCCAGGCCCGCGAGATGATCCGCACCCGGGAGGAGATCCACCGCCTCCTCGCCCTGCACACAGGCCAGGAGGAGGAGAAGATCGCCCAGGACACGGACCGCGACTTCTACATGTCCCCCCAGGAAGCCCGGGAGTACGGCCTCATCGACGACGTCGTCTCCAGCAGTTCCCTGCCGTCGCCTAACGGAAAGAGCTGACCGGGACGGACCGTCCCACCTCGCCGCGCCCCTCTTCGGGGGTGCGGCGTTTCTATGTCTGGCAGCGGGTGCAGTAGAAGGTGGAGCGGCCGGCGATGGCGCGGTTGCGCAGCGGCCGGTCGCAGACCACGCAGCCCTCGCCGGCGCGCCCGTACACGGCCAGCTCCTGCTGGAAGCGCCCCCCGGCCCCCGAGCCCAGGTAGTCGCTGATCGTTGTGCCCCCCTTCGCCACGGCCCGCTGAAGGACCGCCTTGATCTCCTCCACCAGACGTTCGGCGCGCCGGGGGCCGATGCGGCCGGCCGGCGTGGTGGGACGGATGCGCGCCCCGAAGAGGGCCTCGCAGGCGTAGATGTTGCCGAGGCCGGCCACGACCCGGCCGTCGAGGAGGAGGCTCTTGATCGGCCGGCTGCGTCCCCGGGCGGCGCCGCGCAGGTACCCGGCGTCGAAGTCGTCGGAGAGGGGCTCCACGCCGAGGTGGCGGAGCCAGGGGCTGCGCTCCAGCTGCCGGGGGGTGAGGACCTGGAAGAGTCCGAAGCGCCGGGCGTCGGCGTAGACCAAGGGGGGCCCCTCGTCGAGGGTGAGGACCACGTGGTCGTGGAGGATCCGCCCGCCATCGCGGAAGACCAGGTTCCCCGTCATCCCGAGATGGACGAGGAGCGTGCGCCCGGAGGAGAGCTCCAGCAGCAGGAACTTGGCCCGCCGCCGGGCGCCGGTGAAGCGCTCTCCGGCCAGGGAGCGCACCCGGGCCCTTGAGAGGGGCTCGCGCAGGCGCAGGCCGCTGGTCCAGGCGCCGGCCACGGTGCGGCCCACGAGGTGGGCGGCCATGGCAGCGCGGACGGTCTCGACTTCGGGCAGCTCGGGCATGGATGGCTCTCGGGGCGCGTCATGGTACCCGCCCCCCGGGTGGCGGGCAAGGCGGGGATTGTTACATTCGCCGGCCCCTCACCAGACACCAATGGAGACCAAGCCTGCATGGACCTGACACGCCAACCCCCCCGACGCCCTTCCAACACCGGCATGGCCGGAATCGCCGGCCTGGCGCGCATGGCCGACAAGGCCCGCGGCCACAAGGCCGAGACGATCGGCGAGTTCAAGTACGGCGACGACTCCGGCCTCGACCGGGAGGTCCTGGCCCTCATCGGCGTGAGCGCCGACGACTTCGCCGACGCCGCCGAGAGCATGTGGGACCGGGAGCTGGACGACTGGGTGCGCGGCCGCATGACCTGCTCGCAGGAGGAGATCGAGAGCTTCAACCAGGAGCAGACCACGAAGGTGCCCCAGGACGACCTGCACCGCCGGCTGCTGAAGGAGCGCCTGGCGAAGTACGCCCCCGGAAACACCGACATCACCACCGTCTTCGCCTCCATCGAGCTCGACGACTGGGGCGCCTTCCGTGACGAGGACCTGGCGGCGCGTCCCCCGCGCTCCGGGTACGTGCGCGGCGTCCTCGGGCTGGTGGCGGCGGCGCGCATGGCCGACAAGGCGCGGGCCCACCGCGCCGGCCGCATGGGCGACTACCGGTACGGCGACGACTCCTTCTTCGACCGCACCCTCCTGGAGTTCATCGGCCTCTCGGCGGCCGACTTCGAGGAGGGGGCCTGGCGCAACCCCAACGACACCGAGCTGGGCGAGTGGATCCTGGAGCGCGTCGAGCCGCCCGCACCCGGGGAGGTCTCGGCCCTGAACGCCCGCCTCGCCCGCCACGGCGAGGCCCACCCCGACTGGGCGGAGCGCTTCCGCCAGCGCCGCGACGAGATCTGCCCCGACCGCAAGGACGTGACCACCTATTTCGAGCTGCAGGACATCGACGACCAGGCCTGCTTCGGCCTCGTCGACCTCAACCTGCGGGCCCCCCGCAGCCCCTACGACGCGAGCCTGGGGGGTCTCCTCTGCCTGGCCCGAATGGTCGACAAGGGGCGGGCCCACAACGCCGGCCGGCTGGGCGACTACTGGTTCGGCGGGGACTCGGGCCTGGACCGCCGGCTGCTGGAGCACCTCGGCCTGTCCCACGAGGAGTTCGCCGCCGGCCTGAAGGAGCACGCCGACGACGAGGCCGTGATCGCCTGGCTGGGGGATCGGGTGGGAAGCGAAGAGGAGGTGGCCGCCCTCAACGCGACCCTGCAGGGCCTGGCGCCCTCGTCGGACCGCATGAAGAGCTACCTCACCCGCACCGTCCGCGGCCTCGACCCCGGCCGCTGGGACGTGAACAGCTTCCTGGCCCTCGTCGAGCTGGACGACGAGATCACCTTCGCCCGCCTCCGCGCCCGGGTCTGAACAGATGGCAGGGCGGGCGGAGCGGCCCCTCATCGGGATCACCACCTCGCTCGCGGGCCGGGAGGGTGAGAGCCGCCAGGTGCTCGACCGGGCCTACGTGGAGGCCGTGGAGCGCGCCGGCGGCTGTCCCGTGGTGGTGCCCGTGACGGCTTCGGCCGAGAGCCTGCGCCCCTTAGGCCGGATCCTGGACGGCCTGGTGATCACCGGCGGTCCGGGCATCACCGAAGGGCTGGTGGGGAGCCTGCCCGAGGACCTGCCGCCGACGCCGGAGATGCGCACGCGGACCGATTCCCGGGCCTTCGAGGCCGTGCGCGGCCGTGACCGCCCCGTCCTCGGAGTCTGCTACGGTATGCAGTTCATCAACGCCCGCCTCGGCGGCACGATCTGGGCCGACGCCCAGGCACAGCTCGGGGCCGGACCCCACTCGACGGGGCGCAACGACGGCGAGCCGGTCTTCCACGACGTGGAGGTCGTGGCCGGCTCCCGCCTGGCGGAGCTGGCGGCCGGCGAGCGGCGCGTCAACAGCCACCACGTGCAGGCCGTGGAGCGGGTCGGCCGCGGCCTGCGGGTGAGCGCCCGCAGCCCCGACGGCGTCATCGAAGGCCTGGAGAGCGACGACGGCGGCCTCATGGGCGTCCAGTTCCACCCCGAGAGGATGGCGGGCACGGCGTGGGAGAGGCTCTTCGAGGACTTGGTGCGGCGGGCACGTCAGCCCGACCGCCAGCTCTCCCCGTCCTGACGGCTGTCGACCTGGATCAGCTCGTCGCGCTCCAGGACCCAGGCGCTCAGGCTCCCCCCGTACACGCATCCCGAGTCCAGCCCGACGGCCCACGGCCGGCCGCCCTCTTCCGGGGCCCGCCGCCTGACCACGAGCCCGCCGGGCGCGTCGTGGCCGAAGACGATCACGCGGCCGGGCAGAGGCTCGATGGCGTCGTGCCACCGCGGGCCGTCGAGGCCGCCGGCGGGGGGCCAGGTGCGGATGGCGAGGAACTCCTCCCGGGAGGTGGCGCGGGGGCCCTGCACCGGGTGGATGCCGGCGTGGACCAGCAGGAACCCCTCCCCCTCCATCGACAGCGGCGTCCGCTCCAGCCAGGGCAGCAGCTCGTCGAGGACAGGCCGCAGGGCCTCGAAGGTGCGGCGGTGGTCCGGACGCCTGAAGCGGACCTCTCCGCCGGAGCGGTGATCCCGCATCTGCGACATGAGGCGGTCATCGTGGTTGCCGAGGACCATCTCGGCGCCGGTGTCGCGCAGGATCTCCCAGACCCGCAGCGGGTCCGGGCCGCGGGCGAAGGCGTCGCCGGTGAGCAGGAGGCGGTGCGAGGACGGGGAGTACCCGGCGCGATGCAGCAGCTCCTCGAACTCTGCGGCGCAGCCGTGGACATCGCCCACGAAGAGGGTTTCCCGGCGGGGTTCAGTGGAGTGTCTCATCTCTTGGTAAATCTGGTGAACGGGCCGTACCATGGGAACCACCAAAGGAGGAGCGCCATGCGCGCCTGCCTCGCCTCCCTGCTGATCCTGGCCGCGGTTCTCGCCGCACCCGTCGCCCACGCCCACGTGGGCGACGTCATCTACCCCTTCTTCGAGCTCCTCGACGAGGACCTGGACCGAATCGACCTGACCGACGGCAGCGTCGAGGACTGGCTCGAGGTTGTCGGCGAGCCCTCGCTGACGGCCATCGACTTCTTCTGGGGGTACTGGGGAGAAATGGCATACGATCCATCTGACGTGGACTTCCGCATATGGCTCGCCTGGCACCAGGGCAGCAGCACCATATGGATCGCCATGGAGCGCTTCGACGATCTCTACCTCAACCTCTACGACGGAGAAGGACCCTACAGACCGTATGAGATGCAACTATGGGACTCCAGCATCCGGTTCATGGTCGACGGCGACCATACCGGCGGGACATACAGCTACTTTCTCGGGAGGAACTGCCATGACTGCACGCCCGACCAGATCCTGGAGAACTACCGGCAGGCCCAGCAGTGGGTGGCGATCGCCGAGACGCCTGACGGCGAGCATCTCGAGCACTACGGGCCCAGCGAGTGGGTGGTCAGGGAGCCATATGCCGACGCGGGGGGCGGCGTCATCGGCCAGACCCCGGCGACGACCGTTACCGAGTTCAGGGTGACGCCCTTCGACGATCTGATCTACAACGACGAGGCCTCCTCCGAAGCTTCGCAACTCTACCCGGGCAAGACGATCGGGTTCTCGATAGCCACGCGGGATTACGACGATACCGAATGGAAGGATGGGCATGGTTCAGTCGCGACCCCAATGTCGCTGACCGGTACGACGCAATCCCTGATCCACGCCGACTTCTTCGTCGACGGCCTGCTCATCGGCGCCGGCGAGGATCCATCCCTCTACGAAGACCGCTCCGCCGTGGAGCCGTCCTCCTGGGCGCGAATCAAGGCCGCCCTGGAGTAGCCTGTCGACCGGGCTGCTCTTCCCAAGGACTTCCGTTCACCAAGGAGGATCACAATGGTCACCCGCCTCCTCTGCCTGCTGACCCTCCCAACGGCCTTGGCGGCCCCCGTCGCTCAGGCCCATGTGGGCGACGAGATCTACCCCTTCTTCGAGCTCCTCGACGAGGACCTCGACCGCATCGACCTGACCGACGGCAGCGTGGACGACTGGCTCGAAGTCGTCGGCGAGCCTTCGCTGACGGCCAGCGACTTCTTCTGGGAATACGCCTACGACCCGGCGGACGTGGACTTCCGCATCTGGCTCGCATGGCACGAGAACAGCGGTACCCTCTGGATCGCCATGGATCGCGTCGATGACATCTACTTCAACCTCTACGACGGGGAGGAACCCTGGAAGATGCACTGGTGGGACTCCAGTATCCGCTTCCTGGTCGACGGCGACCATACCGGTGGGGGATTCAGCTACTTTCGCATGTTCAACTGCCATGAGTGCTCGGAGGAGGAGATCGAGGAGGACAACCGTCAGGCGCAGAAGTGGGTTGCCATCGCCGAAACACCCGACGGCGAACACCTGTTCCACTACGCCGCCATCAGCGAGTGGGCAGGCAGGGAGCCTTACGCCGCCGCGGGCGGCGGCGTCATCGGCGCCAGCCCGGTGACCACCGTCACCGAGTTCAGGGTGACGCCCTTCGACGACTACATCCACGACGACGAGGAGGCCTCCGAGCCGTCCCGACTCTACCCGGGCAAGACGATCGGGTTCACCATAAGCACGCCCGACAACGACGATACTCAGGCGAAGGATGGGTCCGGAGTCTGGCCCTTTCTGTCGCTGACCGGCAGCACCCGGGCCCTGGTCCACGCCGACTTCTTCGTCGACGGCCTGTTGATCGGCGCCGGGGAGAGTCCTTCCCTTTACGACGACCCTTCCGCCGTGGAGCCCTCCTCCTGGGCCCGGATCAAGGCGAGCTTCTGACATGCTCTTCATCGACGATCACCACCTCCACTCCAGCCGCGGCGTCGTCCGGCGCTTCCACCGGCTGGACAAACACCCCGACAACCCGGTGAAGCTCTTCACCGATCCCTGGGGCTCGACGCTGGCCAACCACGGCGGCTTCGAGATCGACCCGGCCACGGGCGAGTTCGTCCTCTGGTACTCCACCCGGCCGGTCGATCCGGAGGGCGTCACCGACGCCCGCTTCATCTGCCAGGCCCGCTCCGACGACGGCGTCCACTGGGAGACGCCGCCCCTGGGGTTGTTCGAGTTCCGGGGCAGCCGCGACAACAACATCTGCGTCGTCAACTACCCGTACTCCGGCGTCTACCCCGGCCCCCACGAGCTGTCCGGGCCGTGCATCGCCCGCGACCCCCTCGACCCGGACCCCTCGGCGCGCTACAAGATGGCCCTGTGGCGCTACAACCGGGACCACGACCCGGAGACCGGGAAGCGGCTCTACGAGTCGAAGGACACGCCGTACCCGACGGGCCTCTACACCAGCGCCTCCCCCGACGGCATTCACTGGCCCGCCCGCGAGCGGCTTGTGCACACCCACGCCGACGGCTTCGGCGACACCTACACCTGGATGCTGGACACCCTGCGCGGCGGCTACCGCCTCTTCGGCAAGCGCCTCTACTGGGACAACCGCTGGGCCAGCGGCAAGGTGCGCGGCGGCGAGCCCGGCACCTGGGTGCGCCTGCGCCACACCTGTTGGAGCCCCGACTTCGCCTCGTGGTCGCCCCACGTGCCGATCCTGCCCATCGACGGGCACGACCGGCCCCGGGACCAGGTCTACATGAACAACGGCTTCGTGTACGACGACATGTATCTCGGCTTCGCCCAGATCCTGCACGCCCTCGACGACTGGGCCATGGACCTGGACCTGGCCTGCTCCCGCGACGGCGAGGAGTGGCTGCGGCCCCCCGGGGCGCGGTGCATCATCCCCCGGGGCGAGGGCACGGCGTGGGACAGCGGCCGCATGGCGATCTTCCCCTCGGCGCCGGTGCTGCGCGAGGGGCGGCTCCACTTCTACTACACCTCCGGCGCCCAGTACCACTCGCCGGCGCCGAAGCGCGAGATGCCGCCCGGGGTGGAGAAGCCCCCCGGCCTGTGCCTGGCGACGCTGCGGCAGGACGGGTTCGCCGGGATGCGCGCCGAGGGCGAGGGCGGGGTCATCCGCACCCGGCCGCTGCGCATCGACCATCCCGACCTGCTGCTGAACGTCGACGCCGGCGGCGGAGGATCCTGCCGGGTGGGACTGCTCGACGAGGGCGGCGCCCCCCTGACCGGGTACGGCCCCGACGAGATGGAGCCGATCCGCGCCGACAGCCTCGCCCACCCGCTGCGCTGGGGTGACCGCGACTCGGTGGCGGGCCTGCACGGGCGGTGGATCACGTTGGAGATCGAGCTGCAGGGCGCCGAGCTGTTCGCCGTCCACAACCGCAACGCCGCGGCGGGGAACTAGGCTCTCGGGGACCTCCCGCGACCCGGCGGGACCGCGCATCGGGCTGAGGCCCGGGGCGCATGGCGGCTCCCAGTCCCACGACCGCGGCGGGACGGTTCCGACCGAGCGGAGCCTGCCGGCCCCCGGCCGTGGGGCTCCCACCATTCAGCCCATCCCTTAGTTTCCCCTGCATGATCTCCGTCTCCAACCTCGCCAAGGTCTACGGCGACCGCACCCTCTTCGCCGGCGTCTCCCTCATGCTCAACGCCGGGGAGCGCTACGGCCTGGTGGGCGCCAACGGCTCCGGCAAGACGACGCTGCTCAACATCCTCGGGGGAGAGCTGGAGGCCAGCGACGGCGAGGTGAGCCTGCCGAAGCGCGCCCGCGTCGGGGTGCTGCGCCAGGACCAGTTCCTCTACGAGGAGCATTCCATCCTCAACGTGACCCTCATGGGCCACCGCGAGCTGTGGCAGGTCCTGACCGAGAAGGAGGCCCTGCTGGCGAAGGCGGGGGAGAGCTTCGACGCCGACCGCTTCGCCGAGCTGGAGGCCCGGACCGAGCGCCTCGACGGGTACACCGCCGAGTCCCGGGCCGCGACCATCCTCGAGGGTCTCGGGCTGCCGGCGCGGGTGCACCACGATCCCCTGTCGACCCTGTCGGGCGGCTTCCGGCTGCGCGTGCTGCTGGCGCAGGTGCTGGCCGGCGACCCCGACGCCCTGCTCCTGGACGAGCCGACCAACCACCTCGACATCCTCGCCATCCGCTGGCTGGAGACGTGGCTGCGCGACTTCCCCGGCATGCTGGTGGTCATCTCCCACGACCACCGGTTCCTCGACAACGTGGCGACCCGCATCCTAGACGTCGATTACGAGACGGTGCAGCAATACACCGGGGACTACACCGCCTTCCTCAAGGCCAAGGTGGGCGAGCGCGAACGGCGGGAGAAGGCGATCGCCAGCCGCGAGCGGGAGATCGCCCACCACCAGCAGTTCGTCGACCGCTTCCGCGCCAAGGCGACGAAGGCGCGACAGGCGACGAGCAAGCTGCGGACGATCGAGAAGATCACCGAGGGCATGGAGGAGCTGCCGGTCAGCTCGCGCCGCTACCCCACCTTCAAGCTCGACTCGCGGCGCGACAGCGGCCGTCAGGTGCTCACCGTGAAGGGCGTGAAGAAGGCCTTTGGCGACAACGAGGTCCTCCACGGGGTCGATCTGTCCGTTCAGCGCGGCGACCGGCTGGCGGTCATGGGCGCCAACGGCATTGGCAAGTCGACCCTGCTCAAGATCGTCATGGGCGATCTGGCCCCAGACGCCGGCACCGTGGAGTGGGGCTACGAGACCCATCCCGGCTACTTCGCCCAGGACCACCGCGAGCGCTTCCAGCCCGATCTCACCGCCGAGGCCTGGGCCTGGGAGACATCTCCCGACCAGTCGATCAGCTTCGTGCGCGGCCACCTCGGCCTGGTGCTGTTCTCCGGCGACGACGTGGAGAAACGCCTGAAGGACCTCTCCGGCGGCGAGGCGACGCGGCTCGTGTTCTGCCGGCTGGCCATGGAGCGGCCCAACGTGCTCGTCCTCGACGAGCCCACGAACCACCTCGACCTCGAGTCGATCCACGCCCTCGTCGAGGGTTTACAGACCTTCCAGGGCACGATCGTGCTCGTCTCCCACGACCGCTGGCTCGTCAGCCGGCTGGCGACCCGCATCGTCGAGATCCGCGAGGACGAGATCCGCGACTTCCACGGCACCTACGAGGAGTACGTGAGCTTCTGCGGCGACGACCACCTCGACGCCGACCAGGTGGTCCTCAAGGCGCGCAGTCAGCGCCGGCGCAAGGCGGAACCCGGTCCCGGCGGCAACGGCCGGAGGCGGTCCCGCAAGGCGGCAGGCGAGGGGCGGGAGCAGCGGCAGGCCGAGCGCCGGGAGGAGAAGCTGGCGGGGCTGCTGGAGCGCGTGGAGACAACCGAGTCCCGCCTCCGCGAGATCGACGCCGCCTTCTGCGAGGCTGGCTTCTACGAGCGGACGCCGCCCGAGGAGGTGCGCCGCCTCAAGGAGGAGCGCTCCCGCCTGGAGCGCCGGGTCTCGGACCTCACGGCCCGTTGGGAGACGCTCGCGGAGGAGTCCGGCGCCGGCTGAAGGGGCCGATCCGGCGCGGCTACGGCGCCGGCGGCGGGGCCCCGGGCTCGGAGGCGTAGAGGAAGGGCCGCCGCCAGATCCCTCCCATGTGGTGCTCGTTGTGCACGCGCAGGGCCAGGGTGCGGGTGCCGGGAGCGAGCCGGCCCTTCAGGTCCACGTCCCAGTCGAAGCGGTAGCTGTTGTGCCAGTACATTGGGCGCCAGTCCCGGTACCCGGCGAGGTATCCGTCGACGTAGAGCCAGGCCTTGCCGAAGAGGCCGGGGAAGCGGACGTGAAGGGCCCGCTCGGCGTCGGCGGCGCTCACCTCGATGTCGGTGCGGTACCACACGAAGCCGTTGTACTCTCCCCCGCCGGGGCCGGCGACGCCCTGGGCCTCCATGTAGAGATCGGTGCGCAGGGGGCTCCAGGCGGACAGCTCCAGCTCCGGCCGGCCCCAGGCCTGGTGCAGGCCGGCGTCGTGGGGATCGGTGCGGAAGCTCCAGGCCAGTGGCAGCTTCTGCACCAGGCGTCCGGCGGGGCCGTCGGTGAGGTCGTGCAGCTCCCGGTACTGCTGCACCTCCCCCGGCCACCAGGCGTCGCCGTTCTCCAGGCGGGTGGTGGTGAAGGTGGGGCTCATGCGGGTCAGGGAGTCGCGCCAGGCCAGGCCCCGCTCGCCGGCGCGCACCGCAGCGCCGTAGTCCCCCGCGGTGGCGGCCCGGTCCACCATCGCCACGTAGGCCTGCAGGACGCCGTACCCGGCCTCGACGAAGCGCACCCGGCGCGCGAAGAGGTCCTCCGGGGGCCGGTCCCCCACCAGTGCACCGGCCGCGGCCACGTGCGGAGCCAGCCGGGTCACCAGTTCCGGCGTGTAGACCATGGGGGCCAGCCAGAACTCGTGCTCGTGGGAGAGGGTTTTTTCCCAGGCCTGCTGGATCGCCTGCCAGTAGGCGCGCATGGGGGCCGCCGCCGGTCCCCAGAAGCTGGCGTGGAACTCCTCCATCTCGGCCTCCACGTCGGCGTCGGGGTCCCAGTAGAGGAGGGCCCGCAGGTAGAGATTGAGGAAGGTGGTGGCCATCGCCCCCCGGCTCTCGGTGTCGACGCCGAGGATGCCGGCGTCGCGGTAGTGCCTCACGTCCTGGCGGACGGCCTGCACCGAGGGGTTGGGGATGTCGCGCCAGACCAGCATGCCCTGGTCGTAGTCGTAGATGATGAGGCGGCCCTGCATCGTCTCGGCCCAGCGGTACATGACGTCGCGGTACTCCTGGCGGGGCGGACAGCGGGGATCGTCCATGCCGTGGTTGGGACAGACGTCGATCGGGGCGAGGTAGGCCACCAGGGGCTCGGCGGCGACGATGCGGCGCTGGGGCGGCAGGGTGATGTTGGAATAGGCCAGGAAGCCGATGCGGCGGCCCGGGAAGCGGGCGTGGGTCAGCTGCGCCACCCCGTTGTACAGAGCCATGAAGGGATCGGTGAGGGCCGGGGACATGAAGTTCTTGTCCCACAGGCCGGCGGCCAGCTCCGCGTCGGAGGCGCAGGCGAGATCGTAGAGCCCGTCGTCCATGCCGAGGGAGACGGCCGGGGCGCCCTCGGCGAAGCGCTCCATCACCTGGCCGGCCACGTGGCGTATCGTGGCCGGGTCGGAGAGGCAGATCGACTGGGCCGAGTCGCCGGCGTCGGGCAGGTCGTCGACGTAGTGGCCGAGGGCGTGCCCGGCCGGCACCGACAGGTCGTTCATCCGGTTGCGGCGCATGAACTCCTGCCGGCCGCTGTTGTCGCCGATCCAGGAGAGCCAGTAGCGCCGCACCTCGAAGGGCGGCGCCCAGGCCGCGTCGAGGCTGTCCACGGTCAGCGTCGGCCTGCGGGGGATGCTGGCGCCGAAGTCGGTGGGCAGGTACCAGCGGCAGCCCCAGCGCCGCAGCAACTCGACGGCGGCGTAGTAGTGGGACTCGTCGTTGCTGCCGGCCAGGTAGACCCGGTCGCCGCGGCGCCTCGCGACGATGGCGTCGCTGCGCAGGACGGGGTCGGCCTTCTGCAGGGCCCCCAGGCGGGGGCCCAAGGAGGGATCGGCCTCGAGGGCGGCCCGGCCCACCAGGAGCAGGGGAGCGGATTCGGCCAGGGCCTGTTGGAGATCGGCGGTCCGATCGAGAAGCGGCAGCCGAACGCCGCTCATCTCCTCGACGTAGCGCACCAGGTCCTCGGCGGCGCGGCGCTCCCACTCCCCCGCCTCCGGGTGCACGCCGACACGCGCCCGGCCGCGTCCCTCCTCGACCACGACGAGGGGATCGGCGGCCAGGGCCGGGGCCAGCCACAGCAGGCAGAGGGCCGGTGCGTATCGCATTCGTGCTCCCTCGCGAACGTTGATCGCCGGGCGGAACGGGCCTATCCTACCGCCGCCTTCTCGCCCCTGTCGACCGCCTCCCGATGACCCAGTCCCAGACGCTCACCGCTCCGTCGGCCTGCCACGTCATGGCCAAGCCCTCGGGCTCGGTCTGCAACATCGACTGCTCCTACTGCTTCTACCTCGAGAAAGAGAAGCTCTACCCCGACGCCGGGCGCAACTGGCGCATGAGCGACGAGGTGATGGAGCTCTACGTCAAGCAGTACATCGAGGCCCAGGACGTGCCGGCCGTGAACTTCGCCTGGCAGGGCGGCGAGCCGACGCTGCTGGGGGTCGACTTCTTCCGCCGCGCCGTGGAGTTGCAGAAGCGCTACGCCGGCGGCAAGGAGGTGACCAACGCCTTCCAGACCAACGGCATCCTCCTCGACGACGAGTGGGGCGAGTTCCTGGCCCGCGAGCGCTTCCTCGTGGGTCTGTCGATCGACGGGCCGCGGGAGTTCCACGACCGCTACCGCGTCGACAAGGGGCAGAAGCCGACCTTCGACCGGGTCATGGCCGGCCTGGAGGTGCTCAAGAAGCACGGCGCCGAGTTCAACACCCTCACGGTCCTGCAGAACCACAACGCCGACCACCCCCTCGAGGTCTACCGCTTCCTCAAGGAGATCGGCTCCGGGTTCATGCAGTTCATCCCCATCGTCGAGCGCCTCACCGGGGACCCGGACGAGACCGGGCTCGAGCTGGTGGCGCCGGAGTTCGAGGGCCGGGCGGCGGTCACCCGCTGGTCGGTGGGGCCGGCCCAGTACGGCCGCTTCCTGTGCGCCGTCTTCGACGAGTGGGTACGGCGCGACGTGGGCCGCTCCTTCGTGCAGATCTTCGACGTCTCCCTCGGCAGCTGGCTCGGCCAGGACGCCTCCCTGTGCATCTTCGCCGAGACCTGCGGCAACGCCCTGGTGATCGAGCACAACGGCGACCTCTACTCCTGCGACCACTTCGTCTACCCCGAGTACAACCTCGGCAACGTGCGCGAGCAGACGATCCGCGACATGGTGGCCAGCCCCGAGCAGCGCCGCTTCGGACAGGACAAGGCCGACCGCCTGCCGCGTTACTGCCGGGAGTGCGACTACCGCTTCGCCTGCAACGGCGGCTGTCCCAAGCAGCGCTTCGAGCGCACCCCCCACGGCGAGGAGGGGCTCAACTACCTGTGCCGCGGCTACAAGATCTACTTCGGCCATGTCGATCCGTACATGCGGGTCATGGCCGACCTCGTGCGCCGCGGGCAGCCGGCGGCCGGGGTGATGGACTGGGTGCGGCAGAGGGACGTGGCCCGCGCGGCGCCGGCACCGCCGAAACGCAACGATCCGTGTCCGTGCGGGAGCGGAAGAAAGTTCAAGCGCTGCTGCGGCAACGCGGCGCGGTAACCAGGACGGGAGAGGATGATCGACGTTCAACTGAAGGCGGATGAAGGCAAGGTCGCGGTCCACGTCGACGGGGGGCTCTTCGTCGAGTACGTGTACGGCCACTACATCTGCCGGCCTTGCTTCTACCCCGTGCTCACCCCCTCGGGACAGGCCCTGACGCGGGCCTACCCCTTCGCCGACGTGGAGGGGGAGAACCAGGACCACTACCACCACCGCAGCATCTACACCGCCCACGGCCTGGTGAACGGCCACAACCTCTGGGACGAGGGCGTGGGCGGCCTCGGCCACGGCTCCATGCTGCAGCGGGGGGAACCGCAGGTTAGCGCCGCCGGGGGCGAGGCCGCCATCGACGGCGTCGTCGACTGGTTCGGGCCGGGCGGCCAGCGCCTGCTGGAGGAGGAGCGCTCCTTCCGCATCGCCGCCGAGGGGCCGATGCGCGTCCTCGACCAGCGCAGCGTCCTGCGCGCCCGCCACGGCGACGTCACCTTCGGCGACACCAAGGAGGGGGGGTTGTTCTCGATCCGCGTGCCCACCTCGATGGACGCCAAGGACAAGGGGCGCATCCAGAACTCGGAAGGGGACGTCTTCGACAGCGGCCAGGGCGAGGAGACGACCTGGGGGAAGCGCGCCGCCTGGGTCGACTACTCGGGGCCCCTGGCCG
This sequence comes from Gemmatimonadaceae bacterium, assembly GCA_026706075.1. GTDB lineage: Bacteria > Latescibacterota > UBA2968 > UBA8231 > UBA8231 > UBA8231. The sequence goes on from JAPOZM010000093.1 coordinate 37,922, forward strand.
ACGGCACGCAGTGGGGCCACACCGTCATCGACCACCGCTCCAACCCCTGGCACCCCACCCACTGGCACGTGCGCGGGTACGGCCTGTTCACGGCCAACCCCTTCGGCCTGCACGACTTCCTGAAGGACGAGAGCGCCGACGGCAGCTGGACTATCCGCGGCGGCAGCGAGGCGGTGATGCGCTTCCGCCTGATCGTGCACCCGGGGCGGGGTCCGGACGGCCGCGTGATGGAGTTGATCGACGAGTTCCAGGCGGACTGAGCCGCCCGGCGGCGCTCAGGCCAGACCCACCACCTCGCCGTCGGCGTCGAGGTCGAGGTTCATGAAGGCCGGCTTCGACGGCAGCCCCGGCATGCGGCGGATCTCGCCGCACAGGGGCACCAGGAAGCCGGCTCCCGCCGAGAGCACCACGTCCCGCACCGGCAGCACGAACCCGGAGGGCACGCCCCGCAGCTCCGGGTCGTGCGACAGCGACAGGTGGGTCTTGGCCATGTTCACCGGCAGGGACCCGAAGCCGAGATCCTCGTAGCGCTCGATGGTGCCCTCCGCCTCCGGAGACAGGTCGATTCCGTCGGCGCCGTAGATGCGCGCCGCCACGGTCTCGATCTTGTCGCGCAGGGGCGTCTCCTCCCCGTAGAGGAAGTCGAAGCTCGAGCCCGACCGGCAGGTGTCCACCACCGCCCGCGCCAGCTCCGCACCTCCGGCCCCGCCGCGGGCCCAGACATCGCAGACGGAGGCCGCCGCGGCCCCCAGACCGGGGGCCGCCTCGAGGACCCGGTCGACCTCGGCGTCGGTGTCCCCGGTGAAACGGTTGAGGGCGACCACGGCCGGCACCCCGAACTCGCCCACGATGCGAATGTTGGCTGCCAGGTTGTGCAGCCCCTCATCCAGCCACGCCATCTCTTCGGCGGCGCCGGACCGGCGCTTCTCGGGAGCGCCGCCGTGCGACTTGAGGGCCCTCACCGTGGCCACGACGACGGCGCAGTCCGGCCTCAGGCCCGAGTAGCGGCACTTGACGTGGCAGAGCTTCTCGAAGCCGCAGTCGGCGCCGAAGCCGCTCTCGGTGACGAGGTACCCGTCGCCCATCAGCCCGAGGGCGATCTCGTCTGCGACGATGGAGCTGTTGCCGTGGGCGATGTTGGCGAAGGGACCTGCGTGGACCAGGACTGGCGTGTTCTCCAGGGTCTGCATCAGGGTGGGCATCATGGCGTCCTTGAGCAGGACCGCCATCGCCCCGGCCGCGCCCAGGTCCTCGGCGGTCACCGGCCGCCCGGCGCGGTCGAAGGCGGCGACGACCCGCCCCAGCCGGGCGCGCAGGTCCCCCAGGTCGCTGGCCAGCGCCAGGATCGCCATCACCTCGGAAGCGGCGGTGATGTCGAAGCCGCTGCGCCGGCGCACGCCCTCGCCGCCCTCGCCGACGACGATCTCGCGCAGGGCGCGGTCCCCGAGGTCGACGACCCGCTTCCACACGACCCGGTCCGGGTCGATGTCGAGCCGCTTCAAGCCGCGCCGGCGCAGGCGCCGGTCGCTCAGCCGCTCCTCGTGGTAGAGCCGCGAGTCCAGGGCGGCGGAGAGCAGGTTGTGGGCCGCGGTGACGGCGTGGATGTCCCCGGTCAGATGCAGGTTCATCTCGTCCATGGGGATGACCTGCGCCCGGCCTCCGCCGGCGGCTCCCCCCTTGATGCCGAAGGTCGGCCCCATGGAGGGCTGGCGGATCGTGGCGATCGAGGTGTGGCCGAGGGCGTTGAGGGCCTGACTGAGGCCGAGGGTGGTCGTCGTCTTGCCCTCGCCGTACCGGGTGGGGGTCATGGCGGTGACGACGACGTACTTCCCCTGCCCGCCGCGGCTCCGCCGGTCCACGGCATCGAGGTGGATCTTGGCCTTGTGGCGGCCGTACAGGTCGATGTCGCCGTCCGACAGCCCCAGTCTCGAGGCGATGCCGGCGGCCGGCTCGGGGGTCGCCGCACGGGCGATGTCGAGATCGCTCACAATGGTCTCCCTGGCAGGCCCGGCGAATATCGCTCGCCCTTTGGAGGCCCGGCAAATCCCCCCGGCTCCCGGCGGCTCCGGTGCGCCGGGCGCCCCGCTTCACTTTCTTTCACCCCCGAACCAAGCCGGATCGGCCCCCTTCACCCACGGGATCTGTGCATGAAAGCTACCAGGGACCTCATCATCGGCGCCTTCGCCACGGCTCTCCTGGGCTTCGCCTTCGCCAGGATCGAGCTGGTCGAGGCCCTCCTGGGCATGACGCGCTATTACCAGCGGATGGAGTTCGGCGAGGCGGTCGCCGCCGTGCCCGCCCTGGTCCTGGTGATCGTCTGGTTCGCGTCGCAGCGCTGGCGCGAGGCCTCGCGGCTTACGCGCGAGCTGAAGCGCACCGAGGCCCGCCTGCGCCAGGCGCGGGAGAAGGGCCGCTCCCTGGAGGACCAGCTCGGCGGGGCCAGCCGGATGGCCGCCATGGGAGCCCTCACCGGGGGGCTCGCCCACGAGTTCAACAACGTGCTGCAGCCGATCATCACCCTGGCCGAGATGAACATCGACCAGAGCGAATCGCAAGAGGAGAGCCGGATCCGCACCCGGCACATACTCAAGGCCGCCGAGCACGGCACCGAGATCGTCCGCGGCACCCTCGCCTTTCCGGCCGGCGGCACCCAGGAGACCGAGGAGCTGACCCCGGCTCCGGAGCTGGGCGAGATCGCCGCCCAGGCCCAGGAGACCTACCGGGGCCGCATCCAGGTGGAGGTCCGCATCGCCGAGGAGGCGGGCACCATCCGCGTCAACCCCACCGAGTTCAGGCAGGCCATGACCAACCTGCTCAAGAACGCCGCCGAGGCGATGCGCGAGGGCTCCGTCACCATCGGCCTCGACGCCGTCACCCTCGACGCCCGGGGCGCGGGCTCCCGGAGTCTGGCGGCCGGCCCCTATGTGCGCGTCACCGTGAACGACGACGGCCCCGGCATGGCCCCCGAGGTGACGGCGAAGGTCTTCGAGCCCTTCTACACCACCAAGGAGGCCGGGAAGGGCACGGGCCTGGGCCTGGCGGTGGTGGACAGCCTGGTCCGGGGATGGAACGGCAGGATCTCGGTGCAGTCCTCCCCCGGCGAGGGATCGTCCTTCGAGATCCTGATCCCCAGGTCGGAAGGGGAGGACTGACCCATGGCCAAGGTGCTGATCGCCGAGCACGACGAGGGGGTGCTCAACGCCCTGGCCACGCTGCTGCGGAGCGCCGGGCACGAGGTCTTCGAGGCCGACCGCTGCGAGGACGCCCTGGAGACCGTCGCCTCCCAGAGTCCCGACATCCTCCTCACCGACGTGAACATGCCGGGGATGACCGGGGTCCAGATGATCAAGAGGCTTCGCAGGAGCCACCCCGCCATCGGCATCATCGCCATGTCCGGCGGCGGCATGCACCAGAACCCGGAGCTGGCCACGACCCTGGCCAGCATCGCCGGCGCCGACCGGGCGCTGGAAAAGCCCCTCAAGAACGAGATCCTGCTCTCGAGCGTGCACTCCCTGCTGGCCACGGCCCGGAGACCCCGCGCCGGGCGCAGGTAGGCGAGAGCCCTCCCCGGGGAGCTGACAGGCTTCCGCAACTCATGCAAGGATGACTCGATGAGACTTCAGGCAGCAGGCCGCCCCCATACCTGGACACCGACCCTGCTCGTGCCCCTGGTCCTGCTCTTCCTGGCCTGCGGCGGCGACGAGGCCCCGACCGAACCGGAACCTCCCCCGCCGGATGCCGAGGAGGCCGCCCGGGCGCAGGCGCAGGCGCTCTTCACCAGCCTCGAGCCGGTGGTGGCCAAGGCCCTGGAGCTGATGCTCACCGGTGGCGGCACCATCGAGGGCGAGCAGGGAACCCTCGCCGTGGCCGGCAGCACGATGACCCTGGAGTCGTTCTCGGCCGACGGCCGGCTGGTCCTCGATGGCGAGCTGGTCCTCGACCTTCTCGCCCAACCCGTGACCTTGAAGGGCGACCTGGAGGCCAGCGGCCTGGAGGGCCGGGAAGGCTCGGTGCCCGTCAAGGTGGACGTCACCATCGACATCTCCACCGACCCGCGGACCTACGGAGGTACCGTGACCATCGGCGAGGACGTGTACGACCTCGACGAGTTGTTCGCCGAGGAGTAGGGAGCCGGCAGGGGCGGGCGAGCGGCTCCTGCCACCGGATCGGTGACCCCCTCGGAGGGCCGCGTGCCGCCTCCCGAGGGGTCTCCGGCGATGTTGCCCCCTATTCCGCCCGGGGGTACCTTCAGCGGCTCCATACCCCGGCGGTCGAGCGCACCACGGTGACGCCCGTCGACAACCTCCGGACCTCCGGCGACAAGGCCGCCGGCCGGCCTCCAGCAGACCGGGGATGAGACCTCGCCCGCTACCGTGCCCCCACTGAATCCCCAGGGCCTTCCCCTCCGGCTGGTCGATCACCACGGGCCCGCGGGTATCTGCCGCGCCCGGCGGGGTCCCGGGGAGATCCTCGCCGATGGTTCCGTGGCCTTCGGCTCCCGCCCCTTTGCCGACACCTCGGTCACCGTTCCCGACGACGCCGGTCCCGAGGCGGCGCTGGCGGCCCGGCTGTGCGAGAGGGCCGCGCGCCTGGTCTCCCGGCGCTTCGAGGGCGACACCCATCTGACCGAGCTGGCCTCGGGTCTGGCCGGCACCGAGTGGCCGCTGGCCCTGTGCCGCGGCCACGAGCGCCTCCTCGACTTCGACGGCCGGCGCCTGTGGCTGGCGGCCGACGCCATGGCCGCCCTCGGCCTCGGACTGGAGGCCAAGGACGATCTGAGCGCCGAGGTGCCCGAGCGCCTGCGCGGCTTCGAGCTCCTCCTCGCCCTCGGGCTCTTCGGCCAGCTCGACATCGTCCGCGGCGCCTCCCTGCGCCAGGCCCTGCACTGGGTCGTCGACCTCTACGGCCGCCTGGGGCGGCCGGACCAGGCCGTGCTCCTGGCCCTGCTCGAGGGCCCCGGAGAGCTCGACGCCGGCAACCTGTTCTCCTCCTTCCTGCGCCGCGGGAGCCGCGAAGAGATCGTCGGCCGCGACCGCTGGATCACCTGGCTCCTCGGCCAGGACCGACTCGACCTGCCCTACGACCGCCGGGCGGCGGGGGAGATCCTCGACAGCGACGCCGACGTCGACGACAAGCGCCTGCTCCTCTACGGGGTGCTGCGCGAATACGACCGCGACCTGGAGGCGGAGAACATCCGCCGCCTCTCCCGCGAGATCCGGGCCGCCGGACAGGAGCTGGTCTTCGGCCGCATGAGCCGCGCCTTCCACAACCAGGGCGCCCTCTTCGCCGATGCCGTGCGCCTCACCCCGACGCCGGCCTGGAAGCCTCTGGCCGAGGAGGCCTGGGCCGCCGCCGACGGGGCCGCGGCGCTGCAGTCTCCGGCGCTGGAACTGCGGCTGCTGCTCGAGGCGGGCCGGCCGGCCTCCCTGATCCAGATGGAGGGAGCCTGCGAGCGCTACGAGGAGGCCGCCCTCGACGCCCAGCGCGACGACCTGATGCAGGGACTGCGCCGGGCCCGGGCCCTCGTGGAGGACCACGGCGACGAGCTGGCCGGCCCCCGCCAGGCGGCCCTCGACGTCGATTCGGCGAGCGGCCTCGTGCGCCGACGCCTCGCACTCGTGGAGCGCGTGCGCTCGGAGCTGCTGCGCTCCCCCGCCGCCAACGCCGCCTACGTCGTCATCAGCCAGCGCCCCTCCCCCACGGGCTCCCACCTGCTGGTGAAGATCAACGAGTTCGAGGAGCCTTACCTGGGCAAGGCCGACAACCTGACGAAGCTGGCGCGCCTCGCCGGCGACCGCCTCTACTCGAGCCCCGACTACCGCTGGCTGGAGGTCGCCGACCACTGGATCGAGGCGATCCCCCTGTTCATCAAGGAGGAGGTCCTGGTCGACGACGAGGGAGTCGAGTCGACGCGCACGGTGATCGACATCGACGGCATGGAGGAGTCCTTCCGCGAGGAGATGGCCGACCACTGGGCCGCGAACCTGCGCGACGTGGCCGACTCGGAGTGCGTCTCCGCGGCCCGTTGGCTCCTGTGCCGGGAGACCGGGGAGGAAGGGGACGAGGCCGCGGCGCTGGACTGGGCCCGCGCCTCGGACGGCGACCTTTCCGGCGACATCGCCTGCGCCGCCGCCCTCGTGTCCCGCCTGGCCGCTGAGAACGCCGGCGATCTGCGGCGCCGCATCGAGGGCGAGGAGGAGGAGCCCTTCGAAGCCCTGTGCGCCCTGCTGTCGGCCTGGTGCACCGAGCCCGGCTCGAGTCTCGCCAGGACCCTGGCCCGGGCCCGGGAAGAGCCGTGGTCCGCCCTCCTCGATCTGGAGGCCGAGGTCGGCGAGTCCCGCGCCCGCTCCCTCCGCGCCAGGGCCCTCGAGCCCCGGCGGCCTCTGCCGGTGCTGCACGTGCTGACCACCCAGTCCGCGGGCATGACCGACGGCTACATCCGCACCTGGCTCGAGGAGTCGATGGCCCTGCGCAACGTCGCCGCCGCCCGCGGGCTGGAGGCCGAGGTCGACGAGCGGCGGGCGTTCTACCGCCGGCGGCTGAGCGCCCTGGGCGACCGGGTGGTCCGCGAGCTGGGCATCTGGGTCGAGGTGGAGGAAGCCGCCGCCGAGGAGGATCTGGACGAGGGCTCCGCCGTGTCCCGCGTCGTCGGCCGCAACCGCTCGGTCCAGGAGGAGGTCGCCGTCCTCGGCACCCTCATCGAGCTGGCCGAGGAACGCGGCGGAGAGCGGGAGCCCGGCGACGTGGCCGACCCGGCCGAGGTCGGGCGGCTCTGCGAGTCGGTGGACGGGGATCTGGCCCGCCAGGCCCTGGAGCGGGTGGCGGCGCGCAACGGCCGCCAGCTCGAGGAGGAGGTCGATGCCCTGAGGTCGGCCGAGCCCGCCCTCTCCCGCCGGGATGCCCTCGTGCGGGTGGTGGAGCGCGACGAGGACTACCGCCAGGACCTGGAGAGCTTCACCCGCTTCCTGGCCCGCCGCCGCCTGGTGGACGACTGGTCCCGGCAGGCAGGCGTCGACGGCGACGACCGGCGGCGCACCTACCTGCGCCGGTTCCAGCGGCTGGCCAAGACGACGGCCCGCAAGCAGGTGCTGCTGCGCCACGGCCTCGCCCACCTGACCCTCGACCCGGCCTACCGCTGCGCCGCCGCCGGGGGCGACAAGCGCTACCACCTGCTCTACACGCCGAGCCGCGTCGACCTCGGGCACCGGGAGCGGGAGTCGGTGGAGACCTGGTCCCAGTGGGTCGGCGGCGCCGACCGCGCCGCGGCGCGCGCCGGCAGAGAGATCTACGGGCTGATCAACAAGTCGGTGCGCAGCTACGACAGTCTGGCCGAGCCCGAGATCCTGAAGACGGGCGAGAACGCCAGCATGGCCTCCCACTTCGCCTTCTCCAACGCCCTGTCCCTGATGGTCTCGGCCAGCGGCCACGGCGACATCGAGGAGATGGGCGACCAGATGAGCCGCCGGGGCGACCGCGTCATCCATCCCGCGGGCGAGGGCTACGGCGGCTACTGCGTGCCCAAGGACGGCCTCTTCCTCGAGTTCGTCCTCACCCTCCGCCGCGCCGAGAAGCTGCGCCAGCTCGGCGTTCCCGCCGAGCACCACGACGGGGTGGCCGGCGCCGCGGCGGAGCTCCTCGGCCGCCGCGACCAGTTCGACACGCGCTTCGAGTGGGAGGCCTGGGCCGCCGGCGCCCTGAGCGGCGTCGACGGCCTCGGCGGGCTGTTCGCCGTCCGCGAGGGAGAGGGGGGGCCCGTTCCCGTCTTCCAGATCACCCGCCTGGCCGAGGTCCTGGAGGGGCTGGGAGAGCCGGAGCCGCACGACGCCGAACGCGCCACCACGGCGCGGGTGGCGCGCTGGGGCGTGCACAAGATGGTGGCCGGCGCCGAGCACGTGAACCGCTTCATGCCCTTCTTCAAGGTCTGGCTCACGCGGCGCGCCCTGGCCGAGGCCGCCCGCCGCCACCCGGCCGCGGCAGCCGCCCCGGTGGTGGTGCTCACGGCGGAGTACAAGCCCGACACGCAGGACGGGCGGTTCGCCGCGGGCATGCGCAAGTTCGAGATCCTGTGCGGCACCGCGGACCACCTGCTCTACGCCCTGGACGCGGAGGGCCAGACCCTGGCGGGCCTGCTCTCCGAGGGCTTCGACGGCGCCGACCGCCGCGGCCGGGCAGGATCCGCCGCGGCCGCCGTCGGCCTCGATCCCGGCGACCCGTCGACGCCGGGAACCCTGCGCGAGCTCTTCCCCGAGCCGCCCCGGCCGGCCGAGATCCGCGTCGTCTCCCCCACCGGCCTCTCGACCCAGGACCTGCTCGGCTACACCAGCGACACGAGCCTGGAGGCGATCGCCGAGGGCGCGCATCAGGAGCTGACCGCCGCCGGGTTCAGCGCCGCCGAGATCGAGGCCAGCCTGGCCACCTACGGACCGCACCTGGAGCGCTGGGCCTCGGCGGCCGACATCGACGCCGGCCTCCGGGCGGACCTGTCGCGGCGGCTCTCCGGACGGCTGCACGCCCTGGCCCTGCAGCTCCTCGGTCCGGAGCGCTCCTACGAACGCGCCCTGCAGGGCGCCGACGTCCTCGACACGGGCATTCCCCACGCGGCCCTGCTGCGGCTTCTCGAAGATCCGGCGGCGGTCTGCCGCCTGATGCTGGACGGCCATCCCGACAGCGCCCTGGTCATCGTCGACGGCGCCTCCGGGGCCCGGCGGCGCGCTCTCAACCGTCTCGACGTCATGCTCTGGTTCGCCGCCGGAGAGCGCTACGGCCGGGAGCCGGTCTACGCCGGCATCGGACTGGGGAGCCGCACGGTCGAGGGCTGGCGCCAGGCGATGCGGCGGCAACGGCGCCGCGCCCGGCGTCTGGGGGAGGCCCTGCGCGCCTCCGACCCCGCAGCCGCTGCGGCCGAGTACGGGCAGATCCTGTCCGAGGTGCGCCTCGGACAGGAGGCGGAGCTGCAGCTGGCCGAGGTCGACAAGCTGCGCCGCTTCCAGCGCCTGCGCCGGCGCGACGAGTTGGTGGCCCGGTCCCTCGCCCGCCTCGCCGGGGGTCTGCCCCTGGAGGAGCTCGGCTTCGCCGACTTCCTCGTCCTGGGCGGCGTCTTCCTCCTCGACGGGGCCCCTCCGGAGGAGATCGACGACTGGCGGCGCGGCCTGGGTCTCGGCTCAGGGGACCCGGACTCCCGGGAGCTGGAGAGCCTGCTCCTGCACCCGGCCCGGCCCCCGGAGCTGGAGGAGTTCCGCGAGGAGAAGGGTCTGGAGAGCTCGAACAAGGCGGCCGAGGACCGTCCCGTCGCCGCCCTCGAGGCCCGCAGCCAGTTGCGGACCCGCATCCTCCGCGCCCGGGCCCTCCACGAGCGGCACCGCGGCGCCGAGTCCGTCGACGGCCGGCCCGCTTCCTTCGAAGAAGCCCGGGCCGCGGCCTTCGAGGTCCTGGGCGACCGCGGCACCGTTACCGACGCGGCCTTCGGCGCCTTCATCGCCCATGCCCGCACCGCTCTCTCGGCCCTCGTGAGCGAGCAGTACGACGAGGGCCAGGCGGACGACGCCCAGCGCTTCCTCGACAACCTGTCGCAGTTGTTCCTCGGTCACCAGATCGACCCGGAGGACTGGCGCCGGATCGCCGGCGGCTACGAGGACGTGGGCGACTTCGGACGCCTGGCGCAGGCCGTGGTCGAGCGCGAGGGCGCCGGCGCCGCCGGTCACGGCCTGCGCCAGGTGGCGGCCGGAGCCGAGCTGTTCTACATCCTCCTGGCGGTGGAGACGACCCTGCCCTACACCCGGGAAGGGGCTCCCGCCGACCCCGACGGACTCTGGCGCGCCCTGGCCGACTTCTTCGCCGAGACCATAGACGACCACTTCCACGAGTACCGGCCCTGGGTCTACTCCCGGGGCATAGGCTTCGCCTCGTACGCGGGCGACGCCCTCTACGAGCTGGCCGTCGAGCACCACCGATGGCTGGGGCGCCATCTGCGCGGCGTCGTGGTCCGTCACACCGAATTGGCCGGCCGGACCTCGGAGGACCAGGACCTGCTTCTGGGGCACCATGAGAGTGATGCCTCCCGCGACCCCATCGGTGTCACCGCCGCCTCCGGGCCGGAGCGACGCTGGCGGGCCTACGGACAGCTGCGCGAGCTCGCCTTCCTGCGCAACGACGGCTTCCCCATCCCCCCCGTGTTCTCCGAGTTCGATCCCGGTCTGATCGACGCCGACCGGCGAGTCAACCACCTGATCGCCCTGCCCGTGGGCCGCACCCACTACTCGCGGGCCCTGGTCGAGGGGCCGACCCTGTCCCGGGAGCTGACCGCCGCCGGACGGCCCGGGACCAACCTGATCATCAGCCGCGGCGTCGACATCGTGGACGATCCAGAGGCCGGCCGGCCCGTCGTGCAGATCCGTTCCGGCCACCTCTACGTCTCCCGGGAGGAGTACGCCGCCGGCCTGGTCCGCCACCGCGGTCTCGACCCGGAGTCGGCTCGTGAGCGGGCCGAGGCCGAGGGCACGCCGAAGGGGATCCGCCTGGCCGTGCGCTTCACGCACCCCCTGACGGCGGCCGTCGTCTACCCCTTCCACGGGGATCCCCGGTACCACCAGGGGCGCCTGGAGGACTGCGGCCTGCCCTACTCGGTGCAGTCCCTGTTCCACACCTGGACCACCTACGACAAGGCCAAGTACCCCGACATCTTCGACGAGACCACCGGCGTCGACGTGCCCCACGAGATCGACTGGCTCGCCGCCGACACCCGGCGCGCGCCCTCCGAGGCCGTCGCCAGGAACTGGATCGAGAACGGGCTCGATGGCTCGGACTACCCGGGGCTGCGTGAGTTCGCCCGCCGTCACCGCCTGGTGATGATCAAGGACGCCGCCGAGTCGGGGGGCCGGAACGCCCGGGCCTTCGTCCTTCGACGGCTCGCCGCCGCCGCCGTCGACGAGGCGGAGCTGGAGCGCGCCGTCGACTTCGTCCACCAGATCAGCCTGCGCCACAACGTCGCCATCCAGGAGGTGATCCTGTCCTCGCCGGAGGCCTGGGCCACCGACGACTTCATCGATTCCTTCGTACGCCGCCAGGTCGTCGAGTGGGGCTCCGCCGTCGAGCGCCGGCGCCGGCCGCGCTCGCCGATCTACGGATCGCACCGGGTGATCGTCTCGTCCGACGATCCGACCGCCGACCTCCCCCTCGAGGAGCGCTGGCACCTGTCGCACTGGATCACCCTCAACAGCAAGCAGCTGATCACCAACGTCGGCCGCGGCGGCAGCCTCGAGCGTTTCCTCCCCGAGATCGTCCAGCCCTCCTGCCGGCAGGCCCTCTTCGACGGCCTGGCCGCCGCCGCCCGCGGGGTCATGGAGGCCTTGAGCGCCTATGCCGGGCGCGGCGCCGAGGCTTACCGCCGCGACAGCGGCAGGCCGGTGGGCCGCGACCTGACCGGGCTGTCGTACGGAACGCCGCGCTACATGATGCTCGACTTCCTGGTGACGCCGCGCTTCGCCGAGGAGGGAGACCTGGTCGAGGTGAACCGCGAGCCGGGCGTCGAGCCGGTCTTCGTCCTGCAGCACGGGGACCGCCGCTTCCCGGGCACCCTGTCGGGCTGGCGCGTCGTCCTGATCGAACCCAACATCGGCGTCGGCCTGTGGGACCGCGTGGCCCTGCGCGAGGAGGCCCACGAGCGCGCCGCCAGCGAGGCCGCCCAGCGGCCCTTCGACTGGGACCGGGTCGGCGAGAACGCCCGCGTCGTGCTGCGCGACCTCAGCCGCGCCGGCGAAGACTACCTGAAGGCCCTCGAAGGGCAGCGGTGAGCGGCGACGACCGGCATCTCGAGGTCGCCTGGACCCGGGCCTGCGACGGCCTCGGCATCGGCCGCGGGACCCCCCTGGCGGCGAGCGAGGCCAGCGTCCTGCTCAAGTATCTCATCTCCGAACGCGCCTCGGTCCCGGAGGGGCCGGACTGCTGTGCCCGCGACCGTTGCCGCCGCGCCTGGCTGGAGTGGATGGCCGCCGGCGCCCAAGACCTCGACGGGGCCCTGAGACCGGGGGCGGCGCCGGCCGTGCGCGGAGTCCTGGAGTCGGACGCGGAGTACGCTGGCCGCGTCATCGACCTCGCCGTGGCCGACCTCGTGAGCGAGCCCATGGCTCCGGAGGTCTGCATCGAGACGGTGCCCCTCGGCGGGCTTCCCCCCGGTGGGCGCTGGAACCACGCCGTGATCTTCGCCTCCGCCCCCCTGATCACCCACGAGATCTATCCCCTGGCCGCCGACGCCTGCGTCCATGACGCCCGCGCCGGAGGGCCCTTCTACCGGGTCCTCGGCGTTCACGGAGACTGGCTGTCCAATGGCCGCGCCCGCCGAGTCATGTGGCTCGACGCCGAGCGCGACCGGTTCTCCGAGGCCGCCCTCTCCGAGCCGGTCCACCTGCACTCGGCGCAACTTCTCGCCCTCGGGCCGCAGCAGACGAGCTGCCACCTGGTCTGGGCCCGACGCCTGACCTGCCCCCTGGTCAACCCGGCCCCCCCCTCGGCCACGGCCGACGACAAGCACGGCCTCTCCCGGCGGTGGGGCGACGCCGGTCTCGAGGTGCCCGCGGGAGTCCTGGTGGGCCCGGGCCACCGCCTCGCCGCCCGCGACTTCCTGCACCGCACCGGGGAGATCGTGGTCAAGCCCAACGACGGTACCGAGGGACGGGGAGTGCGCTACTTGTCGGCCTCGGCGCCGGAGGCCGAGGAGCTCCTGAACGTGCAGCTCAGCGCCTGCTGGGAGTGGGGTCCGGCGCGCCTCGAGGAGCGGCGGGACGGAATCGTCTGGCGGGATCCGGAGACCGGCAGCTGCCACAGCCTGGCCCTCCGCCTGCACGTGGCTGCGGGCGCCGCGGGTCTGCGGGCCGAGTCCGGATACGCCCTGGTGGGAGCCGGCGTGGACACCCCCGCCACCCGCGGGGCCGGAGGCCGCATGCGCCCCTTGCAGAGCGTCACCTCCTCGCTGGCCCTGCGCGCCAGCGGCGCCGGCGTCGCCTTCAGCGGCGCCGACCTGGAAAGGACGAGAAGGCTGGCGGAGGCGGCCTCCGGCATCGTCGGCGGCATCGGCCTCAGCGGCGTCGACCTGGTTCTCGACGCCACCCCGGCGGGAGAGGTGGTGCCGGTGCTGCTCGAGCTCAACCCCCGCCCCGCCGGCCTGGCCCACGCCCGCTTCCTCCCGGGCTCCGGGGAGGGACGGGTCGAAGCGGGTGTCTCGCTGGATGTGTGGGACGGCCTGGCCGCGCTCTGCCGGAAGACCGCCGCCGAGTGAGCATGGAGGCCCTGACCAGCCGGCTCGCGGAGGCCTCCCCCGACGAGGTCCGCGACCTCGTGGCGGCGGCGGTTGCCCGGGCCCGTGAAAACCATTCCTCGGGGTCCGAACGCCGCGCCCTCCTGCGCGGCCTGGTCCTCTCCCCCGGTCTGGCCCGGTCGCTGCAGACGGGGGAGGCCATCGATGCCCTGCGCGGGTCCCTGTCCTCCGGACAGTGGGAGCAGCTCTTCGGCCCGGCGGCGGCGGAGGAGCTTCCGGGGCTCCTCGTGGCCGTGGTGGACGGACGGATCGACGTGGACCACGAGGACATCCTCTCCCTGGCCCCGGGGGACGGCGCGGCGCTGGCCGCCTCGGTCGGGGAGTTGTCGGCCTACGTCAGCGCCCTCGAGGGCAGCCGCCGCCGGCTGCGGGGCATGCGCGCGGCCGTCATCCTCGCCTCCCTCTTCCGGCGGCTGCAGGACGGCGGGGCCTGGAGACGGCGGACGATTCCCGCCTGCGCCATCGACGGCCCGGGGATCGCGGCCCTGAAGGAGAAGAAGGCGGCCGCCGAGCTTCCCGCGGCGTACGAGGGCCGGGTGAACGAGCTGCAGCGCGAGGACATGCGCCGCGCCCTCGAAGAAGCCGCCGGTCCTCCTCCCGAGGCCGCATCGCTGGCCGCCGCCGATGGCGGCACCCTGTTCGAGGTGCGCGCCCCCCTGCGCCTCGGCCTGTCGAGCGCCAACGCCTCGGACAACCACATCCGCAGCAAGGAGCAGGGAGGCAAGACGCTGAACGCCGGAATCGCCCTCCAGGCCGGCGATTCCGGAGAGGTCGCGCCGCCGCTCCGCGTCGGCGTCCGGCCCCTGCCCGAGCCTCGCCTCTTGCTGCGCTCCCGCTCCGCCGACTTCCGGGCCGACTTCGAGATCGACCGCCGCGGAGACGCCGGGATCCAGAGCGAGCTGTTCTTCGCCTACCGCCGCGGCGGCGACGAGGCCCTGCGCATGGTCAAGCAGGGACTGGTGCACGCGGGGGTCGTCCGTCCCGACTCCGAAGACGTGGTCGGCGACGTGGCCGCATTCTGCGGCGGCGGCGGCCTCGAGATCACCACGTCCTGCACCGTGCAGCAGGGGTCCGGACTCGGCACCAGCAGCATCCTTGCGGCGGCGGTTCTCAAGGTCCTCTACCGCCTCGTGGGCCACCCCGCCGGAGGCGACGAGGCCGAGTACCCCGGGCTCTACGATCAGAGCGTGCTCCTCGAGCAGTCGATCGGCCTGAACTCGGGATGGCAGGACGCCCGGGGGGCCCGGGGAGGACCGAGCGCGGTGAAGGACTTCTACGCGCCTCCCACAGACGGCCTGCCGGCGCCCGAGCTGACCTACGTCGACGTCGACGCCGAGACGTTCCACCGCCGCGTGGTGCTCTTCGACACCGGTATCGCCCGGGCCGCCACCCGCGGCCTGAACGTGGTCATGGACGCCTACCTGTCCCGCCGCCGCGGGCGCTACGGGGCAATCCGCGAGTCCCTCTCGATCCACGACGAGATGGTCGAGGCTCTGGGCGCCGGCGACTACCCGGCCCTCGGCAGGCTGGCCAGCCGCTACTGGCAGCTGCGCTGCATCCTCGATCCGGAGGCCACCAGCCCCGCCATTCAGCAGCTCTTCGAGCCGCCCCTCTCCGACCTCACCGAAGGGGGCGCCCTCTCCGGCGCCGGCGGCGGCGGCTTCGGCCTCCTCGTCTCCCGCGAGGGCGAAGAGGAGCGCCTCCACCTGTGTCTGAGAAAGCTGAAGGACCAGCGGGCCTATGCCCGGTCCGCCGTCGTCGCCTACCGCCTCGACGCCACCGGTCTGAAACTGACCGAGAGCCAACCACCGCCGCCGTAGTCAACTCGGAGAAGACGGCATGCTGATGCAGGACTGCGCCGGTTTCGTCACCGGCGTCGCCAACCACCGGAGCATCGCCTGGGCCACGGCCCGGGCTCTCGACCGCGAGGGCGCCCGGCTGGCCCTCGGATACCTGGGAGAGAGGGAACTGGAGAGCATCGAGCGCATCACCGGCCAGCTGCGGCAGCCGCCCCTGCTGGTGCAGTGCGACGTCACCGATGACGAGTCGGTGGCCTCCGCCTTCGAGGTCGTCGGCCGCGAGGTGGGATCCCTCGACTGCCTGGTCCACGCCATCGCCTTCGCCCGCCGGGAGGATCTGGACGGCCGCTTCGCGGACACCAGCCGCAGCGGCTACGACCTGGCCCTCGGCGTCAGCGCCTACTCGCTGAACGTGCTGGTGCGCGGCGCCGAGGCGCTCATGAAGCCGGGCGCCGGCGTCGTCGCCCTCACCTACCTGGGCAGCGAGCGGGCGATCCCCCGGTACAACGTCATGGGCGTGGCCAAGGCCGCCCTGGAGTCGGGCATCCGCTACCTGGCCAGCGAGCTGGGGGAGAAGGGAATCCGCGTCAACGGGCTGTCGGCCGGGCCGATCCGCACCCTGGCGGCCCGCGGCATCCGCGACTTCAACGCCATGCTCCGCGTCCACGCCGAGCGCGCCGCCCTCAAGCGCAACAACGAGGTCGACGAGATCGGCGACGCGGCCCTGTTCCTGTGCAGCCGGCTGAGCCGCGGGATGACGGGGGAGGTGATGTACGTCGACGCCGGCTACCGCATCATGGGCCTGTAGCCCGGCGGCGGCAGGTCGAGGCCGCGCAGGGCCGCCCGGGAGTGGCTGGCGGTGGTATCGTCCCCGCTCCGGGCCAGCGCCTCCAGATGGACGCGCAGGAAGGCCGCCTCCTCCGGCACGTCGACGTCGTACCACGGCGGCATCAGTGACAGCCGCAGCCCACCGGGCAGGGCCGCCAGGGTCTGCTCCAGAACCCGCCCCGTCCCCCACTCGATCCCCTGGAAGACCGCCGGCGCCGCCGACGGCAGCGCCTCCGCCCGCAGCCCGATGAGGTAGTAGCCGCCGTCGACGCTGGGGCCGATGACCACATCGGCCGACCGCAGCCGGCGCAGGGACTCGTCTATGGACCATGGCGTCAGCGAGGGGCTGTCCGACCCGAGGAGGACGACACGGCCGCAGCCGGCGCCCACAGCCCGCCGGCAGAGGGCTTCCAGACGCTCTCCCAGTGGGCCTCCGGGCTGCCCCTCGAAGGCAAGTCCCTCGGGCGCGCCCAGGAGCGAACGCAGGCAGGACTCGGCCTCGGGCGGCTCCACGGCGACGATCTTGAGGCTCGCAACGGAGGCCGCCAGGGCCTCGGCGCAGTCGCGCAGGAAAGCGGTGTAGAGCTCCGCCGCCTGGCCGGGGGTCAGCCGCGGCTGGAGCCGCGTCTTCACCCTCCCGGCGCGTGGTTCCCTGGCGAAGAGCACGGCGGCGGTCAGGACGGCCCCTCCCGGTTGAAGAGCCGCGAGGAGGGCCGTATCTTGGATCGTTTGCGCACGCCACCCACCCCCTTCAAAACCAGAGGAAGCGGAAGAGACCGATGGCAGAGGTACACATCATCCGGCACCGCCCCGGCGCCGTGTTCTGCGGCACCTGCGAGGTCGTGCAGATCGACGACGACAGCAAGGTCACCCGCCTCGTGGAACCCAGCGGCAACGTGGGCACCCAGTACCCGAACGAGGTCGGCTCCGAGTGGCTCGGCACCATCGAGAATCTGAGCGCCGGTCTGACCCTGGGCAAGGCGCACTGGTCCGAAGTGTACAAGACCGATGTCCTGTGGACGACGCCCTCCGCCTCCCGCGACGAGTGCGATGTCCGCAAGAACGACTTCAACGCCGTGTACGGGCCCATGCTGCAGGCCGTCACCGGGGGGCCGCTGCGCTCCAACCGGATGGCCCGCTTCACGCACCCGGAGGGCTTCCCCGACCCGGCCGCCCTCTTCGAGGTGCAGATCAAGGCCGCCGCGGGCGACGTCGAGATCGGCGGCGGCCGGCTCGACTTCGGGTCGTGGATCGACCATCAGCCGAGCGGCGCCTCGGTGATGCACCGCAAGGACGGCAAGGCGATCACCACTCTCGGACCGGACGTGGCCGAGGAGATGACCTTCGTCCTCGAGGAGCAGTACGCCCGACCCTTCGCCGAGGCCGGCGTCGACTTCCGCACGCAGACGGTGTGGATGGAGATCCTCGTGGCCGTCGACGACGCACCGGACCAGACCTGGAGCCGCATCGAGGTCGTTCGCCAGGTCTTCGAGGACTACTTCGGCGACCACCGGCCCGCCGGGCTGATCTACCCGGTGTCTCGGATCCCCAACCTCGACGGTGTCGTCGAGCCGCAGCCCCGCGTCGTCAGCGGCGACGGCGTCGAGACCATCCGCTCCGGCCGCCTGGAGCACGGGTTCAGTACCTGGACCGCCATCCGCCACGGCGGCATCACCGAGGTCATGGTGAGCGCCGTCGGCGGAGACGACGCCGGTGAGATTCTCGACGCCGTCGACACCCGCGTGAAGGAGGCCGGAGGCGCGGGCCTGAAGGCCGATGGAGTGTTCAACAACGCCTACATCGGCGCCGGCGCCGACTCCAGGGCCAACCGGGACTCCCTGGCGGCCTTCAACCCCGCCTTCACCCAATGGTACGAGGGCACGGTGCCCGCCGGACGCACCGCCCAGTACGTCGGCGGCGTGCAGCAGTCCACCTTCGCCTACGGCGTCTCCAACCGCTCGATCTTCGCCTGAGGCAGGCGCCGTTGCAGTCCGCGCCGATCGTCGCCGAGCTCAAGAGGCAGGGGGTCACCCACGTCGTCGGCCTTCCCGACAACGGCTCGAGGGCCCTCTTCGAGATGCTCTGGTCGGACCAAGAGATGGAGGTGATCGGTGTCACCCGGGAGGGCGAGGCCTTCGCCGTGGCCAGCGGCCTCTGCCTGGGGGGCCTCACCCCCGTCGTCATCATCCAGAACACGGGCTTCCTGGAGACCGGCGACGCCTTCCGCGGCACCGCCTACAACATGGGGCTTCCGCTGGTCATGCTGGTCGGGTACCGCGGTTTCCAGTCCATGGCCCCGGGCGCCGAGCGCGTCGACACGGCTGCGACCTTCTTCGAGCCGACCCTGAAGGCCTGGGACATCCCCTATTCGGTGCTCGGCGACGACGGCAACGAGGAAGACCGGGTAGCCTGGGCCTTCGACCTCGCCCGCGAACGCTCGCTGCCGGCGGCCGTCCTCCTCGTGGGTACCACGGAATAGCCTGTGCTCGACAAGTACCGCTGCCTGACCAGGCTCGCCGATGCCCGACGCCAGGGGGACGTGGTGGTCACCACCATGAGCGTCGCCATGCCCTGGGCGGAGCTGTCCGACACGCCGTTCGACTTCGCCTCCGTGGACAGCGCCATGGGCCACGCCGCCGACCTGGCCTACGGGCTCGCCCTGGCACAGCCCGACCGGCGCGTGCTCTGCCTCAACGGCGACGGCTCGACCCTCATGTGCCTGGGGACGCTGGTCACCATCGCCCAGGGCGGGGCCTCGAACTACAGCCTGATCATCACCGAGAACGGGACCTACGAGGTCACCGGAAACCAGCCCGTGCCGGGCTCCGGGGTCGTCGACTTCGAGGCCATGGCCCGCGCCGCCGGACTGCGCGAGGTGCACACCATCGACGACCCCGATGACTTCGAGCGCAAGCTGCCCCTCCACTTCGAGGTCGAGGGTCCGGCGGTCTTCATCTGGCGCATCGAGCAGAGCGGCGAGCCGGTGCCGCGGCCGGCACGGCCGATCCGGGACCGCGCCCACGACCTGCGCGCCGCCCTCGCCCGCTAGCCTCATGTCCTTCCCCCGGATGGCCCCCTTCCGGCAGCACTTCGCCGGCGAGAGCCTCGAGGACGTGCCCGCCGCGGTCTCCGCCGAGCTGGAGGGTTGCGGCCTCTCCGGCCGCATCCGCCCCGGGCAGCGCATCGCCGTCACCGGCGGCAGCCGCGGCATCGCCAACATCGCCGCGATCACCCGCACGGTCGTCGCGGCGGTAACCGACGCCGGAGGCCGGCCTTTCGTCATGCCCGCCATGGGCAGCCACGGCGGCGCCACCGCCCGGGGCCAGAAGGAGGTCCTCGCCGGCTACGGCCTCCATCCGGCCGCGATGGGCTGCCCGGTGGAGGCCACCATGGAGGTGGCCGAGGTGGGCAGGCTCGACGACGGCACCCCCGTCCTCGTCAACCGGCTGGCGCTGGAGGCCGACGGGGTGATCGTCATCAACCGGGTCAAGCCTCATACCTCCTTCCGCGGCACCCATGAGAGCGGACTCGCCAAGATGCTGGCCATCGGTCTCGGCTGCCACCGGGGCGCCACCATGGCCCATGCCCAGGGCGCCGAGGGCCTGGCCCGCCTGGTGCCGGCCCTCGGGGGCGCCCTTCTCGAACGGCTGAACGTGCTCGCCGGCGTCGCCATCGTGGAGAACGCCCGCGACGAGACGGCCATGGTCTCCGGCCTGCCACCGGGCGACATCCTCTCTGGCGAGGCCCGCCTCCTCGAGGTGGCCCGCAGCAACATGCCCCGCCTCCTGGTGCGGCAGATCGACCTTCTGATCGTCGACGAGATGGGCAAGAACATCTCCGGCACCGGGATGGACACCAACGTCATCGGCCGCATGTTGCTGCCCGGGGTCGCCGAGCCCGACGAACCGGGGGTGGCGCGCATCTTCGTGCGCCGACTCTCCGAGGGCACCCACGGCAACGCAAACGGCGTGGGCCTGGCCGACGTGATCACCCGTCAGCTCTTCGATGCCATCGACTTCCAGGCGACCTACGCCAACGCCTTCACCTCGACCTTCCTCAACCGGGCCTACGTCCCCATCGTCAAGAGAGATGACCGCGAGGCGGTCGCCTCCATGCTCGAGGTCCTGCGCCTCGACGACGGCGGCGCCCTGCGCGCGGCCCGCATCCGCAACACGCTGGAGGTGGCGAACATCCAGTTGAGCGAGGCCCTGGCCCGCGACAGCGGCCACCCCGATCTGGAACGCCTCGCCGACTTCGAGCCCATGCGATTCACCGACGGCGGAGCGCTGGTCTGACCACCCCGGCAGACCCCTTCGACCTCTCCGGCCGGGTGGCGCTGGTCACCGGCTGCCGACGCGGGATCGGCAGGGCGATGACCGCCGCCCTGGCTCGGGCTGGCGCCGACATGATCGGCGTCTCGGTGTCCCTGGAGGAAGACGGCAGCGCCGTGGAGCGGGACGTGGCGGCCCTGGGGAGATCCTTCGCCTCCTACCGGTGCGACTTCGCCGACCGCGGGGCTCTGCGGTCCTTCATCGACCGCGTGCTGTCGGACCATCCGCGCATCGACATCCTCGTCAACAACGCCGGCACAATCCTGAGGAAAGCGGCCGCCGAGCACCCCGACGAGTACTGGGACCGCACCCTGGAGATCAATCTGAGCGCCCAGTTCGTCCTCACCCGCGAGATCGGCGGCCGGATGGCCGACCGGGGTTGCGGAAAGGTCATCTTCATCGCCTCGATCCTGAGCTTTCAGGGAGGCATCACCGTTCCCGGTTACAGCGCCAGCAAGGGCGGGATCCACACCCTGACCATGGCCTTCGCCAACGAATGGGCCTCCCGGGGCGTGAACGTAAACGCCATCGCCCCGGGCTACGTGACCACCGACAACACCGAGGCGCTGCGTCAGGACCCCGGTCGAAACGCCTCCATCCTCGCCCGCATCCCCGCGGGGCGCTGGGGCGAGGCGGAGGACTTCGGCGGCCCCGTGGTCTTCCTCGCCTCGGAGGCCTCGCGCTACGTACACGGCGCGACCCTGCTCGTGGACGGAGGCTGGATGGGGCGCTGAGGCGGCCGTTGGCGGGAGAATTTGACTTGACAAGCCGGAAATCTTTTTCCATTTATACCCCTCTCTCACTAGCGGTTCTCTTTCTGCCTACCGTCCATTTGACCTGCTCATGTAGGCAGTATTGTCGGAATCGCAATACTGAAGGATACAGCAATGGCCTATCGGACCGAGAAAGGAGGAGAGGAGCCGATCTTCAAGAGATTGCACACTCAGCGTTTCCATCCAACCAAATTCCTCTTTGACAAGGAGCCCTTCGCAATGAGGAACTGCCTTTCAGTGCTTGTCGCTCTCGGCCTGGTCTTTGGCCTGGTCGGGAGCGCCGACGCCCACATCGGGGAGAGGATCTTTCCCCTCTTCGAGCTCGGCGACGACGACATAGCCGACCTCGACTTCACGGACGACACGGTCGAAGACTGGGAGGACGTGGCCGGCGATGCGACGTACCTGCCCGTCGACTTCTTCGCGGATCCGACCGTGGGCGACGGCGCCCAGTACGATCCGGCCGACCTCGACTACCGCATCTGGTCAGCCTGGAACAGCTCCACCGGTACGATCTGGTTCGCCATGGAGCGCATCGACAACGTCTACTTCGGCAGGGAGTACGACGGCAGCAGCCCGTGGAACTACGAGGCCATCGAGGTCATGCTCGACGGCGACCACACGGGCGGCGACTACACCGGTTCGGCCAACCCGGACTGGAACGACGAGGAGAAGAAGCTCAACAACAACCGTCACGCGCAGCAGTACATCGGCGTGGCCGACGACCCCTCCGGCCGTCACGTCTTCTACCTCGGCGCCGGCGCCGAGTGGGTCAACGACCTGCCCTACGCCGACGGCGGCGGCTCCTCCGTGGGCGACGGGCCGACGGTCAGTACCATCGAGCTCTTCGTCACCCCCTTCGACGACCTGATCTGGAACAGCCCCGACGACAGCAAGGCTTCCGACCTGTTCGACGGCAAGCTCATCGGCTATCAGATCTCGCTGCCCGACACCGACAAGGACGTTGGCCAGGATCGGGCGTTCCACACCCTGTCCGGGCAGGCCGCGACCTGGCGCTTTGCTGAGCGCTTTGTCGACGCCCGTCTTATCGGTCTGGAAACGGCGGTCGAGGGGAACTCGTGGGGCCGCATCAAGGCCGGGATGAAGTAGGTTAAACCGGTTTCTACTTGTTGATTCCCATGTGAAGAGAGGGAGGAGCCCATTCCTCCCTCTCTTTGCACTTGAGACGCGTTTTCGGCGCAACGAGTGCTGAACGCGACCTCTGTCAACTGCCGCGCAGTCCCGGACCCGGCTTCCCAGTCTTCGGGGCCGTTTGCCGGGCTTTGCTTGTCTACTACAACGGGAGGGAGCAGGGGAATGAGAATCGGGATCTTCGCCGCGCTGGTCTTCTGGGTATGGGCGGTCGAGTCCGGCGCCGACTTGCGCCTGTTCTCCATTCCCGGCGACGGCGACACCTGGGCCAGCATCCGGCAGGGGTCGGTCTCCGAGAACACTTACATCGAACTCGTCGACCTCGAAGGCTACGAGAACGGCATCGGCCCCATCTTCCCGGCAAGATGGATCCCCGTTCCCGAGGTCCCCCTCGACCTGACCGCCGAGGCGGACGCGGCCCTCGACTCCCTGCTCCTCGCCTTCTCCTACCACGTGACCCGTACCGACGTGGTGGCACCGGAGGACGTGGAGTTGGAGGACGGCACCGTCCTCGCCGCCGGCTCCATCCTGATCCCCCGATGGAGCCCCTTCCCCCGCAGCCTGGAAGGGGTGCAGTTGCTGCGCCGGGCCGGCGTCACCGAGATCCATGCCATGATCAACGTGGCCGAGTCCTTCCCCCGGCCCCCGGGGGCCGACAAGTACAACAAGAGTCTGAACCTCACCTACCTGGCGATCTGGGAGAGAGCCCTCACCGGCATCCGCCGCCAGGAGGGCCTCGCCCGCGTCTTCGACGGCGACCCCACCAGCCACTTCGCCCGCATCGACCGGGTAGGACAGGACGTGACCCAGAAGTGGGGGCTCTACGTCGACCTGGGGCACTACTTCCCCGTCCGTCTCTTCCGCCTCTATCCCAGCCTCGAGGAACCGGTACGCGTCTCCGCCTACACCTTCTATCGCGGTCTGCCCGACACCGAGACGGAGATCGCCGGCCTCAGCCTGGAAGATCCGAATACGGGGCCCCTGGGTTACCCCTTGTTCAGCAAGATCGGGGACACCTTTCCCACCTGGCTCCCCGAGGCCAGCGTGCCGGTCAACCGGCAGGACACGATCGCCGTGGTCTTCGACCCGCCCGTGCAGATGCGCTATTCGAGGATGGACTTCCAGACTCCGCTGGACTACGACCTCGCCGAGATGGAGTACTACGCCGACGGTTTCGTGCGCAGCGCGGTGTACACCTCCAACGCCCTGCCTCTGCCCCCGGCAACCCTGGGCCGAATCTTCTGGGATGAGGAGAAGATCGGCGATCCCACCCGGTCGAGGATGATCGTCCGAGTACGCACCGGCTTCACCACCGAGCCCGACGTGCTGTTCCAGATCAACTACCTCGACCGCGAGGTGGAGTGGCGCCGGGGCGAGGGAAACGCGAACATCGTCGACAGGCGGCCCGGTTCCACCACCTGGGGCCAACTGGTGGACCTGGAATCCAAGGACTTCAACATCGAGGCGCGCGAAATCTGGAGCGCCGCCCTGCCCGAGGATCGCGCCTCCATCCGCCTGAGCCGCGAGGACTACATCGGGCTGCCGGTCAGCGTGCGCGGCCGCATCGAGCCCGATCTCGAGTTCTGGAGCAGCACCCAGGTGGCCACCAACGGCGACCTGGTCCCGGCCCCGAGCGGGCGGCCCTATGTGCAGGTGGAGGTGGCCTTCACCAGCCAGTCACCGGAGTCGGCCACCATCCTGCGCAACCTCCGCATCGAGTACTCGTCCCCGCAGAGCACCGACGAGCTCTTCGGCGAGATCGCCCCGGCGGCCGAGGTCATCGCCGGCCGCGACACCTCCTTCGTGCTGGCCCTCCAGGCTTCCCTCGGCGCCGGCAACAGCGGCTTCAACCGGCTGCAGGTCTCTACCCCGGTGCGCACCGGGGCCATCGAGGATCTGGAGATGGACTTGGGCGACGGCCAGGTGCTGCGGTTGGAGAACGAGGGCGAGGCGGAAGGAGAGATCGCCACCGGGCGGTTCCGGGAGCTGCACGTGGCCGACGATCGGTTCGTCCTCGGCTTCCCCCTCCTCGAGCCGTCGGGCGACGGGCAGGCGCTCGAGGTGCTCCTGAAGGCCCGATTCCGCTGCCGGGTCATCGACTTCCGCACCCCCTTCACCGCCAGCGTCTTCCTCGATACACTGGGCCTGGAAGTGGAGCGCGACTACAGCTCCAGGGGGATCCTTGCCCTCGCCGGCGCTGAGAGCGCCCCCGACACCCTGGCCTTCTTCCTGCCCCAGCAGGCGACCAGCCGCGACATCGTCGACTTCGCGGCGACGGAAAACCTCTCGGACCGCAATTCGCTGACAGTCACCGCCGATATCTCCGCCCAGAGCAGACAACTGGTGAGCAACATCCGCATCGGGCCCAACCCCTTCACCCCCAACGGCGACGGCATCAACGACGAGATGACCGTCTCACTCGACGTGCAGCGACTGGTGACGCCAAAGCCCGTCCGTCTGGAGATCTTCGATCTCGGCGGCCGGCGCCTGCATCTCATCGAGCGCGAGCTGGCTTCGGGCGGCTATTCCCAGCAGTGGGACGGCCGCGACGCCAACGGGCAGTTGGTCCCACCCGGCATCTACATACTCAGCATCTCCACCGATGCCGATGACGCAGGCGATGCCAGGACGCGCACCGTCTCCGTAGCCTACTGAGGCCCGCGGAGAGTTCGGAAAGAGAGGATTCGCCATGAAACGGCATCTGACGTGGGGGGCGTACATCGCCTTGGTTTCCCTGCCGGAGGGTCTCATGGCCCAGGCCGATCCCGCCTACCGACTGCAGGGCAACTCGATCCGGGTGGACCGGGTCTCCCACTGGAACAACTGGATCTACCAGAACGACCTGGTCACCAGTCTCAACGCGCCCGTCGGGGGTGTGAACATCCTCGAGGTCGGTGCAGGCGGCCTGCGGCCCGTGTTCTTCCGCCGCAACGTCAACGTCGCTCCCACGGCCACGCACTTCACCTACAAGGACCAGGTCCGCGCCCAGGGGGCGTTGACCTCGGGGGGGACCTCCGCCAAGTCCAACGCAGGCCTGGCCGGCAACGTCATCGACGGCGACCTGACCACGTTCTG
Organism: Gemmatimonadaceae bacterium; assembly: GCA_026706075.1. GTDB lineage: Bacteria > Latescibacterota > UBA2968 > UBA8231 > UBA8231 > UBA8231. The sequence goes on from JAPOZM010000093.1 coordinate 63,189, forward strand.
GGAGCCGGACACGCCCACCGACTACCCCAGCCGCCTGGACGCTCCCGGCCACTTCCATCTCGACGGCCTCCGCGAGTGGGAGGTGGAGATCGACCTCGGCCGCCTGGTCTTCGCCGACAGCCTGACCTTCATCTTCCCCTCGGACCAGCTCGAGGGCGAGTTTCTCGGCCAGCCGGTCAAGGCCTTCGGGGTCTTCGCCTCCATGGGCGAACGCTTCCCCTTTCCCCTGGGCAACAATCTGCGCTTCACCCTCGTGGCCCAGGCGTCGACGGGCGCTGTCGGGGCGGACGGCGTGGAGCTGGTGCCCGTGCCCGGCACGGAGGGGAGGTACGCGCAGATGACCTTCGGCCTGGTGCCCCTGGACCGGGCCGACTGGGACCTCGACGGCATCCCCGACATCAGCGGGACCTTCCTCCAGTATATCCGCTTCAAGGCCACGGCTTCCGATCTCTGGCGCGATGCCTTCCTCGGGTCGGGCGAGGAGGCCCGCCTCGCCTATGAGGCCCTGCCCGCCGAGCGGCGCGGCGCCGTCATCTATCAGCGCCTGACGGCCGGCGGCCTGCTCGTGGACCTCCGGGACGACGGCAACCAGACAGCCAGGGACAAGCACGAGAGCCTGCCCGAGGCCAAGCGCGGGCCGATCCTGTACTACGTCAAGGAGGTCCCCCGCCTCGCCGAAGTCCAGGTCTGGACCCGGGGCGACAACTACGCCTACCAGCCGGAGAGCCGCGCCGGCGACTCCTTCGAGCACGGCGGCCTGGGCGCGCCCGAGCTGGCCACCGACGGCAACTACGACACGGAGTGGCAGGCCAATACCTGGTCGCCCGTCTACGTCAAGGGCACCGCCTGGTACGACCTGGGCGCCGTGTTCTGGGTGGACAACCTCTCCGTCGTCAACAAGCGCATCAACCAGAGCAACCACGGCGCCTTCATCGGCCCGGGCATCCTGGTCTCCGACGGCACCCTGCTCAAGCCGGTTGCCATGGAGGATCGCGGCGACTTCACCCAGCTCGAGGACGGGCTCCAGTGGCACAACATCATCGGCGAGGAGAAGCTCACCAACCGCACGTCCAAGGTCCGCATCTTCCAGGAGGACTTTCCCCTGCGAAAAGTCCGCTTCCTGCAGATCCGCGATCTCGACATAACCGGCTCCAGTTCCGGCCAGTACGGCGCGCTGGCGACGCTGGCCGAGTTCCAGCTCTTCGGCGAGGGCTACCCGGTCAGCGTCTGGGCCTACTCGCCCCCCATCGCCCTCACCGACTCGCGGGGCGAGTTCGTCCGCAAGACCCTGCCCCGCATCAGTTGGGAAGGCGACATCATCGTCCGCGAGACCGACCCCCTCACCGGCGAATCCATCGAGCGCCTCGAGCCGCTGCACAGCGATCCGGACGTCCGCCTCCAGGTGCAGACCCGCACCTCCGACCAGACCGACAGCCTCTTCACCTACTTCGAGGTCGTCTCCGTCGCCGGCAGCGAGGAGCGCACGGAGGTCACCAAGGATCGTCACGACCAGATCGCCCTGGCGTGGGCGGCCTGGGAGTACTGGCAGACCCTGCCCAGCGACCAGCGCCACGCCTCGCGCCACGACGACGACGGCGACGGCCTGGAGGACGAGGACGAGATCGACTTCAAGGACAACGACGGCGACGGCCTCGTCGACGAGGACGGCAAGAAGCTGCGCCGGGCGCCGCGGTCGACCTTCGCCAGGGACGGAGAGCTGGCCTTCGTCGGCTGGAGCCCCTGGAGCGAGAGCTACCTGCCCACCAACGGCCTCAGCGAGGCGACGGTCACCTCTCCCAACCCGCGCAAGTTCATCCAGGTCCGCGTCAACATCCTGTCGGAGGATCCCTTCAAGACGGCCCGCATCCGCAGCCTGCGCATCGACCTGGCGCCTCCCGTCGCCCTGGAGCTGGTGGGGGAGCTGGCCCTGCTCAGTGACGACGGTGCCGGGCGGGCGCTGACCGATCTGGACGTTCTGCCCACCGACTACACCCCCCCCACCGGCATCGATCCCCTCAAGACCCAGCGGTTCTCCTACTTCATCCGTTCCGCCGGGCCCGATCCGACCGTGCGCGGCGGCTTCGACGAGGTGTTGATCACCACGCCCCGCGCCGCCCGCCTCACCGGGGTTCGTCTCGGCCGTGTGGAGGTCGTTCGCAGGTCCTCCGCCCTCGACCCGGAGCAGGAGGAGACCGCGGCGGTGGCCACCCGTTTCGACAACGTCTTCGCCCCCGGCGGCGACGGGGTCTTCCGCAACGAGGCCGGTCAGGCTCTGGAGCAGGTGGCGGCCGGCGCCGACTCCGTCTGGGTCCGTTTTCCCTTCTCCGTCAACACCGGCCTGCCAGGGGGGGAGCACGCCCTCATCGAGGTGCAGTTCGAGTCGCAGAGCTTCCGGGAAGGCATCGAGTACACCTCCTTCGTGCGCTCCTCCGACTCGGAGGAGGTCGTCTTCCAGCGGGTGGACATCGACTCCCGGGACGCCACCGAGCTGGTGGCCTCCTCCACGACGAGGGTGGGCCTGGCGGAGCTCGAGGGACCGCTGATCCAGGACGTGGCGCTGGCCCGGGTCTTCACACCCAACGGCGACGGCGTCAACGACGAGTTGCCGGTGAGCTTCGCCCTCCTGAAGGTGCTGCAGGAGCGTCCCCTGGAAGTGGAGTTCTTCGACCTGGCGGGCCGCCTCGTCGGCCGGGGACTGAATACGGCGGGAGCCCCCAAGGCCGGGTACAACACCTTCACTTGGGATGGCCGTGACCCGGCCGGCCGGCTGGTGGCGCCGGGGATCTACCTGTGCCGGATCAAGGTCGAGGCCGACGTCGAGGACAGCCAGTTCATGCGGCTCGTCCACGTGGCTTATTGAGACAGAGCAAACAAAGGGAGGTATCTGTGGACATAGCGAGGAGTTGGCGCCCCGGTGCGCTGGCATTGCTGATGCTTGGAGTGACGGCTCAGGACCTGCCGGCGCAGGAGGACTTCGGAGCCCGGCTGGGTGTGCGCCGGGGCGGCGAAGTCCATTACGCGCCAACGGGCCCCGGCGTGCTCTTCGACGCCCTGGATCCGGCGGTCAAGAAGTGGTACGTGCCGCAGGAGTTGTTCAACGAGTACCAATGGCGGCAACAGGAGTACACCAACTACGCCCGCCGGCACTATCAGCGATTCGTGAACACCAGTCTGGAAGGTGAGTACTTCTACGATCTCTACGGCAACTACGTCACCCGGGGCCGTCTGGTCTACGACTGGAACGTGGCGGCGCCGCAGACGTCGGGCAGCAGCCTCTTCAAGACCAACTTCTACGGCTGGTTCTCCAACCTGATCGTCGCCTCGGACCAGAAGGGCCAGTACTCCTATGCCATGACCGTCGGCGACCGCATCCGCACCACCCTGACGCCGATGACCTTCTCCAAGCCGTCCTTCGCCGGCATTCAGCTGGACATGGCCACCGACAAGTACGAGGCCACCCTCCTCGTCTCCCGTCCCAGCGCCCCCGGGAACATCGAGGGGCCGGAGGCGACCAGCACCGGCCGGTTCCGGTCGAACGACACCAACCTGCTCGGGGGCCGGGGCACCGTGCAGGTGGGCGACTTCGTCAAGCTGGGCGGGACCTACGTGAACGCCTTCAACTCCTCCACCAAGGGACAGGCCTTCCAGGGCAACCCCTTCAAGGGGACCCTGACAGAGGGCCAGAACGCCGCCGACATCACGCGCATCGAGGTGCGCCTGAGCGACGATTCGCCCGAGGACGACATCGCCGGCGCCGCCTACTACCAGGAGGAAATGATCATCACCACCATCGACGGCGAGCGCATCAGCAACCGCCGCCGGATCGGCGACAGCAACATCCTCGACTTCCGTCCCTCCGTGCAGGGAGGCTTCCTCAACCCCCAGGGCTTCCTCTCCGCCGACGGCCGGGAGATCATCGTCCTCATCTACGACCTCACGGGGCCCCAGTACCAGGCTTCCTTCGGCCCCCAGCCCGAGCAGATCCGGAACATCGAGTTCCGCTTCCTCCTGGCCAACGACTACCGCATCGACCTCACCTCCGACCGCCAGCTCAACGACAACGACCAGCCGGTCCTGCTTTCCGAGGGCATTCCGGAACGGACCCTGCGGGCGCCGGGCAACGTTCAGGACGGCTCGAACCAGGGCTTCGTGAGCGTCAAATACGGCCTGCCCGTTGCCAACGAAATCTTCGGCGGCACCATCGACATCACCGACGTGGGCGGTTTCTTCCTCTCCGCCGAATACGACCGCAACCGCCAGCACTTCCGCTATCCCCGGCGGACCGAGGTGGACGTGACCAATCACCACTCCCACAACACCTCGGCCGACGCCTGGTTCGTCAACCTCTACAAGCGGTCCTATCCCTACTTCGGTTTCGGCGAGGTCTACAGTGTCGACGCCGGCTACAGCACCAGCACCTACCTGGCGGGCACCTTGAACGACGCCGCCGACATCCACTACGACAACGAGCTCCGCTTCGTCTACGAGTTCGTGGACGACAACGACGATCAGGACCGCAATCCAGACTGGCGTCGAGCCAACTTCGGACACGACCTGAGGGTTTTCCCCGGGTACGACGAGAACAACGACTTCATAAACGACTACAACCAGAACGACACGGAGTACCGCCGCAACCGGCAGCCCGACTACGAGGAGCCCTTCCTGCGCTACACCTCGGACCGGCCCGAGTTCCTCTTCGGCATCGACATGAACAACAACGGCGTCGTCGACCGCTTCGAGAACGACGACTTCCCCGACTATCTCTACAAGAGGGACCGGCGCGGCTACAACATCTACGCCGGTGCCCACCTGGGGCCCGAAGCGCGCCTCACCTTGGGCCGCCTCGACGAGCGCCAGCTGGCTGACGACCGCCGCAACGCCACCAACTACGTCCTGCTCACCTTCGACAAGGACTACGCCGGCCTGGGCCGCGTGCAGGTCTTCAACAACTACCGGCGGGCCCAAGACGACATCCGCGACCACGTGATCGAGTGGGTCGTCCTCGAAGGCTCGCGTGGAGAGCTCATCGACTACGACGATCCCCTGCCCCTGCGCGACGGTTGGGCCAACACCCTGTACCTGGGCTACCAGTACCGGGGGGACCGCCTTCAGGTGCGCAACCGGGTCAAGTGGGAGGTCATTGGCCAGTCCAACTACTCCGAGCGCCCCGTAGAGCAGCAGAACCTCCGCGAGACGGCCTCCTTCGTGGGCGTCCTCAACAAGATCGACTACACCCTCGATCTCGGCGTTATCAAGATCCAGCCCCGGTGGAAGAGCGAGTTCCTGCGCCAGCGCCCCTCCCCCCGGGAGAACACCCTGGTGCGCGTGGCCACCACCGAGCTGCGCGAGCTCGGCTCCCTGGTTCTGCGCCTGCCGATCCTGTCCCACACGGAGCTGCAGACGGGTCTCGAGTACCTGCTCGTAAGGCAGTTCCGCGAGGAGTTGAAGACCCACCAGTTGCGCTCGGACCGCGACGAGATGGTCTATGCCCTTCAGTTCACCAACAACGCGGAGTACGGCGGTTACGACCTGTGGACTCAGACCGGCTTCCGGGTCTCCCGCATCGACCGTGCCTCGGCGGACAAGGCGCGGACGGAGACGACCATGTTCGTAACCATCTTCGCCGGCGTAGAGTAGGAGGTGATCATGACCAGGTGGCTCATTCCGCTGCTTCCGGCCCTGCTGCTGCTTGCGGGCTGTTCCTACCGCTACTACGCGGACCCCCTCACACCCCTCAACGAGGCCGAGCAGGGGGAGAACAAGAGCGTCGCCGACGACGGCACGGTGACCCACACGCAGGGCCGCCTCGAGGTCGGCCTGCGGCCCATGACCGACGAGGAGCTGAACCGGCAGTTCAGCTCCTTCTCCATGGACGGGGCCGACTCGCGCAACCCCTACACCTTCGGCAACTCCACCTACTTCCGCACCGGCGAGACGCCCCAGCGCTTCACCGTCTTCCGCGCTACCATCTCCAACTACCAGTACCCGAAGGTCTACCTGGATCCCGAGAGGGTCTATATCACCACCTCCAACGGCCGCAAGTACTACGCCCTGACCCGCGAGCAGCTCTGGATCTACTACCACCGCTACGTCGGCGGAGGCCACGGCGGCGGCGACCCCGGGATGAGCGGCAACGCACACCACGTGTGGAAGGAGCGGGACGGCATCCTGCGCAGCACTATGTTCCCCGACCTGCCGGTCTTCAGCGCCCAGGAGGCCGAGGGGTACCTGGTCTTCAGGCCCTTGGCGCCCGACGTGGAGGAGTTGACCGTCCACATCCCCGGCCTGGTGGTGCGCTACGACTTCAGGGGCGACCCGGCGGAGATGGTGGACATTGCCATGCGCTTCGAGCGGGAGATCGGCCGCGTCTACCCGGACGGCAGCAGGGTCGCCACAAGCGAATAGCGGGTTCCTTCGGCCATCACCTGACTGCGCGGTGCCGCCGCAAGGAGGCGCCGCGCAGTTTCTTTGACAGGACATGCCATCGATGAGGTGGAGATCTCTCACCCTGGCTCTGTGCGCGGCCCTCCCGGCGTGCGGCCCCCAGGCCGGGTCCGGTGATCCCGCGGCGGTACTGGCCACGGTCTCCGGGAGGCCGATCACCGCCCTGGATCTGGAAGAGTACGAGCGGACCCTGCCCGCCTATCTGCGATCGAAGAAGGAGGGGGCGGTCGCCCATGGAGAGCATCTCCGGAGCCTCGTCGACAGGGAGCTGGTCCTGGGCGAGGCCGGCCGTCGAGGGCTGGACCGGCACCCGGACGTGGAGAGCGCCCTCTCGGCGATGGTCGATGAACGCGCCGCAGAAGAGCTGGCCGGAAGACTGGTCGACGCTCGCCTCTCGGTCACCGAAGAGGAACTGCGCACCTTCTACGATGAGGAGTCGCTGGGTTGGCAGGTCT
>JAPOZM010000112.1 GCA_026706075.1 Gemmatimonadaceae bacterium
GCACGTAGAGGGCGGGTCCGTCGACCTTGCCGGCGAGGATGCCCCCCGGCTCGAAGTCGAGGGTGCCGGCGGCGGCGTAGGTCCAGACCACAGCCAGCAGCAGGAGACCGATGGAGGTGCCCATGAGGATCCCCAGGTAGAGGCGGCCCCCGGCGCGGGCCTCGGCCGTGCGCCGGTGGGTGACCAGGGGATAGGTGGAGAGGGTGAGGACCTCGTAGAAGATGAACAGGGTCAGCAGGTTGCGGGCGAAGGCCACGCCCAGGGCGGCGCTGATGGCGACGGCGAAGAAGAAGAAGAACCGGGTCTGGTCCTTCTCGTGGTGGCCGCGCATGTAGCCGATGCCGTAGAGGGTGGTGACGATCCACAGGCCGGAGGCGACGAGCGCGAAGACCATGCCCAGGGGCTCGGCGTGGAAGGCGAGGTCGAGGCCCGGCACCACCTCCAGCAGGACCGCCTCCGGGACCCGGCCGGCGGCCACGGAGGGCACCAGGGTGAGGACCACAGCGAAGGTGGCGGCCCCCGCGGCCAGGCTGAGGCCGTCCCGCAGGTTCGGGCGCCGCCCGGCCAGGGCCACCAGCCCCCCCGCCGCGGTTGGCAGCAGGACGGCCAGGAGCAGGGCCGTGGGGCCGGTCACGGCGCCAGGCCTGCCATGAGCACCTCGGCCCCCCGCCGGGCGACCCCGGCCGTGAAGACGGCGGTGATCCCGAACCAGAGGGTGGCGCCCACGAGGATCCAGGTGGGGATCAGCATCGAGGCCGGCGCCTCGGCGGCCTCGGCGGTGCGGCCCCCGGCGGGCTGGAAGTAGGCGGCTTCCACCACCCGCCAGACGTAGCCCACGGCGATGAGGGAGCCGAGGAGGACGAGGGCCGCCACCAGCCACCAGCCGCGCTCGACGGCCGCGAGAACCAGGTACCACTTGCTGACGAAGCCCGCCGTGAGGGGCACCCCGATCAGGCTCAGCCCGCCCAGGACGACGGCCGCCGTGGCCAGCGGCATGCGCCGGCCGATACCCCGCAGGTCGTCGAGCTCGCAGGCGCCGAGGCGGGCCACCATGCAGCCCACGGCGAGGAACAGGGCGCCCTTGGTCACGGCGTGGTTGAAGAGGTGCACCAGGGTCGCCGTCAGCCCCGTGGCCGAGCCCAGGCCGACGCCGACGATCATGTAGCCGACCTGGGCGATGCTCGACCAGGCGAGGAGGCGCTTGAGGTTCTCCTGGAAGACGGCGACCAGGGAGGCGACGAAGACGCCCGCCAGGCCCAGGGCGACGAGCAGGATGTCCATGCCCAGGGTCCCGAAGGAGAAGGAGGTGCCGAAGATCCCGTAGTAGAACCGCAGGAAGACATAGACCGACACCTTGGTGGCCGTCGCCGCGAGCAGGGCGGTCACCGCCGAAGGGGCGTAGGCATAGGCGTTGGGCAGCCACAGATGCAGCGGGAAGAGGGCCAGCTTCAGACCGATCCCGACGGTGAGGAAGGCGAAGGCGGCCAGCACCGTGCGCGTGTGCATCACCGGCTGCAGACGCTGGGCCAGATCGACCATGTTCAGGGTGCCCGTCATCATGTAGAGGAGGCCGATGCCGATGACGAAAAAGGTGGCCCCCACCGTCCCCATGATCAGGTACTGGAAGGAGGCGCTCAGGGCGCGCCGGTCGCGGCCGAGGGCGATGAGGGTATAGCTCGAGAGGGAGGAGATCTCAAGGAAGACGAAGAGGTTGAAGACATCCCCCGTGATCGCCATCCCCATGAGTCCGGTGAGGCAGAGCAGGTAGGCGCTGTAGAACAGGTTGCCCCGGATACCGTCCAGCTCGGCGGCGAGGCTGCGCGGCGTGTAGAGCAGGACCACGGCGCCGATGAGGGCCACCAGAAGGAGGACGAAGGCGTTGACCGGGTCGACGCGGTACTCGATCCCCCAGGGGGGCTCCCAGCCGCCGAGAGCGTAGACGACGACGCCATCCGCCAGGGCCCGGTGGAGCAGCAGCGCGGCGACGCCGAAGGCCGTCCAGGCGGCGCCCAGGGCCAGGCCCCAGCTCCAGCCGCGGCGGCGCAGGAGGATGCAGGCCGGCGATGCCGCGAGGGGCACGACGATCTGCAGGATCGGCAGGTGCTCGCAGAGACTCACCCGGAGTCGGCCGCCTGGATCTCGTCCTCCTCCACCGTGCCGTAGGCCTCCTGGATGCGGACGATGAGGGCCAGGCCCAGGGCCGTCGTGGCGATGCCGACGACGATGGCGGTGAGGATGAGGACGTGGGGCAGGGGATTGGAGTAGGCGGCGCCCGCCTCCGTGAGGATCGGCGCCGTCCCTCCCTCGATCTTGCCCATGGTGATGTAGAGGATGAAGACCGAGGTCTGGAAGAGGCCCAGTCCGACCATCTTCTTGATCAGGTTTCGGCTCGACATGACGATGTAGAAGCCGGTCATCATCAGGAAGATGACGACCCAGTAGTTGATCAGTCCGACGGTCACGGGTCCTCCTTCCGCCCGGCGAAGGCGAGGAAGACGGCGATCATCACCGCGGCCACGGTGATTCCCACCCCGAGCTCGACGAGCAGGATGCCGTGGTGCTGGCCCTCCAGGGGATCGGCGAAGAGGACGTCGTAGTCGAGGAAGTGGCCCCCCATGAGCAGGCCCGCCAGGCCGGTCCCCGCGAAGAGCAGCACGCCCCCGGCGATGCCCGCCTCGAGCAGGCGGGCGGGGGCGATCCGCCGGGCCGCCTCGACGCCGAAGACGAGGGCATGGAGCACGAAGGCGGCGGCGAAGATCACCCCGGCCTGGAACCCGCCTCCCGGGCCGTAGTCGCCGTGGAACTGCACGTAGAGGCCGAAGAGGAGGATGAAGGGAATCAGGAGCTTGGCCACGACCCGGAGGATGAGATGGTGGCTCACGGGGCGTCCCGGGCTCGCGGGCGTCCGCCCAGGAGCAGCAGGACGCCGACGCCGGCGGTGAAGATGACGGTCAGCTCGCCGAGGGTGTCGTAGCCGCGGTAGCTGGCCAGCACCGAGGTGACGATGTTGGGCACGCCGATCTCCTCTCCCGACCGCTCGATGTAGCGGGGGGCCACGTGCTGGTGGACCGGGGCCCCGGGGTCCCCGTAGCGCGGCATGTCGAGGGTGGCGAAGACCAGGGCGGCCCCCGTGATCACCACCACGAGGAAGGGAACGACCGTCGGATGGCCGGACTTCTCCCGCCTCGTCGTCAGCAGCAGCGTGCCGAGGAGGATCACCGTGGAGACCCCGGCGCCCACGGCGGCCTCGGTGAAGGCCACGTCCACGGCGTCGAGTACCGTGAAGAGGGCGGCCGAGACGAGGCTGTAGAAGCCCATGAAGACGACAACGGCCAGGAGGTTGCGGAGGCGGGCCACGGCCACGGCGATGCCGGCCAGGAAGAGGAGGAGGCTGAGGTCGATCAGTTCGGTCAAGAGGGGGCGCCCTCTCGACCGGCGGGGGGTTCCTCCGACTCGGTGGTGTACGGCTCCAGTCCGTCCTCGAGGGCGGCCCTGGCGATGGCGTGAGCCGCCGTCGGACTGGTGATCCACAGGAGGGCGAGGACGAAGACCAGCTTTACCAGCACCAGCGTCCATCCCGCCTGCAGCATCAGCCCCCCGAGAACCAGTCCCGCGCCCAGGGTGTCGGTGACGCCCGCCCCGTGCATGCGGCTGAAGAAGTCCGGCAGCCGGTGGAGCCCGATGCCGCCGACGACGCAGAAGAAGGCTCCCGACATCAGCAGGGCCCAGCTGGCCAGGTCGATGAGATCCATGGTCAGCGGCGGCTCACTCGTCCGGGTCCGAAGAAGCTCCCGTACTGGACGAACTTCAGGATTGCCACGGTGGAGATGAAGTTGAGGAGGACGTAGATCAGGGCCAGGTCGAGGAACTCGGGCCGCCCCGTGAGGAAACCGAGGACGGCGATGAGCAGGACCGTCTTGGTGCCGCACATGTTGGCCCCGAGGACACGGTCGTACACGGTCGGACCGAGGGCGGTGCGCGCCAGGGCCAGGGCCATGGTGAACAGCACGGCGGCCATGGTGGCTGCGAACATGGCTCTCAGTCCGCCGGGCCTTCGAGGCTCCGCGCCCGCCGGTCCATCCCGCCCGCCTCCAGCTCCTCGGCGGCCTCCCGGGTCAGGGCGTGGACGGTGAATTCCTCGCCGTCGGCATCGCAGGTCAGGGTCCCCGGAGTCAGGGTGATGGAGTTGGCGTAGATCGCGCGGCCGAGGCTCGTCCTCTGTCCCGGCCGGACCCGCAGCATGCGAGGGGCGATGGGCGGTCCCGGCCGCAGGATGCGCAGGGCCACGTCGATGTTGGCCCGCAAGAGGGCCCAGGTCAGCCAGGGGAGATAGAGCGCCAGGCGCGGGGTCAGGTGCAGAGGCACCCCTTCCTCGTCCAGAACCTCCATGCGCCGGACGATGAGGACGACGAGAAGGCAGGACCCGGCGCCGCAGGCCAGCAGCAGGAGGGTGTAGTGGTTGGACCAGAGAAGCCAGGATGCGCAGCAGACGAGGCCCAGGCTGACGGCGCGTATCAAGTGGCGCGACTCCAGGGGGGGAGTGGCTCGGGCCGGCAAGGGTTGCGCGAGGCGCCGGCGAGTCTGCGGAGGAACAGAATGCCCAAAAGGTTACGGGGCCGCCGGAGATCGTCAAGCCGTCCCCCGGGCTTGCCGCGTCTGCTTGTGACCACGCAGGGCGGCCCATACCTTGCGGCGAGAGAGCCCCTCCATCCCCGGCCGGGTGCCCGCCCTGGCGGAACCCGCCGCCCCTCACCCTCCAGCCTGGAGAGTCCCATGCCCGTCCCCCTGCGCATCCAGGAGGTCGAGCGCATCACCGTGCGCGTGCCCTTCACCGAGCGCGTGAGCCGCTGGAACGCGCTCCTCGTCTGGCAGTGGCAGATCGTCGAGGTCATCCGCGTCACCACCGACGACGGCAGCGTCGGCTACGGCGAGACCCTGCCCCACTACACCTGGGGGCCGGTCAGCGACCAGGCGCTGGAGGGCGTGCGCGGCCGCAACCCCGCCGAGCTGCTGGGCGACGACGGCCTCGGCGCCGGTCTGCAGATGGCGCTCTACGACGTGGTCGGCAAGGCCCTGGGGGTACCCGCCTACAAGCTGTTCAACCTGCCCAAGGTGCGCGACTGGTGCCCCATCGCCTGGTGGAACACCAAGATGGGTCCGGAGGACCTGGCCGAGGAGGCGAAGGACGCGGTGGCCGCAGGCTACATCTTCCACAAGTTCAAGACCCGCCCCTGGATCGACGTATATCAGCAGGTGGAGGCGGTCAGCGCCGTCACCCCCCCGCACTACCGGCTCGACCTGGACTGGAACGGCATGCTCCTCAACGTGGGCACCGCGGCCCCGGTGCTGCAGCGGCTCGACGGGTACGAGCGGGTCTCCATCTACGAGGGCCCCATCAACCAGGGGGACGTGGAGGGCCAGCGGGAGCTGCGACGCAAGGTCTCCCGGCCGATCGCGCTGCACTTCGGGGCGCCCCCGTTCCCCACGGCGGTGCAAGAGGCGGTCTGCGACGGCTTCGTCATCGGCGGGGGCGTCTCCGCCGTCCTGCGCCAGGGCCAGCTCGCCGCCGAGTTCGAGAAGCCCTTCTGGCTGCAGATGGTCGGCGTCGGCCTGGTGACCGCCTTCGCCGCCCATCTCGGATCGGTGCTCAACTTCGCCCAGTGGCCGGCGATCACCTGCCTGAACAACTACACCGACGACCTGCTGCGCGAGCCCCTCACGATCCGGGGCGGGTACCTGCGCGTGCCCGAGGGGCCGGGCCTCGGCGTCGAGGTCGACGAGGAGGCGCTGACCCGCTTCGCCATGGAGCCCCCGTACAGGGTGGAGCAGCCGCGCCACATCCTCTCCGTGGTCTGGGAGGGGGGCCGCGTGGTGCACTTCTCCAGCATGCGGGACCAGTGTTGGCCGCACTTCCGGCAGGCCGGCAACGATCCGGCCCAGGAGCCGGGGGTGAGGCTGGAGATCTGGGACGACGACGGCTCCCGGGAGTGGGCCGACCTCTACGCCCGCCTGGAGCACGGTCCGGTCCGCGAGCAGCGTTCCTAGCACAGGAGTCCCGACCCCTGTGACCCCCGTGACCCTGAAGCTGCGCGTCGCCGGAGAGCGCGTCCACGGCGATCTGGAGCGCTTCCCGGTCCGCGTCGATCTGGTCCTGCCCGCCGCCGCCCGGGCGGCCCCGGGGTCGGGGATGCGGGTGAGGGACTCCGAGGGCGAGGTGCCCCACCGCCTGTCGGCCGACGGGGCCACCGGCCGGGTCGAAGGCTGGATCGAGGCCCGAAGGCTGGAGCGGGGACGCGACGCCTTCCTGTTCCTGGACCTCGGCGAGACCTCGTCCGTCGGCGGCGGGTTCTCCGGCTACACCCTCTTCGCCGGCCGCGAGGCCGATCCCGGGGCCCCGGGGGACGACTTCGTCGTCGAGGGCTGGCTCGCCGTCGAGGAGGTGCGCGCCGAGGCGGCCCAGCTGATCGCCGCCCAGTGGGCCTTCGCCGGGGAGATGGCAGGTTTCGCCACCCGTGACGCCGGGTCCACCGACGGCCTGCGGACACGGGGGTTCTTCGGAGCCGTCTTCGACGGCCGCCACGTCTACTTCGCCCCCCAGTGCAACGACGAGGGCCGCCACGGGCAGGCCCTGCGCTACGACACGCGCCGGTCCTTCGACGACCCCGCCGCCTGGGAGGGGTACGACGCCGGGGCGACCGGAGGCCTGGTCACCCGGGGCTACTACGGCGCCGTCTTCGACGGCCGCTGCGTCTACTACGTGCCGCGCACCGACGGCGAGGAGATGCACCGGCGGGTCCTGCGCTTCGACACGGCCGGGGACTTCCGCGACCCGGCGAGCTGGTCCGCCCGGGACGCCGGCGGACCGATCTCCAGCCAGGGCGGCGCCTTCGACGGCCGCTACGCCTACTTCGCACCGGGCTATCACCAGGAGAGCGGCGCCGACGGCCGCGTCCTGCGCTTCGACACGACCGGGGAGTTCCAGGACCAGACCAGCTGGGCGGTCCACGACGCCGGGGCCACGGGAGGGCTGAACTGCACCAACTACGACGGCGCCCTCTACGACGGCCGGCACGTCTACTTCGCCCCCCTCGACGGCGGCGCCGTGCTGCGCCACGATCCGCGCCTCTCCTTCCACGATCCGGCCGCCTGGGAGGCCTTCGATCCCGCGCGGCTGCCGGGCCGGCCCTTCGGCATGTGCGTCGGCGCCGTCTTCGATGGCCGCTGGATCTACTTCACCCCGTACGCCCACTCCACCGTGGTGCGCTACGACAGCCGCGCCCCCTTCGACGATCCCGGCAGCTGGCAGGCTTTCGAGGCGGCCCACATCGGCGGCCTGCACACACGCGGGTACGATGGCGCCGCCTTCGACGGACGCTTCGTCCATTTCATCCCCTTCTGGGAGGGCGAGGACTCCGGCCTGGGGTTCCACGCCCGCACCCTCCGCTACGACACGGCCCGCCCCTTCGACGACCCGGCCTCCTGGCAGGCGGCGGACGGATGCGCCCTGGCGCCGCCGAACCCCGGGGGGTTCAACGGCGGCGCCTTCGACGGCCGCTTCCTCTACATGGCGCCCTGGCGCGAGGACGATCCCACGGGGGAGATCCGCTCCCACGGACAGGTCCTGCGCCTGGACACCGCCGGCGAGGGAGCGCGGTTCCAGCTGCGGTGGATGGACTGCGGCCATAACGGCGGCCTCGGCGGCGCCCTCGCGGGTGCCTCCTTCCTCGTCAACTGCGCCGAGGGGCCGGTCTCGGTGCGGGCCCATCGCCTTCCCGTTCCGGGGTGGCACCACGTGGCCGGGGTCTACCGCTGCGGCCGGGGGGCCGAGCTGTGGATCGACGGCGAGCTCGTCGACGAGGCGCCGCCCCGAGGGCGCCCGCTGGAGGCTTCGGCGCCCCTCACGGTGGGGCACCTGCCGGGGGGTACGGGACGGCTGGCGGGGCAACTCGCCGACGCCCGGGTGCGGGTGGGTCCGGTGCCCGAGGGCTGGGTGCGCACGTCGTGGGAGAGCCTGCGCGACCCCGAGGGCTTCCTGCGATTGCAGGCCTAGGCCGGCGGAGACCTGCCGGGAGGCGTCAGGCGAGCAGCCGCTCGAAGTCGTACTCCGCCGGCTCCACCCGGGCGGGTGGGCCGGACCACAGGCGCATGCGCCCCTCCACCGGCTCGAAGAGGACGGCGAAGTCGGTGTGCAGCCCGTCCTCCCCCTGCTGGCAGATGGCCCCCACGGAGGAGCGGTCCGCCAGGATCCGCTCGATGGGGACCCCCTCCCCCGCAAGGCGCAGGGCGTTGTCGAGGCGCCGCCGGCCGTTGGCGTCGATGGGGGCGCCCTGGGCCGGGTTAAGGCGGGCGAAGTCGGCGTCGAGGATGTGGTTCGTATGCCCGAGAGGGCGGCCGTCCTCCGCCTCGACCACCGTCATCCCGGCGCCGGTCTTCTCCACGAGAGCGAGTCGGCCTCCCGCGTCTCCGAGCATCAGGCTGAAGCCGTAGGCGTTCACGGGCAGATCGCGCAGGTGCTCGAGGGCCTCGCCCACGTCGGCGCAGGCCGGCAGCACGGTGCGCAGGGCCATCAGCGAGAACAGGCCCGCCTCCTCCTTCATCGGCCCCGGGATGCCGGTCATGCCCATGGCCAGCCCCGGCTGGTTCGCGCCCGCCACGGTCCAGGGGGTGGCGGCGAAGTGGAAGTGAAGGTGGTCGTGGCCGTCGGTCGGGCGGCTGATCTCGAGCAGGTTCAGCCCGAGCTGATGGCGCTCGATGTCATCGGTCTTGCCGAAGCGCGTGGACCCGCCCTGGTGGCGGCCGACGAGGGTGCACTGGGGCAGCTCGCCGGAGAGGCGGTGGTGGCAGAGGGCCCCCAGGTAGAGGTCCTCGTCCCAGCCCAGGCCGGCGGCGATGCCGCGGCACTCCTCCACGCCGGCCGGGTAGACGGCGGCCCACTGGTCGATCCAGCGCCGCACCTCGCCGGACACCGCCCCGACCAGGGCCCCCCATGAGGAGGCCCGGCGCTGGGCGGCCAGTCGGGACAGGGAGGACCTGAGCCATCCCTCGGCGAGGCGGCGGCTCTGCTCGCCCTGCTGGCGGCCCCGCTCCCAGGCCCCTCCCCGGGTCTCGATCCTGAGCATCGAGGTTCAGTAGGGGGTGCCGCTGGCCGTGATCGGGCACCAGCGGGAGGTGGCCAGGTGGTGGTAGAGCATTTCCCGGGCCCCTGAGCTGTCGATGCGCTGCAGGCAGCGGAGGGCGTTGGCGCGCACGTAGCGGTTGTCGTGGTCGAGGGCGCGGCCCAGGGCCGGGAGGGCCTCCTCGGCGGGGGCTCCCAGTCGCGCCAGGCTCAGGGAGGCGTTGCGGGCCACCCAGTCGTCCTCCTCGGAACAGGCCTCGGCCAGGCGAGGCACGGCGGAGTCGGCCCCCATCGTGCCCAGGGCGTGGGCGGCCTGCCGCCGCACCTCGAGGTCCTCGTCCTCCAGGCTCGCGGAGACGGAGGGCGCCGCTTCGGCGGCCTGGCGGCCGAGATCGCCCAGGGCGTCGACGGCGGCCGCGCGCAGCCCGGCGTCCCCGTGCGCCAGGCACTCCACCAGCCCGGGGACGGCGGCGGCGCCCACGGCGGTCAGCCCGTAGGCGGCGTTGCGCCGGACGCCGCCCGCCCCGGAGCGCAGGCCCTCCAGCAGGGCGCCCACGGCGGCGGTGTCCGCCGACTCCCCGAGGCGGTAGGCGGCGTGCTGGGCGCGGGTTTCGTCCTCGGCGCCGAGATCCGCCGCCAGCTCCGTCACCTCCCCGGAGGAGACCCGGCTTCCGGCCGGACCGGCATGGCCCGTCTGCCAGCGCCACATCGACCGCCACAGGGGGGCCCGCGGGTCCTCCTCGTCGAAGACCGCCGGCCCCCGGCCGTCAGCCGCCGGCTCGTCGAGGCGGGTGAAGAGGAACTTCAGCATGTAGCGCTTGCGGTCACTGGTGTTGGCCAGGCCCCGGTGCCAGAGGTCGTAGTGGACGATCGTCACCGTGCCGGCGCGGCCGGCCAGGGCGACCTCCCCGTCGGGGTCCGGCGGGCCGTTCAGGTACTGCGATCCCGGCACGATGCCCGTGGGGCCCATCTCCTCGGTGGTGTCCTGCGGGTAGTAGAAGGCCATGCACCAGCGGGTGCGGTGGTGCCTCCGCGACCAGCTGTCCTTGTGCAGTTGCTGGGCCTCGCTGCCGGCCTGCCGGTAGTGGCAGAAGCGGTGGGCGTGCAGGTAGTAGTCCACCCCCAACAGGCTTTTCAGGGCGCCGTGGACGGGGGGGCTGTCGAGGACGCGGCGGATGCCGGGGACCCGCGGCAGGATGTTGTTGCCGGGGTTGGACTCTGCCTCGAAGAGGCGGTCCACCTCCTCGTAGACGTCCCGGTGGAAGTCGGCGTCCAGGCCCGCGTCGAGGGTGATGTAGCCATCGCGCAGGAACCGCTGCAGGGCCTCGTCGTCGAGGGGCGTCGGCGTGGGGCTCATGGAGGATGCTCCTTCTTTCGGCGCGTGCGGGGCGTCCTATCTTAGGCGGCCTTGGGAACGGGCAATGTAGCAAACGGACCGCCGCGCGGCTGCGCGGCCACCGGGGAGAATCGCGTGATGAAGGACTACGAGCCGCTCGACCTCACCCCCCTCTGCAACGCTGGCGCCGATCTCTTCGGGGCGGCGGTGCCCACCGGACAGCAGAGCTGGCAGGGACTGCCCTTCCAGGTGGGCGGCGGCGGCGAGCACTGCCTCATCGCCTTCGGTCCGGGGCACCGGACCTCCAGCCTGAGGATCCCCGTCGGGAGTACCGCCCGCCACGTCGTCTTCGCTCACCGGCTGGCCGAGTCCTCCATCCGCGACGGCGCCCCCACCGGCGACACCGTGGCCACCTACCACTTCCACCTTGCGGGCGGCGAGGTCGTCCCGGTGCCGCAGCGGGAGCGCTTCGAGATCTGCACCGTGCCCAGCGACGGCGGCCGCCCCTTCGTCGCCTTCCCGGACCAGAAGGACGAGCTGCTGCCCCGCTGGGAGGGCCGCTGGGACGCGGCCGGCCGGCGGCAGACCGAGACGGCGGCGGCCAGCAACGCCCACTTCGCCCTCTACGTCTGGTCGAACCCGCACCCGGAGCGGGAGCTGGAAGCGATCGAGGTGGAACCGGGGGAGCGGGTCCTCGCCGTGGGCGCCGTCACCCTCGGGCACGCCGACGAGTTCCCCATCTGCCGCGAGGGGCTGCGCGACGTGCGCATCACCCTCACCGACCCCGAGGCGGCGGACCGGCCCTTCGATCTGGAGGTCGAGGTCGACCGCGGCGTCACCACCTATCCGTATCCACTCTCGCGGAAGACGCCGGAGGAGTTCGTCGCCGACCGCAAGGGCTGGGGCGAAGCCCGAAACCCGTCCAGCAGCCCGGCGGGCCTGCAGATCGCGGCCTCCCCCTCGGCGACGGTGACGGTAAAGCAGGACGGCGAGCCCGTGGGCGAGGCCCGCTGGGGCGACGTGGTCGAGGCGGGGTCGGCGGAGAGCGCCGAGGGCCGCGTGCGGGTCGAGATGATCGACCACGGCCGCAACTGGGTGCGCACCCGCGTCCTCGACGGCCGGACCGGCCGGCCGGTGCCGTGCCGCATCCACTTCCGCTCTCCCGAGGGCGTGGCCTACGCCCCCCACGGCCACCACGGCCACGTCAACTCCGACATGGACAGCTGGCACATCGACGTCGGCGGCGACGTGCGCATGGGGCAGCTCTCCTACGCATACACCGACGGCACCTGCCAGGGCTGGCTGCCCCGGGGCCGGGTGATCGTCGACGTGGCCCGGGGCTTCGAGTACGAGCCCCTCCGCCGGGAGGTGGAGATCGAGGCCGGCCAGACCGAGCTGGAGCTGACCCTCGACCGCTGGGTCGACATGAACGGCGAGGGCTGGTACTCGGGCGACTCCCACGTCCACTTCCTCTCCGCCCAGGGCAGCCACCTGGAGGCCAACGGCGAGGACCTGGACGTGGTCAACATGCTCCAGTCCCAGTGGGGCAGCCTGTTTACCGACACCCAGGAGTTCACCGGGGGCGTCTCCAGCGACGGCGAGAGCCTGGTCTACGTCTCCCAGGAGAACCGCCAGCACTTCCTCGGGCACCTGATCCTGTGGGGCCTCAAGGAGCCGGTCATGCCCTGGTGCTCGGACGGCCCCGG
>JAPOZM010000101.1 GCA_026706075.1 Gemmatimonadaceae bacterium
GGAGGGCTAGACCTAATTGGTAAGGCAGCGGTCTTGAAAACCGCCGGGTTCACACCCTTGAGGGTTCGAGTCCCTCGCCCTCCGCCAGAAACGACTGCGGTCCGAGTGCCGTGGAGAGGTGACCGAGTGGCCGAAGGTGGCAGCCTGCTAAGCTGTTGTACGGGGTAACTCGTACCGAGGGTTCGAATCCCTCCCTCTCCGCCAGATTTCTCAGTGATGCCCTCTCGTTCAATGGTAGGACACATGACTCTGGATCATGTTATCGGGGTTCGAATCCCTGGGGGGCAGCCATCGGCGTCACGTTCGTGACGCTCCTCAGCGTCCCCGGAGCTTGTCGCTCCGGGGACGCTTCCATTTCGGATTGACAGGCCGTCGCAACGAAGCCCTCCTGGCGTGGGCACTGATGTCCCCGGCGCTGCTCGTGCTGGGGCTGTTCGGGCTCTTCCCGATCGGCTATGCCCTGTTCGTCAGCCTGCATCGGTGGAGGATCAAGCGGGAGGCCTTCGTCGGGTGGCGCCACTATGAGCGTGCCCTCGGGGAGCCGCAGTGGATCCTGTGCGCCCTGGCCGGACTGGCCATCCTGTGGTGCGCCTTGAGTCTGTGGTCCCGGGACCCGGGCCGCCGACCGATCCCGCCGGCGGCAAGGGGCCTCGCCCTGGCGGCGGGTGGGCTGTCGCTGCTCGTCGGGCTTCTCGGCTTGGGAGCCAACGGCGATGTCCGTCTGATCAACGCCGTGAAGGTCACGGCTTTCTACGCTCTCGGCACGATCCCCTTCGAGGTCGCCGGAGCGATGCTGCTGGCCTACATGCTGTTCCGGATCCTCACGGCACGCGGGTTCCTGCGGGTCCTGTTCTTCCTTCCCTACATCACTCCGATGATCGCCACGGCGGTCGTCTTCCGGACGATCTTCAGCCCCAATCCCGGGTCGCTTGCCAACCGGATCTGGCTGGGTCTGGGCGGCTCGGACCAGGGCTGGCTGTACGAGAGCCGCAGCCTTGCCGCCCTGCTCCTCGAAGCCATGGGCGCGCCATCCTGCCCGGCGTGGCTGGACGCGGCCTTCCCCAGCCTGGCCCTCGTCTGCGTATGCGTGTACAACGTGTGGGTGTACATCGGCTATGACACCGTGATCCTGCTGGCGGGTCTGAGCGCGATCCCACGGCACTACTTCGAAGCGGCAGAGATCGACGGCGCCAGTTCCTGGCAGACTTTCCGCCACGTCACCCTGCCCCTGTTGTCTCCAGCTCTGTTCTTCGTCAGCCTCATCGCCGTCATCGGCACCTTCAAGGCATTCAACCACATCTACATCATGCGCACCGCCGGTGCCCAGGACACGGTAGATGTGGTCAGCATTCTGATCTTTGACCAGATCTACCAGTTTCACAACGCCGGCTATGCCTCGACCTTGGCCCTCGTCCTGTTCGTCGTCATCCTGGCCCTGACCCTCTTCCAGAACCGCCTGCTCGGCCGCCGCGTGTTCTACGGAGAGACCTGATCGCTGCCACAGCCGGACACTCGCGCCGTCTCACCGGCCCATTGACCACCGCCAGCCTGATCATGGCCGGCGTGCTGGCCGCCCTCCCCTTCGTGTGGATGGTCATGTCCTCCTTCATGACACGGGGCGAGACCCTGCGCCGGGCTGCCCTGCCGGCATCGCTGCAATGGGCCAACTACGCCGTGGCCTGGAGCGAGGAGGACTTCGGTCTATATTTCGTGAACTCCGTGATCATCTCGGTCCTCGTGGTCGGCGGCACTCTGCTGTTCTCGCTGATGGCCGCCTATCCCTTGGCCCGCATTCGATTCCCCGGCCGCGAGGCGATCTTCGTCGTCATCCTGGCGACGCTCATGGTGCCGGAGACGGTGACCATGGTGCCCAACTTCCTCACTGTGTCGGGGCTGCACCGGGTCAGTCCGGTGCCTTGGCTCAACAACTGGCCGGGCCTGACGATTCCCTTCATGACCAGCGCCTTCAGTGTCTTCCTGCTGCGTCAGTTCATGCGCGGGATCCCTGGCGACTTGTGGGAGTCTGCCCGCATCGACGGCGCCGGCCACCTGCGCTTTCTGTTTCAGGTGGTGTTGCCCCTGTGCCGCGCTCCCCTGTTGACGGTGGGGATGCTCGCCTTCATCGGCTCGTGGAACGCCCTCGGCTGGCCGCTGCTGGTGACCAACACCCCGGCGTGGCGGCCGATCGCCGTGGGCCTGCAGAAGTTCGTCACCGAGGCCGGGCCGGAGGTCCACCTGCAGATGGCGGGCGCCGTGATCGCCACGGTGCCGGTCCTGGTGGTGTATGCCCTGGTGCAGAGGGAGTTCACGGAGGGCATCTCCATGTCGGGGATGAAGGGATGAGGGCGACGCTCCGCAAGTGGGGGATGGCGGCGGCCGCCGGGCTCGCCGCGGGCTGCGTCGGCGAGGACGCGCCGGCACCGGCAGTCGACCTGGAAGCGGTGGATCCGCAGGGCCAGGAGGTCGTGTTCTGGTACCAGCACCAGAGAGCTCGCGAGCAGGCGCTGCAGGAGATGATCGCCGACTTCAACGGGACGAATCCACACGGGATCCGGGTGCGCGGCGAATTCGCCGGGAGCTACGGCGACATCTACAACAAGATGGTGGTGGGACTGCAAGGCGGCAGCGTGGCGGACCTCGTGGTGGCCTACCAGAATCAGGCGTGGGAATACCTGCTGGCCGACGGGATCGTCGATCTGATCCCGTACATGACCTCCGCGAGGTGGGGGCTGAGTCAGGCGGCGGCGGCCGACTACGTGGAAGCCTTCCTGCTTCAGGACCGCATCGAGGGCCGGCAGATCGCCTTGCCGCCGAACCGCTCGATCGAGGTCCTGTACCACAACATGGACTGGCTGCGGGAGCTCGGAGCCCCCGGGCCACCGGAGACGTGGGAGGAGTTCGCCCGGCTGTGCCGCGCCGCACGGGACCGGCCCTTCAGCGGAAACCCCGCCGGGGTGCGCAGTCTCGGATTCGTCCTCGACATGGATGCGTCCCGGGCCGCGTCGATGACCTTCTCCCGCGGGGGGGATTTCCTCGATCCGGCGGGCACCTCGTACCGGCTGGACACCCCCGAGATGGCCGCCTCCCTGCAGCTGATGCAGGAGCTGGCCGCTGAGGGGGCGGTTGAGCTGATGGGGGAGGCCTATGGAGATCAGACGGCCTTCAACATCGGAGAAGCGCTGTTCATGCTTCGCTCGACCTCGGGGCTGCCCTTCGTGCAGGAGGGAGTGGCCACGGGGGCGGACTTCGACTGGGGGGTGGCGCCGCCGCCCCAGGCGGGGCCGGAGCCTCTGGTCAACTTCTACGGCGCCAGCATCTCCGTGTGCCGCACGACACCCGAGCGCCAGCTGGCAGCCTGGCTCTTCCTGAAGTGGTTCACCGAGCCGCCGCAACAGGCCCGCTGGGTGAAGGCGAGCAACTACTTCCCCGCTCGCAAGAGCACCCGGCGGTTGCTCGCCGACTACCTCGAGGAGAATCCCCGGTATGCCAGCGCCTACCAGTTGCTCGAGTACGGAAAGGCGGAGCCGTCCCTGCCCGGGTACGAGGCGGTGCGCCGGCTGATCAGCAGAACCGTGGTGAGGGTGGTCCAAGGGGCAGAGGTGCAGAGCTCCCTGAGCCGCCTGCAGCAGGAAGCCCAGGCAACACTGCAGGACTACTGACAGATGGGAGCCGTTGAGGAGATGAAGGTGAGGATCGAGTCCGACAGCATGGGGGAAATCGAGGTCCCGGGGGATCGCTACTGGGGCGCGCAGACCCAGCGTTCGCTCCAGAACTTCCGGATCGGCGCCGACCGCTTCACGCGGGAGATGATACGGGCCCTCGGGGTGGTCAAGAAGGCGTCGGCCCTGGCCAACGAGGAACTGGGCACGCTCGACGCTGAACTCGCCGGCCTGATCGCCGGGGCCGCCACGGAGGTGTCGGACGGCACTCTGGACGACCACTTCCCCCTCGTGGTCTGGCAGACGGGCTCCGGCACGCAGTCGAACATGAACGCCAATGAGGTGATCTCGAACCGCGCCATCGAGATGGCGGGTGGAGAGATGGGCTCCAAGAGCCCCGTTCATCCGAACGACCACGTCAACCGGGGGCAGTCCTCCAACGACGTCTTTCCCACGGCCATGCACATCGCGGCCGCCGACGCCATCGAGAACCAGCTCCTTGGCGCGCTTGAGCAGTTGGCCGCCACCATCGAGGCGAAGTCTGCGGCCTATGACGACGTGATCAAGATCGGGCGCACCCACCTGCAGGACGCGACGCCCCTGACCCTGGGCCAGGAGCTGTCCGGCCACGCCCATCAGCTGCGGGAGGGGGTCCGGCGCGCGACACAGGTCCTGCAGCCCCTCTACAAGCTCGCCCTGGGGGGAACGGCTGTGGGCACCGGACTCAACGCCCACAGGGACTTCGCCGTTACCGTGGCCGGCCGGATCGCCGAGATCACCGGCCAGCCCTTCGTCACGGCGCCGAACAAGTTCGAATCCCTGGCCGCCCACGACGCTGTGGTCGAGGCCTCGGGCATGCTGCGGACGATCGCCGGGTCCCTGATGAAGATCGCCAACGACGTCCGGTGGCTGGCCTCGGGCCCGCGCTGCGGCATCGGCGAGATCCGCATCCCGGAGAACGAGCCCGGCTCGTCGATCATGCCGGGCAAGGTGAACCCGACGCAGTGCGAGGCCCTGACCATGGTCTGCGTGCAGGTGATGGGGAACGACGCCGCTGTCGGGTTCGGCGGCTCCCAGGGCAACTTCGAGCTGAACGTCTACAAGCCGGTGATGATCCACAACCTGCTGCACTCGGCCCGTCTGCTGACCGACGCCGTGGCCAGCTTCGACGAGCACTGCGCCACCGGCATCGAGGCCAACCGCGAGCGCATCGACGAGCTGATGCGCGAGTCTCTCATGCTGGTGACGGCCCTGAATCCCCACATCGGCTACGACAACGCCGCCAGGGTTGCCAAGAAGGCCTACGCCGAGGGCACCACCCTCGTGCAGGCCGCGGTGGAGCTCGGTCTGCTCACCAAGGAGGAGTTCGCCGAGAAGGTCCGGCCCGAGAGAATGGTTCGGCCCGGCTGAGGGTGATGATGCCGACCGCCGGCCCCAACGTCATCGTCTTCTTCACCGACCAGCAGCGGTGGGACACGACGGGCCTCCACGGCAATCCTCTCGATCTGACGCCGAACCTCGACCGCGTCGCTCGGGCCCACACCCACGCGGCCCGGTCCTTCACCTGCCAGCCGGTCTGCGGCCCGGCCCGCTCCTGCCTGCAGACCGGTCTCTACGCCACCACCACCGGGTGCTACCGCAACGCCATCCCCCTGCCCGACGACAGCCGGACCCTGGCCCACCACTTCGGCGAGGCTGGCTACGACACGGCCTACATCGGCAAGTGGCATCTCCACGACCGCGGGTGCAGGGGCCCCGTCCCGGCCGACAAGCGCTTCGGCTACCGCTACTGGCTGGCCTCCAACGTGCTCGAGTTCACCTCCGACGCCTACGACACCGTGATGTACGACGGCGAGGGCGAGGAGGTGAAGCTGCCCGGATACCGCGTCGACGCGGTCACCGACGCCGCGATCCGCTACATCGACGGGAGGGCCTCGAAGCAGGAACCGTTCTACCTCTTCATCTCCTACATCGAGCCCCACCACCAGAACCACCTCGACGACTACCCGCCGCCCGACGGCTACCGGGAGCGCTACACCGGCCGGTGGGTGCCTCCCGACCTGGCCGCCCTCGGTGGGTCCGCCCACCGGCACCTGGGCGGGTACTACGGCATGGTGAAGCGCCTCGACGAAGCGTATGGCCGCCTGCTGGACGCGCTGAAGAGCCTGGACCTGGTGGAGGAGACGATCGTGCTGTTCACCTCCGACCACGGCAACCACTTCCGGACGCGCAATTCCGAGTACAAGCGCTCCTGCCACGACAGTTCCATCCGCGTGCCCACCGTGCTCTCCGGACCGGGCTTCCGCGGCGGCGGCCAGGTGCAGGAGCTGGTCAGCCTCATCGACCTTCCACCGACGCTGCTCGAGGCGGCCGGTCTGGAGGTGCCCGAGGCGATGCAGGGCCGGTCGATCCTGCCGTTGCTGGGGGCACGCGGCGGGGCTGCGGAATGGCCCGAGGAGGTCTTCGTGCAGATCAGCGAGGCCCAGACCGGGCGGGCGGTCCGCACGGATCGTTGGAAGTATGGTGTCGACGCGCCCGGGGAGCGCGGCCCCTGGTCGGAGCGGTTCGTCGAACAGTATCTCTACGACTTGCACGCCGACCCGTACGAGTTGGCGAACCTGATCAACTCGAAGGCGCACCGGCCGGTGGCCGAGGAGATGCGCGGCCGGCTGATCCGGCGCATGGCAGCGGCCGGGGAACGGGCCCCGGAGATCGAGCCGGCCGAGGCTGAGCCCATGGGCCAGCGCCGCGTGCGGCTCGGGCCGGAGTGAGGACACCCGCTCGGTGAAGACGGTGAAGTTCGGCGGCAGCTCCCTGGCCACGGCCGGACAGATCCGCAAGGTCGGCGATATCCTGGCCGCCGACGGCGCGCGGCGGCTGGTGGTGGTCAGCGCCCCGGGGCGGAGGGACGCCGGGGACACCAAGGTCACGGACCTGCTGATCGCCGCTGCCGAGGCCCGGCTCACCCACCGGTCCGGCGAGGCGGAGCTGATGGTGGCGCTGAAGCGGTTCGCCGATCTGGCAAGGGGACTCGAGCTTCCGGACGCCTGCCTGCGCGGAATCGAAATCGATCTGCGTCAACGCCTGACCGCGGAGACCGGCGACGAGGACCTCTACCTCGATTCGATGAAGGCCGCCGGCGAGTGCAACTGCGCCCGCCTCGTGGCCGAGCACCTGCGCAGCCGCGGTCTGGAGGCTCACTTCATCGACCCCCGGGAAGCCGGCCTGATCCTTTCCGCCGAGGCAGGCAACGCCCGCGTCCTGCGCCAGTCCTACGGCAACCTGCGCTCGCTGCGGGACCGGTCCGGGATCACGGTCTTTCCCGGGTTCTACGGTTACACCGAGTCGGGCCGGCTCGTCACCTTTCCGCGCGGCGGATCCGACATCACCGGAGCCATCTTGGCCGCCGCCGTGGGCGCCGAGCTCTACGAGAACTTCACCGACGTGGACTCGGTCTTCGCCGCCAGCCCGCGGCTGGTTCCGCATCCCCGGCCCGTCGGCGAGATCACCTACCGGGAGATGCGGGAGCTGTCCTACGCCGGGTTCTCGGTCTTTCACGACGAGGCCCTGGAGCCGGTGTTCCACGGCGGCATCCCGGTGGCGGTGAAGAACACGGACAATCCCGAGGCCGACGGCACCCTCATCGTGCCCGACCGGAGCGTGGAGGGAGCGCCGGTAGCCGGCATCGCGGCCACCGGCGGCTTCTGCACCGTCTACGTCAGCCGCTACCTGATGAACCGCGAGGTCGGTTTCGGCCGGCGGCTTCTCGAGGTTTTCGAGGACGAGGGGATTCCCTACGAGCACACCCCTTCCGGGATCGACAACCTCTCCGTCATCGTCCGCGAGGAGTTCTTCGATCACGCCACCGAGGAGCGGGTCCTGCGCCGGGTGCGCACGGAGCTTGTAGCGGATGAGGTCTCGGTCGAGCGCGGACTGGCCCTGGTGATGGTCGTGGGCGAGGGAATGCGCCACACCGTCGGACTCGCGGCCAGGACCACCGGGGCCTTCGCGCGGAGCGGGATCAACCTGGAGATGATCAACCAGGGATCGAGCGAGGTGAGCATGATGTTCGGGGTCAAGGAAGCCGACATGCAGACCGCCGTGCGATCCCTGTACGCCGAGTTCTTCTCGGACTGAGGGACCCGTCCGGCGCGGGCCATGATCCCCTATCCTCTGCGTCAGCTCGAAGAACTCTGTCGCGCCCATCCCCTGCAGACCAAGGTCCTCTTCGAGCCCGCCCCCAGGGTGGGGAACGACCTGGCCGGCGCCCTGACGCGCCATGGACGCTCCTGGACGAACCTGCGTGTCACCACTCCCGTGCGGCATGCCCGGGACCGCATCCGTCCTTCCCGACCGTCGGCGTGGGAACGGTGGCTCAGGCAGGAGGGACGCCGATGGCTCGTGGAGGCGGTGCTCGCGGGACCGGCCGGCGAGGGCATCCGCCCATCCACAAGGGCCGCGGGGACAGGACTGGCAGCGGCAATGCAGCGAACCTTCGACGAGCTTCGCGCTGCCGGAATCACCCCTGAGAGAGTCGGCGAGCTCCCACCGGGGCCGTTTGCCGGACTCGGTCCCGTGTACGCCGCCTACTGCGAGGAGCTTCTGCACCAGGGCTGGTGGGACGATGCCCGCATCCTGAGTGCCGCCATTGATGCCGTGGAGGGCGGCGATGCCCACCCCCCGGCAGTGTGGATCCTCACCGACGAGACCGAGATGCGGCCTCTGGCTCACCGGTACGTCCTCGCCGTTTCCGGTGGCCGGCTGCATCGCATCGGCCGGGGCTCCTACGGTGTTCCGGCTCCCGCGCACAGCGCCGCGGTCCGCTGGGCGAGGGCCCCCATCCCCGGCATGGCGAAGACGGCGGCGGGCGCGGCAGGCCAAGGAGAGAGCCAGCCCCCGGTGGCTCCGCGATCCGGCTCCCCATCCCGGCGCACCGGACCGCTGGAGCAAGGAGACCTGTTCCTGGAGCAGCTTCGCGCCGGCGAGAACGCGGTGCCGCGCGGACGGCTGGGGCCACCGGCCGGAGCGGCCTCGCCAGCCGTCGAGGCGGCACCGGGGGGGCGGATTCTGGAGAAGGGCCTGGAGGCCGCCGACCGGGACCGGGTCCGGCTATGGCGCACGATCGGGATGGAAACGGAGATCCGCGCCGTCCTGAGGGACGTGCTGCACCGCGGCATCTCCCTGGACGAGGTCGAGATCGCCTACACCCGCGGAGATCCCTACCGGTTCCTGATGTTCGACGCATTCGAGCGGTGGGACCTGCCGGCCGATTTCGCGGCTGGCGTGCCGGTCGAGGGGACCCGTCCGGGACGGGCACTGGCGGCCTTCCTCGGGTGGATCCGCGGCGGTCAGGACGGGATCGACCTCGCCCGCGGCCTGAGGTGTGGCGACATGGGGTGGGAGGATTCCGAGGCGCCTCCGCGGGACGTCGCCCACCTCCTGCTGGCCGGCCGGGTGGGACGGGGTCCCGGGGCCGCCGCGCAAGCACTGCACCGCGTCGAAGGGGCACAGCCCAATCCCGAGGGCCTGGAGCCAAGCGCCGTCGCCTCGGTCGGGCGCCGGCGTGGCCGGGTGCAACGGGCGCGAGAGCACCTGGAGCGCCTGCACTCATGGGTTCCCGAAGGGCCGTGTTCCCTGGCGTCGATGGCGGAGGCCGCCGCCGGTTTCCTGAGAGCCGGGAATCCGGCCAGCCGGAGCGCCGGCAGCGACAGGGACGCCCTCGCCAGCGAGGCGCTGGTGAGCCGCCTGCACGAGGTGTCCCGAGGGCCGGGGCTCAGCGGCACCCCGGCTGAGCAGGCGAGCCGGCTGCTGGAGGCGGTGAGGGCCATGGGTGTGGATGCACAGCCAGCCCGTCCAGGCCGCCTGCATGTGGCACCCCTCGATGGCGCCGGCTACACCTTCCGCCGCCACCTGTACGTCTTGGGGCTCGACGAGGCCCACTTTCCCGGGGCCGGCTCCCCGGACCCGCTGCTGCCGGAGGAGTCGCGGCGGGCCCTCGGACTGCGTTCGGAGAGGTCGCGGCCGGGTGATGCGGTCTTTCAGCTGATTCGTCTGCTCGGCGTCGCCGCGGGCGAGGTGACACTGGTGGCCAGCTCCCTGGACCTGGCCGATGGCCGTGAGCCCTACCCGACGCCCCTCTTCGAGCTGGCCAGGGATCAGCTCGGCATCGAGCCGTGCTGGAAGTGGCCCCTGCCGTCGGAGCTGGAGCCGGGGGCAGCCGACGATCTCGAGATCGTCCTGGGCCACAGGGGACGACCGGGGTACCGGGAGTCAGTCGCCGCGGCGTACCCGGACGCTGAGCGAGGTGCGCGGGTCCAGGAGGCGCGGGCGGCGAGCGTGCCCAGCCGCTTCGATGGCTGGATCGCCGCTCCGGGGGAGCAGGCCCTCGACCTCCAGGGGCAACGGGTCCTGTCGAGCAGCATGCTGGAGACCCTGGCGGCCTGTCCGCGCCGTTACCTGTGGCGGGACGTGCTGGGCGTGCGCGCCTTGGAGGAGCCCGCACGGGACCCGCGCCGCTGGCTGCAGCCTCTCGAGATGGGCTCGCTTCTCCACGATCTCTTCCTGACGTTCATGCAGAGGCTTCTTGAGCGCGGGGATCGGCCCTCGGCGGCTCACGAGTTCGAGCTGAAGGAGCTTGCGGCCGAGGCGATCGCCAGCGGGCGAGAGCGGATCCCGGCGCCGCTGGAGGCGGCCTTCCGCAGCGACTGTCGCAGGATCGAGCGCGCCTGCCGCATCTTCCTGTTCGCCGAGGCGCAGCGCATGGAACAGGATCCGGCGATCACGGCCCGCCTCCTCGAGTGGGACTTCGGTGGTGGGGATGGCGTGGAGGTTCTCCTGTCGCCCCGGGTCGGGTTCCGCCTGCGGGGGCGCATCGACAGAGTCGACCAGATCGAAGGCAGCGACGACTACGAGATCTGGGACTACAAGACGGGCAGCACGTGGGGCTATGACTCGTCGGACTTGCTGGCCGGCGGCCGCAATCTGCAGTGGGCCCTGTACGCCTCCGCCCTTCCGAGGCTGCTCGGGAGCGGAGAGGTCAGGCGCTCCGGGTACTTCTTCGCGTCGGACCGGGGATCCGGCCAGCGTTTCGCAGAAGAGCCCCCCTCAGCGGATCTGCTGGCCGGAGTGCTGCAGCCTCTCTTCGGGCTGGCCAGGGAGGGATTCTTCCCGGCCCTGCACAAAGGGGACAGGAACGGCGGCGGGCCGTGCCGCTTCTGCGACTACCGTCGCATCTGCGCCGACGAGGCGCGGGGCGGGCAGCACGTCGGGGATCTGACCGAGGCGGCGGCGCACGCTGCGGCATTGGTCGAGGGCTGGGCGGAAGCCGCTTCGGCCTGCCGCGAGCAATCCCGCCGAGCCCTCGAGGCGCAGCTGGCCACCCTCGGTCTGGAGCCCGCCGATGTCGTTCCGCCAGAGGCTGTCGCCTTGGCCGGGGAGTGGATGAGGGAGTGACCGCGTTGCGCCAGGATCACGAGGCCCGACGGCGCATCCGCGAGGACCTCGACATCAATCTGATGTGCGAGGCGAGCGCGGGTACCGGCAAGACCAGGGCCCTGGTAGAGCGGATGGTGGAGACCGTGGCCTCCGGGGCCGCGGAGATCGACCAGATAGCGGCCATCACCTTCACGCGGAAGGCGGCCGGGGAGATGCGGAGCCGGTTCCTCGGGGCCCTGCGGGACAAGGCCGGGGAGGAAGCCCGCCTCAACTCGGGGCGAGCGCGGCGCCTGCGCGAAGCCGTGCAGCGGGTGGACCAGTGTGCCATCGGCACCATCCACGCCTTCTGCGCCCGCCTGCTGCGCGAGCGTCCCTTCGAGGCGGGGCTGCCGCCGGATTTCCGAGAGGTGGAGGAGCGCGACGAGGTATGGCTGATCCGTGAGGCCTGGGACCGCTTCCTGCAGGAGAGGTCGGCAGCCGGGGACGAACGGCTGCTGGCCATGGAGGAGACGGGGCTCACGGCCGAGCAGTTCTACGACTTCTACCGGCAGCGCTGCCAGTTCAGCGATCTTGCGCTGAAACCGACCGAAGGGCTCCGGCCGGACCTGTCGCCGGCCGTGGCGACGGCCTGTGAGCTGGTTCGCGAGATCGAGGCGGCAATTCCCGATCCGCTGCCGGAGGGACGGCTGGACAGCCTGATGTCGACGGCTCGACGTCTGCGCCACTGCGTCGACTTCGCCGGCCCGCCGAGCGACGCGGATCGCGAACGACTGCTGCGCTCCCTGGCCTCGACCGGTCAGACGTCGGTGACCCTCAAGTGCTGGGGGCCCAGGGGCAGCCCGGAGCAGGCGTTGGCGCGTAGGCTGCGCGACGAGCAACTGCCCGCCTTCCGCGAAGGCGTCCTGAAGCCCTTGCTGAGAGAGTGGCGCCACTACGTGTACCGCCTGACCGGCGATCTGGTGGACGAGGCCATGCGGTACTACCGGAGGACCCGCATGGAGGCGGCGACACTGACCTTCAACGACCTGCTGGA
>JAPOZM010000109.1 GCA_026706075.1 Gemmatimonadaceae bacterium
CGCCAACCAGGACGACGACGAGCTCAACTACTGGGTGAGCGTGGCCCACACGGCCAGCGGCGGAGGCTACGACTCGTCAGCGGCGAACCTGTACGTGGTCATCGACGACGATGACGACGAATAGCCGAACCCGAAGGTGCCGGAATTCCACCGAGAGACGAATTCAAGGCTGCAATAAATGAAACCACTGATACTTGCTGTTGCCGTGATGTCTCCGCTATCGCTGTGGGCCGACCGCCCCGCTCCCCGGCCTCTGGATTCCTGGGAACTGGCGGCGAGCAGTCTGAAGTTCAACGTCGCAGCCATCATGGATCCGGCGGATGAAGGGGGAGAGCCCATACCCGCAAGGCCCTCCGTCACCCTGGAACTTTTCGCGGGCAACTTCTTCAAACTCTCCATCCTCACCGAGGCGGCGGAGGGGCATACCTTTCCTTACTTCCTGCCCGGTCCGCCAGTTTACAGTCCTCCTCCTTCATTGAGGGCTGTCGCAGGGTTCGGGTACTTCAGCACGCAATCCGATACACTGCGGTTCAACGCCCACTACCTGAAGCTGTTCGCAGACGGGGAGGACCTGAAAGAGATCATAGAGCGCTCCGGCGACGCGAGTGCGCTCGATGAATACAAGCTGGTCATTTCTCTGGTGAACGGTCTGTACCTGGATCTGTTCAACCACCTGTACGCGTACGAGCGCGGCCACCGGCTGGTGTTCCTGCTGCCGGCCGGCAGCCGGTTCGCCGCCGCAACAGGCGATCCGGCGGGAGGAGTCGCTTGGGAACTGGAGAGATCCGGCGCTCGACCGACCCCGTCCTTGACGGCGTTGGAGGCCACGGTGGCAGGTGAAGCGACTGAAGGCCTGACCCTCGAGTTCGCGCACGCCGTGGCCGGCCGCCCCGTCCACTACGCCTGGGGCGGGATCACCGGGGAAGGGGGGAGCCTTGCGCTGAGCCTGTCCACCCTGGACCGGTCCGGAGCCAGCGGCTTGTACCGGGCCCGGGCCAGCAACCGGGCGGGTCAGGTGGTGGGCCAGTGGCACAGCATTCCCCTCAACGAGAACCGCCGCCAGGTCCTGAAGCTGGTCCCGGGAGGCACGGCCCGGCTGGTGTCCAGCCAACGGCTGGACGCGGCCAAGGCTGTCGCCGGGGGAGAGCCGGTGGCCGTCGGCCTGGCCAGGAACTACCCCAACCCCTTCAACAACAGCACCCAGATCGTCTACCGCCTCGCCAGCCCCGGTCCGGCGCGACTGGAGATCTACAACACCCTCGGTCAGCCCCTGCGCACCCTGGTGGACGAGGTCCAGGCCGCAGGCCGGTACCAGGTCCACTGGGACGCCCGAGACCAGCGCGGTGCCGCGGTGGCCGCCGGGGTCTACCTGGCGCGCCTGGCCTATCCGGGAGGAGTGGAGACGCGGCGCGTGCTGCATCTCAAGTAGATCTCCTGGAAGGAGTCGCATCGCCTGACCTGCAAGGAGATGTCCCGATGAGACGGCACTTGTCTCTCTCAATAGCAGGGTTCATTGGTCTGGCTTCCACTGTTGGGGCGGACCTGGTACCGCTTCGAGGACAGGCACTGGATCTGAGGTCCGCCCCGGTCCATCGGGCCGAGATCGTGGTCTTCAACCTCGACAACCCGGGCTCGAGGGTGAGCACGACGACGGACGAGAGCGGCTCCTTCTCCCTGTCCCTGAACGAGCTGGCTCTGCCGCGAACGAACGCCTTGGGGCCGAACTGTCCCAACCCCTTCAACCCCTCCACCCTGATCCCTTCGAGGGAGCCGAGAACGGACACGTCCGTCTCGAGGAGTTCAACATCCTGGGGCAGCACGTGGTCACGCTGATAGATGAACAGCGCGCTGCCGGTCTTCACAAGGTGCAATGGGACGCCACCGATTCGGCCGGCCGTCCCGTGGGCACGGGGGTCTACCTCTACCGGCTCACCACCGGACGACGGCAGGAGGCGCGCAAGCTGGCCCTGATCGACGGACCGGCGGGATCTCCCGTCGGGGGCGGCGAAGTGCCGGCCAATCCCTTCTCCCGAACCAGCCTCGTCTCCGTCATCCAGGTCGTTTCAGCGTACTGACCCGAGACCACTCTCACCGGCGGCAAATCAGGTCCAGTTCACCAGGACCAACCTCGACGGCTCCGGCGTGGAGGAAGGACCTGATCACGGCCTGCAGAGCCCCCGATGATGTTGGATCGTCACTCGCTCCCGGTTGTCACCCATTGTCGAAAGGAATTCCATTGTCGATCTCGGCGCTAACGATCCGGTCGCCGCTGGCCTTCAGCGCGTGGTGTGTCCTGGCGGCCTTGCTGGTCACTCCCGTTACCGCGAATGCGCAGACGACCGTGTGGTCGGCCACGCTCACGGTAAAGGGCCTGGGCTTCGGGGACAAGGGCTGCCTCAACAGCCACGGGAACACCAGCAAGCAGTGCAGCAACACGAGCACGTTGAGCGAGGACGAATTCACTGATGACGGTACGGATTACGCAATCACGGAGTTTTACAACAATCCCGTTTCCGGATACGTGGTACTCAAGCTCGATACGCCGGCCACTGCCGCCACACAGGCTCTGACCTTGGTGATCGGCGGCACTTCATACGCCCTTCCCGACGGCAGCAAGAACGCCGACAGCACTCAATGGACGTGGAACAGTACTACCCAGGCCTGGACTAACGGAGACGAAATCGCCGTGTCCCTGGTTGGATTCACCGCCCCCGTCCCCGCCACCGGCCAGCCGGCGATTTCCGGCGTGCCACAGGTGGGGAAGACACTGACGGCGGCGGTGGACGACATCGAGGACGACAACGGGGTGCCCAGCACCAGCGACTTTACCTACCAGTGGGCGCGGGTCGACGCTTTGGCCAACGAGACCAACATCGGGTCGAACGCCAGTACCTACACGGTGGCCGCGGCCGACGTGGGCCATACGATCAAGGTGAAGGTGAGCTTCACCGACCTCCGGGGGAATGCCGAAGGCCCGTTCACGAGCGATGCGTATCCACCGAGGGGGACGATCTCCACCACCCCTACGGGCACCTGCCTCGTGGACAGCGACTGGTGTACGACGATAACGGTGGCCGACGACAGAGGTGACGGCCTCGCTCTGGGGTATGAGTATCATATCGACGACAATGAATTCAAACACGGTTCGGCGGACGATGTCCGGTTCAACTACGGCGGCGTGACCTTCGTCGTCGATAACCTGTACTACAACTTGAGCGATGTCATACCGGAAGTCTACGTCGGCATTAAACCGATTAATCCGATTATGCCGCACGGCACGGTGTTCAAGTTCGGCGAGCACACGTTCACTGTAGACGACATATCGCTCGATCACCAAGCGGGTGGCAATCGATGGCCCTTTCCCTCGGATCTGTTCTGGGGGGACGGCCAGGAGGTCAGGGCCAGCCTCAAATTGGCGAATTTCCCGGCGGGAGGAACGGTCGCGATTTCGGGCACGCCGGAGTCGGGCCAGGCCCTCACCGCCAACACTTCGGGCCTTTCCGATCTCGACGGCCTGACGAGTGCCGTGTACACCTACCAATGGATTCGGAAGGACGGGGCGAACGAGACGGACATCTCTGGGGCGACAGGGTCCGTCTACTCGCCGACAACGGACGACGTGGGCAAGCAACTGAAGGTCGAGGTCCGTTTCACCGACGATGCAGGCAACGCCGAAGCCGTGGTCAGCGGAGCATATCCGGCGAACGGGACCATCGGGCAGGGAACCAACACTGCACCGGTGTTCGGCGAAGGGGGCAGCACGAGCCGGAGCCTCGACGAGACCTTTGCCGATCAGACGGTGCAGCAGGCAGCCGACATCGGCGGCCGGGTGTACGCCGCTGATGGCGACAATGACCCCCTCACCTACAGCCTGCAGGGCGAGGACGCGGACCGGTTCACCATCCTGTCGTCAACCGGCCAGCTGCGCACCAAGGCAGGCGAGACCTACGATTACGAGGAGCAGTCGAGCTACTCGGTCACCGTTCAGGTCGACGACGGCCAAGGCGGAAGGGATGTGATCACGGTCACCGTCAATCTCGATGACAGGGCCGAAAGTCCGCCGCAGCCCGACCCGCCGACGGTGTCGGCAACCCCGGGCAGTTTCACGAGCCTCGACGTGAGCTGGACGGCACCGGACAGCCCTGGACGCCCGCCGATCACGCACTACAACCTGCGCTACCGGGAGGATTCGGTCGAGACCTGGACCAACGGCCCCCGGAACGTAACCGGCACCGCGGCGCAGATCACGGGCCTGACCCCGAACACGCTGTACCGGGTGCAAGTGCAGGCGGTCAACGACGAGGGGTCGTCGGCCTGGTCGGCATCCAACTCCGACTCCGACTCCGATTCTGACTCCGACTCCAACTCCAACTCCGGGCGTACAAGCGCGCCGGCGGTGCGCTTCGGAGCCTCGGCCTACACTGCGATCGAGGGAGTCCAGAGCGCTACGGTAACGGTGGAGCTGAACCCGGCAGACAACAAGGCGGTGACGATTCCGCTGACGGTGATACACCAGAACGGCGCGTCGTCGGCCGATTACTCGGGCGTACCGGCGAGCGTGACCTTCGCCGCGGGCGAGACAAGCAAGACCTTCACCCTCACCGCCACCCATGATTCGAGCGACGACGAAGGCGAGAGCGTACTGCTTGGGTTCGGCACGCTGCCCACGTCCATCAAGGCCGGCAGCCCGGCGACCGCGACAGTGACGCTGTTGCAGGACTCCGGCATCTCCACCTGGTACGTGTCGTTCGGCCAGTCCTCGTACACGGCGACCGAGGGCGGGGCCGGGGCGCGAGTGACGGTCAGCTTGAGTTCGCCGTGGAAGCCGGAACGCAACGAGGCACTGACCGTGCCGCTGTTCACGCCCACACCGCAGGCCGGGGCAACCACGGCGGATTTTTCGGGCGTGCCGGAGAGCGTGACGTTCCAGCCGGGCCAGACGCAGGTCTCTTTCACCGTGCGCGCCACCAACGACAGCGACGATGATGACGGGGAAAGCGTGCTGCTGCGATTTGGCACGGGGCTGCCGGCAGACCTCGAAGTGGGCCGCGGCCCGTACTCGGCAACGGTGCATCTCGCCGACAACGACGGTACGCGCACAGTGACCGTGTCGTTCGGCGCGGCAACCTATACCGCCACCGAAGACGGCACATCGGCAACAGTGAGCGTGCAACTCAATAACGCGCCGGGGCGTTCGGTGACGATTCCGCTGACGACGAACAACAGAGGCGCGAACTCGGACGACTACTCCGGCGTGCCCGGGAGCGTGACGTTTGGTGCCAACGAGACCGAGCGGACCTTCACCGTGACGGCCACCGATGACAACGTGGACGACGATCTGGAGAGTGTGACGCTGGGGTTCCGGACGCTGCCCGAGAAGGTTTCGGCGGGAAGCCCGTCCACGGCGACGGTGAACCTGACCGACAATGACGGCGACTGGGATTTCCTGACGGTGCGCTTCGACGCCAGCGCCAGCGCCGGGGCGACGCGGGAAGTGCGCGAGGGCGGCGGTGCTTTCCTCGGTATACACCTGGACAAGGAGCCGAACCATGCGGTGACGATTCCGCTGGTCGTGGAGAACCTGGGCGGCGCGACGGCGGACGACTACACGGGCGTGCCCTCAAGCGTCACCTTCGGGCGGGGCAAGAAGGACTTGGGCATATCAATTAGAGGCGTGGACGACGCGGAGGACGATGACGGCGAGGGATTCAGGGTGTCGTTCGGGACGCTGCCCAAGGGGGTGTCGGTGTCCTCGTGGAGCGGCCCTTCCACGACCTTCACGATCATCGACAACGATAGCTACCCCGGCGTGCGGATATCGGACGACAGTAAGCGCGAGTGGCCGAACCCGATTTCCTATCTGAGGTTCGTGGTGACGCTTACCGAGACCGCACAACACGAGGTCCGGGTGGACTACGAGACTCGGGACGGCACCGCAAAAGCGGGCGAGGACTACGTGGCGACTTCCGGTACGCTGGTGTTCGACGAGGGGGACCGGGAGGGCTATGTCTGGGTCGAGATCATCGACGACGATCACGACGAGGACACGGAGATGATGACGGTGGTGTTGTCCAACCCGGTGCGGGCAGAGCTGCTGGACGCTACGGGCAACGGTCGGATCCGCAACACCGACCCGATGCCGCGGGCGTTTCTTGCACGATTCGGGCGCGGCACGGCCGTGGAGGTGGTCGCGCAGGTGGAAGAGCGCATCCGGGCACCGCGCACGCCGGGTATGAGTGCGCGGTTGGCCGGGCGGAAGCTCAGGCCGGGTATGGAGCGCGACGTGGCGATGGGCTTGCTGAACCAGCTGGGTGACCTGGCCCGCTCGAACGCACCGGCAGCGGAAGGCAAGGACCGGATGGCCGGGACTTCCTTTCAGCCGACGGGTCGAGCCGGCACCGCAGGAGATCCCGATTGGAGCCGCGTGCTGCGAACAGGGGTCGGCGTCGGCGACCTGCTGACCGGGTCGTCGTTCGAGCTGAACCGCCCCAACAACCAAGGCGGCGTGCTGTCGCTGTGGAGCCGAGGAGCGCGGGCACAGTTCGCCGGCCGGGACGGACGCGTATCGCTCGACGGAAAGACCGCAACGACCCTGGCCGGGGCCGATTATCGGCAGGGGCGGCTGGCGGCGGGGCTGTCTCTGGCACACAGCCGGGGCCGGGGAGCCTACCAAGGCGTGGACGTCGGCGATCTGGCGTCGTCGGTGACGGGCCTCTACCCCTGGGTGGGCTACAGGGTGACCGAGCGCGTCACCCTCTGGGGCGTGACCGGATACGGGCGGGGGACGCTGAACCTGACGCCGGGCAAGGGCGCGATGCTGCAAAACGGGTTGTCGATGGCCATGGCCGCCGCCGGCCTGCGGGGCCAATTGACGGGCTCGGCGATGGCCGGCTTCGGACTGGCGGTCAAGGCCGATGCCCTGTGGGTCGATACGGGCATTGAGGGCGTGGAGGGTCCGGCAGGGCGGCTGGCGGCCGCGGCCGCGGCCACGACCCGTTTGCGCACGGCGCTGGAAGCCTCGCGCGGTTACGCCCTCGGGCACGGGCTGGCGCTGGAGCCAAGCGTCGAGGTCGGGCTGCGACAGGACGGCGGCGACGCCGAGACCGGCGCGGGTGCCGATGTCGCCGGCGGGCTGATCCTCTCGAGCCCGTCGAGGGGAATCAGGGCGGATCTGCGTGTGCGGACTCTCTTGATGCACCAGGATCAACAATACCGGGACAGAGGCGTGCTGGTGTCGTTCAGCTACGACCCTTCCCCATCGACGCCGCTGGGCTTTACGGCACGGGTCGTGCCGTCCTGGGGAGGGCCGACCCGAAGCGGCGCCGAAGCGCTATGGAGCCGGAATACGATGTCGGCTTCGGGCGGACTACGTCCGGAGACGGGGGCGCAGCTGAACACCGAGTTGGAATTTGGCCTGTCGGTCGGCAGTCGGCTTGTTGGTACGCCATTGATCGGCATCCTGACTACTGCGACGTCACGTCAATACGAACTGGGATACAGGCTGGCATCGCTCAGGCGCGGCGTCATGAACTTCGAGTTGGGCGTTGTCGCACAGCATCGGGAGTACCATATCGGTGGAACTGCGAGGCGAGGCGCGACAGGCCGGGTCAAGGCGACCTGGTAGGAGAAGCGGCTTCCCGGTCACTGGATTCTCACCGTGTGCTGTGAAGAAGGCAGGGATGACACCCATGGACAACGAGGCTGAGCGGTCTGTCCGCAACCTCTTCGGCGCACGAACGAGTCTTGCGCGAACAAGAAGTGATCACAGGGAGGTCCGCCATGGTGCTCTTGTATCTTGCGTCCCTCGTGCTTCTGTCTTGCGGCGATGACCGAGGGACCGATCCTCAGTCTCCTTGGGATGACTGTGCTTTGGGGCAGATCCTTACGCCTGACGGAGATCCGTGCACCTACCCCGGTCGTAACGAGGTTGTCTCTGTCAACACAGAGGGTGAGTACTGTTTTGAAGACAATTGCAGGACTGCTGATTTCGCACGGCATCGGAAAGTGGAGGATGGGGAGCGGGTCCTCGACTTGGGACTTGCTTCTCTTGGCGATGGCCGCTATGCCATCACCAGGATCGGCGGGGAGACCATCACCGTACCAGAAATCCTCGAAAGAGCAGGTGAAGCTGCTGAACTTGCCGTGTGTGCAGTCGGTTTGACGTTGAAGCCGGGGGAAGGCTGCACCTTCAATGGTGGCGTATTCGAGGTCCGGGACGATGGCTCTGGCTGTATTGGAGATGGTGCGATCTGCGCCGGAACGGGTATCCACATCAACAACTTCTCGGCTGAGAAGACTGGGGACACCTGGACGATCATCAGCCTCCCCTGATCCAATCGCTCGGCTCATGATACTCGTCCCCCCAACTCTCGGATCTCGTTGCCAGCAGATGCAACCCTCACCGCCTTGCCCCATGCGTATGGAAGAACTCGCGCATCCCTCAAGTCCCTTGCCCCCCCTCTTCCGCCTGATGGACAAACGTGTCCGTGTGGGGGCGGTCTTTGCCCCCCGGCAGGCCGGAGAGCTTAGGGCAACGAAGGGCTTGAGCCAGTGAGGGCCCTTGTTCGTCACTGTCTTCGCTGCCCGTTGAGGATCCTCCCGTTACCGCTAGTCGCCGTCCATGCGGCGTCACCGCACGATAACGTGCACTCGTCCGCGCTCTTCCAATTCGAGCAATGGGAACGCGACAGCCGCCCTGCGCCCAAGCGGCTCCTACCTGCAGCAGCAGGAGTCCAGGAGTCCGAGGGCCAGCCGAGTCCACCATTCTCGGGAACCGTCTGGATTGACCCGGACATCATCACCCCATCCGATCCCACGGCCCTGCAAAGCGTAACACCCGCCGGCCGAGGGGAACGCACGATGTTC
Organism: Gemmatimonadaceae bacterium; assembly: GCA_026706075.1. Classification (GTDB taxonomy): domain Bacteria; phylum Latescibacterota; class UBA2968; order UBA8231; family UBA8231; genus UBA8231. The sequence continues at coordinate 8,866 of JAPOZM010000109.1, forward strand.
GACAGGAGAGTCAATGACTGGACTGTGGTCAATGCCTATCTGTTCAGCGCGCAATTCGACGATGGACTGACGACCGAGATACAGGTGAATCCGGAGTTCGGCAGCACATCCGCCGCGGCATCCGAGGCCGCCAGGTACGGGCGGGCCATCGGGCAATTGCCGACCATCCTGCGAACCGGTGTCGAGACCGTGTGGATCCATCAGGGCGACTATCCCTTTGGAGGCGGTAACAACAACATCCTGATCCACGTAGGACTGGTATCTGACTGGAGGAAGGAATTCCTGGAGGAGGCCCTGGTTCACGAGGGCGCGCACACATCACTGGACGCCCGACACTCGACGGCTTCGGACTGGATCGCTGCTCAGGAGGAAGACGGCAACTCCATCTCCACCTACGCTCGCGACTACCCAGGGAGAGAAGACATCGCCGAGTCATTCCTGTCCTACTTGGCTGTCCGCTATCGGGCGGCGCGAATCTCTCGGTCGTACGAGCGGGTCGTATTGGAGACGATACCGAATCGCATCGCCTACTTCGACGCTCAATTCGGCGACATGTACCCGATCATGATGGACAGCGTGGAGTACTCCGGCGACGATCAGCAGGGAGCTGCCGGGGCCGCGCTGAGCGAGCCCTTCGTGGTCGAGGTCAGCGATCAGAGCGGCAGTCCGCTCGCAGGCGCCGAGGTCACCTTTGCCGTCACGGCCGGGGGCGGGACCCTGTCCATCGAGGCTACCACTACCGATGCGGACGGCCGCGCCGCCGCCACTCTCACGCTGGGAAGCCAAGCGGGTACCAACACGGTCCAGGCCAGCGTGGGTGGTCTTGAGCCGGTGACCTTCACGGCTACCGGCACGGCGGTGCCGCGGACCCTGGACAAGCCCTCGGGTGATGAGCAGGTGGGGGAGGCCGGGGCCGCCTTGCGCGAGGACTTCGTCGTGGAAGTTCGAGACCAGAACGGGGCGGCCCTGTCCGGGGTCGTGGTCACCTTTGCCGTCATCACGGGCGGTGGGACTCTCTCCGTAACCACGGCCACCACCGATGCCGAGGGCCGCGCCGCCACCACCTTGACCCTGGGACGTTCTCCCGGTACCAACACGGTCGAGGCCTCTGTCGCCGGTCTTGAGCCGGTGACCTTCACCGTCACCGGGCTGGCGGTTCCCCGAGCCGTGACCAAGCTCCCAGGCTACGAGATGGAGGGACCGGCCGGCACGGCCCTGTCCGAGCCATTCGTCGTCGAGGTGCGGGATCAGAACGGGCAGCCCCTCGCGGGGGTCCACGTGGCTTTCTCGATCACCGCCGGCTCCGGAGCGCTGTCTGCAACCACCGCCGAGACCGATGCCGACGGCCAGGCTTCGACCACCCTGACGCTGGGGTCCCGGCCGGAGACGATTGCCGTCGAGGCCAGCGTGCCCGGCCTGGAGCCGGTGACCTTCACGGCCACGGCCCGGCCGTCGCCCGACTTCGACGGCGATGGCGAAATCGGCTTCTCCGACTTCTTCCTCTTTGCCCAGGCCTTCGGCGGCAGCGATCCCCGCTTCGACCTCGACGGCAGCGGCGCGGTGGACTTGGCCGACTTCCTCCTCTTCTCCGAGAGTTTCGGCCAGCCGGCGCGGGCCAGGCTGGTGGCGATGGCCCGGGAGCGGATCGGCCTGCCGGACGGCCCGCAACTGCGGCAGAACGCGCCCAATCCCTTCAACAGCCAGACCGTGATCTCCTGGTTCCAGCTGCAGCCCGGGCCGGCTCGCCTGGAGGTGTTCGCGCTGACGGGCCAGCGGGTGGCGGTGCTGCACCAGGGTCCGGCGAAGGCGGGTCTCCACCACCTGCGCTGGGACGGCCGCGACGACCGTGACCGCCCTCTCGCCAGCGGGGTGTATCTGTACCGGTTGATGACGGCCGAAGGAGCGTGGACTCGAAAGCTCACCTCACTGAAGTGAGGTGCCCCACACTTAACCAAGATACAAGGAGAACAGCCATGACCCGCATCCTCTGGCTGAATGGTCCTCGCCGAAGGGAGTTGAAATGACACTCAAGGCAACCATCATTGGCAGCATGGGACTGCTGGGATCATTGGCGCACGCAGGAGCGGACCTCTTAGTCGAAGGCCGGGTGCGGCTGGAGTCCGGAGAGCCGGCCGTCGGGGCGCAGGTGCTTCTGTTCGACCTGGCGGATTTGCGCGCCCCCCCGGTGGCGGCGACCACGGACGGGTCGGGGCATTTCACCCTTCCCGTGGCCAGCCTGGGGGGAGTCCTGCCGGACCGCTTCGAGCTGGGAGCGAACTACCCCAACCCGTTCAATCCATCGACGATGATTCCCTACCAGTTGCCGACCTCGATGTACGTGCGGCTGGAGGTCTACAACCTCCTGGGGCAGCGGGTGGCGACCCTGGTCGACGGGGACCAACCTGCCGGTCTTCACACGACGAGTTGGGACGCCACCGATGCGGCCGGGCAGGCCGTGGGCGCCGGCGTCTATCTCTACCGTCTCAGCGGCGACGGGGTGCAGGCGACCCGGTCGATGCTGCTGATAGACGGCCAGGCGGGGATGCCGTCGGGTGGAGGCGGGCCGACCGGCTTGGAAGGCGAGGCCGTAGAGGAGGGCCCGGTCTACGGGTTGACCGTCTCGGGTCCGGGGTTGGTCCCCTATGTCGACCCGGCCTTCCGGGTCGAGGGGGCCATGGGTCCACTGGACCTGATTGTTGAAACGCCGCGCCGGGTCCCGCCGGCGAAGGCGGCCTCCTCGGGCGGGATTCTGGGCGATGTGGACAACACGGGGGATGTGGGCTTCTTCGACGCCCTGCTGGTGGCCCTGTACAGCCAGGACGCCAGCATCGTCATGCCCAACAACGGCGATGTCTCCCTGGGGGACGTCAACGCCGACGGCCGGGTCGATCTGGCCGACGCGTGGCTCATCGCCGCGTACCTGAACGATCCCTCCGATCCGTCGCTGCCGGCCGGCATCGGCGAGCCCCTGGGTCCGGCCGCGGCGCTGTCCCCCGACCCATCGACGGTGACCTTCGCCGCCGACGGTGCCTGGCACCGGTTCACGGTGCAGGCCGGCGAGCCTCTGTCCGTGGTGGTCAACCCGGAGGGGACCACCCCCCGGCTGGAGATCACCACCAGCAGCGGCCGCAGCAACTTCTGCCCGGCCGAAGTGGGCGACGACGTCTCGCGTCAGGACGGCCAGACGCTCTACCTGGCTGGCTGTGCCACCGGACCGGCCACGGTGGAACTGCGCCGGCGATCGGATGGCACCGTCCTGAACACCTACACCTTCGAGGTGACCGGCAGCCCGGCGGACCTGGTGGTTCAATCCGCCTCGGTCAGCGACAGCACCCTGACGCCCGGGCAGTCTTTCACGCTCAGAGCCACGGTGCGCAACCAGGGCACCGGTCAGTCGGCGGCCACGACCCTGCACTACTACCGCTCCACGAACCGGACGATCTCGACCCAGGACACGCAGGTAGGGTCCGATGCAGTGGGCGCCCTGGCCGCTTCCGGCACCAGTGCCGAGTCGATCCGCCTGTCGGCTCCGTCGAGCGAGGGCACCTACTACTACGGGGCTTGTGCGGTCAGCGTCAGCGAGAGCGACACGCGGAACAACTGCTCTGCTGGAGTCCGCGTCACGGTGGAGGCCAGCCATCCGGACCTGATCGTGGAGCCGGCCTCGGTCAGCGAGAGCGGCCTGACGCCCGGGCAATCTTTCACCTTGAGCGCCACGGTGCGCAACCAAGGCACCGGAGAGTCGGCGGCGACCACGCTACGCTGGTACCGCTCGACCAACGCCACCATCTCGACAGGTGACACGGAAGTGGGCACGGGCGCCGTGGCCACCTTGTCGGCCGGGGCTACGAGCGCCGAGTCGATCCCTCTCACCGCCCCATCAAGTGAAGGCACCTACTACTACGGCGCCTGCGTGGCCAGCGTTGCGGGGGAGAGCAACACGGGGAACAACTGCTCCAGTGCTGCAACTGTAACGGTCACGGTCGACGACGGGGACGATAGTGGTGGCGACGGAGAGGCTGCCATGACGGCCTCCGACTTTGAGTGTGAGGGAACCCCGACGGCTACTGGAGTTGCGGTGACAATAACGGGAAAACTTCACGCCAACAGAGATGTGACAGACGTACGCGGCTGGCTCACGATCGACGGCCAAGCTATTTCCGGCGGAATCCCTGTACCACCAGACCCCATTCGTGGTGGCTATCTCTGGGGCGGGCGCTCATTGGGCGACTTCTCGGCAGGTCAAACCAAGTCTTTCAGCATCACGGAGGGCTTTGTTGGGGGTGTCTCGGGGGTGTGCGGCTTCACCTGGACTTGGGAGGATTGAGTGAGTCGAATCCACCGGCACCCACCGACGCAACCGCACGCCATGCTGGCTGAAGTTCGGTACCAAGCACTCGCTATGACGGACTGATCAATACACTCGGAACCTTGTGGAACCAAGAGGGAGAAGTCGGACGCGGACGAGACGAAGGGGGCCAGCATACGGTCGCTGCGACCTGCGAAGATCCTGGCATCGCTCTAGCCTTGGTATCGGTACGTCCGAGAAGACGCGGGACTACCGGTTGGGCTACAGCCTGAGTTTGTTGCAGCGCCGTGCCACCAACTTCGAGATGGGCGTCGATGCCCTGCGCCGTGGGAGCCTGAGCCAGGGGCGGGTGCAGCACGATGTCCTCGGCCGGATCACCCACGTTGGTAGACGCAGCGTACTATCAGCCGGCCACGGCCCGGCCGTCGCCCGACTTCGACGGCGATGGCGAAATCGGCTTCTCCGACTTCTTCCTCTTTGCCGCTCCCGAGGACCGGGCCACCGGGATGGGCGTGTACCAGGCGATCTACGCCGCCGGCATGTTCGCGGGACCCGCGGCGTCGGGGTACCTGGCGCAGGCTGCCGGGTTGGATTCCGTGTTCTACCTGGCGGCGGCGGTGTCGCTGGCGGGCGGGTTCCTGGGGCTGCTGCGGACGATCCCGTCTCGACCGGGGTGAGTCAGCCCCCACGGCAGCAGGCGACGGGCTGCGCGCCGAAGCCGTACCCGTGGGGCCCGGGCCGAGCGCGGCGTATTCGATACGACATTTCAGTATTTCATACGCTTTTCCGTATTGGGGGTTCGTCCTTAGTGTGTAGGGAAAGGCTATTGACTCTGGTGCCTACCGCCTCTATATGTGTCACTGCTCTCCACAACGGGTTGATCCCCCCTCCACGCCCGAGAGACAGAGATCAGGATAGACGATGAGCCGTCAGCTTGTACTCAGGTCATGCCTTGCCCAGATACTACTGCTCGCCTACATGCCTTCCGCCTTTGCTTCCACTCCTTCTACAGAAGCCGAGGATTTGGTCTTCGGCGGGATCGTCTACTCCCAGGCCGCCAAGCGGGCGGCGATGAACGCCGAGGACCCTCGCACCGTGCGGATGGTCTACTTCCTGCCCAATGACCGCCCCTTTCGCGCCGAGGTCGTGGATTCGATGAAGGCGGTGATCCTCCGTACTCAGGCTTTTTTCGCGGAAGAGATGCAGCGGCACGGCCACGGGAACCTGACTTTTCAGTTTGAGACCGACGAAAAGGGTGAACCGCTGGTCCACCGAGTGGACGGCGAACATGCTGACGAGCACTACCTCGACAAGGGTTTCCGTGAGGAGGTCTGGGAAGCCCTGGGGGGAAAGAGTCCAGTCGAGTTCCTCGTCATCGACCAGAGTGTGGATTCGGTACCCTCTGGGGGAAGAAGATCGGGAGGACTGGCCTACATGAATGAACGGGATGGACGGCCCACCTTTGGCACAGTGGTTCCGGGGAGGTTTACCTGGCAAACGGCGGCCCATGAGATCGGCCATGCCTTTGGGCTTCACCACGACTTCAGAGACGACGAATTCATCATGTCCTACGGTGCCAGCCACCAGGCCCAGCTCTCTGACTGCGCCGCCGAATTCCTCGCCGTCCATCCCTATCTCAATTCAGAGGTTGATCTCTCTGAGGAGGCCTATCCATCGACGATCAGCCTCCTGTCCCCTTCTCGCTATCCGGCCGGCTCGGGCAGCATCCCCCTCCGCGTGAGGATCAGTGCCTCCGCAGGGCTTCATCAGGTCCTCCTGGTGCTGACGACACCAAGACCGCATTTCGCCGCCGGATCACCTGAGATCAAGGCGTGCCGTTCCCTGTCCGGCGACGGAGAGGCGGTCGTCGAGTTCGAGTACGACGGCCTCATTCCGGGCGGTGACCTCACCAGCCTCTCCCGTCCCATCGTGCATCCGGTTTCCATCCAGGCCATCGACCAGTTCGGCAGGGGAACCCGCCTTCGTTTCGAACTGTATCAGATCTCTGACCGCCACATCGCCACGCTCGAGGAAGCTGGAGCTGTTCCCTCCCTGGCTTTCCTGCCCGACGGATCACTGGCCTCGGCGTCGGCTGAGGCCGGGGGCAAGTTGTGGAACCTTGTCACTCGTGAGACCACGGCCATCCTTGGGCCTGCACTTCCCGTCCGGGCGGTGGCGATCTCGCCCGATGGGGGCACCCTGGCCTCCGAGCACGATGGCATCGTCAAGCTGTGGGAGGTGGCCACAGGCACCAATACCGCCACACTCGAGGGACAACCGGGGGATACCCGGTTCGGATCCATCGCCTTCTCACCACCTGATGGAGAGATCCTGGCCGCTGTGTCCGGGGACAGCACCATCAAGCTGTGGGATCTGACGGCAGGGACCAGGTACGCCGACCTCGACCACGCATCCTGGGTGACGTCCGTGGCGTTCTCACCCGATGGGACAAAGCTGGCCTCCTCCTCGGGGGACGGCATGGTCAGCCTGTGGAACCCGCTGACCGGAGAACGTATCGCCCTCCTGGAGGACCATGCGCCTTGGGTCGGAGCCGTTGCCTTTTCGCCCGACGGCGCCACCCTCGCCTCCCAGTCAGGGTGGGACGGCCTGGTCAGGCTCTGGGATCTGGGGACGCATCGGACAGTCGCTACCATTGAGAATGTTCATGGCGGCAGCGCCATGGCCTTCTCGCCCGACGGGGCCCTCGCCTGCGCAGCCGGACCCTATGTCAACCTCTGGGACGTGGGCACTCGGGCAAGAATCGACTCCCTCGCGCACGGAGACTGGGTCACAGCCGTCGCTTTCTCCCCCGATGGCGAAACCCTTGCCACCGGAACATGGAAGGGGCTCGAGCTGTGGGATGCCTCACAGTGGCTGAAACCCCGTCCCCATGAACTCGTGGGGATCTCGGGCGACGGACAGGAAGGCTCACCCGGCGCCACCCTCGAGAATCCCCTGGTGGTGGAAGTGCGGGACCAGTATGGGAACGGCATGGCCGGCGTCGCCGTCACCTTTACCGTCACCGACGGAGATGGCCGGCTGAGTGGCAGGTTCACCGTGGAGAGCACGGAGACCGACGACGACGGAAGGGCGGTGGCAGCGCTCACCTGTGGCATCGTCCCGGGGCCCACTACCGTCGAGGCGACACTCCTGGCGGCCGATCCCGTGACTTTCAGGGCGGTCACTATCGAGGATCCCCTCGCCCCCGTCGGGGAAAGAGATCCTCACAAGTGGCATCTGCCGGACCGGGCGACGGTTCGCCTGGGCAAAGGCAGCATCGACCAGGCGCTGGGTACAGGTGCTGTTCCTGCCGCGTTCTCGCCCGATGGTCAACGGCTGGCGGTGGCCACCAACATCGGTACCTGGCTCTATGATGCGGCCACGGCTCGTGCCGTCGACCTGCTCCCGGCGACGTCGATCACCACCGCGGCCTTCTCCCCCGATGGCTCCCTTGCCGCCGGGTCCCAGGACGGTACCGTCGTCCTGTGGAACGCGGCCGGCGAGAGCACAGCTCTCTACAGGCACGATGGAGAGGTCCGCTCCGTAGCCTTCTCGCCTGATGGCGCTCTGCTCGCTGCAAGCTCCCGAAGCAGAATCAGGTTGTGGGATACAGCTGATGGAAGCGAGCAGTGGAGCGCCGCCTCTGGAGAACCCGCTTCGCTGGCCTTCTCGGCGGATGGCGCCATCCTCGCCGCAACGGGGAGGAGCGCGGTCTGGCTGTGGGACGTGGGCTCGGGGGACGGTGTCACCACTCTCGACGCCGCCGCGCTTGACGATGGGACCGAGATCCTCTCCGTGGCCCTGTCACCCGACGGCGCGACTCTCGCCATCGGTTCCCGGAGCGCCCTCAAGCTCTGGGACGTCGCCCAGGGGCGGGAGAGGGCCACCCTCTCGGGGCACACGGGTGGAGTCACTTCCCTGGCCTTCTCGTCCGATGGGGGCGCCCTCGCCAGCGCCGCCTACGACGGGACCTCCCGCGTGTGGGACATAGCCACCGGGGGGAATGTTGCCACCCTCGACCTTCCCACTCGGGCCCGATCCCTGGCGTTCTCGCCTGACGGCGCCACCCTTGCGACCATGTCCTGGGGTGAGGTCCTGCTCTGGGATGTCGGGACCGAGAAGGCCGCCCGGATTGAGGGGCACCACTCGAACATCAACGCCCTGGCCCTCTCTCCCGACGGCGGCACTCTCGCCATCGGATCGGGCAACTTGACAAGGCTGTGGGACGTGAGGACGGGCCGAGAGACCGCCACTCTGGAGCCCACCGGTCAGGTCGGCTCTCAGGTCGAGGTCAGTGCGGTGGCGTTCTCACCCGACGGCTCCATCCTCGCAGTCGGAAGAAGGAGCGTCACCCTTTGGGATGCGGCCACCATCCAGGCCATCGCCACTCTCGAGGGACCTGACCTGGATGTAAGGTCGGGGGCGTTCTCGCCCGATGGCACCATCTTCGCCGCTGGATACTATCACGGCAACATCCGGTTGTGGGACGTGGCCAGGAGGGAGAGCATTACCAGGTTGTCGGGCCACACGGCTATTGTCTCTTCCCTGGCCTTCTCCCCCGAGGGCGACATCCTCGCCTCCGGCTCCTGGGATCAAACCGCGCGGCTGTGGGACCTGGAGACAGTCCAGGAGATTACCACTCTCCAGGGACTTTTCCTGGAAGGCTCCGTGGCTTTCTCCCCCGATGGCGCTACCCTCGCAGTCGCATCCCTGGGTGGGGTCAGCCTGTTGGACCCGGAGACCTGGAATGAGGTCGCTTTTCTTGGCGGGTCGAACGCCTACTCCCTGGCCTTCGCCGCCGATGGCGGCACCCTCGCCGCCGGATTCCAGGACGGAACTGTCCTGCTATGGGACACGGAGACCTGGAGAAGAGCCGCTACCTTCGAGGGCCATATCGCCGATGTCCGATCTCTGGCCCTCTCCCGCGATGGCACCACCCTCGCCTCCGGATCCCGGGACGGCACCGTCCTGCTGTGGGACCTCACGCCGCGGCCCCATGTACTGCGGGTCGTCTCGGGTGACGGCCAGGAGGGCGAGCCCGGTGCCCTCCTCCCTGGCACACTGGTCGTTGAAGTACGGGACGAAGACGGTGATCTGCTGGAGGGAGCCCAGGTCACCTTCACCGTCACCGCGGGCGGCGGCACTCTCACCACGGAGACCACGACGACCGATCCCGCGGGCCGAGCCGCAACCACTCTGACCCTGGGGGGCGAGCCGGGCCCCAACACGGTCGAGGTCGCCGTCGAGGGGCTGGAGACCATGCTCTTCACCGCCACCGCAAAGGCGACCCCCGACTTCGACGGCGACGGCGAGATCGGTTTCAACGACTTCTTCCTCTTCGCCGAGGCCTTCGGCGGCGACGACCCCCGCTTCGACCTGGATGGCAACGGCGAGGTCGACTTCGCCGACTTCTTCCTCTTCGCCGAGAGCTTCGGACAGCCGGCGCGGGCCAGGCTGATGGCCCTGGCCCGGGAGATGATCGGCCTGCCGGATGGCCCGCAACTTCAGCAGAACTGGCCCAATCCCTTCAACAGCGGGACCGTCATCAGCTGGTTCCTGCTGCAGCCGGGGCCGGCGCGCCTGGAGGTGTTCGCGCTGAACGGGCAGCGGGTGGCGGTCCTGAGCGGGGGCCACCACAAGGCCGGTCCCCACCGCCTGCGCTGGGACGGCCGCGACGACCGGGGGCGGCCCCTGGCCAGCGGCACCTACCTCTACCGGCTGGTGACCGCCGATCAGAAGTGGGCGCGCAAGCTGACCCTGATCCACTGAGGATCAGCGCGCGGGTCGGGCAGCGAGGCGGGCGCCCGGATGAAGATCTCTCCGCCACGCTCCTGCTGGACCGCGCCACGGAAGGGTCCGGGGCGTCCTGCGGGACCGGCCGGAGGCGGCCGGCAAACCGCTGGCCGTACGCCGTGCGCTGCCGGAGCCCGGGCTGGAGGTGCTGCCGCGGCCTGCCGGACAAGGCTTCGTGGGAGCGCTGAGGTCCCGAAGCGGCCCACGATTCGGAGCCCGCCGAGCAGGCTGCCGGCTTTGCGGGAGGTCTCGCCTCGACCTAGCCTTGGCCCCGACTCAGCCACAAGCCACCCGTCCCCGGAGCCGCCCCCCCATGCTGGACCCCGCAGCCTCCTTCCAGGAGCACGACCAGGAGTTCTTCGAGCGCGAGCTGGCCGCCTTCCTCCCGGAGCGCGTCTTCGACATGCACTGCCATCTGTGGAACCGGGAATCGAACCGGGCCATGACGCCCCCGGGGTTCCCGGAAGACGTGGGCTGCGACGAGTACCTGAAGCTGATCGAGCCGGTCTTCCCGGGGCGGGAGGTGGGCGCCTGGATCCTCCCGACGGTGGCCCTCCGGGACCCGGAGACCTCCCTGCTGCAGAGCGAGTGGGTCTCGGACACGATCGCCGGCCGGCCCCGGTTCGCGGGGGCCTTCCTGATCCGCCCCGGCGACGACCCGGAGTGGGTGCGGGAGCAGGGGAAGCGCCTCGGCCTGCGGGGCCTGAAGTGCTACCACACCTTCTCGCGCACCAAGCCGACCTGGGAGGCCGACATCCCCGAGTACCTCCCCGAGGAGCTGGTGCGGGTGGCCCACGAGGAGGGATGGATCATCACCCTCCACATGGTGAAGAGCCGGGCCGTCGCCGACCCGGGCAACCAGCACTGGATCCGCCACTACTGCGAGACCTACCCGGACATGAGGCTGGTCCTGGCGCACTCGGCCCGGGGCTTCCAGCCGGCCCACAACTTCGACGGCCTGCCGGCGCTGCGGGGTCTCGACAACCTCTACTTCGACTCGAGCGCCAACTGCGACGCCATGGCCCACGTGGCGATCCTCAAGATCATCGGCCACGAGCGCTTCATGATGGGCACCGACTTCGGACCCGCCAGCCACCAGCACGGCCGCAGCGTGCCCGTGGCCGACACCTTCCTGTGGCTCTACGACGACGCCCCGGTGTGGCAGGAGAAGCACACCACCATCCGGCCGGTGCTCATCATCCTGGAACACCTGCGCTCCCTCAAGTGGGCCTGCCAGGCGGTGGGCCTCACCGACCGCCAGGTGGAGGGCGTCTTCCACGACAACGCCGCCCGGCTGCTGGGGCTCGACCAGGCGTCCCCGCCGCACTAGCTGCGCTCCCGGCGGCTTCCAGGCCATGGCCAACACCGTCGTCTTCATGTCCGACGAGCACAACCCGCTCTACAGCGAGCCCTACGGCCACGGTGCGGTCGAGACGCCGCACATGCGGGCCCTGGCCGAGGAGGGCGCCCTCTTCGAGCACGCCTATACCCCCTCGCCCCTGTGCCTGCCGGCGAGGTCCGCCTTCCACAGCGGGCGCTACGTCCACGAGAGCCGCTGCTACAACAACTGCAACGTCAACCTGCCTGACGGGCTGACCAGCTTCGGGAGCATCCTGGGCCAGCACGGCGTCCATACGGTGCACATGGGCAAGGCACACCTGTGGCGGCCGGTGGGCGAGCTGGGCTACAGCGAGGTGGTGCATCCCTCGGAGCACCGCCCGCCAGGGGATCGGGAGTGCCGCCGGAACCCGCTGGCGATCCGTGCGGGGGCCCGCGGACGGGCCGACGGCTACGGCGCGAAGCCGGAGGCCTTCAGCAGGCCCGGACGGGTCGTCGGCGGCGCCGTCGACTGGCTCCGGGACACAGCCCCGACCCTGGACCGGCCCTGGGTCCTGTTCGTCAGCGTAGGGCCCCCTCACTTCCCTCACGTGGCCACGCCCGAGTTGTGGGACAAGTACTCCGGGTGCGGCGACCTGCCCGACCCCGGTCCGGAGCACCCCACGGCCCGACATCCGCGGGCGACCGACCTGCGGGCCCACTTCCAGACCGACGGGTTCAGCGAGGCCCAGACGAGGGGCCTGCGACGGGGCTACCTGGCGTGCGTCGACTGGGTCGACCAGCAGCTCGGCCGGCTGCGGGAGGCGGTCGAGACCGCCGGCCTCCGGGGGACGACGAACTTGGTCTACTGCTCGGACCACGGCGAGATGCTCGGCCGCTTCGGCATGTGGTGGAAGTGCTCGCTCTACGAGGACTCGGCGCGGGTGCCGCTGATCGCGGCGGGGCCGGACTACGACGGCCGGGGCCGCGTGGACACCGCGGTGAGCCTGATGGACCTGCAGGCGAGCCTCTTCGCCAGCGCCGGGGTCCCCATGCCCGGCGGCCGCCGCGGCCAGCCACTGCAGACGGTCCCCGACCACGACGACACCCGCCCCGTCTTCAGCGAGTACCACGGCCACGGCACCCGGGCCAGCAGCTACATGATCCGCCGCGGGCCGTGGAAGCTGATCCACCACGTGAAGGCCCCGCACCAGCTGTTCCACGTCCTCGACGACCCGGGCGAGCTGGAGGACCGCTACGAGACCGAGCGCGGCATCGCCCGCGGCCTGGAGGCGGAGTTGCGCGGGATCTGCGACCCGGAAGCCGAGAACGAGCGGGCCGAGGCGTTCATCGAGGGCCAGCTCGCGGCGGTGGGTGGGTCTCAGGGCAGGCGGTAGATCCTCCGGAAGCTCTCGGCCCCTGTGCCTGCCCGCCCGATCCGCCTTCCCCAGCGGGCGCCACGCTCATGGGACCCGCTGCTACACAAACCGCCGCTCACCGATCCCGTAAGTGGCCTTTGGACCTTTACGTTATGGGATCAGACGGCGCGGATCAGGCGTACATGTCGCGCAAGGTTGCTGCCCTGCATGGTCGCCGGATTCCCCGTCGCATTGCTCATTACAGCGAGGGGTTTGTGCGTATAGTGGAGGTCGAGGGAGGCAACCAGCTTCCTGGGGAGAGGTGCAGAGTTGGTCTGTTCCCCGAGCGTCGATTGCAGATCCTTCCATACGCTGAGGACGACCGGCCATGGCAGCTACCGACCTCTCGGGCGGCCAGTGTGAGTTCGTCCACGGGCTCCCAGGGGATGGCCGAGTCTGCGGTTTCAGGGCGCTGCGCCGCCCCACTTGACCACGCCCCAGCTCGAGAGCGGCACCGCCGTCGCCCCGCCGCCGACGCAGACCTCCACCTCGTGAAAGACGATCGTTCCCAGGGCCACCAGCTCGATGTTGTCGGCCCGCGTCCCGGGAGGGAAGCGGACCTCGGTCCACGCATCGGTCACCCTGGAGTGGTTGGCCGTGGAAGCGGTCCGCGTGCCCTCGGGTTCGCGGAGAGTGCCGTTCTCGTCGCGGCGGCCTCCCACGTAGGCGCGGATCTCGTAGTCGTTGCCGATGGCGCCGACGTAGACGCGCACCGACTCCAGGAGCAGGGGCTCCTCCCACTCGAAGACCAGGACACCCCCGCCGTGCCAGAGGAAGGGTCGGGCCTCCGGATTCTCCTCAGGCGTCTCGCCGTCCACCAGGGCGGCGAGATCGCCCTCCCAGGTGTTCCAGGTGGTGGCCCGGGTCACGGCGTCGGGGGCGGCGTTGCGGTCCCCCGTCAGAGCGTGGGAGGCCAGCACCAGCCAGAGCGCGGCCAGCGGCACGGTGGTTCGCGCTTGCAGGAGAGATGAAGATGTCACGAAGGAAGAAGAGGACTCTCGCCGCGGTCGCATTGGTGATCGCGGCCCTGGCGGTCTGGGACGTCCATGTCCATCGCGCCACCATCTGGTTCGTCGGGCCGGCCGGGGCCGCCCTCGGCGAGGACGAGCCGGTCCGGGTCGAGGGCCTGCCGATCATCCGGCCCAACACCATCACCCTGGGCGAGGGCCGTCCCACGGTGGCCATCGCCGCCTCCATCGACGCGGAGCTGCCCGAGCCCGCCCCCCTCGACGCGGCCCTGAGCTACGAGCAGGTCGACGCCGTGGTCAGCCGCGCCCTCGACCTGGACCGGTCGGGCCGCTCGATCCGCGACGTCATCGGCGCCGGCGACGAGGTGCTGATCAAGGTGAACAACATCACCAACCGGGGCAATCCCAGATCCTCCTACCACGCCCGGGGCTTCGAGCACCCGGGGCAGATCACCGACCTGCGGGCGGTGAAGAGCGTCATCGCCTACCTCGTGCGGCACGTGGGGCCCGAGAGGATCACCATCGTCGAGGGCGGCTCCCAGTCGCCCCGCAAGGGCTCCCCCGGGTTCCCCACCAACGGCACCAACGACAGCTGGTCGGTCACCTATCCGGAGTTCGACGACCTCTCTTACGAGAAGATCCTGGAGGAGTTCGCCGCCATGGAGGTGGCCACCGTCGTCGATACGGCCGACCTCAACTACGCCCCCTTCAGCCGCAGGTACGTGCCCGGCGGCGCCTTCCAGCGGCTGGGGGTGACCCGCCTGACCTACCCCAACGCACAGCAGGGGTTCCACGTGGCCGGCACGGGCCGCTTCCGCGACGCCCCGCTGGCGGTGCCCACGATCCTCCTCGAGGCGGACAAGGTGATCTCCCTGCCGGCGATGAAGACCCACGTCTACGGCCCGACCCTGGGCATCAAGAACTTCGTGGGCGCCCTCTCGCCGCGGGGGCGCGGCACCAGCAGCCTCTCCAAGGGCGAGCTCTTCCAGTTCAACCCGGAGCACGGCCAGGTCGACATCTTCACCTTCCACCCGGCGGACTACACGATCATCCAGGGGTTCTGGGGCACCGAGGGCGACGGGCCCCAGGACGGCGTCAACACTCAGCACAACGTCGTCGTCGCCGGCGGCGACCCGGTGGCCGCGGAGGCGGTGGGCAGCGTCGCCATGGGGTACAACCCGCTCGATCTGGAGCTCCTCTACCTGGCGGCGATCAAGGGCTTCGGCACCTTCGACCTGGACCGGATCGAGGTGGTGGGACGGCCCGTGGAGAGCATCGAGCGCAACTACACCAAGTCCCGGATCCACACCCTCGGGGCCCGCCATCCCCCCTTCTACGGCCGCGGCATCCGCCGCTGGCTGGTGGCCGGACCCTTCCCGGGGGCCGACCTCGACGCCGGCCACCTGCCCGACGAGGCCGGCCTGCGGCCCTTGGAGGGCCAGGCGGCCCTCGACCGCACCTGGACCCGGGTGGAGCACCTGGGCTACTCGGCCGAGGTCCTCGACCTGGGGCAGGTCAACGGCGAGGACGCGGACGCCGCCCACTACGCCTTCACCCTGGTCCACGCCGAGCGGGACATGGACGGGTTCCTCGCCCTCGGCTACGGCGATCTCGTGCCCAAGGGACAGGGCGGCGGCGACGTGGCCCGGGTCTGGCTGAACGGGGAGGTGGTCCACGACGGCAGCGAGCGCCGCGGCTTCCGCCTCGCCGACAAGTCCTTCGCGCCGGTCGCCGTCCACCTGCGGCACGGCGAGAACCGGCTGCTGTTCAAGGTCGGCAACTTCGAGCGGGATGCGTGGCTGGCCGCCCATCTCGTGGACGAGGACGGGGACCGGCTCTTCGGCATCGAGTACTCCCTGACCGGGGAGATTCCCACCTCCGTGGAGGAGGACTCAGAGGCAACGGAAGTCCTTCCGGCGCAACCGGTTCTGCTGGTGAATTACCCCAACCCCTTCAACCCGGTCACCCATATCCGGTTCGTGATGCCCCGCGCGGCCCGGGTCCGCCTGGACGTCTTCGATCTCGCCGGGCAGCGGGTGCTCCGGCTGATGGACCGGACCGTGGCAGCGGGGCGCTACGAGGTCGCCTGGGACGGACGAGACGCCTCCGGCTTCAACGCCGCCAGCGGCGTCTACCACGCCGTGCTGCGGGATGACGGCGGCCGGCGCTGGTCCCGGGCGATGACCCTGATCCGATGAGCCAGGGCGCCGGCCAGGCGCCGACACGCGCCCCTCCCCGCCGCCTGAGGACCCTGGGCCTGGGCCTGGCCGGGTGCCTGTGCATCGGCCTCGGCACCCAGTTCGGGGAGATGATCACCGGCGGCTCCCGGATGGCCAGCGGCTTCACCACCGGGGCGGCCCTGGTCCTGCTCTTCCTGATCGCCGGCGGGCTCAACCCGGCCCTGAAGCTGCTCCGCCCCGCCTGGGCCCTGCGGCGCGGCGAGCTGATGGTGGCCCACGGCATGATGATGGTCGCCTGCGCCCTGCCCACGACCGGGCTGGTGGCCTATCACCTGCCGATCCTGATCCTCGCCTTCTACTACGCCACCCCCGAGAACGAGTGGGCCGAGGCGATCCATCCCCTCGTCCCGGAGTGGATGGCGCCCCGGGACCCGGGGGCGATCCGCTACTTCTTCGAGGGGCTGCCCGAAGGCGAGGCGATCCCCTGGGGCGCCTGGGTCCTGCCCCTGACCTGCTGGGCCGCCTTCTTCGCCGCCCTCTACCTGGTGATGATCTCGGTGGCCGTCATCCTGCGCCGCCAGTGGATGGAGCGGGAGCACCTCGTCTACCCGGTGGCCCAGGTCCCCCTGGCCATGTCCCGCGAGGAGCCGGGCTCGGCGCTCAACCCCTTCTTCCGCAACTGGCTCATGTGGCTGGGTTTTGCCCTGCCCGTGCTGCTCACCACGACCGAGGCCCTGCACCAGTACGACCCTTCCTTTCCCTCGGCCCGGGGCCTCCTCTACCCGGGCACCAGCCTGCCGATCCTGAGGAACACCACCTCCATCGGCTTCCTCCTCAGTTTCCCCATCCTGGGTTTCTCGTACCTGGTCCGCCTGGACATCGCCTTCGGCCTGTGGTTCTTCAACCTCCTGGCCAAGCTCCTCCTCGGCATCTTCCGGGTCACCGGGATCCACAGCACCGAGCACCTCGACTTCGCCGCCAACTCGCCGATCCTGGCGCACCAGGGGATGGGGGCGATGATCGTCCTCTGCCTGGGGGGCCTGTGGGTCGCTCGCGGCCACCTGAAGGGCGTGCTGCGGTCGGCCCTCGGCGGGCGGGATGCGGGGACGGACGACAGCGGCGAGATCATGTCGTACCGCGCCGCCGTCCTCTCCTTCCTGGGCGGCTCCGCCTTCATGCTCCTCTTCCTGCGCGCCGGCGGCCTGCCCCTGTGGGCGGGGGCGACGATGCTGCTCGTCGCCTTCGTCCTCTTCATCGGCATCACGAGGATCGTCGTCGAGGGCGGGATGGCCTCGTGCCGGGCGCCGCTGATCGCCCCCAACTTCGTCGTCTCCGGGATGGGGACCGGCGCCGTGGGGGCGCGGGGCCTGACGACCCTGGTCTACACCTACTCGTGGACCGGGGACATCCGCACCTTCGTCATGGCCTCCGCGGCCCACGCCCTCAAGCTGCTGGATGAGGTCCGGGAAGCCGGCGGGCGCCGGTGGGTCTTCTGGTGCCTGGCCGCGGCCGTGGCGGCGACCACGTCGGCCTCGTGCTGGATCATGCTGACCCTGGCCTACGAGCACGGGGGGACCAACCTCAACGCCGGCTACTTCCAGCACATCACCATGATTCCCATCCGCTACCTCGACTTCTACCTCAAGAACCCGGCGCCCCCCAACTGGAACGGCTGGATGCACACCGGCCTCGGCGCCGGGGCGATGGCCGTGCTCATGTTCCTGCGGCACCGCTTCCTGTGGTGGCCCCTGCACCCCCTGGGGCTGCCGATCAGCGCCACCCGGATCATGGACCTGGTCTGGTTCAGCGTCTTCCTGGCCTGGCTCGCCAAGCTGACGATCCTGAGGTACGGCGGCCCCGGGCTGTTCCTGCGGCTGCGCCCCTTCTTCCTGGGCATGATCCTGGGGCAGTTCGTGGTGGCCGGCCTGTGGATCGTCATCGACTACCTTACCGGCATGAGAGACAACATGGTCTTCGTCATCTGACGGGGAGGGGCGGATGGAGCGGATCGACTTCCAGAGTTGGATGCCCGGCGCCTTCGACGGGAAGCCCTTCGGGCCGGGGGACCTCGAGGCGTTGGAGGAGGAGGCCGGCGTCGGGCGCTGTGTCGTCATGCCGGAGGCGGAGGACCGCCCCGACAACGACCGCCTGGCCGCCCGCATCCGGGGCCGGCCCCGCATGGTCGGCTGCGCCGCCGTGAATCCGCGGCTGGGGGAGGAGGCGGTGGAGGAGCTGGAGCGGGCCGTCCTCGGGCTGGGCTTCCGGGGGTTGCGCCTGTTCCCGGCGGAACACGGCTATCCCGTGGACGGCGGGGAGGTGGATCCCGTCCTGGAGAAGGCGCGCGAGCTGGGGGTCCCCGTCACCGTGGACGGATGCCGGGAGAACTGCGAGCCCGCCCGGGTCGCCGCCGCGGCCAGGAAGTTCCCCGAGGTGCCCTTCATCGTCGACGTGGGGTTCCGCCCGAGCGCGCCCCCGGCGTCGATGAAGGTGCCCCTGCCCCCGGAGGGGCGAATCGCCGAGGCGGCCCGGGAGACGCCGAACGTCTACCTGGGGCTCACCGCCATGGCGGCGGTGGAGCTCTACTGCATCAAGCGCCTGATGGGGGTCTGCGGGCCGGAGAAGCTGATCTTCGGCTCCAACGCCCCCTGGGGCCTTCCCCGGCTGGCGGTGCGCGGCTTCGAGATGGTCCGCCTGCCCCGCCAGCAGGAGGAGGCGGTCCTGGGCGGCACCCTCGCGGCCCTTTACCGGCTGCCAGGAGAGGAGGGCTGAAGTGAGGATCTACGACTGCGAGGCCTACCTGCCCAACAGCGGCAATCCCTACCTCTGCGGCGACTCCTTCGAGCCGGCGGACCTGATCCGCATCGTGGACGAGGTCGACACCGAGGCCGTCCTGACCATCCCCGCTCCCGAGGCGCCGCTGGAAGGGTCGGGATGGGAGCCGACGGACAACCGCACCCTGAAGCGGGCCATGGACGAGTACCCCGGCCGCATCCTCGGCTGCTGCGTCGTCCGCCCCGCCGACGGGCCGGCGGCCGTCGACGAGTTCGTGATGACGGTGAAGGAGTGGGGGTTCTCGGGGCTGAAGTACGGCCCGGGGCTGGAGGGCACGGCCGCGGATCTGGCGAGGGCCGCCGAGGAGATGGAGGTCCCCGTCACCATCCACACCAACGGATCGGCCGTGCTCTACGAGCGCATCGCCGCCCTGGCCGGGCGCCATCCCCGGCTGGAGATGGTCTTGGAGCACATGGGGTACCGCTTCAACGTGGACCTGGCCATCGATCTCGCCCGCCGCTTCGGGAACGTCCACCTCGCCCCCACGGTGACCGCGGCGGCCGAGCCCGGCGCCGTGAGGAAGGCGATCGACGAGGTCGGGGCGGAACGGGTCGTCTTCGGTTCCAACGCCCCCTGGGTGGCCCCCGTCCTCGGCGTCGAGGGGATCCGCCGCCTCGGCCTGGGCGAGGCGGCGGAAGAGCTGATCTTCCGCGAGAACTTCCGGAGGATCTACCGGCTGGGCTGAGGCCCGCTGCGGCTAACGCTTGAACTCAAGCGGCCGTCGCCAACCCCTGCCAGCCTGGGAAATCGCCCCTTGACATGCAACCCTGTGGTTGCGTATCGTATGCGCGCATGCACAAAGACCTGGTCTTCAGGGCACTCGCGGACCCAACGCGGAGGTTGATGCTGGACGAGCTCTCTGAGCGCAAGGAGCAGACGCTTTACGAGCTCACGGCGCGCTTGATCATGCGGCATGAAGTCGCCATCTCGCGACAGGCCCTGGCCAAGCACATTGATCTCCTGGAACAAGCAGGGCTTGTAAGCTCAGAGAAGCGTGGCAAGTATCGGATGCTTGTCTTCGACGATGAACCCCTCAGGGCTGTCATGGATCGATGGCTCAAGTGACACTACCAAAACAAGAGGAGGCCAGATATGCGCATTTCACTCACCAGCGTCTTTGTGAGTGACCAGGACGAAGCTCTGGGGTTCTACACGGAGACCCTGGGCTTTGTGAAAAAGCACGACGTCCCCGTGGGGGAATTCAAGTGGCTTACCGTCGTCTCGCCCGATGACCCGGATGGGACCGAGCTTCTGCTTGAACCAAATGAGAACCCGGTAGCGCAAGCATTTCAGAAAGGGATATTCGACCAGGGCATCCCGGCAGCGTCCTTTGGCGTTACAGACATCCGTGCAGAGTATGAGAGACTGAAGTCACTGGGCGTATCGTTTACGATGGAGCCAACAGAAATGGCCAACGTCACTATTGCGGTCTTTGACGACACCTGTGGCAACCTGATCCAGATAATGCAGACGTAACTGCGATCGACAGGACTCAACGGCCGTAGACCGCCTGGATCGCCGCCCTCATGTAGCCGGCGGCCAGGGCGTGGCCCGCCAGGCCCCCGTGCTGGCCGGGGATGTGGGGGGTGTGGTCCATCATGAAGGGGCCCTGAAAGCCGATCTCCTTGTAGACCTGCATCGCCTTGAGCATGTCCACGTCGCCCTCGTCGATGAAGACCTCCTCGAAGTAGTGGCCCGATCCCTTGACGTTGCGGAAGTGGACGTAGACGATCTTGCCCTGGGAGCCGATGCGGCGGATGGCGTCGTACACGTCGACGCCCATCTCGGTGACGCAGCCCTGGCAGAAGAGCATGGCGTTGGCGTCGCTCGGCGCCATGCCGAAGATGCGCTCGTACTGGTCGAGGGTGGAGACGATGCGCATGGCGCCGCCCATGGCCTCGGGGATCGGCGGGTCGTCCGGGTGCAGGGCGAGGCGGACGCCGCAGGCCTCGGCCTCGGGGACGATGCGCTCGAGGAAGTACTGGATGTTGGCCCACATGGAGGCCTCGTCGATCTGCTTGTCCGGCCACTCCCCCTTGGTCCGCTGCCACTCGTCGTAGTCGAAGGTGCTGTACTTCGAGCCGCCGCGGCCGGTGGCTGACGTCGTGCGGAAGTTGCCGATGGGCTTGAAGTTGTAGCCCAGGGTCGGCACCCCGGCGTCGGCCATCGCCCGCAGGGCGTCGATCCACTGCTCGATCTTCTCGTCCCGGTCCGGCCGCGCCAGGGTGATCTCGTCAGGCCCCACGAAGGCGATGTTCGTGAACTTCAGGCCGTGGGACTCGGCGAGGCGGCGCACGCCTCCGAGATACTCCGCCATCTCGTCGCGGGTCGACATGGGCCCGTGGTGGCCGGCGGCGAAGGGCGGCGGGTTGACGGTGAGGTAGTCGACGCCGATCGCCTTGTAGTAGGCCAGGTTGTCGTCGTTGACGTGGGCGTGGTTCAGCTGGTCCTGGATGTACATCCCTTCACCTCCTCCTGCTGTCTCAGCCGTTGAAGTCGTACTCCATCAACTCCTCCGTGCCCTGCCACATGATGCCGTTGTGACCCAGGCGGCGAGCCTCGTCGACGATGCGGTCGATCGCCTCCCGCGGCCAGCCCTCGCCGTGGATGATCGGGTACGAGGGCATCTCCGGCGGCAGGTAGAGCTTCGCCTTGGTCAGGTCCCGCAGCACGAGGTCGGCCACGGGGATCCGGTAGGCGAGGGTGCCCGCCTCCTCGTGACGGAAAGCCTCGATCGTCTCGGGCAGGCCCATGCTGTCGTAGCCGTTGAAGCGGTAGACGACCTGCAGGGCGTCCTCCTCCGTCAGGCCCGGCACCTCCTCCTGGAGGAAGCGGGCCCACTCGATGAAGGTGTTGCAGACGAAGGCGGAGATGTGGGAGACGAGGGGGCTGGCGAAGTCGGCCATCTCTCCCCAGCGGCGGTGGTCGTGGCCGGCGGTCAGCGCCATGGAGCTGGGATAGGTGTCGGTGCCGAAGGCGACCTCCGGCGCCGCCGCCTTCACCACCGAGCGGAAGCGGGCCAGGCTGCGGGTGAGCAGGTCGCAGCGGAAGCGGACCCAGTCGAGGACGCCCGACTTCAGCCCCAGGGCGTGGACCACGTCGAAGAACCCGAAGCCGAGGCGGGTCACCTCCCCGAGGCGGGCGCCGTCGAGCTGGTTCAGCCCCTGGCGGGCGCTCTTGAGGTCCGCCACCATGCGGTCCATGTCGTAGCCCAGCTCGGCGGCGGCGGCGGCGCACGAGGCGCAGGTGCAGCCGAAGAGGCCGAGGGGGAAGCTGCCCATGGGGTAGCGGGAGTGGGTGTTGTCGAGGGCGTCGAGGCCGTACTGCGTGGCCCAGTGCACGTACACGGCCTCGAACCAGCGCCGCGTCCCCTCCTGGGAGGGACAGTACATGAGGCGCCGGATCGTCCAGGCGCCGCCGTAGGTCCAGACCTCGAGGTCGCACTGCTTCAGCTGGTCGACCACCGCCCGGAAGGCGGCGTCGTCCCCCGGGGCGTGGACGGCGGGGCCGTAGCCGGCGGCCTGGGGGTACTCCCGGGGGTCGACGGGACGGCCGTCGAAGTGGCGCAGCACCAGGCCGTCCAGCTCGGCGTCATCGGGGGTGCGGCTGCTGTAGGGGCTGAGGGCCTCGATCTCCGGCGGCAGCTCCCCGGTGAAGGGGATGATCACCGTGTCGAGGCCGATCTCGTCCTGCAGCCGCCTCACGTAGTCGGGGTGCCCGGTGATGACACCCGGGGTCAGGTAGATCCCGGTACGCCATGAGTCCGTCATCAGAACCTCGTCTCCTCGTATTGGTCGTAGCCGCAGTCGACGCCGGCCTCCCCGGCCAGCTCCTCCAGCTCCTGGCGGTGCGCGTCCCCGAGGGGGATGCCCCGCTCTCGGTTCTCCTTCTCCCACTGCCACTCCATGCCCCCCGGCAGCTCGGCGCGGTCGAGGCCGGGCAGGGGCTGCATGGCCCTCGCGTCGGCGATGAAGCGGTCCATCTCGGCCGTGAACTCCCCGAGGTCCATGAAGCGCCCCACGTCCCAGGCGCAGAGGAAGGCCCCCTGGTTCGCCACCCACTTCGACTCGGGAGGGACCACGCTCGTCCGGTAGATCCCGGTGAGGATGCCGGAGAGGATCTGGACGGCCGCCGAGACCCCCAGGGCCTTGAAGAAGCTGTGGGGCATCTCCTCCATCAGGTCCTGCCGGCCCGGGAGGATTACGCCCCCCATGTCGAGGATGAAGGGCGGCTGGTCCCCGGAGGGGAAGCCGATGCTCAAGGGGGAGGAGCTCATCACGCCCACGACCGAGCTCCCCGGGTCGAGGTGGTTCCGGTGGGCGGACATGGCCATGCCCACGTATCCCTGCTCCACCGCCAGGCGCGACCAGATCCCCGCCGAGCCGATGTGGAAGTGGTGGCCCGTGGAGCAGGCCCCCACGCCGAGGGACCGCGTGCGCTCCAGGACCTGCTCCATGCCCACCCGGCAGGCCAGGTAGCCCAGGCCCCCGTCGCCGTCGACCACGGCGGTGGCGCCGTCGCTGGCGATCACCCGGACGTCGGGCTCGGGGTTGACGTTGCCGTTGTTGAGGTTCTCCAGGTAGTGGCGGAGCTGCCGGCTGCCGTGGCTGTAGAGGCTGCGGGTGTCGTTGGTCAGGAGGAGCCCGGCCAGGTAGTCGGCGTCCGAGGGCCGCATGGCCGTGGTGGCCAGCAGGTCCCGGATCACCCGGCCCTGGTGCTCCACGGGCACGAGGATCCCGTGCTCGGGGGGGTAGTTCCGCGATCTGAGCTTCGGGACCGTCACTCGCCGCCTCCCCGGGCCAGGACCTGCTCCCCGGCCGCGTTCTCCAGCAGCAGGACCAGCTCTCCGGCGCCTTCCGGCAGGGGAACCTTCTCCGAGATGCGGGCCACCTTGCCGGGGCGGAGATCCCGCTCGAGCAGGGACTCGCCGCCCGCCGCCGGCCGCAGGACGACCCGCGCGTCGCCGGAGACGCCGAGGGCGATCTCCACGGATGCCTTGCGGGCGCTCGACGTCAGGCGCGGCGCCTCCAGCAGCACGTAGTCCCCCGTGAGGGCGTGCACGGATCGCACCTGCTCCTGGCTGATGCCGTGGAACATGGCCATGTCCACGGTGTAGACGCAGGCCTCGCCCCTCTCCAGGTCGACGGAGTATCCCTCCCGCTCCCAGCGCTCGGCCTGGTTGGAGATGTGCTTCGTGATCGAGGGCTCGAGGTAGTAGCTCTCCTTGCCGCGGGTGTAGCCCATGTACACTGGGATCTCCTCGCCGCCGGCGATGACGGGGGAACTGACCATGGCCATCACCTCCCGGGTCTTGTCGTCGCCCACCACG
Source organism: Gemmatimonadaceae bacterium (assembly GCA_026706075.1). Classification (GTDB taxonomy): domain Bacteria; phylum Latescibacterota; class UBA2968; order UBA8231; family UBA8231; genus UBA8231. The sequence continues at coordinate 33,012 of JAPOZM010000109.1, forward strand.
CCCCACGAGGCCGGCACGAAGAGCTGCAGGCCCCCCTCCCCTCCCGGGCGGAAGTCGACGGCCTCGGGGATCGGCCAGTCGTGCCAGGACTCGTCGGGGATCTCGTACTGCGGCAGGAGGCCGCTCCAGACGACCCAGCAGCGGCTGCCGGGGGCGTAGAAGTAGTCGCCCTCGTCGCACTCGCCGCCGACGCAGGGACTGCCGTGGACGCAGTGCTGGAAGCGGGCCCGGCGCTCCCCCACGTTGGTGATGCGGTAGTCCATCTTCAGGCGCGTGGAGCCCTCGTACGCGGTCATGCGCTTCTCGAACCTCAGCTCGCACAGCCGGCCGGTGACCGGGTCGGGGTAGGGGAAGGTCATCTCCCCCACCAGGACCGCGCGGCGGTCGTGGGTGCGCGCCGTCATCTCCCAGGGCTGGGTCCACAGGTAGCCCATGTAGGGCGCTCCCCCGGTCCAGGGGACGCACTCGGCGACGCCGCCGTGGGAGTAGTGGCGGCCGTGGTTGCGGTCCAGGGGCTCGAGCTGCCGCAGCTGTTCCACCCCGGCGATCTTGTCGTAGTAGCTGAGGGGAGAGCGGCCCCGTGTGTGGGCGATCTCGCTGCGCAGGTACTCGTTCTCGAAGACGTAGATCGGCTGCCCGTCCCGCTCCCCGAGGGAGAGGGTCACCTCGCCGAGGCCCGGCCCCGCCGAGAGGAGGACCAGCCCGACCAGCGCACCGCCGCTTCTCATGTCCGATCGACTCCTTGTCGCAAAATGACCGCTGCCTTCACTCGCCGCCCCCGCCCGCCGGCGGGAGATCCTCCGCGTCCTCGACCAGCCCGACGCCCTCCGCCACCACCACCAGCCGGTTGACGGACAGGCCCTCGACCCGGTCCACCCCACCCCCGGGCCACCGCACCTCCAACAGTTCCACCCGCTCCCTCTCCCCGAGGCCGAAGCTGGCCCTCAAATCGTTCTGGCTGTAGAGGCCGGAGCCGGTGCGGATCTCCCGGACCTGCCGCAGGTCCCCGGACACGACCTCGATGCGGGCCCCCACGCCGTCTCGGTTGGCGCGCTCGCCAACGGTCCGGACCTGGAGCCAGTGGCCGGCGTTGCCTCCCTCGTTCCGCAGCAGGTCGGCGCGGCCCGTGGAATGGACCACGAAGATATCCGTATCGCCGTCGTCGTCATAATCGCCGAAGGCCGCTCCCCGGCTCACCTTGGCCGCGGCCAGGGCCTCTCCCGAGGCGGCGGAGACGTCCTCGAAGCGGCCGGCGATGTTGCGGAAGAGCTGGTCAGGCTGCGCGTACGAGGAGGAGGCGTCGAAGAGGTCGGCGTTGTCGAGCGTGTGGCCGTTGGCGACGAAGACGTCGAGGAAGCCGTCGTTGTCGTAGTCCAGGAAGGCGGTCCCCCAGCCGACCCATGCCAGCGACGGCCGTCCGAGGCCCGACCGCATCGACTCCCACGAGAACAGGCCGTCCCCCTCGTTGCGGTAGAGGCTGGTCGGCTCGCGGTGGAAGTTGGGGACCACGAGGTCGAGGAGGCCGTCGTTGTCGTAGTCCCCGAAGTCGGCGCCCATGCTCGCTTCCGGACGGCCGTCGCCGCTGTACCCCACCCCGGAGAGCAGGGCCACGTCGGTGAAGGTGCCGTCGCCGTCGTTGCGGTAGAGGAAGTTGGCGGTCTGGTCGTTGGCCACGAAGACGTCGGAGTCGCCGTCGCCGTCGTAGTCGGCACAGACGATGCCCATGCCCTTGCCCGCGGGGTCGAGGACCCCGGCCGCGGCGGTGACGTCGGCGTAGGTGCCGTCGCCGGCGTTGCGGTAGAGGACATCGGGAGAGCCGGGGAAATTCTCCGGGCTGGGATAGGCGCGCAGGTCGGCGGACAGCTCCTGGCCCGGGGCGGAGAGGAAGTAGGGCGTCAGGTCCCGGCCCTCGGCGTCGAGGGAGTACTCCACGTAGTTGGCCACGTAGAGGTCGAGGAGGCCGTCGTTGTCGTAGTCGAGGAAGGCGCAGCCCGTGCCCCACAGGGAGTCCCCCACCCCGGCCTGGGCGGTGTGGTCGGCGAAGGTCCCGTCCCCCCTCCCGCGAAGGAGCACGTTGGGCCCGTAGTTGGTGAGGAAGAGGTCGAGGTCGCCGTCATTGTCGTAGTCGGCGGCGGTCACCCCGACGCCGTAGCCGCGGTCGTCGGCGCCGGCCTCGCGCCCGACCTCGCGGAAGGTGCCGTCCCCGAGGTTGCGGTAGAGCTCGTTGGCCTCGATGGGCTCGGAGCCGTCCAGGGCGTGCCCGTTGACGGCGTAGATGTCGAGGCGGCCGTCGCCGTCGTAGTCGAGGAAGGCGCACCCCGGCCCCATGGTCTCGATGAAGTGCTTGCGGCCGGTGCCGCCGTGGGTGTAGTGGAAGCCGACCCCGGCCTGGTCGGTGACGTCGAGGAAGGTCACCTGCCCGTCGGCGGAGGGGGCGGTGAGGAGGAGGAGGAGGGTTGCGGCAAGGCCGCGGGGACGGTGCACGCCATCACTCCTGGAGCAAGGCCCGCAGCAATCCTCGCTCGATCAGCCCCCGGAAGTGTCGAGTCACGCTGGCAGCCAGGGCGCGGTCCCGCAGCACGAGAGGTAGTCGTTGCGCATTTCGCAGAAGAGGTTCGGGTAGGGCTACCGGTCTCGAGCGCCATGGAAGACGCCCAGGACATGGACATCCTCTTCCGTCACCCGGTAGATCACGATGGACACAGTTCTTTCACCGCTTCGTCGGAGACGAATTCCCCCGCTTCGGCCCGGGCGAGGGACTCGCTCACCTCAGCGACCTGCTCGTCCGTCAACCTGGAGAAGGTTCCCTTCTCGCCAACGACCTGGAGCAACATGCGGCCGAGGAAGTCCTGTCGATCTTCGGGCAGCTCAGAGACTCTCCTGAACGCCTCTTCCAGGAGCTTTGTCATTGTGTTGTCTCCATCGCGAGGGAACGGGGGCAGCGCCTTCTCGAGAGAATCACTCCTACATGCCAGCTCTACTCCATCGCCAGGGGTCCGCGACGGCGGCGCTGCCGGCGCGGTGGAGTGAGGTTGGAGGTGCGCGCTCCGGATACGAGAAGGAGTTCCTTCAGGTTGGGTCTGGTCATGCGCTCCATCCTGCGCCACTGCTCGATGGGAAGGAGCACAGCGGTGTCGACACCTCGTCTGGTGACGATCTGGAGCCCCTCGGCAAGAGCTGTTTCCAGGAGCTCGCTGAACCGCATCCTGGCGTCTTGGACTGGCCATTTCCTGCTCATGTCCAACCTCCTCTGGCATCCTCATTACGGGCAAGGAAAACCCGGGCCAATAGCGGAGACCGAGCCCCGGATGCCGCTCTCGCCGGCGCTTCGGGAGGAATCCCGGAACTGGCCGGGCCCGCTACAGCAGGTCGGGCCGGCCGCGGTGTATCTCCGTGGCGGATCCCCTGTCGGCCTGGAGCGCGGTCTTGAGAGACTCGTAGGCGCGCCAGGGATCGATGGAGTCGCCGCAGGTGAAGATGTCGACGGCGGCGTACCGGTGCTCGGGCCAGGTGTGGATGGAGAGATGGCTCTCCTGGATCGACACGGTGCCGGTGACTCCGCATGGCGAGAAGCTGTGGAAGTGGGCGTCCACGACGGTGGCGCCGACCTGCTCAGCGGCGGCCAGCAGGCCCCGGCGGACGTACTCCACGTCGTCCAGCAGCCCCCGGGCGCAGCCGTAGAGATCGACCAGGAGATGGCGGCCGAGGGCGGGGCGGGCCGGGCTCATCCGTGCAGGGTCCGGATGTCGGGGCGGTCCTCGGAGATGACCGCCAGCCGGTCCCCGGCGGAGAAGGCGTAGTCGCCGGGGGGATTCACCATCAGGGCCCCTCCCGCCGGTTCGACGCCGACGAGCAGCACGTCGAGGGTTTCCTTGGCGACGGGCAGCATCTCGCCGAAGCGCTTCCCCGGCCAGTCGGGGGGCACCTCCACGAGGTAGATCTCGCACTGCTCCTCGGCTCGCACCAGGCTCGAGATCGCCCGCGAGCTGCCCGGGTCGAGGACGGCGCGGCTCAGCAGGCCGCTGGAGAGGGCGCCCACGACCACCACCTCGTCGGCCCGGGAGATGTCGGCGTGCCGGGTGGAGCCGGCATCGTAGAGCTGGATGCAGACGTGGAGGCCCGGCTCGTACTCCTTGATCGTCAGCGCCCGGATCAGCGTCTTGGCGTCGCGGCCGGCCGGGTCCTCGATCTCCTGGTCCCCCAGGATCACCGCCCCCGAGCACTCCCGGGCGGAAGCGCGGTCCAGGGCCTCCGCCTCCACCCTCCCGTGGACGAAGTTCACGCGGCCGGCCCCGCCCTCGGCGGGCAAGGGGTGAGCGGCAAGCTCGGCGAGCACCACGACTTCCACTCGCAGGCTGTCGGCGAGGATGTTGCGGACCAGTTCCTCGCCCGTCTCGTTCCAGCCGCAGACCAGGACATGTCCATCCGTCTTCACGGGCTTGATCCCCCTGTCTTTCCGGCTCCGGTGCTCAATGATGAAGGTGGCCAACTCCGCCGTGAAACCGCCGAGGACGCCGATGCCAAGCACCATCAGAAAGGCGCCCACCACCCGGCCCTGGGCGGTCACCGGCGAGTAGTCCCCGTAGCCCACGGTCGTCGTCGTCACGACCGCCCACCACAGGCCGTCGCCGAGGGGCTGGTCCTCTATCAACGAGAACAGCACCCCGCCGACGACGATGAGCGACGCCGACAGCAGGGAGATCCACGCCAGGGAATGGCGGTGGACGACCCGCCGCCAGACGCGCATGAGGGGCAGCCAGATGGGCACGGTGATCTCGGGGCGGACGCGCCTCTTCGGAAGCGGGCCCGGGCTCGGGTCAGAATACCCAGACGACGAGCATGCTGGCGCCCACGTAGCCGAAGGCCTCGAGCAGACCGGCGCCGATGCGGGGCTTCTCCTGCGTCTGCTGGGCGGCGAGGCTGACGCCGGGGGCCAGCAAGATGTCGCTCAGCCGCCGGATGACGAGGAGGATGACCAGGCCGAAGGCGGCGTCGACGCCAAAGGTGATCAGGCCCTCCCCCCACCCGGTGAAGTCACCGGCCACGGCGATGCTGACGATGTTGGCCATCCCCACCAGCACGCCCGCGAAGGCAAGCCCCACGGCGGCGTTGTCGCGCTCGAGCTCGTCGTGGACGTTGTGGGGCGTGGCCATCTCGTAGAGCAGGCCGAGGATCAGCAGCACGGCCTGGGCCAGGGCCCAGAACACGACGCCCACCCACCAGGGGCCGGCGCCCTGCTGAATGGCCAGGAGGATGAGACCATTGCCGATGTGGACCCCGGCCTCGACGAAGGCCGTGCCCAGGTTCTGGTCCTGCACGACCTCCTTGGTGTTGTCGAAGCGCGGCAGCAGGACCTTCTCGCACAGCCAGCTGGCCACCAGCATCATGACGATGGTCATGAGGCCGTAGAGGGCGGTCGCCGTCAGGTCCGCCTGCCATCCCGCGGACGGTCCCGCGAGGACGCCTCCCAGGGCGATGACGACGCCGAAGAGGTAGCCCGCCGTCGACACCGCGAGGGCGGCGTTGCCCTTGTCGAAGAGCTCCTCCTTCAGATGGACCCGTCGGTAGAGGCTGGTGTAGGCCCACTTGGCGATGACGAGCAGGACGAAGGCCTCGAGCAGGTACACGGCCGAGCGGCCCATGGGCATCAGGTAAGTTTCCACTGGCTACCTCCCTCTCACTTCTCGAGATCTGGGGTCACTTGCCGAAGCGGCCGCCGCCCCGGCTGCTGGCGGTCCGCGTGGCGAAGCCGCGTCCGCCCCCCGCCGAGCGCTGCTGGTAGCGCTGGTAGAAGTTGGGACGGGTCTTGCGCGTCTGCGTGCCGGCGGTGCCGAAGGTCGGCCGGCCCTGGCGGGTAGGGCCGTAATGGGGGCGGCCGACCTCGCGGTTGCGGCGGTAGTCGTTGTAGTCGCCGCGGCCTACCCCGAAGCCGCCGAGCATGGCGCTCATGAAGGCGTACTGGCCGTAGAACTGCCAGAACCCGCCGCCGCCCCAGTAGCCGTACTGACTGTTGCCGACGTACTGGTATCCCGGCGGGTGGGCCTGCCGGGCCGTGGTGCGCCCGCCGTCGAGGGTCTTGCTGGCCACCACCATGCCCAGGTAGTGCTGGTAGCGGGCCATGACCTCCTCCTCCACCTCCAGCCAATCCGTGACGCGGTCCTCGTAGACCAGGGTGTCCTTCCCGGCCACCCTCTGGCCGCTGGCCGTCATGAGCCGCAGGCGGAGGAAGTAGTCGGGGAAGAACCCGTCCTCCACCTTCAGATCCTCGATGATGACGGAATACTCCGGGTAGCGCTCCAGATCGCGGCTCGTCTGCTGTACCGGGTCCGGAGCCCGGCCGCACCCGGCGATGACGGCGACGGCGATCAGGGCGGACCGGGCGGCGGCCGCATGGCAGACCGGAACTCTACCGGTTCGGGGGGCTCGGGGACCGCTCTCTTCGCTCACCGCTCGCCTCCAGGCAGGATGTCGGTGAAGGAGTACTCCTCGACGTTCTCCCCCTCGTAGGCGGAGAACCGCTGCTCACCCCACTGCACGAGAAACAGGACGCGCCCGTCCTCGGCCTCGTAGCTCCAGCTGACGAACTCGCGCCCGGTTCCCTCGGCCGTGGAGCCGTCGTCCGCCATGTCGCTCTGCACGCCGGCGGTCGACTCCGATGCCTCGTACCGCCGGCTCTCGAAGTGGATGACCCCGGGCGGGTCCTCGTCGGCGGCGATGGCGGCGGTGACGTCCTCCTGAATGTCACCGATGGGGATGCTGCGCGTCAACGTCCACTCGACCCGCCCGTCCTCCTCGGAGCGCTCGAGAAAGCGCACCTCGCTGCCGCAGGTCAGCTGCCATTCCCGGGCCGGGAAGCCTTCGTAGTCGTAGACGCTGCGGCCGGTGACCTCCCAGGTCTTCAGGTCGTAGTCGACGAGGTCGCCCTTGCGCATGGAATCGAGCCGCAGGTCGGAGAGACCGGCGTTGTCGTCACCGGGGTCCTCGCCCCCGAACCACTTCCTGACCCGGCTGATCATCGCATTCCTCCCCCGCTGCCAGCGGCCCCTACCAGCGGCTCCAGTCTTCCCGGTACTGCCTCGCCAGCAGGGGCCGGTCGAGGCGGTTGACGACGACCTCGGCCGGCCGGCTCATGTCGCCGGGGAAGACCAGCATCTGCCGGAACAGCTCAGGTGTCATGAATCGAAGGCCGGCCACGTCGAATGTCACCTTTTCCGGCTCTGCGCCGCCGCCGCTGAAGCCGGCGACGAACCCCCACGGGCCGAAGGACGGCACGAGTGTGTGATATGGTACGACGCGCAACCCGGCCTCGGCCATGGTGGCGGCAATGCTCCAGTAGGTGGTCCTCGCATAGTAGGGACTCGAGGCCTGGGTGACCACCACCCCGCCCGGAGAGAGATGGCGGAGGCACAGGCGATAGGCCTCGACCGAGTACAGCTTGGAGATGGCCTCGTCCCGGGGATCCGGCAGGTCGATGATGATGGCCCCGTAGGCCTCGTGCGGGCGCTGGAGAAAGGAGAAACCGTCCTCGGAGTGGATACGGACTCCCGGCCGGCTGAGAGCGTTGTCGTTGATCCGCGTCAGGCGCATGTCGCGCCGGGCCAGGTCCGTGACCGCCGGGTCCAGGTCGACCAGGTCGACCCGCTCCACGCCGGGGTGGCGCAGCACCTCCCTCACGGAGAGCCCGTCGCCGCCGCCGATGACCAGCACCCGCTGCCGGTGGCGGGCCAGGGCCATGGCCGGATGCACCAGGGACTCGTGGTAGCGGTACTCGTCGACGGAGGAGAACTGCAGGTGGCGGTCCAGGTAGAGGCGGACGTCGTCCCGCCACTGGGTGAGGACGATCTCCTGGTACGGCGAGCGCTCGCTGTAGACGATCTGGTCGGTGTAGAGATCGCTCTCCAGCCGCTGGCGGAGGGGGTCGGCCGCCGCCAGGATCAGGCCCAGGCCGCCGACGACGGCAACCCCCAGCCCCAGGAGCCTGCGCCGCGGTCCGGGCGCCAGGCCGCTCCAGAACGCGGCCAGCAGCGCGAGCCCCACGGCGGCGTTGAGCAGTCCGGCGGCCAGGGCCGTGTCGAAGGCCCCCAGCAGGGGCAGCAGCAGGTAGGGAAAGAGCAGGGCCGCCAGCAGCGAGCCCAGGTAGTCGAGGAAGAGGACGTCGGAGAGCACCTTGCGCAGCTCCCCGTAGCGCTGAAGCATGCGGGTCAGCAGCGGCAGCTCCAGGCCGACGAGGACACCCACGGCAACGATGAGCAGGACCATGGCATAGCGGAAGTGGCCGCTGTACAGGTACGCCAGGTAGAGGACCGGCACCGAGCAGCCGCCGACGGCGGCCAGCCACAGCTCGAAGGCGATGAAGCGCTCCAGCAGGCGCTCCGTGATGGCCCGCGACAGCCAGGAGCCCAGGCCCATGGAGGCGAGGAAGAGGCCGATGGTGACGGAGAACTGCTGAACGCTGTCGCCGAGGAAGTAGGCCGAGGTGCTGCCGATGAGGAGCTCGTAGACGATGGCGCAGGCCGCCGCCGTGAAGATGGCGGCCAGGAGCAGCGCCGGCCCCCAGGGTCCGCGGCGGTCCACCGCCGTCGTCGGTTCATCCATGGGCCGGCAGGCCGTGGAGAGATGTCGTGTAGGGCGTGTCGAGCACGTCGAGGCAGCGCTCGGCCGCGGCGATGCCGGCGAAGAGGGACTCCTCGAAGAGGGGCAGCCCGGTGGCGTCGCAGGAGGCGAAGGCCAGGGCCCCCCACGGCTGACGCCGCAGGTGGCTCTCGGGCCCCCAGATCAGGCCCGGGGCCGGACGGACCATGCCGTGGCCCCAGCGGCAGATGTCGATCCCTTCCACCAGACCGGGCAGGTGCGGATGGACGCGCGCCAGGTCGGCCATCACCCTTCGCGCCCAGGGCTGCGGATCGCTCCGCAGCAACTCCTGCCTGGCCGCGGCCGGGTCCCCGACCAGGGGCAGGTAGTAGACGAGCACCTCCCCCCCGTCCTCAGGGGCCGGCGAGCTCTGATGGCGGGCGGAGACGTAGCCGACGGAAGGGCTGTCCATCATCACGTTGTCCCAGGCCAGTCCCGCATCGCCCAGCTCCTCGGAGAGCCTTACGGCGGCCACGAGCCAGGGGACGTAGTCCGGTCCGGCCATGGCCTGCCGCCGGGCCTCGGGCAGGTCCGCCACCACGCGCGCCGCCGTGTGCAGCTTTCCGGCGTAGACGACCGACCGGGCCCGGACCCGCCGCGGCTCCCCCGTGGGGGCGTGGATGCACAGGGCCTCGGCCGTCGTTCCCCCACCGCGGAGGCGGAGCACGGCCGTCGCCAGCCACTGTTCCCCGGCCGTCAGCCCGCGCGCCAAGCCGTCGACGAGGAACTGGTTGCCCTGGGGCCAGGTCAGGGTGTCGGAGGGGTAGTCGTCCCGCAGGCGGTAGTCGTAGTAGCGGCAGGCGAAGTAGTGGATGCCCGCCCAGGCGGAGACGTCGGCGGCGAGGCTGCCGTAGTCGTCCTTGCAGGCCTGATCGATGAGCCACGCCAGGCGGCGGCTGCGCCAGCCGCGGCTCTCCACGTACTGCGCCATGGTCTGTTCGTCCAGCCGCCGCACCCGGGCCTCGGAGGTGCTGTAGGCCAGGGGCATGGCGAAGGCCCGGCGGCCGTCCCGCCCGCGGTGCAGGGTCCAGCGCAGCATGTCGTCCTCGAAGGCCCGCAGCTCCTCCATCTCCCCCTCCCCGGCGTCGGCGAAGGGGTCGAGCCCCTCGACCCAGCCGCCGTCCGACCACAACCTCTCGGCGGGCCAGCGCAGCAGGTGCTCGGGGTTCACCAGGGGACGGCCGGCGGCGTCGTAGCCGCGGATCACGCCGAGATCGGAGAGCACCTCGTGGACGCAGTCGGCCTCCGCAGGCGGCACGTTGATGTAGTGGGCTCCCCAGGGGAATTCCAGGCCGCCGGACCGGCCTGCCATGGCATTGCCGCCCAGGCGGTCCGCGAGCTCGACCAGGAGCAGGCGCTCCACCCCGGCCTGCCGGAGCTTCCAGCAGGCCGCCAGCCCCGACACGCCGCCCCCGACGACGAGCACGTCGACGGGGGTCTCGGCCGCCGCGGCAAACTCCGCGGGATCGACGGCGCCCAGCAGCAGGTGGCCGCGCTCCGGCGGCACGGCATCGACGAAGCGCGCCTCCACGTCGCCGACAGGGGGCGGCGGCGGGCGCTCGGTGCAGGCGTAGGGCAGGCACACGGAGCCGGCCAGGAGCGACTTGAGGAAGCTCCTGCGCGGCAACTGCGGCATGGGTGGGGTACTCTGGGGGGCCGGGAACCGCTGGCGCGGCCCCGTCAGCTGATGCCCATCTTCGACTTGAGCTGGGCCAGCGAGTCCTCCGACTTGGTCGGGCTGCCGCTGGCCAGGGCCTTGTCGATCTCCTCGTCCACGGAGCCGCCCGCGTCGGCCATCTCGCCGTAGGCCTGCCCCAGGGCCTCCTCTTCGGAGACCTTCTCCTTCATGCGCTCGAGGAGGGCCACCGTGCCCTTGGTGTCGACGTTGGAGAGGCGCTGGTTGATCTTGCGCGTGGCATTGGCCGTCCGCGCCCGGGCCTTGAGCATGACCAGGTCGTTCTCGTAGGACGCGACCTTCGACTTGAGCTGATTGACGTTGTTCTGGAGGCTGTCCACCATCTGCTGCTGCTGCTGGGCCTGCTCGGTGGCCTGCAGCGCCCGGGCCGCCGCCTCCTCCTTGCGGCTCAGGGCCTCCATGGCGAGCCGCTCCGCCTCGGCGTTGTCGACCTCGCCGGCCTGCCCCCGCTGCAGCAGCAGCATCGCCTTGCGCTCGTAGTCCCCGGCCAGGCGCTTGGCGTCCTCGGCTTCCTTGGCCATGCGGATCGCCAAGGACTTGACCTCGCCCAGGCTCCTCAGGCTCTCCTGGAGGTCCTTGCGCAGGTCGCGGACCGCCTGCTCGCTCATCTTGATGGGATCCTCGAGCTTGTCGACGAGGGCGTGGGCCTCGGCCTCACCGGCTTTGAAGAGGCGATTGAAGATGCCAGCCATTTCCGACTTCCTTGTGTCGTGGTGAGAGCTCGCAGCGGACCGGGCTCAGGCGAGGAAGCCGAGAAGCTCGTCGCCGTTCTCCGCCAGGCCCAGACTGAGGGCGTTGATTGTCGTCTCCAGCTCGTTCAGATCGAGGTTGTCGAGGGCGAGGGTGTTGCGGTAGAGGAGGAGGTTCCCCTCCTCGTTGAGGATGAAGGCGCCGAAGACGAGGCTGCGGTTCATCTGCAGGATGCGCCGGTAGACGGCCGCCGGCACTTCGCCCTCGAACTTGAGGATCAGTTGCTCCAGCACGACCAGGTCGTCTTCGCAGTCGATGACCAGCTCGTGGATACCGCGTTCCGCGTCGTTGATGACGACGATTTCTTCTTCGGGGATCTCCTCGTCGATGGAGAAACCCAACTCCAGTATGTATTCCTTGACGCGCTCGAAGTGATCTGTCATGGGCCCTCTTGAATCTGCTCGGTTGCGGCGGCCACGGACCGCCGGCTCCGGCGTGGTTGCGCCGCGTCAGCCTCTCCCGTTCCCCCGCTCCAGGGCCGCCTCCAGCTCCTGACAGGCTCGCGTCAGTCTGGCGGTGATCTCGCCGGCCAGCCGCTGCTTCTCGACGTCCGCGCCGTGCAGATCGGGGTGGTACTTCTTCATCAGGTCCTTCCAGGCCGCGCGCACGGTGGCCGCATCGGAACCGTAGGGAATCTCGAGGTTGGCGTAGTACCCGGCCAGCTTCTCGTCCGGTGCCGGCGCGGCCGGCCCGGGATCACCCGGCCGGTCGTGAATCGGTTGCTCGTCGATGGACGGCGGAGGCGACCGGGATCCGACCTGGGCGCGGGTGAGGTGAAAGAGTCGGCGGAGGAGATCTGCGGACACTCGAATCGACTGTGATTGCGGCGTGGGGTGATTCGCGAATATACCCCGCCGGCTGACCCCGGTCCAGACGGCGCACCAGCACAGAGCAGGGTGCCGGGCATGGGCCCGCCGGTGTCCGTGCAGCCCGGTGAGGCCGCGATTGCGCGTCCCGTCGCGAGGGGAGACAGCGACTTCGGCGAGACGCTCTCCGCTCCGCCCGCGGCTCGTCAGCCGTCGGCCAGACCCATCAGGCGGCGGCCGGCGTCGGTGAGGCGGTTGGGTGTCCACGCCGGCTCCCAGGTCAGCTCGACGGTGACCGAGCCGACGCCCGGCAGCTGCTCCAGCCGCACCCTCAGCGGCCTGGCGAGGAAGTCGTGCTTCGGCCGCCCCCGGTGGGGCATCGTCATCACCACGCGGACGTCTTCGCCGCGGGTGCGCACGTCGTAGATGTAGCCCATGTCGACGAGGCTGGCGTCGACGGCGCCGAGCTGGTCCTCGCGGACCTCCCCCATGGCCTCCCAGAGGGCGAGCTTCAGGGGCCGGTCCGTGGGGCGCTCGCCGACCCGAGCCAGGGGCTGGCCCCCCTCCGAGGCGCCCCCGGCCGGGGCCGCCAACGGCGTTCCGCCGGCTTCGGCCACCAGCGGCGACAGCAGGCGTTGGCGGAGCGCTTCCAGCCCCGCGGCGCCGCCCGGCCGGGGATAGGGCGCCAGCAGGTAGGCGTTGCGCTGCACGAGGGCCATTCCGGCCTGCAGCCAGGCGCTGTCGCGCAACATGGGACGGCACCAGACCGACGCGTGAGGGGGCTTGCCCGGCCTGGCGTGGTCGAGGGTGATGTCGAGGTGCTGATGGAGCCTCGCCGGTGAGGTGCCCTCCGGTCCGGCGCCGGGCGATCCTTCGAGATGGTGGTCCAGGTAGATGGCGAAGATGCTGTCCCGGCTCTGGCGATGGTAGAAGCCGGCGCCCCAGACGTGGTCGATCTGCTCCGGCGGCACCGGGCCCTCGTGGACGCGGCCTTCCCCGTCCATCCACAGGGAGGCGTCGAAAGGCCGGCCGCCGAAGTACCACTCGTCGTCGCGGGCCACGTGGGCGCAGAAGCCGCGGGTCGCCTCCATGCGGCCGTCCTTTAGGAACCAGGGGACGCCGGCGTAGAAGGTGTAGGTCAGGTCCATGAACAGGCGGCTGGGCGTGAACAGCGGATGGACCGGGCTGTGGGGAAAGCCGAAGCGCCGCACGATGGCGCACAAAGGACCGCGCACCACCTCGTAGTGGGGGCACTCGGCCCAGTTCGTCACCCGCATCTTCTGGAAGGCCCCGGCCGTGGTGTAGTCGTGGGCCCAGTCGAGGTTGGGAGGCTCGCCGTGGCCGTCCCCGTGGGTGGACAGCCGCAGCCCGCCCAGGTGCCATCGGGGCGTCAGGGACTCGAGCTGACCCATCTGCCGGGAGAGGGCGGCCACGTAGTGGGGGGTCTCGATCTCCAGGCCGACGCCCTCCCCCCGGACGCTCAGGCGGCTGGGGTAGTCGGGCAGCTCGGCGGCGGGGTTGCCGCAAAAGACGAGGAAGACGGCCTCGCCGGCGGCGGGGACATCGGCTTCGAAGACCAGGCGGGCGAACCAGTGCGGCCCCCGGCGGACCTCCCCGTAGACCTGGCTGGGGACCTCGCACGGCCGGCCGTCCTCGAGCCGTGCGACCCGCAGCTCGCGTTGCGGCGAGGCCACCTCCTCCGCGGGCATGCAGACGAGGAGGTCCAGGGGCTCGGCCTGCCGCGGCTGGCCGATCGACTCCCCGAGGCGCACGGACTGCCACAGCTCCCAGCCGTCGGCCCATCGGGACCAGGGCTCCGGCAGCCCCCCGCTCGGCTGCCAGCCGTGGCCGGGGAGGTCGGCGGGCCCCGGGTCGGCGCCCATCATGCGCTCGTTGGCGACCGTCTCCTTGATCGAGGCGGCCAGGCCCAGGGCCAGCTCGTGGTTCCCCGAGCGCAGCGCCCGCCTCAGCATCTCGACCTTGATGTCGACGCCATCGGTGCGATCGGCCCAGGTCGGCTCGAGATCCCGCGCGTCGGCGCTCATCGATCTCCCCTCCAGGTATCGCCCTCAGGCGGGGAACGAAGGAGGTCCCCCGCCTCGACGGCCCCCTCGCCCTCGAGGGTCCGGAACCTCGACAGGTGGGCCGCGAAGACCTCGACGATCTGCACCGTCCCCACCCGCTGCGTGTCCCGCCGGGAGTGGACGGCGAGACGGATGCCTGCCTCGACCCGGTCCGCCCGGCCGAGGTTCACGAATCCTCCGTCGCCTTCGAGGCTGAGAACCTTCCCCTCCACCGCTGAGACCACGGCCCGGGCCGACAGCTCCCCGGCGATCTGGCCGAGGGCGTCGAGGGTGGCGGCGCCCACGATCGTGTCGCGGAACTCCGGCGCGCCGAAGGGGACCTCGTTGAGGCGGGCGAGGGCGGCTTCCGTCTCGGTGGTCCGGCCCAGCAGGGTCACCCCCAGATCCTTGTCTTTCGCCTCCGCCCGGCCGCGGATCTCCTCGCCGTCGCGGGCCCCCGTCAGGACTCGCGTCAGGCGGGCGTCGACCTCGACGAGAACGGAGTAGGAGGTGAACCCGCCCACGAGGGGGCTGCCCACGTTGAAGCGCTTGATGGCGAAGCGCCGCACGTCCCCGGCGAGGACCAGGTCGGCCCCGGCCTCGCGGCCTGCGAGCAGCTCCCGGTCCTGCCTCGAGGCGCCGTCCCCGCCCTTGGCGGCGGGAGCGGCGAGGGTGTCGAAGGGCAGGACCTCGAAGGCGCCGCCCTCGCGCAGCAGCTCGCTCAGCAGTTGCGGGACCCCCTGCCGGAGCTTCCAGGTGCCGCGGAACTCGCTGTGGTCCTCGAAAGGGATCACCAGGACCCGCTCCCCCCGCTGGGCGGCCGGGGAGCAGACCGGATACAGAAGAAGGAGCGGCAGGAACAGCTTGACCGGCCGCGAGGGAAGGGGCCGGCAGGAACTAGCCTCTGGCACTGAGCGGCTTCAGGACTGGCCGCTGTCGCTCACCAGCGTCTCGTCCTCTTCCTCCACCTCCCACATCTCGATCTGGCGGCGGAAGTCGAAGCGGCAGTCGATCGTCTCCAGGGGCACGCCGAACTCGTCGAACTTGAGGGTGAACTCCTGGAGCACCAGGCGCACGCGCCGCACGTCGCGCTCGAGGGCGTCGAAGGCGATGAGGCCGCTGTAGTTCTCGCCCTTGAAGATCGGCTGGCTCTCGGCGTAGTTGAGGCTGCGCACGTGGCCCATGCGCACCTCGAAGCGGTAGAACTCGTTGCCGCTCTGCCCCCTCAGACCCCGGTAGTAGCGCTCGAAGCTGTTGTAGGGCGAGGTGGAGGGGATGCCGTAGGAGTTCAGCTCATCGCCCTGGTCGGTGAGCAGGACCGCCTCGATGGGGTTGAGCTGGACCTTGGCGAAGGTCTGGTTGAAGACGCTGACCCGGAAGGTGGTGAACCGGTCGGGGGTGTAGCCCACGTCGCCGTCCACGTGGTCGCCGTAGGTGTAGGGGTTCGTCGAGTACTTCCCCTTGAAGGAGTCCTCCGGCAGCTGGGCGTTGAGCTCGGCGTCGGTGAGGAAGCGCACGTTGAGGCGCAGCCCCTCCATGACGTACGAGATGGAGCCGTCCCCCTCGGTGCGGTAGAGCTCGCCGGCCTGACCGCCCTCGGCGGGCACCATGAAGGAGTTGTAGTGGATCTTCGGCGGGAAGATGATGCATCCCGCCGCGGCCAGGGCCGCGGCGCAGGCCATCGTCCAGCCGGTCGCCTTTCGCCAGGAACTCATTGCCTCACCCTTTCTCTCCGTCCTCAGAGCCGGGAGGTGACGATCCAGTCGCGGTGGCCCTTGGCGAACTGGAACGCCTCCTGGCTCGCCTTCTCCTGCTCGTAGAGGGCGATGACCTTGTCGTAGGCCTGCACCGCCTCCTGCCACCGGCGCAGGAACTCGTAGCAGATGCCGAGGTTGCTCAGGGCGCCGACCTCGACCTCGGTGCCGGGGTATTTCTCCATGAGGGCTGTGAAGAGGGGGGCGGCCTCCTCGAACTTGCGCACGGCTTCGTCCCCCCTGGCCTCCTTGTCGAGGCTCAGGCCCTCGCTGAAGACCGCCATGGCCCGCTCGTACTCGTTGTAGGCGATGATCTCGCGCACCTTGCGCAGGACCTCGGGGACCTCGCGGGCGATGGCGGAGCCGCCGTGCTCGGCGAGCACGATCCGGTACTCGCTCTGGGCCCTCTCGTACTCCTCCTTGTTGAAGTAGTAGTCGCCGAGGGTGAACCGGGCGTCGGCGACGAACTCGCTGCCGGGGTAGGTGCTCAGCAGCCGCTCCAGGCCGGCGATGAAGGCCTCCTCGTCCTTGGCCTCGTAGTGGGCCCAGGCGAGGTTGTACATCGCATCGTCGCTGAAGGGTGACTCGGGATAGCTCTCCAGGAGCCGCCCGTAGAGGGCGGCCACCTCGTCGAAGCGGCCCAGGTTGAAGGCGCTCTCGGCGGAGCGCATCAGCGCCTCGGCGGCCACCTCGGCGTTGGGGAACCTGTCCACGAGGCCCCGGAAGGCCTCCAGGGACTGGTCCCACTCCCTGAGGTTGAAGTGGGCGTACCCAAGGTAGTACTGGCCGTACAAGGCGTTGGGGGAGCGCGGGAAGCGCTTCACGAAGTCGGCCAGGGTGCGGGTGGCGTCGTCGAGGCGGTCGCCCTCGAAGTAGAGGGTGCCGAGGCCGTAGGCCATATCGGGCGAGTACCAGGAGGAGGGGAAGCGCCGCAGGCCCTCGGCGTAGGTGGCCATGGCGGCGTCGGCCTGGCCGCTGCGGTACTGGCTCTCGCCGATGAGGTAGTACACCAGCTCGTCGATCCAGTACTCCTTGTGCTCGAGGCTGTCCTCGAACTCCTGGTCCAGGATCTGCCGGCCCGTGGCGATGGCCATGTCGAACTGCTCCAGCTCGAAGAACAGCTCGAGCATGAGCACCATGTACTCGGCCCGCTCGGTGGCGTCGGCGGAGGTCTCGGCGAGCCGGCCGTAGCTGGCCAGGGCCTCCTGCTGGCGGTCGAGGCGCAGGTAGGCCAGGCCGAGCATCTTCTGCGCCGGGCCGCGGATGCGCTCGTTGCCCGAGTCGACCAGCACCCGCAGGTCCTTCTCGGCCTCGGCGTAGCGCTCGAGGCGGGAGTAGCCCGTCCCGCGGTCGTAGCGGGCGATCTCCACCAGGGCCGGGTCGGCGGTGAGGGCGATCGTCCGCGTGAAGGCCTCCACGGCGGGCTCGTAATCCTGCCGGCCGGCCCAGGCCTTGCCCGCCAGGTAGTGATACTGGGCGCGCTCGCCGTCGTTTCCGGCGGCCTCCATGCCCGCGGAGAGCACCCCCAGGGCACTGTCGTAGCGCTCCAGGCTCACGTAGGCGCGGCCGGCCTCCAGGCGGGAGAGGGAGAACTGCGGCGCCGAGCGGCGTACGGCGAGGAACTCCTCCACGGCCCCCTCCAGGTCGCCTCCTTTCTGCAGGACGAGGCCCAGCTCGAAGCGGGCGATGTCGAGGTGGGTGGAGTCGCGGGCCTCGGCGATGATCTCGGCGTAGACGCCGGCGGAGCGGTCGAACTCCTCGCGGCCGAAGTACATGCGCGCCAGTTGGAACCGCGAGCTGCGGGCATAGGTGCCGGCGGGGTCCTCGGCGATGATGCCGCGGAAGGCCGCCACCGCCTCGGCGAGCTCGGCTTCCCCGCCCATCCGCTGCTTGCAGAGGGCGGCGTTGAAGCGGGCGGCGGTGAGGAAGCTCGGGTCGGAGTACTGGTCGAGGATGGCGGAGTACGCCTCCAGAGCCCGGCCGTAGGCCTCGCGGCTCTCCTCCCCGGCCTGGGCGAGGCCCTCGGCCTCGGCGTAGCGGGCCTGGCCGATCTCGAACCAGGCGTTGCCCGGGGTGAACCCGGCCTGCTGCGCAACCTCGGCGTATCCCTTCAGGTAGACGTTGTACTCGCGGACGGCGTCGTCGAAGAGGTCCTCGCCCCACTCCCGGCTCGCCTCGGCGTAGCGCTTGGCCAGCTGGAACTGCATGCGCGCCTTGAAGATGCGGTTCGGGATGTTGTCGATCGCCTCGCGGTAGACGGCGACGCAGGGCTCCAGGCGGCGGTTCTCGAAGTGCATGTCCGCCAGGCTCTGGTAGGCGCGCTCCACGAGGCGCCGCTCCCGGGCGAAGACCGAGATCACCACGCGGTACGACGCCTCGGCCTGCTCGAACTCCCCCAGCCGGCTGTAGCTGTCGCCGATGCGGATCTGGGCCTTGGCGGTCAGCTCGTACTCGGTCTCGTCCACGAGGCCGGCGACCTTCTCGAACTGCATCCGCTGGATCTCCTGCTCGGTCAGCTCGAGGATGTCGGCGCGGTCCACCAGCCGCTGGTACCAGGGGATCGCCTCGGCGTAGCGGCCCTGGTCGTACCAGCACTCCCCGATCTGGAACAGGGCCCGGCTCACGTGGAAGCCGGACTCGAAGCGCTCCGTCAGCTCGGTGAAGGCATCGATGCTGCGGGCATGGTCCCCGAGCTCGTACCAGGACCAGCCGATGTTGTAGAGGGCCTCCACGAGGTAGGCGCTGTCGGGATACCTGTCGACGAACTCCCGGCCCACGCGGATGACCTCCTGGTAGCGCCGGGCGGTGTACCAGCTCGTCATGATCCGGCTCATGGCGAGGACGCGCAGCTCCTCGGAGCCGGACTGCTTCTCGACCCGGGAGAAGTGGCTCACCGCCTCCTCCAGGTACTCGTTGGCCCTCTTGAAGCGCTGCTCCTGCTGGCGCTCGTTGGCCGTGGCCTCGGCGGCCTGGAACTCCTCCTCGAACATCTTGAAGTAGGAGTTGCCCACCTGGTAGATGGCCGCGTCCTTGACCGTGGCCTCCACGTCGCCCACGACGACGACGATGGCGGCGTCGTCGAGGAGGAGGCTGCGGACGCCGCCCACGTCGCTGTACTTCTCGATCGCCTGGTCGTAGGCCCCCTCCGAGTAGAAGCTCTGGCCCGCCTGGAAGGTGGAGAGCATGTAGTCCTCGGTGGGCACGTCCCGGGCGAGGAGGGAAATGCCCAGGGTGACGCCGACGATCGACAGTCCGATCAAGCTCATCTGCGGTCCTCCTCCCGGGAACGCGCCTCGATCACCGACTCGAGGGCCTGCCGGGCTTCCTCGAAGCCGGGACGGATGGCCAGGGCCTTCCGGTACTCCTCGATGGCCCGGTCGTACTTACCGTACTTCTCGTGCACCTGGCCCAGCTTCCAGCGGGAGTTGGCGTCGCCGGGCATGTACAGCAGAATGCGGCTGACGTTCTCCCTCTCCTTTTGGTACTCGCTCATCTGGCGGAACAGCTCCATCTCCCGCCGCCCTTCGGCGGTCCGGCCCTGCCTCATGTAGAGACGGCCCAGGTTGTAGCGCGCGTCGGCGTACTCCGGATCGATCTCGATGGCCTTCGACAACCCGGCTTCGGCCTCCTCGTACCGGCCCTGCGCCGCCAGCAGCCGGCCCATTCGGTAGTGGGCCTCCCTGTGGGACGGCCTGATGGAAATCGCCTCCCGGTACTTCTCCATCGCCTCGGTCTCGCGCTGCAGCCCCTCGTGGACGACGCCGAGGTGGTAGTGGATGGCGGCCACCCCGGGCTCGTGCTCCAGGGCCGCGCGGAAGCAGTCGGCCGCCTCCTCGTAGCGCCCCTCCTCCTCGTGGGCCAGACCGAGGTTGTACCAGGCCCGGCCCTGGCGGGGGTTCAGCTCGATCGAGCGCTTCAGCTCCCGCACCGCCTGCGAGGACCGGCCCAGGGCGATGCAGGCCAGGGCCATGTTGTTGTGGGCCTGGTAGAGCCCGCGGCGCAGCTGCAACGCCTTGCCGTACTCCTGCACCGCCTCGGCGTAGCGCCCGACCTGGGAGTAGAAGGCGCCCAGGTTGAAGTAGGTCACGGCGGAGTTCGGATCGATGGCGAGGGCCTTCCTGTAGACCGCCTCGGCCTGCGCGACACGGCCGCTCTCGGAGTAGACGATGGCCAGGTTGTTGTAGGTCTCCGCCACGGTGGAATCGATGGACAGGGCCTGTTGCAGGAGCGCCTCGGCCCGCGGGGACTCTCCCGAGGCCCGGTAGGCCATGCCCAGGCCGTTGTAGGCGGGCACGAAACCGGCGTCGCGGTCGAGGGCCTTCTGGTAGACCTCGATGGCGGCGGCCGTCTCCCCCGCGCCCAGGCGGGCGTTGCCCTCCTCGAAGAGGGCCTGGGCCTCGGCGCGGCTCCGCCGGGGCTCGGCGACGCCGAAGTGGTAGTACAGACCCCCTCCGAGGACGGCGGCCACGGCCGCGCCGCCCCACTTGAGCCAGAGGACGCGCTTCATCCGCCACCGCTCGTGCCCTGCTCCTTGAAGATCCGGTCCACGCCCAGTCTCTCGGCCACCTCCCTGTCGACGAGGCAGGCGAGGTCGTTGGCGCTTCCCCTGGCGTAGACCATCTCTCCCTCTGCCGCGCCGAGGGCCAGGTCCCCCACGAGCTGCTCCTCGGCCCACACCCGGATCCGGGCCCGCGGCGGATCGAGGCCGTACGAGCCGCCGTCCGCCTGGGCGGAGACGAAGCCCTCGGCCCGCAGCTCCTCCATGTTGTAGAGGATGGCGTCGAGCTCGATGCCGTTGACGGGCCGCTGCTGGGGGACGGCCAGCCACGCCATGCCCTCGCGCACGCAGAGGACGGTCCGGCCCGGGTAGGCGAACTCGACCCGGTCCACCTCCTTCCTCTCGAAGGCGAGGAGATGCTTGAACCTCAGGCCGGAGGCGGCTTCGTCGAGGCGGTCCACCAGGACCGAATCGACGGTGAAGACCGAGGCCCGGGACAGGCTCCTGGCGTAGTAGCCGCTCTCGGCGCCGCCGCCGATCCACAGCGTATGGGCAGCGCCGTCGGCCGTCGTCACCTCGACTCGCAGACGCGGCGGATCGAGGCCGTAGTCGCCGAGGCTCGCCGGAGTGTCGTCGACGAACTCCTTCACCGGCGCACTCAGCTTGGTGAGGATGTTCCGGATCTCCTCCTCGTCGCCCCTCGTCTCCAGGGGGCTCTTCATCTGCCAGCCGTCCTCCTGCCTCGCCACCTCGATAGTACCCCCCGGGCCCTGGATACGCAGGTCCCTGGCATGACCCCGCTCGAACTTCAGGGCCCGCTTCTCCCGCAGCTGAGCCAGCCCGCGGTCGACGCCGGTTCGCCGGTAGAGCTCGACCATGCCGACGCGGTCCTCGGAGGCCTTCTTGACATAGACGTACACGCCCATGGGGCTGTCCCCGAAAAGGACGGTGTCGAGGACGCTCCCCCGGACCCGAAGGGTCACCATGATGTGGGGAGGATCGAGGCCGTACTCCTCGAGGACGTTGCGGCCGCCCACGTCCTCCAGAAGCAGGTACTTCTGCAGACGGGCCCGCTCCAGGTTGACCAGGACCGTCTCCACGGCGCCGCGGCTGGCGTCGACGTCGATCGGCTCGACGATCCTCCACTGGTCTCCCACCTTGCGGCAGACCACCCGCCCCTTGGGGCCGTCGACGGTGAGCTCGTCCGCCTCGCTCTTGTCGAAGACCAGCAGCTCCCGGGAGAGGACGTCGGCCTCCTCCGCCGCCTGCTCCGTCCGGTTGGAATAGAGCAGGGCCCCGAGGACGCAGACGAAGAGAATGCTGATGAGAAGGGCGGTCTTCAGGTTCATGGGGTCAGAGCTCGACCTTCTCGTCCTCGGTGGCCAGCACCACCTTCTCGATGCGCAGGCGCTTGGCCACCTCGATCAGGTCGAGGAGGTGCTTGTGCCTGGTCTCCCTGTCGGTGCGCACGATCAGGGTCAGGCTCCTGGTCCCCTGCTTGTGCCGCAGCAGCACCTGCTCCAGGTCGGAAGGGCTCACCAACTCGCGGTTGATCTCCATGCGCCCGTCGGCGGTGATCGAGCTCACCAGCTTCTTCTCCTGCACCCGCTGCGCCTGCTGCGCCTCGGGCAGCTCCAGCTGCAGGCTGTAGGGCTGCTTGAAGACGGTGGTGACCATGAAGAAGATCAACAGCAGGAATACGCAGTCGATCATCGGCGTCAGGTTGAAATCGGGCTCGCGCTCGGTCTTCCGCTGCCTGGCCATGCCCTACTCCTCCTCCACCCTCACGAGGGCGATCCCCTTCACCCCGACCCCCTTGGCCGTGTCCACCACGTAGACCACGTGCTTCTGGGCGCACTCCTCGTCGGCCTGGACGATGATGTTCTCGTTATTGGCCTCTTCCATGGCCGTGGTCAGGCGGGCGCCCAGGTCGGCGGCGGCCACGGACTCTCCCCCGATCTCGATCTGCCCTTCCTCGCTGAGCACGACGTTGATGTCCTTCTTCTGCTCCTCCTCCGCCTCGCTCGGGGCCGGCAGGTCGACGTCGAGCCCCTTGGTGTGGAGGAAGACGGTGGTGACCATGAAGAAGATCAGCAGCAGGAATACGCAGTCGATCAGGGGGGTCATGTCGGGCTCCCCCTCCTCGGCGACGCTGCGGATGTGCTCCACGCGGTGTCTGGCCATGCGGTGCTCCGCCAGCCCCTAGGCCGGCGGCCTCGAGAGGAGGAGGGTGTTGGCGAAGGCGTGGCCGTAGACCTCGACCCGCTCCAGGGCCTTGTCGGCGCGGCGCGACAGGTAGCGGTAGGCGACGATCGTCGGGATGGCGATGATCAGCCCCGAGGCGGTCGTCACCAAGGCCTGGGAGATGCCCCCGGCTACCACCCTGGGGTCACCGGCGCCGGCCACGGCGATCGACTCGAAGGCGATGATCATGCCCATGATCGTGCCAAGCAGTCCCAGGAGGGGGCTGATGTTTCCGATGGTGTACAGGGTGGGGAGGTTCCGGGCCAGGTAGGTGCGGGCCGCGGCCTCCGTCTCGATCACCAGCTCGCCCTTCATGTCGGTCTGCTCTCTCTGCATGACCATGAAGCGGCCCACCTCGCCTCCCCCCGCCGACTCGGCGAGACGGACGATCTCCCGGTTCGTCTCCTGGAACTCCCGCTGCTCGATGAGCAGGGTGTCGTGGCGCTTGAGCAGCGACGAGAAGATGTAATTGAGCACGCCCTTGCCCTGGTTGCACTCCTCCACCACCGCCTCGCGGCCCCCGTTGAGGAGGGACGCCTCGAGCCGGTCCAGCTCCTCCTTGGCGCGGCCGGGAGCCGGGATGTGGCCGAGGACCCAGAGCCGCTCGATGGTGTAGGCCACGGCCAGGATGGCGCAGATGGTCAGAGGCACCATCAGGGGGCCGCCGCTCTTTACGATCTCCCACATCTCCGGTCGCTCCTTGCCTTCCTGCCGCCTACTCGGTGAGCTGCGTGTAAAAGTCGATCTGCTGCTGCGCGATCGAGCCCTCCTGGGTGAGGGCGAAGACCACGAGGTTCACGCCCATCCTCAGCTGGGGCTCGTTCTCGAACTCGTCCTGCCAGATGCTCCCGTACCCCATGTCGGAGTAGACCGCCACGAGGCGTCCGTCGATGAAGACCCCCTCGAGGAACTGCACCTCGTCCGGCTGGTAGTAAACGTCGGTCGCCTCGGCGGAGTTCAAGTAGAAGATGTCGGGATTGCCCCGGACGCTGAGGTACTCGCCCCCCACCGGGGGCCCGTCGAGGTCGAAGAAACTGTTGAAGATGGGATGGCTGTTGGGAATCCTCTGGAGATTGCCGTCCCGCCCGAGAGCCTGGCCGAACATCGACCGCAGGGAGGCTTCCGCGGGGCCGAAGTTGAGATCCGGCCGGTCGTTGTCGGCGAAGACGAAGCCGCCGCTTCGCATGTAGCGCCCCAGGCTCTCGATCTCCTTGTCCGTCAGCTCGAAGCCGTCCTTGTCGGTGATGTAGACGAAGGGCGTCTTGAACAGCTCCGGCGAGTCGAGGAACATGTGGTCGGCCACCTTGGCCTGGATCCCCGTGTAGGCGTTGATGCCGTCGGCGAGGCGGGAGACCGAGCGCGGCGCGTCGGGCTGCAGGTCGTTGCCCCAGGCCAGGGCGAGGTAGACGAAGCCGCGGATGTTCCTGCGGTCCGTCGGATCCTGGATCACCATGCCCCGGTACTTGCCGGTGTCGAGGGCGTTGAGGTCCAGAAATTCCTCCTGCATGCTGATGCGCTTCTCGGGGTCCTTCGAGCTGCGGATCTCGACGGAGGCGATCTCGGGGGTGACGGTGCCGGTGCCGACGCTGGCGCCGGCGTCGATCTGGTGGGCGAAGACGGCCACGTTGCCCAGGGCATCGGCGCGGCGGATCTCCCTCGGGGGGGTATGGGCGAGCTTCGGCTTGGAGGCGACGACGCGCCTCGTCATGACGCGCTTCTGCACCTGAGCCTTGCGCATGCGGAAGGACTTCTTGGCCAGGGGCTTGCGGATGATGAACTCCATCGCCAGGGGCTTGGCTGCCGGCTTCTCCCGCTTGACGGCGACGAAATAGCCCAGGACCGAGGCGGCCATGGTCGCCGCCAGGGCATAGGAGACCCAGGCGACCCGGCGGTTCTCCCGGTGGAGCCGCCTGAGGTTCAGAGCGTCGGACGGGGCTCCGAAGCGGCCGCGAGTCATTTCAGGCATCATGGGACGAAGAGGGTGTCAACGTTGGATCCTTGGCCCACGAACGCGGTATGATCCACCGCCTGCACCTGGAATGTGTAGAAGGAATCGGTCCAGGCGAACTCGGCCAGCACGAAGGCCGTGCTGTCTCCGGGAGCGGTGTACTGCCACTCGGCGCCGGTAGTGCTTCCCGACAGGGTCACGATGTAGTAGAGGACCTCACCGGGGGCCTCCATGTTCCACTCCAGGACCACCTGGTCGCCTTCGAACCTCGCCTCCAGGCCGGACGGGATCTCTACCCGGCCGTCGTGGAACCTGGATGGAAGGCTGTGCTCCTTGCTGCACGCCGAGAAACAGACGATCAGAATGGCCGGCAACGACCAGAGAGCCTTGCTCATGCTCTGCCTCCGAGAGGTTTAGAAGCTTCCCGTCACCATCAACCGGGCGGGATCCTCTCCCAGGGCCGGCACGGCGCGCAGGCCCCAGGACTTGTCCGATCCCGCCTCTGGCGGGTTGAGGAGAAGAATGTCCACCAGGTTGTAGACATAGATGCCCACGGCGGCGGCCGTGTAGGTGCGCCGAATGTTGTGAAGGTTGTCCAGGTCGTCCGCCTCGGCGCTCACCTCCTGCCAGCGCTGCTCCGCCAGGTCGTGCCGGCTGTTGCCCGCCGCCATCTGCTCGTACTCCGACTTCAGCCGCGCGAAGTTGTCGAGGCGGGTGCTGTAGTTCTCGTTGGCGGTCAGGGCCGTGGCCAGGGAGCCGATTTCGGCGACCAGCAGGATCGTCCCCGTCACCTTGCGCCCGGAGGAGAGCTGCCCCAGCCCCGGGAAGAGGGCCGACAGGATCACGGCTTCCCTGCGGTTGGCGGTCTTCCGCGTGGCGAAGATGTCCTCCTCGGCGAAAGCGCTGCAGGGCAGGAGAAGCCCGGAGAGGGCGAGGGTCAGGATGAGGTTCCTCATTGCGGTCCGACCTCGTGGTGAATCGGGTTGCGTGGGTGCGGCCAGCGTCATTGCCGGGGTGCTCCTGCCACGATCTGCACGAAGGTGGCCATGATGTCGGTGTTGTCCGCCCCGCGGAAGGGGTCGTCGTAGGTCCGGCTGTCGAGGGTCATGCCGGCGTTGGTCACGATCTCGTAGCCGAAGTAGTCGGAACGGTTGGTCATCATCAGAACGTAGACGTTCTGCTCGAAGCTGTTCCAGTCGTTGCTGCTGTCCTTCAGCCGGTACTTCCAGAAGGGCAGGCCCTGGACGCCGAAGCGGAAAGTGGTCTTCGGCGTCACGTGATAGCTGGCCTTGAAGATGGGGATGACCGTCGTCTCGTCCGCCAGGGGCACGTCGACGGTCTCCTGGGTGCGCTTGAGCAAGAGCAGCTTCAGGGCCGGGCCGATCTCCAGCCGGTTCTTGAACCGCCGCCAGGTGTAGTCCGCGCGGTGGACGGAGCTCAAGGCGCGGATCTCGTTGCTCCGCTGAAAGGTGCCGTCGTCGAGGACTCCCCGCTGCTGGCGGTTGAGCTCGTAGCGCAGGTTATGGTGCATCCGCAGGCCCCTCAGCGGGCTCAGGTCGGCCTGGACGAAGAACCGGTTCGCCCAGCTGTTGCGGTACCTCAACTCGTCCTCGATCAGGTTCAGGTCCCACTGCTGCTGGTAGCCGAAGCCGGCGAGGTGGACCTTGCCGAAGGGCCCCCGCGAGAAGTCGGAGGAGACGAGGACGCGGTCGGGCACGGAGTCCCGGACGCGCTTGAGGGTGTTCTGCACGTGGAGCTGGCCGAGGCGCGGCTGCCTCGCGCTCCAGCTCAGGCGGCCGTAGTTCATCAGATTGGCGCCGTCGCCGTGCACCTGACGGGAGTCGAGGCGCCCCAGGGAGAGGGCGAGGTTGTTCGTCAGCCTGCAAGTGCCGATGGCGTGCCAGCCCTCCAGGTCCTCGGCGTAGGGGTAGTCGGGCTCGGGATCGTCCTCGCGGCTGTCGGGACGGTCGTTGTTGTTCATGTCGAGGTCGTAGACGTAGTCGTCCGACTCGACGTCGTACATCAGGAAGGGCTCGAGGTAGTCGGGCAGGCGGTTGCCGTTCCGGTTGGTGTCCGGCCGGCCGTCGCCGTCGAGGTCCTTGCCGGGGAAGATGCCGTCGGCGTCGACCCCTTCGTGGACGAAGCCGGAGATGTACTGCTGGAACCAGGAGTCGGGGAAGCGGTCGTCGTCGTCGTTGTCGTCGACCATCATGAGCCGCAGAGTGCTGTTGAAGTGGGGTACGGCCGGCGTGGCCAGGAGGAGCAGCTCGGTGTTGTACTCCGGCCCCATGTGGAAGTACTCGGCGCCCCAGTCGAAGCGCTCGTGCTCCTTGCGGACCACGAGGTACCAGGCCTCGCCCTTCCTGTCGAAGCGCCTCCCGGCGCGAACGGGGGTGGTGGGATCGGGGCCGACGACGCCGTCGGGGTACTGGAAGTGGTGCAGGCTCCGGGCGTACTCGCCGTCGATCTTCAGGCCGAGGATGTTGGTGCTGAAGTCGGCGCCGAAGATCTCCATCCCCGTCTCCGACCCGATGTCGAAGGTGATGCGCTGGAGGTTGGACCGGTCCTGGACGTTGCCCGGGGCGCGCTTCACGGTGCGGTAGAGCGTGGGCTGGGCGTAGCGCCCCGTGTAGGGAACGTCGATCGCCGCCCGAGGATCGTCGAGGTCGTAGTCCCTCTTCCGGGCCACCGTGCCCACCTCGATCTTGTAGTCGTTGGCCACGAGGGCGTCGAAGGAGACGGACTGGACGAAGCCCTGGCCCGCCAGGTTGAAGTAGTAGACGACGAAGTCGTCGCCCGAGACCTCGATCGGCCCCGTCTCGTCGCTGCGCCAGCGGAAGGACTGTTCCAGGGGCCGGAAGACGTTGTTCAGGGCATTGTTGCGGATGAGGATCCGGAGGACCTCTTCCTCGGTGAAGCGCTCGGCCAGGATCTCGTCGGCATTGTCCTTGTAGTAGCTCCGGTCCGTGGAGCCGGGCTCCAGGTTGACGGCCAGGTGCCACGGCTCCTCGATGGGGAACTCCACGTCGCGCCAGACATAGGTGGTGAACTCGCGGTCGGGGTCGACGGGGTCGTGCAGCCGGAGGTCGCGGAAGAACAGGTAGTCCATGTACAGGGGCGCCTCGTCGTGGCGGTAGCGCATGTACGTGGTGCCCGTGGGCACGGAGGAGGTGAAGGCCGCCGAGAGCTCGGCGTAGGCGTTGCGCACCAGGCCCTGGGTGGTGAGCTTGCCCACCGACGTCCGCCGGACGCCGTCGATCTGTTCGATCACGTCTGGGACGATGTCCTTCCGGAGGACCCCGTTCACATGGATGTTCAGTTCCACGATGTGGGGTCCGCCCCGGTCGTCGTCGGGCGAGTCGTCGGAGATCTTGACGGCGATGATCTCCGGGTAGGGCTGGTTGTGGCGCAGCACTCCCTTGCGGGAGAAGGCGTGGCCGTAGCTGTCGCTGAAGCTCTCGTGGGCGTTGACGTAGGTCAGCCCGAAGTCGAGCAGGCCCACGCGGCGCTCCATGTGAAGGGCGCCCATGCGCACCGTGCTCCAGGTCATGAACAGGGCCGACAGGTCGGTCTGCTCGGTGCCCCAGTCGAGGCGGAAGCCCGGGAAGGCGTTGACCTTGAGGGTCAGGGGCGTGAAGCGCCCCCTCATCTCCTGGGCGATGGTCAGGCTCCCCGACCAGGAGTCGGTCTGCTCCGAGACGGTGAGCACGTCCTCGAAGTAGCGCCGGTAGGTCGTCTGCTCGCGGCCGGGATAGTGGTAGAGGTTCCCGGTAATCGCCAGGGAGGAACTGCCCCGGCCCTGGGGGCCCAGGCCGCGGGTCTCGACCCAGTCGTAGCCGGGGATCCCGTAGGCCAGGCGGTTGCCCAAGGGGCCGTAGTAGAACCGCTTGGGGTCCCGGTAGGGCGAGAGGATCGTCGGGTAGTTGGTGTACATCCTCTCCCGGTGGGCGTAGTTCCTGTAGGGCTCCGCCGGCCGCCGGAGGAACATCCGGTCGGGCTGGACCCGCGGCACCTCGGGGATCTCGATGCCCGTGCGCGGACCCCAGCTCCAGCTATGGGTCTCCTGGGCGCCGGCGAGGGACGGGAGGAGAGCGCCGATCCCGGCCAGAACCGACAGGATGGCCCCTCGCGGCCCGAAGCCCCGCAAGCTGATTCCGGAGGGCTCCACTATATCACCGGCCGGAGCCCCACCAGGGCCCGGAAGAAGAAGATCGAGGTGTTCACGTTGGACTGGGCCCGGAGCGGGGAGTCGAAGGTTCTCTTCTGCACCTGATACCCCACGTTGAAGTTCACCTCGTAGCCCTGGTAGGTGAAGGTGTTGGCCAGGATGGCCACGTAGTCCTCGCCGTCGAAGTCCCGCGAGGGGTTGACCAGGTCCAGCGAGCGGCTGCGGAGGAAGGAAAACCCCTGGGCGCCCATGCGCACGCTGGTGAGTGGGGTCAGCTTCCAGTCCAGCCGCAGGATGGGATAGAAGAAGAGCTCGTGGAGCACCGGGATCGGGAAGCGCTCGTCCGTCAGCTTCTGGGACATCACCTTGATCCGGGGAGTGATGGTGATGCCCCGGAACCGCCCCGAGAGGTGGCGGGGGTACTCTCCCTTGACCACGGAGGTCGACCGGACGATGCGGTTGGCCTCCCCACCGTCCCGGCCGAACTGGTGGTTGAGGTCGTGCTTGAAGTCGAGGTGGACCTCGACAGGCTCCAGGCCGGCGAAGTCGAGGGCGGCGTACGCCGTGTTGACGAAGCTGTCCTGCATGCGCAGGGGGTCCTCGATCAGGGTCACGCCGAGACCTGTCCCCGAAATCCGTCCGCTCACGTCCTCCTGAAGCTCGAAGGTGGCGTTGCGGGGGAAGAGGAAGACGTCGTTGCGGATGTCGTCCTCCACCCTCTTGGCGAAGTCGATGAGGGTGAATCGCCCCCAGAAGGGGAGGTGGCGTTCGTACACGGCCTTGCCGTACAGAACGTTGTTGTTCCCCCCGGCGGCGATCTGCCGGGTCTGGTAGCGGCCGACGGTGAGCGACGCGCCCCGCAAGGGGCTCACGCTGGCAAAGAGATGCACGCCCTCCAGGTCGGGGTCGTACGGGTAGTCGACGGTGGGGTCGTCCTCGCGGATGTCGATGATCCCGTTGTTGTTCAGGTCGTCGCCGTAGTCGTACTCCTCGGGGTTGACGTCGAAGAGCAGGAAGGGCTCGAGGTAGTCGGGGATGCCGTTGTTGTTGCGGTTCGTCTCGGGCCGTCCGTCCTGGTCGAGGTCGAGGCCCGGGAAGACACCGTCCAGATCGCGCCGCGACTCGATGTAGTGGGCGTCGGCGAAACGGTCCTTGTCGTCGTTGTCCTCGACCGTGTCGAAGACGAGGGTGCCGTTGAGGGCGCTCTGGTTGAACCCGTCGATGCCCTTCAGGCCGCCGTGGATCTCGCTGTCCAGGGGGTTGAAGGGCAGTGTCACGAAGCTCTGATACGAGGGGTCCTGAACGTGCAGGGAGGTGCCGTAGTGCGGGTCCATGGAGAACACCTCACCCCCGAACTCCCACTTCCCTCGCCGCAGGGCGGCGTTGGCGAAGAAGGCGTCTCCCCGGGTGCGGCTGCGTTGGCCGCCGGCCACGGGGTAGCGGCGGAAGTCGGTGCTCACGTCGTACTCCGCCCGGAAGGAGAAGTCCTCCACCTCGAGGTCGGCGTGCACCCCGGCGAGCATCCTTCCCGTCTGCCGGCCGTAACGGAACTCGACGACCTTCAGGTTGGAGAGATCCTGGATCCTGCCCCGGGCGTGGGCCACGTCCTGGAAGTAGAGGGCCCGGTTGCGGTCGCGCGGGACCCGGTCCTTGCGGGCCCGGGAGGGGACGTTGGCGTAGACCTCGGACATGCTGATCCGGTAGTCGTTGGCGACCCGGGCCCGGAAGGTCACGTCGTTCACGTCCCCCTCGCCCAGGGGTACCCAGTAGAGGAGGTACTCCTTGCCGTGGGCCTCGATGTACCCCTTCTCGCCCGGGAACTCCTCGGGCAGGAGGCCGCTGATGAATTCCACGTACGGCGGGATCTCGCGGCCCAGCTCCCGTGGGTACTCCTTGTCGCCGTTGGGGAAGGCCGGATCGATGTCCTCCACGTGGTGGCGGGTCACGACGATGCGCCCCGTGTCGTCGATGCCCGCCGCCGAGGCGGCGTCCGGATGGACCCGCAACTCCGGACGCAGGTCGCCGTTGACGTAGACCTGGAGATCGTAGACGCGGGGGCCACCGCCGTCCTCGATCGAGCCGTCGGCGAAGCGGACCACCAGGTAGTCGATGGAGGGCGTGTTCCCGGGGATGGCCCCGCGCAGGTCCCACTCCCCGCGCCCGAGAAGGCTGTTGATGCGGTACTGGTTGACCCAGACCGCCCCGAGGTTCAGGGCGCCGATGCTGGTCCGCAGGTGGGAGCCCAGCAGGTAGGTGGCGAAGAAGGGCGGCTGGGTGCCGAAGACGCTGTAGTTGTGCTGCTTGTTGTCGTCGTTGGTGGCGACATCGAAGATCGGGTAGTCCAGGCGGGAGTTGATGAGGGTGAAGTCCCCCCTGGACGTGCTCATGTCCCAGCGGATGCCGTTCATCGCCGCCAGGTCCAGGGTCAGGGAGGTGAACTTGGTGCGAATCTGGTCGCCCACGGCGAGGGTGGTGTGGAAGTCGCCGTACGAGTCGGAGGCGACGGAGAGCCGGCTGAGGTAGTCCTTGAAGTAGCGGCTCTTGTCGATGACGCTGCCCGGCTCCGGATCGAGGGTCCGCGACTCCCGCAGGCGAAAGACCTCGATCCCCTCGACGATGAAGTTCCCCAACTCGTCGAAAACCAGATCCTCGGGGCGCACGAGATAGGAGCGGGGCCAGTGCTTGTAGGACTCCCTGGCATGGGTCGTGTAGCCCTCGCCCGGCCGGTAGAGAAAGAGGCCGGGACCCCGCACGTGGGCGTCCGCTGCCACTCCCTGCAGGACCAGGGCCGCGGCGGCGAGACGAAGCGGTATGCGTGACTTGCCCATGGCCTAGCCGATCCGCAGCCGGATGAAGTAGCGCTCGGACCCGGAGGGGACCCGGTGGGAGGAGATGTAGCGGACGTAGTTCTTCTGGAAGCCGATGCTGGTGCTCACGTCGATGCCGCGGTAGTTGCCGAGGTTCTCGAGAAGCAGGATGTAGTACCAGGAGTCGTTGTCGAGGAACGGCCAAAGCAGGTTCCTCGACTGCGCCCGGAAGGGCAGCCCCAGGAGCCCCGCCCGCAGCACCGTGCTCGACGCCAGGCGGTAGTCGCCCCGGAAGATCGGCGTCAGGGTATAGGTGTGGCTCCTCAGGCTGGGCAGGCGTGCCAGGGTGCGGTTGACGGTGGCCTTGAACATGGGGCCGAGGCTCAGGTTCGGCCCGAGTTGCCAGGTGTAGTCGGCGCGGGCCACGTAGCCCACGGACGTAACGCGGGCGTCGGGCTGCTGGAAGTGCTCCTCCACCAGTTCCCGCTGGTCGTTCACCGAGAGACGGATGTCGTTGTAGACGTTGAGGTTCGGCAGGGCGTCGGTGTTCAGGTGGGCCCCTGCCAGGACGGTGTTCACCAGACTGTTGCGCAGCAGCAGCCGGTCGGGCAGGATGCGGTAGCCGCTGCTGAGCTGGTAGAGGTCGTCAGGCACGTCGTCCCGGACCCGCTTGCCGTAGTAGCTGACCTGCACCCGCCCCAGCCCCTCCCAGCGCCGAAGGTAGTTGGCCTTCATGTAGGTGGCCCGGTCACGGCCGCCGCCGTCGGGCTGGCTCACGTTGTAGCGGCCGAGGCGCATCCAGACGCTCTTCCGCTCGGAGAAGGGCCTCCAGGTGACGAAGCCGTGCGCTCCCCTGCGGTCCAGGTCGTACGGGTAGTCCGGCCGGTTGTCGTTCTCCCACCCGTCCACCAGCCCGTTGTTGTTGAAGTCGTCGCCGAAGTAGAAGGGCTGATCGTAGTAGGTGAGAACCCGGTCGCCTCCGCGGTACCAGACGTTGTCCCGCTGGCCGTCGTTGTCGACGTCGAGGCCGGGGAAGACGCCGAAGCCCAGTCCCGATCCCGGCGCGGGAGTCAGGTTGAGGGAGGCGAAGTCTCGCTGCTGCTCCCAGCGGTCGGGCCACTCGTCGCGGTCGTCGTTGTCGTCCACCAGCTCGAAGGGGGCCACCACGTTCTGCCGGGGGTTCTGCATGAGGGCCGGGAAGCTCGTGGCGAAGGCCGAGGGCATGTCCATGTACTCGAAGCCCACGTCCCAGGCCCCCATCTCCCGGTAGAGATTGACGAACCAGGCGTCCTCGGTGGTGGACAGGCGCTGCCCCTGGCCGGAGGGGAACTTGAAGTAGGACCGGTTGCGGGCGAACTCGCCCCAGGCCTTGAAGCCGAGGAAGCTGGCCTCAAAGTCCATGCCGAAGAGGACCATGCCGGTGGGAAAGCCGTAGCGGAAGGTGACCCACCCCATGTTGCCGTCGTCCCGGACGTTGTCGGGCGCGCGCTTCACCGTGTGCCAGTCCCGCCACTGCACGTCCGTCCCGATCCAGCCCAGGGCGCTGGCCACGTCGATCACGTAGTCCCCTGCGGCGAGGGTCCGGAAGCGGACCTCCTTCGTCCCGGGGGGCACCTCGAACCGGTAGATGAGGACGTCTGTACCCTCGGCCTGCAGGAAGGGCACCCCCTCATGGGTCACCTCCACGCCTTCCTTGAAGAACAGGCCACCGCTGGTGAAGTTGCTGAGCCTGCCCCGGCGGTCATAGCCCTCGCGGACCATCTCCTCCATCTGGTAGCTCTCGATCAGCCACGAGGGCCTGTCCGCCCGCCGCAGGTTGATCTCGCTCGTTCCCAGGCCGATCTCCCGGTTCGCCTCCCCCACGAGGACGGGCACTGACGGCAGCATCCGGACCATGGGCTGGATATCCTCCCGGAGCTCGCCGTCGACATAGATCTCCATGCGGAAGATCTTGGGGCCGTTGCCGTCCCAGTGGGAATCGTCGGTGACGATGACGAAGACCGACTTCGCCTCTTCCAGACCGGAAAAGGGAACGACCCCCTTGAGTGATCCCTCGTCGCGGCCCGCGACGCTGTCGAAGTTGTGGACGTTCACGTAGCTCGAGCCGAGGGTGAGGACGTTGCCCAGGGTCGTCTCCCAGTGGCCGCCGATGAGGTAGCTGCCGAAGGTCGGCCTGCCGAAGACGCCTTCGGGGTTGACCTGCACGCCGCTCTGGGTCAGACCCGTGGCCAGCAGCACCGGGTCGGAGATGCGCGAGCCCACAAGGCTGAAGCTCGACTTGCGGGAGGAGGCGT
>JAPOZM010000099.1 GCA_026706075.1 Gemmatimonadaceae bacterium
TGCCGGATACTGCTGCGGCTGGGGGAGGCGATGACGGCGGCCCTCAACAGGGACTACGCGAGCCTCGAGGCCCTGGGATGGCCCTTCGAGGACGGCGAGGGAACCCGCCTCTAGGATCGGCCCGAAGCGTCCAGGATCCCCTTCAGGTACTTCAGGCTGCCCGCCGCGATCGTCCTCGGGTCGGGCGCGAAGTCGAAGACCTCCACCGACACGTAGCGCTGGTAGCCGGTCTCCTCGAGGGCGGCGAGGACGGAGGCGAAGTCGGTCTCGCCGAAGCCGGGGCCCCGCTTGTTGGCGTCGTTCACGTGCACGTGGTAGAGATGCTCGCCCGAGTCGCGCACCTGCTGCGCCACGGGGACCGAGTCGGTGGAGCCGGAGCAGACGTCGACCATGGTCCGGAAGTTGGGATGGCCGATCTCGGCCACCATGCGCCGCGCCTCCTCGGCGGTGGTGATGAAGTTGGTCAGCTCGGGGCTGAGGGGCTCGATGCACAGGTAGACGCCCTGCTCCTCGGCCAGGGGCAGACAGTCCTCGAAGACCGCTTTCGTGCGCTCCCAGGTCTCGTCGAAGTCCCATCCCTCCTGCACGTTGCGCTGCTTCGGCGAGCCGATGATCATCACCTCGCCCCCGATGTCGCCGCAGAACCGGATGAGGGACTTGAAGTAGTCGCGGGTGCGGTTGCGGATGGCGTCGTCGGCGTGGTTGGTGTACAACCCCTCCGGGCGGATGAGCAGCCAGTGGAGGCCGACGATCTCGACGCCGGCGCTCAAGGCCGCGGAGCGGATCTCGTGGCGGCGTCGCTCGGGGATGTCGTCCACCGAGTCGGCGAGGGTGAAGGGGGAGATCTCGACGCCGTCGTAGCCCACCTCGGCGGCGTAGTCGAAGACCTCCTCGAGGGCCCATCCCTCGAAGTACTCGTTGCAGGTGCCGAACTTCATTCGATCCTCTCCTGATGGTTGGGGCGCTCGGGGCGGGGGAAGATAGGCGGCCCCGCCGCCGGCGTCAGCGCCGGCCCAGGTCGTCGCCGAGGTCCGTGTAGTCGAAGCGGCCCTTCTCGGCGCAGACGGCGACCACCAGCAGCTCCAGGTCCTCCCCGGTGTGGTTGTAGAGGCCGTGGCTGCCCCCAAGCCGGCTGGGGATCGTGTCCCACGATCCGACCTCCCGGGTCTCGTCGTCCACCGTCATGCGGCCGCCGCCCTCGACGATGATGTAGACCTCCTCGACCCCCTCGTGGCGGTGGTAGCCGATGGAGGTGTCCGGCGGCATCAGGCAGTGGGCCAGAAAGTGGAAGTTGCTGCGGAAGTCCTCCGGCCCCCAGATGGTGCGGACGCCGACCTCGCCCCGGCCGCCGTGGCAGCGGACGTACTCCAGGCCCGCCCGGTCCAGCCGGCCCACCGGCAGGCGGTCGGTCGACTCCAGCTCCGCCCCCGCCCGGTCGTCGCCCAGGTCCGTCGACTTCGGATCGCCCCCGGGGACCACGCAGTGGACGTTGAACCAGCGCGTCTCGCGGCCGGTGTGGTTGTAGATGGCGTGGTTCTCGCCCGAGCGCAGGGGCACGGCGCCGCCGCCCTCGACCGCGGCGGTGCGGCCGTTGTGGGTGAACTGCGCGGCGTTGTCGACGGTGATGAAGATCTCCTCGCTGTCGTCGTGGCGGTGCAGTCCGATCCCGCCGCCGGGCAGGAGGACCGCTGCGTGGACGAAGGTGAAGGCGGTCTCGAAGTCGTCCCTCTCCCACAGGCGTGTGAAGAGGATGGGGCCGGCACCGCCGTGGACGTCGCTCAGCTCCTCCATGCTTTCCCGATCGGCTGTCGCTACGCGCATGGCAGTCCTCACTTCTCGCGGTGGAAGAGCTGGAGGTTGAGCTGGTTCGGCCCCTCGAAGAAGCCCAGGGTGATGCCGGTCCCGCCGCCGACGTCGAAGGGCTCCTTGGTGATGGCCACGCCCTTCTCCTTCAGCTCGCGGGCGCTCGCCTCGACGCTGTCCACCTCGAAGGAGATGTGGTGGAAGCCGGGGTCCTGGCCGACGCTCTTCCGCGGCATGAGCTCCAGGGTGATCCCGCCGGCGTCGAGGAAGACGTAGTCCTCGTCGTCCTCGTTGGCGAAGCGCTCGACCACGGTGAGTCCCAGCTTCTGCGTGTAGAAAGCAACGGCCCCTTCGATGTCGTCGGTGACGACGGCGATCTTGTGGATCTTGCGTACCATCAAATCCCTCCTGGTTGACAACACGTTAGTGCCCGCCTCGCCGGTGCGGAAAGTCCCGTCCGCCACTCCGAGGGTGAGCCAGGGCACACGCGGCCGTTACCGATGGGCACCGCCGCCGGGGCCCGTCCCGGAGGGGCTGGCCGGGAATGGAGCTTGCAGAAGGTCCGTGCATGGTCCCGCGCCTCCCCGCCGGCGCGCTGCTCTGCGGCTGCCTCCTGGCTCCCTGCCTGGCCTCGGACGATCCCGAAACGGCGCTGCCGGAAGAGGGAGACCAGGCGGCGGCCCAGGCCCGGACCGATGCCCTGCCCATCGCGGACGGGTCCCTGCGCCTGCGTCTGCAGACGGACTCGGTCTCCCTCGGCGGCGCCCGGATGTACCAGCGCGCCACGGGCCGTATCGGCGAGTGGGAGGTGGCCGCCGTGGGCGAGCGGGACCCCGGGGAGCGGCGCTGGTTCGACCACGCCGTGGGCTATGCCCACCGGCGGCGGGGGAGCCGCGGCCTGGAGGTGGCCCTGGGGAGCCTGCGGCCGGCCTTCGGCCAGGGTCTGCTCTTCGGCCGCGGCCGGTCGATGGGCGTTCCCGGGCCGCGCCCCCGGCGGGACGGCGAGGCCGTGGGCTACCGTTCCGCCTCCGAGAACCGGGACCTGTGCGGGCTCTTCCTGCGGGGGCGCCGCGGGGGCGTCCGCTTGAGCCTCGTGGCCGGCGGCTTCCGCCGGGACGCCCGCCTCGACAGCAGCGGCGTGGCGCTGTCGCTGCCGGAGGACGGGGTCCACACCGGGTCCCGCCGCGACCAGCGCGACCGCCTCGCGGGGGTGGTCCTGGGCGCCCGCGCCACGGCCGGGGATGAGGGCGCGCGGGTGGGGATCACCGTGCAGCAGCTGGCCTTCAACCGGCTCCTGGACCTGCGCCGCCCCGGCAAGGTCCCCGAAGCGTTCGCCGGCCGCGGGCAGACGGCGGTCGCCGCCGACGGCCTGGCCGGCGTAGGACAGGGGCGCCTGTTCCTGTCGGCAGCTCTCGCCGGCCGTCGTCCCGCCCTGGTGGCCGGAGTCACCGGGGTGCGGGCCTCCCCGGTCCGCGTCGACCTCCTGGCCCGCGCCTCGGCCGCGGGATTCTTCAGCCCCTTCGGCGCCTCCGTCCTCGGCGGCAGCCCCGGGGTGCGGGGGATCACCGCGCGCTTCCGGGGCCGCGGATGGCAGCTCTGGCTCGACGAGACCCTCCGCCCCGGGGCCCGCTGGACGGAGCCGGTGCCCGGCGGCACCAGGGGACTCGGCCTCAGGTGGCGGCGGCGGCCGGTGCGGCGCCTGGAGGTGACGGTGGACGCGCAGCGCCGCCGGCGCAGCGACTGGTCCGAGAGGGCCCAGAGCTTCCCGGCCACGGAGCGAGCCCGCCTCCGGGGGCGCTGGTCCCCGGGGGCCCTGCGGCTCGACGCGCGGCTGGAGGGGGTGCGCTCCGGCGGCCAGTCCGGGCTGGCCTGGGGCCTGGGCAGCCGCCGGCGGACGCCGCGGGGGGAGTGGTCGGCGCAGGTCACCCGATACCGCACCGGCGGCTGGGACACCCGGATCTACGAGTACGAGCAGGACCTGCCGGGAGCGGTCAGCATCCGCCCCCTGTACGGGGATGGCTGGCGGATCTGCGCCCTGGCCGGGCGGCGCCTGGGCACCCCTCTCGGCCAGGTGGAACTCTGGCTGCGGGGCCGCCTCCAGGCGCCGCCGCTCCGGCGGCAGGCGGGCCTCCAGATCGAGCTGGTCGAGCCGCGTTGACAACCTCGGGGCCGCCTCTTGAGTTTCGGTGGCCATGCGTCTCTCCAGCGACTACCTGGTCGTCGGCAGCGGCATCGCCGGCCTCTACTTCTCCATCCTGGCGGCGAGATCCGGGGCCCGGGTGGCGATGGTCACCAAGCAGGAGGCGGCCGACTCCAACACCCAGTGGGCCCAGGGCGGCATCGCCGCGGCTCTCGGCCCCGGGGACTCGCCCGGGACCCACGTCCGGGACACCCTCGAGGCGGGCGCCGGCCTGTGCGACCCCGGGGTGGTGGAGACCGTCGTCCGCGAAGGGCCGGGACGAGTGGAGGACCTCGTCGCCCTGGGGGTGCGGTTCTCCAGGGACGACGGCCTGCTCAGCCTCGGCCGGGAGGGCGGCCACTCGGCCCACCGGGTGGTCCACGCCGACGACTGGACCGGCCGCGAACTGGTGCGGGCCCTGCTGGCGGCCGCCGAGGCCGAGGAGGGAATCACCACCTTCGCCGGCCACCAGGCCCTCGACCTGATCGTCGACGGCCAGGGCCGCTGCCGCGGCGTCTGGGCGAGCCCCCAGGACCACCCCGACGGCGAGGTCGTCGCCTTCACCGCGCCGGTCACGGTCCTGGCCACGGGCGGCGCCGGCCGCATCTACGCCAGCACCACCAACCCGGCGGTTGCCACCGGAGACGGGATCGCCATGGCCTGGCGCGCGGGAGCGGCGGTGGCCAACCTGGAGTTCTTCCAGTTCCACCCCACGGCCCTGGCCCACCCGGAGGGGCGGACCTTCCTGATCTCCGAGGCGCTGCGCGGGTACGGCGCCGTCGTCGTCAACCACGAGGGCGAGCCCTTCGTGGAGCGGCAGCTCGCCGGCGGCTCCCTGGCGACCCGGGACGTGGTGGCCCGCGCCATCGTCGCCGAGATGCGGCGCAGCGGCCGCGACTGCGTCTACCTCGACGCGACGGCCAGGGACCCGGAGGAGACGCGGCGCCGCTTCCCCAACATCAGCCGCTACTGCGCCGGCCTGGGCATCGACATCACCCGACAGCCGATCCCCGTGGCCCCCGCCGCCCACTACCTGTGCGGCGGCGTGCACACCGACGTCGACGGTCGAACCGACCTGTCGGGACTTTACGCAGTTGGTGAAGTCGGGCACACGGGGTTCCACGGCGCCAACAGGTTGGCGAGCAACTCCCTGTTGGAAGCGGTGGTCGTCTCAGGCCGCGCCGTCCAGGCGGCGGAGGGGGACAGACACGCGTCGAAGACGCCCCTGCCGGCCTACCGCGCCCCCCCTTCAGGAGACGGTCGACCCACCTGCGCCGGGGAGCGCCTGGGCCGCATCATGCTGGAGGAGGTGGGGATCACCCGCACCGACGCGGGCCTGCGCCGGGCCTGCGATCTCCTGGACGAGCTGGACCGTGAGATCCCGAAGGGCGGCCTCGATCCCGCCTCCGAGAGCCTGCGCAACCGCCTCGACGTGGCCCGGCTCGTGGCCCACTCGGCCCGCCTGCGCCGGGAGAGCCGGGGCGTCCACTACAACGAGGACCACCCCGAGCGCGACGACGGGACCTGGGGCCGCGTCAGCCTGCGGCGGCGGGAGTCCTGAGCGGACCCGCTGATTGTCCCTCCGAAGTCCGCCGTTATATTCCCCTCTCTCCCCGCCCTCCTCCCCGCAGGGAGTCCCGCTCCTTGGGTATCGTCGTCCTCGACTTCGGCGGCCAGTACGCCCACCTCATCGCCAACCGGGTCCGGCGCCACCACGTCTGGGCCGAGATCCGCCCCCCCGACACCCCACTGGAGGAACTGGCCCGGGCCGACGGCCTGATCCTCTCCGGCGGGCCCTCCAGCGTCTACGCCGAGGACCGTCCGCCCTTCGAGGAGGCGGTCCTGGCCAGCGGCAAGCCGATCCTCGGCCTGTGCTACGGACATCAGCTCCTGTGCCACGCCCTCGGGGGCCGGGTCGAGCGGGGCGAGCGCATGGAGTACGGCGCCGCCTCGCTGGAGGTGACCGCGGCCACCGGGGTGCTGGCCGGCCTGAGCCCGCGCGAGCCGATCTGGATGAGCCACCGCGACCGGGTGGAGGAGATCCCCCCCGGGTTCCGGGTCCTCGGCCGCACCGAGGACTGCCCGGTGGCCGCCATGGGCGACGACGGGCGCCGGATCTACGGCCTCCAGTTCCACCCCGAGGTGACCCACACCGACTCGGGGATGCGCATCCTCGACAACTTCCTCGACCTGTGCGGCTGCGAGCGCGACTGGACCATGGAGGGCTTCATCGACCGCTCCATGGACGAGTTGAAGGCCCAGGCCCGGGGGCGGAAGGTCTTCCTCCTCGTCTCCGGCGGCGTCGACTCCACCGTCTGCTTCCTGCTGCTCAACCGCGCCCTCGGCACCGACCATGTCCTCGGCCTGCACATCGACAACGGCTTCATGCGCAAGGGCGAGACCGCCGCCGTGGAGAGCCTGCTCAAGGGGTCGGGGTTCTCGAACCTGAAAGTGGTCGACGCCGGCGCCGCCTTCCTCGCCCGCGTCGCCGGGGTCGCCGACCCGGAGGCCAAGCGCCTGGCCATCGGCGAGGAGTTCATCGAGGTCCGCGACCGGGTCCTGGCCGACCTCGACCTCGACCCGGACCAGTGGCTCCTCGGGCAGGGCACCCTCTACACCGACACGATCGAGTCGGGGGGCACCGACCACGCCGAGGTCATCAAGACCCACCACAACCGCGTCGGCGTGATCGAGCGCCTGCTGGCCGAGGGCAAGGTGGTCGAGCCCCTGAGCCAGCTCTACAAGGACGAGGTGCGCGAGCTGGGCGAGAAGCTGGGCGTGCCTCACCACCTCGTCTGGCGGCACCCCTTTCCCGGCCCCGGGCTGGCGGTGCGGTGCCTGTGCGCGGGACCCGGCGCCGGCCATGAGGCCGCGGAGCCCCTGGGCACGCTGGACGGTTCCGGCCTGGACGCCGAGTTGCTGCCCCTGCGTAGCGTCGGCGTGCAGGGGGACGGGCGCACCTATGCCCATCCGGCCCTGCTCACCGCCTCCGGAGCCGCGATCCTGCCCGGGGAGGAGGGCGGGCCCTCGTGGGACGACCTGGAGCGCGCCTCGACGGAGTTGACCAACTCCACGGACCGAGTCAACCGCGTCCTCTTCCAGCTGGGCCCGGAGCGGCGCCTGCGCCAGAGCCCGCGGGAGGCCTACCTCACGACCGAGCGCCTGGACTTGCTGCGCGAGGCCGACGCCATCGTCATGGAGGCCCTGGACCGCCACGGCCTGATGCCCCGGCTGACCCAGATGCCCACGGTCCTGGTGCCCCTCTCGTCGGACGGGACCAGCGAGAGCATCGTCCTGCGGCCGGTGACCACCGAGGACTTCATGACCGCCCGCTTCGGCCGGCTGCCGGCGGACTTCCTGCGCGAGGTCACCGCGCGGCTGCTGGAGCTTCAGGGGGTGGAGGCGGTCTACTACGACGTGACCCACAAGCCCCCGGGCACGGTGGAGTGGGAGTGACCGGGGCCGGCCGACGGGCCGGGGCGTCAGGGCTCAGCGCACCAGGTAGTACCTGCTCTTCCCCCGGCGGATCACCACGCAGCGGCCGTGGAGGCGGTCGTCCCGGCCGACGCGGCGGGACTCCTCGGTGCAGCGCTCGCCGTTGAGGTAGATGGCGCCGGCGCCGATCTCCTGGCGGGCCTGCCGCCGGGAGCTGGAGACCCCGGCGTCGACGAGCAGCTCCACGAGGCCCTGCTCCTCGCCCTCCATGTCGTGGGAGGGCACGCCGTCGAAGGCCAGCTCCAGGTCCTCCTCCCGCAGGTCCCGCACCTGGCCCTGGAACAGGGCCTGGGAGATGCGCTCGGCCTGGCTGGCGGCCCCCGGCCCGTGGACGACGGCCGTGGCCTCGCGGGCCAGGGTGCGCTGCGCCTCCCGGGCGCCGGGGTCCGCGGCCACCGACTCCTCGAGCTGGCGGATCTCGTCGGCGTCGAGGAAGGTGAAGATCCTCAGGTAGCTGCCGACGGTGCGGTCGTCGGTGTTGATCCAGTACTGGTAGAATTCGTACGGCGAGGTCCGCTCCGCGGAGAGCCACAGGGCGCCGGCCTCGGTCTTGCCGAACTTGGCGCCGTCGGCGCTGGTCACCAGCGGGCAGGTGAGGCCGAAGGCCTTGGCCCCGTCGGCCCGGCGGATCAGGTCGGAGCCGGCGGTGATGTTGCCCCACTGGTCGCTGCCGCCGGTCTGCAGCTGGCAGCCGAGGCGCCGGTGCAGCTCCAGGAAGTCGTAGGCCTGCAGCACCATGTAGCTGAACTCGGTGTACGAGATGCCGGTCTTCAGGCGCGAGGCGACCGACTCCTTGGCGAGCATGTAGGGGACTGGGAAGTGCTTGCCCACGTCGCGCATCAGCTCAATGGCGGTGACCCCGGAGAGCCAGTCGAGGTTGTTCACCAGCCGCGCCGGGTTCGTCCTCGTCTCGAAGTCGAGGAAGGGCTCCACCTGGGTCCGGATCCGCTCGGTGAAGGTCTCCACCACCTCCACCGGGTTGAGAGCCCGCTCCCGCTCCTTGCCGCCGGGATCGCCGATCAGGCCGGTGCCGCCGCCCACCAGGCAGATCGGGTGGTGCCCGGCCAG
Source organism: Gemmatimonadaceae bacterium (assembly GCA_026706075.1). GTDB lineage: Bacteria > Latescibacterota > UBA2968 > UBA8231 > UBA8231 > UBA8231. The sequence goes on from JAPOZM010000099.1 coordinate 8,546, forward strand.
CTGGAAGCGGCGCAGCATCAGCAGCGGCACGAGGTTGCCGATGGTGAGGCTGTCGGCGGTGGGGTCGAAGCCGTTGTAGAGGGTGATCGGCCCCTGGTCCAACCGCTCCGTCAGGCCGTCGAGGTCGGTGACCTGGTGCAGCAGGCCCCGGTACATGAGATCTTCGAGGACGTTCATCTCTTTCGCTTCCCGTAAAGAAAAACCCCCGATGACGGGATCTCCGTCACCGGGGGTGTGAGGTCGAAGGGACCGTTCGCCTAGCGCTCTGTGCCCCCGGTGCGGATGGTCTCGGCCCGGCGGTATCGGCGGTCGCTGACGATCGTTGCATGCGATTCCATGCCGGCCAATGTACGGGTCCCCGGCCGAGAGCGTCAATCTCGCGCTCGGCCCCGCGCGGGGCGTCAGGAGGTCTCCGGTGCTATCTTCCCGGCCATCCATCAAATCCAAGGAGATCCCCGTGCCCCTTCCTACCCGCACCCTCGGCCGCACCGGCGAGACGGTCACCGCCCTCGGTCTGGGCGGCGTCTGCTGGAACCTCGCCGAGGAGGACGCCGAGGCCGTGGCCGTCGTCCACCGCGCCATCGATCTCGGCATCACCTACCTCGACACGGCCTCGAAGTACAACCAGAGCGAGCGCCGCCTCGGGCTGGCGCTGAGGGACCGTTACCGCGACGGCCTGTTCCTGGCCACCAAGTGCCTGGAGCGTTCCGGGGAGGCGGTGCGGCAGGAGATCGCCGCCAGCTTCGAGCACCTCGGGGTGGAGCGGATCGACCTGATGCAGCTCCACGCCATCGACGAGGCCGGGACCCTGGAGGAGGTGCTGCGCCCCGACGGAGCCCTGCGCGTCATCGAGGAGTACCGGCGGCAGGGCCGGATCCGCTTCGTCGGTCTCACCGGCCACACCCATCCGGCCCACTTCGTGCGCATGATCGGCGAGTACGACTTCGACACCGTCCTCAACCCCCTGGGCGCCGCCAACCGCGTCTGGAACGACTTCTCCTCCACCACCATCCCCGCCGCCCGCGCCCGCGGCATGGGGATCATGGCCATGAAGGTGATGGCCTACGGCCAGGTGCCGGAGGAGGACCGGGGGCTGTTCCTGCGCTACGCCATGGGCCTCGACCTCGACGTGGCCGTCGTCGGCATGGACACGGTGGAGCAGGTGGAGGAGAACGTGGCCCTGGCCGAGGCTTTCACGCCGCTCACCAGTGTTGAGGAGGCACGGCTCTTCGATGTCGCCGGGCAGGTGGCGGCGGGGGACAAGGGCCAACTGTTCTGGCTGCCCGAGACCCGGGCGGCGGGCTGAGGAGGTCAGGGAGATGGAGAAGCGCGAGTACGGCAGCACCGGCGAGAGGCTGTCCATCGTCGGCCTGGGCGGCATCCTGGTCAGCCAGGTCGAGGCGGACGAGGCGAGCCGCCTGGTGGCCGAGGCGGTCGACCGCGGCGTCGACTACTTCGACGTGGCGCCGACCTACGGCAACGCCCAGGAGATGCTGGGGCCGGCCCTGGAGCCTTTCCGCAAGGATGTCTTCCTGGCCTGCAAGACCACCGAGCGCACGGGGGACGGAGCGCGGCGCGAGCTGGAGGAGTCCCTGCGCCTGCTGCGCACCGACCACGTCGACCTCTACCAGCTGCACGCCGTCAACACCGACGAGGACTTCGACCAGGTCACCGGTCCGGGCGGGGCCCTGGAGCTGTTCCGCGAGGCGAAGGAGCGGGGGATGACCCGCTACCTGGGATTCTCCTCCCATTCCTCGGAGACGGCCCTGCGCCTGATCGAGGCGGTGGACTTCGACTCGGTCCTCTTCCCGGTGAACTGGTGCACCTGGTTCGGAGCCGACTTCGGCCCCGCGGTGGTGGCCGCGGCCGAGGCCCGGGGGACGGCCCGGCTGGCGCTGAAGGCGCTGGCCCGGGGCAAGATGGCCGCCGGCGCCGAACGCCGGTGGGCCAAGTGCTGGTACGAGCCGCTGGAGGACCGGGAGCTGGCGGACCTGGCCCTGCGCTTCGCCCTGTCGCAGCCGGTCACCGCGGCGATCCCGCCGGGGGAGCCGGCCCTGTTCCGCATGGCCCTGGAGATCGCCGAGGCCTTCACGCCGGTCACGAAGGAGGAGGTGGACCGGCTGAGGCGGGAAGCGGCCTCCGGCCGGCCGATCTTCGAGCTGGCCGCCTGAGCCGGCGGCCGCTGGTAGTCATGCGGCCCCGGGGTTACATTCGGCGCGAGGGCGATTAGCTCAGCTGGTCAGAGCGCCTGCCTTACAAGCAGGAGGTCCCCCGTTCGAGCCGGGGATCGCCCACCATCCCGCGCCGCCATTCGGCGGCATGTCGCTCTGACGCGAGCCCCCGGGGACGGCCTTCCCCGGGGGCTTCTTCGTATCCGTCGAGGACGCCATCCCGGGCGTCCTGCGGCGTGGAGCGCGGGATTTTTAGCCAGGGGTTGCATTGTGAATTAGCCATGACTAATTTACAATTTCATCCATGGCTAGTGACGAGACCGGTCCTGCCGCACCTCGGGCTCTGCTGCCGCCTGACCGGCCTCCTCGGAGCGATCCTCGAAGACCCCGGTGACAAGCAGATGTTTGCGATTCCGAGAGATCTGATTGAACGGGCGGCTCGAGTCTACAAGAGCAACTCGGAAGCCAGCAAAGCCCTTGGGATCGCGTCGGGCAGCTTCGCCCGCCTGTGCCGCAAGTACGGCATCGAGACTCCCTACGCGCGCCAGGAAAGGGCGCGCCGGGAGGCCAGGTCCCAGGGGAAGCCCAAGCGGGACCGCGGCCGGTGACACCGACGCGCCGCACCCGCCCGGCGCAGCCGCAGGGGCAGGCGCCCCGGGTGCGTCCGACGGCGCCGTGACGGGCGATCCTGAACCGGGTGGCCCGGCCGGCGGCGCCTGCTGCTGTTCCAGGAGGGGGCCGGCCGCCCCCTCCTGCTGCTTCACGGCGCTGGAGGCAGTTGCCGGAAGACCGATCTTCGAGCTGGCCGCCTGAGCGCTGGTCGAGGTGAAGACCCGGGGTTACATTCGCCGAGAAGGCGAGTAGCTCAGCTGGTCAAGAGCGCTGCCCTGCAAGCAGGAGATCCCCGTTCGAGCCGGGGATCGCCCACGATCTTCGGCGGCAGGGAATGGAAGCCAGGCTCAAGCATCTCGAGTTGATCCAGTGCGTGGTCGACCGCCTCGCCGGCAACTCCTTCTGCCTCGAGGGGTGGGTGGGCCTTCTACCTCGCGCTGGCCGTCCCCGTGGCCCTGGCGGTGTACATCCGCTGACAGTCGCACAGGCTGGACTGTAGCGTTACCACGCGGTGCCAACTGTTACAAGAGAGACCGGAGAACGCAGGCTCAAGGTGACTGGCCAATTCGGCCCAGGAGCTCCTCTGGAGGTCACGCCATGACCGCAGATGGAGGCCAAGGCTACTTCGTCGGCTTGACACGTGAACTCTGCAAGCTCCCAACCGAGACCGAATGGGTCGAGTTCAAAGTCAATCACCGGAATCCGCAGACCGTCGGCGAGTACGTGTCGGCTCTCTCGAACGCGGCGGCCCTGCACGACAAGGTCCACGCATACATCCTGTGGGGGATCGAGGACGAAACACACGCCGTTGTCGGCACGAGCTTCTCACCGGCTGCCGCGAAGAAGGGCAACGAACCGCTGGAGACTTGGCTGCTGCGGCTTCTAAGGCCGCGAATTGACTTCCGCATTCACGAAATCGAGGTCGACGGCAAGCGCGTCGTACTCATGGAGATCGACCGGGCGTCCCAGCACCCCGTCGCGTTCGAAGGCGTAGAGTACATCCGGGTAGGCAGCAGCAAGAGGAGACTCAAGGACTATCAGGAGAAGGAACGGGCGCTTTGGCGCGTCTTCGACCGGGTGAGCTTCGAGGATGGTGTGGCCGCCGAGCGAGTGAGTAGTGAGGAGGTCCTTCGGAAGCTCGACTACCCGGCGTACTTCGACTTGCTTGAACTGCCGCTCGCCGACGGCCGCGAGGCCATCCTTCACGCCTTGCAGAGCGACCGGCTCATCTCCTCGGGAAGAGCGGGCGGCTTCGACATCACGAACCTGGGGGCCATCCTCTTCGCCAGGAACCTCGCTGACTTTCCGCATCTGAAGCGCAAGGCAGTACGGGTCATCCAGTACCGGGGCAAGGGCCGGACGGAGACCATCAGGGAACAGGAGGGTGGCAAGGGATACGCATGCGGGTTCGAGGGCTTGATCGCCTACGTGGACGGGATACTTCCGGCGGATGAGATGATCGGGAAGGCCTTGCGCCGGTCGGTGTCGGTGTTTCCCGGCCTGGCCATCCGCGAGCTGGTCGCCAACGCGCTCATCCATCAGGACTTCTCCGTCAGCGGCACGGGGCCGATGATGGAGATTTTCGAGGACCGCATCGAGATCACCAACCCCGGTGAGCCGCTCGTGGATACCCAACGCTTCCTGGACACCCCACCCCGGTCCCGGAACGAAGCGCTGGCTTCCCTGATGCGCCGAGCTCGCATCTGTGAGGAACGAGGCAGCGGAATCGACAAAGTTGTCCTGGAAGTCGAGCTGCTCCACTTGCCGGCCCCTCTCTTCGAGGTTCCCCCCGGGTTTACCCGTGCAGTCCTGTTTGCCTACAAGGATCTGGCCGACATGGATGGAGCCGAGCGGCTGCGGGCGTGTTACCTGCACGCCTGCCTGAGGTACGTGATGCGGGACTTTCTGACCAACTCCTCACTTCGAGAGAGGTTCGGCATCAAGGAGAACAACAAGGCGGTCGCTTCTCGCCGCATTCGCGAGACCGTGGACGCGGGCCTGATCAAGCCCTTTGACGAGGGTGCCGGCAGAAGATTTATGAAATACGTGCCATTCTGGGCCTGACCACCCGCGTCCAGAGTCCGAACCTGATCGACGGGTAGTTGACGGAGCACGGATGGTCAGCCCGTGCAGATTCCGTAACCCACTGATTTTTCTGTATTTGTCAAATTGACGGCCAATTGACTGGCGCAGCGACACCGCGTCCATCGAAGGACGGCGCACCGACCGGGGACCGGCCGTCCCCGGGCTCCGGGCCATGAAGGAACTCCGCCTCGGCCGGCGGCGGCTCCTCTACTCCGCCGAGGGCTCCGGCCGGACCCTGCTGCTGCTTCACGGCGCCGCGGCGGAGCGCGACGAAGAGGAGTGGGACCATCAGTGGCCGGTCCTGGCCCCGGCCGGGTACCGCGTCGTCTTCCCGCTCCGCGCCGGCCGCGGGGGCAGCGATCCCGACGGCCCGGTGACCTTGGCCCAGGACGCCCGCGACGCCTGGGCCCTGCTCGACCACCTGGGACTCGACGCGGCGGTGCTGATCGGGCACAGCGCCGGCGCCGCCGTGGCTCGGCAGATGTACCTCACCCGGCCGGAAGGGGTGCGGGCGATTGTCAGCGTCGACAGTGCCGCCTTCGGCAAGTTCGACTTCCAGTCCGGGGCACCCGGCCCCGAGCGCTTTGACGAGGCCACCCGAGCCCTCCACGCCAGGCACCGCGAAGCCCTGGCCGCCATGGGCCGCGAGTGGGACTATCCGAGCGATTTCAACGTCGACCGCCTGACCCGCCTCATGCGCTGGCGACGGGCCCACCCCGGCCGCTGGGGGGCGTCCAGGGGCCGCCCCGATCCGGACGACCTCCCGGTCCCGGAGGGCCGCTGGTGCCGGGTTCCTCTACTCGTATTTGCGGCGGGGCGCGGACGCGTGCGCCCCGGGGATCCCGAGGCCGCGGACCTGGCGCGGAGGCTGCCCGGCGGGAACGCCCACCTGGAGGTGGTCACCGCCAGCGGGCACTACATCCATCAGGAGCAGCCCGAGGTGTTCAACGCCAGGCTGATCGACTTCCTGGCCGGCCTGTAGGGATCTACCGGAACCCACGATTCGCCCGTCGTCGACCGCCGGCGACGAAGCACCGCCGCAGCTGCTGGCCACCCCGGCGGCAAGGCCCCGCAGGGGACGGGGCATCGCTCACTCCTCCGCCAGACCGAGCTCGTCCATCAGGGCCCGAACCGGTGCCCAGATCCCCGGGTCGAGGTGCAGGCCCTCGGCCCGGGCCCGCTCGCGCTCGCGGTGGGCCCGCTCTCCGGGCACCAGGATCTCCTCCACCCCCGGCGCCGTGCGCAGCCCCTTCAGCCGCTGCACGTACTCCTCCACGCGGTCGAGGAACCCCTCCCGCGACAGGAAGTGCCCGGGGTCGACGGCGAGGACGAAGAGCCCGTTGCGGTCGCTGGACTCCAGGTCGCCGGCGCTGCAGCCGGCCCCGCTCAGGGCGCCGGCGAGCACGTCCACGAGCAGGCTCAGGGCGAACCCCTTGTGGCCGGCCAGCATCCCGCCCAGGGGCAGCAGGGCCGCCCGCGGCGGCACGTCGAGGGCGGCGGCGGGGTCGCTGCAGGGCTGTCCGGCCCCGTCGATGAGCCAGCCCCCCGGCGCCTTCCGCCCCTCGGCGGCCAGCATCTTCAGCCGGCCCGCGGCGGCGACGCTGGTGGAGATGTCGATGACGATCGGCGCCGCCCCCCGCCGCGGGATCCCGGCGGCGAGGGGGTTGGTGCTGAGGAAGGGCTCGGTCGAGCCCCAGGGGGCCACATTGGGATTGCCGCCGGCGTCGTTGACCAGCAGCAGGCAGACGAACCCCTCCCGCGCCGGCTCGATCACGTAGCTGCCGAGGCGGGCCACGTCGGCGGCGCGGACGACGCTGACGCAGCCGACGCCTCCGCTAGCCGCCATCTCCGTGGCGCGGCCCACGGCCTCGGTGGCGCTCACCGGCCCCAGGCCGTGGCCGGCGTCCAGGTGCAGGGCCGAGGGGCTGCGGCGCAGGACCCGCGGCCGGACCCCGGGATGGATGCGGCCCTTGCGGATCGCCTCGACATAGAGGGGCACCCGCATGACGCCGTGGGAGAGGTAGCCGGCCATCGTCGCCTCGAGCAGCACCTCGACGACGATCTCGCGCTCCCCGGCGGGGACGCCGGCGCGGGCGAGGATCTCGCCCATCAGCCGCCCGAGGGCGTCGCAGGAGAGGTGCACGGGCCCGGTCACGCGACCTGCCGCTCCATCGCTGCCAGCTCCTCGCCGACCTGGCGCTGGATGGCGAGGACGTACTCGTCTGTCGTGTGGCCCTCGACCCGGGTCTCGAAGCCGTGGTCGCCCCATCCGCCGACGATCCGCGCCGCCACCCGCTTCTCCGGGTCGTTGAAGTGGTAGGCGTTGGTGCGCCGCATGAAGTCCGGCAGGTCCTCCCCCTCGGTGCGGTAGAAGCCCGGGTTGGTCACCACCACCTGGGGCTCCTCGGTGGGCCCGGCCGGGCGCGCCGGGACCACGAGGTCGCCCATGAGCACCTCCGGCCCCAGCTCCGGCGCCCAGTGGGTCACGGCATGGGGCTCGCCGGGCTCGACCCAGGGCTCGATCTGGCGGGACACGACCTCGAACTCGTGCCAGAGCTGCAGCTCGTCGAGCTGGTGGGGAGGCAGGGAGCTCGCCGCCTCGTACCGGGACCGGTCGCCGCCGGTGCGCAGGTGGTTGAAGACCATGAACCAGTTCACCAGGTCGCGCAGCCCCCTCGGGATCTTGGTGTACTCCTCCGTGGCTCGGGGGCTGCAGACGTCGACGAGGACGACATGGGGGGCCTCGGCGCTGAGGCGGCGGACGAAGTCGGGGGCGAAGCCGTTGCGCCAGAACCGGTCGACGTGGTAGGGGACGGTGAGCCGCATCGACCCGTGGGAGGGGACCCGTTCGTAGTGGATGTCGAAGCCGTCGAGGTAGCGCTCAAGGGGCTCCACCACGAAGATGCGGCCGTAGCGGTCGTTGCCGAAGACGATCACGGGGCGCGTCGTGCCGGCGCGGAAGGAGCGCAGGAAACGGAGAAGGCCGTGGGCCTCGTACGCCGTGCGCCGGGCCTCGAGGCGGTCGGTCTCGTCCAGCTCGAAGGGCTCCGGCCGGGCCGGCGGCGGCAGCCTGGTGAGGGCGTCGAAGGCGAGGCGCACCTGCTCCGGGTCCTCGGGCCAGTCCCGCCGCCGCCGCGACTCGGTCGCGAAGCGGCGGAACTCCAGCTCGCGCTGCAGCTCGCAGCCGGCGTCGAAGCGGCCCCGGCGGGTCTCCTCGCGCAGGCGGTCCAGCTTGGCGGTGAGGACCGCCACGTCGCCGCCGCCGGCCAGGTAGCGCACCAGGGCCGGCGTCAGGGTGACGCCGTCGTGGTTCTGGGTGGTCACCGAGGCCACCCACTCGGCCACCTGGGAAATGCGGTCCCGGGCCTCGCCGGGGCTGCGGCCCTCGTCGAAGGGGGTGAGCTCCTCGGCGCTCATGCGCAGAGCGGCCAGGATGGGGTCTTCAGCGTCGAGCATCCTTCTCTCTCCAGCCGCCGACGAGCTCGTCGATGCCGAACCCGGCGGGCATCAGGCAGTGGAATGGCGCAGGGGCCGGGACTCGAAGTCGGGCGGGCTCTCCGCCTCCGGCTTCAGCTCGCGTGGACCTCGGCGTAGAGCTCATGGACCCGAGCGGCGTCGGCCGAGTCCCGATGTCGACTTCCACCGCTTCCCCCTGTCCTATCTTGATGTCTCCCGGTCCCGCCTCGAATCCCGGAGACGCCCATGCCCCTCGAGCTGATCGCCGACCGCCCCGGCCACGCCCTCCTGCAAACCTACGAGGAGCCGCCCCTGGAGCCCGGCCAGGTGCGGGTCCGCAGCCTATTCAGCGCCGTCAAGCACGGCACCGAGCTGCGCGGCTTCCGCGCCGACACGCCCGACGCCACCGACCGCTGGGACGGCCGCCTGCGCCTGCACCGGCGGGGCGAGCCCGAAGCCTCCAGGTTCCCCCGCTCCCTCGGCAACATGTGCCTCGGCGAGGTCGTCGAGGCCGGCCCGGCCGTGGACCGCCTGAAGGTAGGCGACCGCGTCTTCGAGCACCTGCCGGTGCGCGAGACCCACACCGTCGAGGCCGGCCGCCTGCGCATCGCCCCCGGCGGCATCTCCCCCCAGGCGCTGATGTACTGGGACCCCGCCGACGTCGCCCTCGGCGCCGTCCGCGACGGCCCGGTGCGGCTCGGCGACCGCGTCGCCGTCTTCGGCCTCGGGGCGATCGGCCTGATGGCCGCCCAGTGCGCCCGGTTGTGCGGCGCCCGCTGGGTCGCCGCCGTCGATCCCATCGAGCGGCGCCGGGAGGCGGCCCGGCGCCACGGCGCCGACCTGGTGATCGACCCGGCGGCCACCGACGCCGGCGTGGAGATCAAGGAGCGGACGGACGGCGCGGGCGCCGAGGTCGTCCTCGAGACCAGCGGCGCCTACGCCGCCTTCGAGGACGCCCTGCGCGCCTGCTGCTACGCCGGCACGGTGGTCTCCTCCGCCTACTACCACGGCGAGCAGAGCCTGAAGCTGGCCGGCGAGTGGCACCGCAACCGCATCCAGGTGGTCTCCAGCCGCGCCAACAGCGAGCCCCTGCCCCAGCCGGGATGGAGCTTCTCCCGCATCCAGTCCGAGTCCCTGGCCCTGCTGGTGGAGGGGCGTCTGCGGGCCGACGATCTCATCGACCCGGTGGTCCCCCTCGCCCGGGCGGCCGAGGCCTACCACGAGATCGAGGCCCACCCGGAGCGCTCCATCAAGCTCGGCATCGACCACGCCATGGCTGGGTCCGCCGGGTGAAGGTCGCCGCCTGGCAGGCCCCGCTGCTTCCCTCCGGATCGATGGAGGCCCTGCCCCTGATCCGGGAGCGGATCGCCGAGTGCGAGCGCCGGGGGGTGGAGGTCCTCTGCTGTCCGGAAGCGATCCTCGGGGGGCTGGCGGACTATGCCCCGGAGCCGGGGGCCCTGGCCATCGACGCCGAGGGGGGAGAGCTGGAGCGCGTCCTGCAGCCGCTGGGCAGCGACCGGGTGAGCACCGTCGTCGGCTTCACCGACGCCGGCCCCGGGGGGCGCCTCTACTGCTCGGCGGCGGTCTTCCAGGAGGGCGCCGTGACCGGCGTCTACCGCAAGACCCACCCCGCGATCCGCCGCTCCGTGTACAGCGCCGGAGATCGGACCCCCGTCTTCGATAGCAACGGCCTGAGGTTCGGCATCGTCGTCTGTTACGACAGCAACTTCCGCGAGCCGGCGCGGACGATCTGCTCCCGGGGGGCTTCCGTGCTCTTCATCCCCACCAACAACGGCCTCCCTCCCGAGAAGGCGGACGTCGTTCCCCGGGCCCGCAGGGCGCAGGCGGAGCGCGCCGTGGAGAACCGGGTCCACGTGGTCGCCGCCGACGTGGCCGGCCGCTGCGGGGATCACGTCTCGTGGGGTTCCTCGGGCGTCACGGCGCCGGACGGGACCCTGCTGGCCGCCGCCGAACCGCTGGCCGAGGAGCTGCTCGTGGTCGACCTGGACGGCTGAGGCCGTCCTGGGTCCGAGCTCTACCGGGTGTTGGGCAGTGCTGCCGCCCCGGCGCGAGAGCCCGGCGGTCAGAGCCGCTCCAGGGCCCACGCATTCACCACCCGCGCCATCTCGTCGTACACGTCCTCGTCGGACCTGCGCGACCGCTTCAGCACCTTGAAGCCGTGGTCGGCCGTGTCCAGCAGGTGCAGGGTGGCCTGCTCCAGGCCCTCGACGACCGGCTCGAGCAGCTCCAGCTCGGCCAGCTTGTCCCGCGTCCCGGAGAGGAAGAGCATGGGCACGGTCACCTGCGGCAGGTGGGCGGCCCGGTCCACCGAGGCACGGCCGGGCGGGTGCAGGGGAAAGGCGAAGAACACCAGTCCCCGCACTTCGGGGATCGGCGCCTCGGCGGCGGCGTGGGAGGCCATGCGGCCGCCGAAGGAGTGGCCGCCGACGAACAGGGGCAGGTCGGGCGCGGCCCCATGAGCGGCAGCTGCCGCAGAGCGCACGGTCTCGAAGGCCACCGGCTTCGACTCGGTGCCGCCGCCGCCCCGCTCCATGTAGGGGAAGTTGTAGCGGAAGGTGGCCACGCCGGCGTCGGCGCAGTGCCCGGCGATGGTGCGCAGGTTGCGGTGCCGGCAGTCGGTGCCGGCCCCGTGGCCGAGAACGAGCATCAGCCGCGCCTCCGGCGGCCGGACGGTCACGGAGGAGACCTCCCCCTTCTCCGCCGTGGCCGTGAACCGTCCCTCGATCTCCTCGTGAGTCATGGGCTTCAGGAGGCGCGCTGCCGGTTGAGCCAGGTCTTCTTCGTGCGCTTCTCGAACCAGAGGGGCATCTCGCGGCGGCGCCAGCGCAGGAAGGCGCGCTCGTGGAGGTCCCGGTTCCGGCGGGAGGGCTCGGCGGGGACCTCGATGGTGGCGTGCAGGATCTTCTCCTCGCGGCGCGACAGGGCGACGATCTCGCCCTGGCTGATGATCAGGGTGACGCCCACGTTGGCCTCGACGATGGGGACGCCGTTCTCCCGGGCCCGGGCCAGGACCGCCTGGTCCTGCCTCTTCGAGCGGCTGCCGAAGGACGGGATCAGCAGGTAGCGGGCGCCGTCGAGGACGGGGATGCGGGCGATGTCGGCGTTCCAGCGGTCGGCGCAGATCATGAAGCCGCAGCGTCCGTGGGGGGTGGGGAAGGCCCGCGACTGCCGGCCCAGGCGGTTGAACCACCAGGCCGGGTGGGTGCCCTCGGCCAGCTGCATCTTGTGGTACTTGCCGGAGAGCTTGCCCTCGGGGTCGATGAAGACGGCGCAGTTGTGGACGTTGCGTCCCACCTTCTCGGCGCAGCCGAAGGCGAGGCTCATGCCCAGCTCGCGGGCCAGGGCGCGGAAGCGGGAGATCACGGCGCCCTGCATGGTGACCGCCACCTCGCGGATGCGCGCCGCCGGCGCCTCTCCGGCGATGATCTCGTTGGTCACGTAGCCCTCGATGACGCCCTCGGGGGCCACGGCCAGCTCGGCCCCGTCCCGGGCCGCTCGCCGGAAGCTCTCCTCGAGGCGGTCGCAGTTGTCGGCCAGCTCGAACTTCTCCGGCACGAAGGAGATCGCGGCCACACGCAAAGGACGGAACATCAACAGCCTCCTTCCGGCTCTTCGGGCCGCCGCGCCGGAGGCGTTTCGCGGATCCTGGTCCACGCGCCGGGCAGGGGGGCCTCGTCTTTGCTTCCTTTCACTGCGAAAAGGAGCCGCCTTCAGCTCCACCCGGCAAGCCCTCGACGGGAGCCGCCATGAACAAGCCGAACATCGTCTTCATCCTCGCCGACGACATGGGCTACGGGGACGCGGGCTGCTACAACCCCGAATCGAAGATCCCCACGCCGAACCTCGACCGTCTCGCCGCCCAAGGGGTGCGCTTCACCGACGCCCACGCTCCCTCGAGCGTGTGCACTCCCAGCCGCTACGCCGTGCTCACCGGGCGCTACTGCTGGCGCTCCCGGCTCAAGGGGGGCGTCCTGTGGCAGTGGGAGAGCGCCCTCGTCGAGCCGGACCGCCTCACCGTGGCCGGGCTGCTGCGGCGGCAGGGGTACCGCACCCACTGCGTCGGCAAGTGGCACCTGGGCTGGAACTGGACCCTCGACGACGGCTCCCCGGCGGCGGACCACGTCGAGTTCGGGAGCCGCGGCAACGATCCGGCGCGTCTGGCCCTCGACGGGCGCATCGACTACGGCCGGCCGGTCACGGGCGGTCCCGTGGATTGCGGCTTCGACACCTACTTCGGCGACGACGTGCCCAACTTCCCGCCCTACACCTGGTTCGAGGACGACCGCGTCGTCGAGGCCCCGTCGGTGCCCAAGCCGGAGGTGATGTTCGGCACCCCGGGGCCGATGGTCCCCGGCTGGTCCCTGGAGCGGGTCATGCCCACCCTCATCCGGCGCGCCGAGCGAGTGATCGAGGAAGCCGGGGAGGAGCCCTTCTTCCTCTACATGCCGCTGACGGCGCCGCACACGCCGATCGTCCCGCTGGACGAGTTCCGCGGCATGAGCCGGGCCGGGGAGTACGGCGACTATGTCTGTGAGGTCGACTGGTGCGTGGGGCGGATCATGGAGGCCCTGGAGCGGCGCGGCCTCGCCGACGATACGTTGCTGATCTTCACCAGTGACAACGGCCCGGAGAGGCCGGCCTACGACCGCATCCGCCAGTTCGGCCATGCGTCGTCGGCCCGACTGAGGGGGATCAAGCGCGACGTCTGGGAGGGCGGCCACCGGGTGCCGTTCCTGGCGCGCTGGCCGGGAGTGGCCCCGGCCGGCGCCGAGTGCTCCCACACCGTCATGCTCGGCGATCTCCTGGCCACCTGCGCCGAGATGACGGGGGCCCGCCTGGCGTCGGGGGAGGGGGAGGACAGCGTCAGCATGCTGCCCCTGCTGCGCCGGCCGGACCGGGAGCGGGGGGTGCGCGCCTGCACCGTCCATCACAGCATGAACCGCCGCTTCGCCATCCGCCGCGGCGACTGGGTCTTCATCGACGCCCCCACCGGCGGCGATGTCCGCGAGCCCGACTGGTACAGGGAGGAGCGGGGCTACACCCCCCACGAGCAGCCGGGAGAGCTCTTCGACCTGTCCAGCGACATCGGCGAGCGCACCAACCTCCACGGCGAGCGCCCCGAGGTGGTGGCCGAGTTGTCGCAACTGCTGGAGCAGGTCAAGGCCGGGGGCGTGGACGCCCGAGCGGCCCAGGCCTGAAGGGTCAGCCGCGGCGCCGGAGGATCGAGAGGAGCTGCGGCTGGGCGACGCTCCACATGCCCTTGCGCGGACCCTCGTCCTCGATGCGCAGGTCGACGGCCTCCGGATCGCTGCGAAGCAGGCCGCAGGGGGCCTCGAACTTGCCGATGCCCGGCACCGGCGACAGCTCGGCGAGGTTGGCCAGGGCGATCAGGTCGGAGAGGGCGTGACCGTACAGGCGGCTGGGCTGCAGGCGGGTTTCCAGGGCGAAGGAGGCCTCCGGCAGGCCCGCGGCCATGACGTCCATCAGGACGCCCCCCAGCAGCCGCTTCCGTTCGGCCATGGCGGCCAGGTGGCCTTCGTTGCGGCCGGTGTCGCCGCCGGCGTCGATGAAGGCCCGCAGGGCCCTCCCCGACCAGGCCTGGGTCTCCTCGGCCACCACCACGCACAAGGCCCCTCCGGGCTTGAGGAACCGCGCCATGCGCAGCAGGCCGGCCGGCAGGTCCCCGATGAAGTAGAGGATGTGGAGGGCGAGGACGAGATCGACGCTGCCGTCGGGCGGAGGGGCCGGGTCGATGGTGTCGATCTCCTCGAAGCCGGCCACCATCGCCAGGCCCGGCCGCAGGTGGTCCTGCGTCTCGAGGAAGGCGCCGTAGTCGGCGGCATAGCCGGCGTTCGGCTCCTCGTAGGAGACCGTGGCGCCCGCGGGGACCAGATCGGCGAGGAGGGCGAAGGTCTGGCCGTCGCCGGCCCCCAGGTCGAGGATGTGGCCTCCGGGCGGCACGACCTCGGGAATGAGCTCGCGAAGGGCCGGGACGAACAGATCGCGCTGGTCGGTGCCCAGCATGCGCACGCGCTGCAGGGGATCGGGCTTCAGGAGCCGGGCGAAGGTGTTGCGGTACTGCCGGTCCTGGTCGAGGCTGTCGAACTCGTTGCGCACCAGCTCCAGGGCCTCGTCGAAGCGCGGCGCCATGGCCCGGGCCGCACAGCGGTCGATCCGAATGGGCATCTCGTCTCCTGCGCGAAGGGGGACCTGCGCGGCGGCCGCTGATTGACAGCCCTCCTCGGCCCCCCGTTGAATGAAGAGGGAATGAAACGGAGAATGTCCCTGTCCAATGAGTGTGGATCCGCCGTCCGACCTGGAGTTGACGAGGAGGGCCCGCGATGGGGACGACCACGCCTTCCGCGAGCTGGTGGACAGGTACGAATCCCGGGTGGCGGCCACCGTCGTCGGCATGCTCGGGCCGGGGCCCGACGCCGAGGACGTGGGCCAGGAGACTTTCATCCGCTTCCACGCCGCCCTCGGCCGTTTCCGCGGCGAGGCGGCTCTCGGCACCTATCTCACACGGATCGCCATCAACCTCTCCCTCAACGCCTCGAAGAGCCGGCAGAAAGCCCGCTGGCGGTTCTGGAGCCTGGACAGCGAGGAGGACCCGGCGCCGGAGCCGGTCACCGACGGGGAGGCGCTGCAGGACCAGGTCGACACGCGGTCCGAAGTGCACGCGGCGCTGCAGCAGCTCAAGCCCGATCACCGCTCCGTGGTGGTGCTGCGCATGATCCAGGGATACTCGACGCGGGAGACGGCCCAGGTTCTGGGCCTGCCCGAAGGCACGGTGCTGTCGCGGCTGTCCCGCGGCATGGCGGGCCTGAAGCAGATCCTGAAGGGGAGGTTCGGCCATGAAGAGGCGTGAACGCGAGGAGTTGCTGGCGCGGGCCCTGGGCGGCGAGCTCGACCCGGGGCGGCGGACCCGCTTCGAGGACCTCCTCGCCTCGGACGAGAGCTTCCGCGCCGAATGGGAGCAGCTGCGCCAGGCGGGAGACCTGGTCTCGGCGGCCCGGGCCGAGGGCTTCGGCCCCCACTTCTCGGCGCGGGTCCTGGCCCGCCTGCGAAGCGAGAGGACGGGGGAGCACGGCCTCGCCGACGGGCTGATGCGCCTCTTCCGGCCCCTGGTGCCCGTCACCCTCGCCGTCGCCCTCTTCCTGGCCGTGCTCAACTGGCGGGACCGGGACCTGATGTCCGACGGCTCCTCCTTCCTGGAGATCACCTTCGCCGTGCCGCCGGTCTCGGTGGAGACCGCGGAACTCCTGGAGATGTGACCGTGTCCTCCCGAGCCCGCGTCGCCGCCATCCTCATCGCCACCCTCGTGCTCGGAATGGTGGTGGGGGCCCTGGGCCACAGCGTCTACCAGCGCCACCGCTTCCGCGACGCCCTGAGCCTGGCGAGACCCGCCCTCTTCACCGCCGGCATCCGGCGCGCCATCGGCCCGGTGGAGGAGGACCGGCGCGAGCGGATCGCCGAGGTCCTGCGCCGCATCGACGAGCGCATGCGCGCCAACCGCATCGCCCGGGACGGGGAGCGCCGCGCCCAGCTGGATTCCATCCGGGCGGCCCTGCATCCGCTGCTGACCGACGAGGAACGCCGGCGGGTGCAGCGGCGCCTGGAGCGGCACAAGCGCTGGATGAAGCGCGGGCCCGTCCCCCATCGCGGGGGCAAGCGGCATTAGCAGCTCCGGAATCCGCCGTCCTGGCCTTCTCGGTAGGGGGCCCCGACTCGGCCGCCTTCGTCCTCGACGCGGCCGGCCATCCGACCGTTGCCTCCGGCACCGTGCTCGACTACGAGTCCCGGAGGTCCTTGAACCTGCAGGTATACCTCAGCGACGGCCTGGACTACGATGGGCCGCCGGATCCCGGGATCGACGATACCCTCCTCGTCACCATCGATCTGGTCAATGTGGAGGAACCCGGGACGGTCACGGTGAGCCGTACCGTCCGGTCATCGGCCAACCGGCGACCGCCTCCCGAGCGATCCGGACGGCCTGCGCTACGGCACACCCCGCTGGCAGTGGCAGCAGCTGGAGGACCTGTCCTCCGACCAGTGGGAGGACATCCCGGGAAGAAGGGCCCGGTCCGAGGTCTACAGGCCTGTCAGCGAAGATGAGGGGCGGCTGTTGAGGGCCACGGCGACCTACAGCGACGGCCACGGGTCCGGCAAGAGCGCCGAGAGCAAGGCCACCGCCGCGGTAGTTACTGCGGGGGCCGCCGACTCGACCGGGGCCGCGGCCGACTTCGACGGCGACGGCTTCGGCAGCGGCGATTCCCGCTTCGATCTCGACGGGAGCGGCGTCGTGGACTTCACCGACTTCTTCCTCTTCGCCGACCACTTCGGCACGCGGGAGCGAAGCAAGCTGCTGGTCATGGCCCGGGAGATGATCGGACTGCCCGGCAGCCCCGAACTGCAGAACGCGCCCAATCCGTTCAACAGCCGGACCGCCATCACCTACTTCCTGCTGACCCGGGCCCTGTGCGGCTCGAGATCTACAACGCCCTGGGCCAGCCGGTGCGCCGACTGGTGGATGAGTTCCAGCACGCCGGAAGGCACCGGGCGCACTGGGACGCCCGCGACGAGCGGGGCGCCGCGGTCGCGGCGGGCGTCTACCTGTCGAGACTGCAGCACGCCGGCGGGGCTCAGATGCGGCGGCTCCTGCTCGTCAAGTAGGGCCTGGCCTCCATGATCAACCGACGCTGGAACAAGGCCCAGGTCAGCGAGCGCGACTGGTGGCGGTCCCGCGCCGCCGACATGGACATGGGCTTCTACGCGGCCTTTGCCCGGGCCCTGCGCGGCGACGTCGAGGGCCTTGTCACCCTTGGGCCCGATACCCGGATCCTGGAGATCGGCAGCGGCCCCGCGGGAATCCTCACCCACCTCGGCGAGAGCGGTCATCGCCACGCCGTCGATCCCCTGGAGGACTTCTACGCCTCGGTGCAGCGCTTCCGGGACTTCCGCGATCCCGCCGTGCGCTACCATGCGGGCTCGGGTGAGCGGCTCGACTTTCCCGCGGACCACTTCGACCTCGTCATCATGGACAACGTCCTCGACCACTGCGCCGATCCCGGGCAGGTCCTGGCCGAGATGCAGCGGGTCCTGAAGCCGGGGGGAACGGCCTACTTCCGGCAGAACACCTACCACCTCTGGGGCCGCCTCGTGCGGGGACTGATGGAGTGCTTCCAGCTCGACCGCGGGCATCCTCACACCTTCTCCAAGGGATACCTGCAGCGGCGCTTCAGAGGGTTGGGACTGAGGGTGCGCCGCTTCGAGCGCGAAGGCTACCGGGCCACCTGGATCCGGGAGATCCGCTCCTCCCGCGCCCTCGACCGGGTCAAGGCGCTGCTCTTCGCGACCCGGGACCGCACGCTCTACATCCTTCAGAAGACCTCGGCTCCTGAGTCCCTGCCAGGCGAGCGCACGCCACCCGAACAAGTGGAATGAAGGGCTCCTCGCCGTTGTCCAATCTCGTGAGAGCAGGACAACGGCCGGACAACCGGCCATCACCCGCACGATTGGAGGAGCCCATGAAGGCCATTCCCACCATCGCCGCCGCCGTCCTCGTCCTGGGGACGCTTCCCGCCGCCGCCGAGTCCGAAGGCGAGGACCGGAAGGTCAAGGCCGAGGAGGCGCGCGCGGCCCTTCTGGACGACCTCGGCCTCGAGGGCGACCAGAGGACGCAGGTCGAGGAGATCCTGGAGGGCCACGCCGAGAAGGGCGGGGAGCTCTACTCCGCGCACCGCGAGTCCCGGAGTGAAGGGCGTGAGCAGCTGCGCCAGTCACGGCGAGAGGCTCGGGAGCAGATGCAGGCCCTGCGGGAGGAGACGGAGGGCCAACTGAAGGAGGTGCTGAGCGAGGAGCAGTTCAGCAGACTTCAGGAGCTGCGCAAGGAGAGGCGGAAGGGTTTGCGGCAGGAGCTGAGGGAGGAGCGCGGCGGAGACCACCGCCGCGAGGGAGAGTTCAGCGGCGGTGGCGACAAGCGGGGCGGCGGCAAGGGACACGGCGGCGGCAAGGGCCGGCGAGGAGGCGGGTCCCACCACTGAGCATCCATCGAAAGCCCCACTACTCGGCGCCGGTCCCGATCTTGGGGATCGGCGCCGATTGTGTTCAGGCGGACGGTTTCCCTGGCAGCATCTCCTCGATGCGGGCGGGGCCGTGGTGGACAGGGGTCCGCTCCCTCTCCAGGGGCTGCGCATTCTCCAGTCTGGCGGTGACGCGGGTGATGGGCGCGGCCATGGAGGATCCTTCGACTCAGGGCGTGTAGTACCACAGGCGCCGCTTCTCCGGCGCCGTGTTGGGCTTGTACGCCTCGACGCGCTCCTCGTTGAAGTAGAGTTCCACCATTTTCAGCGGTGTCAGGGGAAACTCCCGTTTCCACTCGCGCGCCAGGTACTTGCAGAACAGGGGGCGGTAGTTCTTCTTCGCGCTTTTGCGCAGGGACATCATGTACTTGCGCCAGCGCTGGCCGTGGAAGGTCTGCACAATGGGGTCGGGCCGCTCCCACGAGACCTCGGCGAGCTTCTCTCCCAGGACGACGTGCCGGTAGAGGTCGACCTGGGTCCCGTCGGTCAAGGTGCCGACGACCACGTACCAGCCGCTGTTGAGGGAGGGGTACGGGGCGAACATGCTCCATCGCTGGCTGACTCGCAGGACGCGGCCGTACCACCGCAGGTCCGGGCCGGGAGCCTGCCCGGGCCGGGAGCCGGTCATCCAGCCCGCCGCCGCCGCCGTGAGCCCGGCCGCCGTCGAGTCCGCCGCGAAGATCTCCTTGGTGTGGAAGCCGCGGGCGTTCCACAGGACGACGTAGGCGAGGGTCCCGAGGAGCACGGCCTTTCCCGCCCAGGCCAGGGGCCGGGCCATCGGTCTGGCCGGCCGCGGACGCATCCAGCCGGTGAGGCGCCCCATCAGCTCGCGGCGGCTCGCCGTCTGCTCGTAGAGCCAGGTGCCGGGCCTGCGGAAAACCGCCGCCCCGAGGACCGCGCCCAGGGGCCATCCCCACGGAGAGCGCGAGAGCACGTACGCCAGGGCCTCGAACTTGTAGTGCTGCTTCCCCTCGTGATCGGTGACCACCCACGAGTCGCGCCCGCGCATGGCGCGCTCGATGGCGGGGTCGTCCTGGGCCCTGGCGATGGCGGTCTCGGGCAGGAGGAAGAAGGCGCGGATCACGAGGACCATGCGCCGGCAGAACCCGCAGTCGCCGTCGTAGTGCAGGGTCATCCCGAGGCGCCGCGGGTCCCGCCGGAAGCGGGCGAAGAGTCGATCCCACGCCGCCGGCGGAACCAGGGCCAGCCACATGGCGCCGCACACGTAGGAGAACAGGCCCAGCTGCAGGGTCGCGGTGAAGCCCGCGTGCAGGGCGAGCATGACGGCGCAGGCGGTGAACCGCAGGGGGCCGACGAAGACCGGGATCCAGAGCAGGAAGGGAGCCCAGAACTCGAGGAGAAGGGTGCCCCGGGTCACCAGCTCCAGCAGTCCCGGGGGCCACTCGCGCATCAGGGTGGCCAGAGGCAGGGCCATGTAGTCGAGCTTGAGGGCGTGCCAGACGGCGGTGCGGTCCTCGGTCCAGATGGGGTCGGTCTTGAGCAGCGCCGTGGACCAGTAGACGATGGAGACCTGGGCCATGAAGCAGAAGGCGGCCACCGACCAGGTACGGTGCCCGCCCTCGTCGGTCTCGCCCTCCCGCGGCTCTCTCATGGCGGCGTCGACCGAGCCGCGCGCCCCGAGGGGGAGGAACATGGACCAGAACAGGAGCATCCGGAAGAGCACGTCGCCGGCGTTGAGGACGGCGGGGTTGCGGTTGTGCAGCGACAGCAGCAGCAGCCAGCTCAGCACCGTGAACAGCCGGGTGCGGTGGCCAATGAGCAGGCAGAAGGCGCAGAAGGCGGCCACCGCGAAAAGCGCGAGCTGCACCCCCGGGAGGCCGCTGATCATGTGCAGGGAGACGCTCCAGGGGGTGGCGCCGGTATCCACCCGGTCGAGGAGGTCGACGCGCGGCAGCACGCCGGAGTCGGTGTAGAACACGCCGATGTCTCCCGCTCGCGCCGCCAGGTCGACGAGGAGGATCACTCCGAGGAGGATGCGGAACAGCGCCAGGGCCCGCAGGTCGAGGCCGAAGCGCTCCGGCCAGCGGCGGAGCCATGCGCGGATCTTCGTGCTCGCGGGGGCCGGGGCGGGGGCAGAGGAATCCATGAGGGCGGCGGCGGTCTTCAGGGTGGGGGTGCGGCTCGGGGAAGGGGGAGGCTGCGGGTCAAACAGGTAGTGCCGGAATGGCCGCGGGACAACCCGGCGAGCGGACGAGGCGCCTCGCTCACTGGTCGTAGCGCTCCCGGTACATCGCCCGCAGCGCCTCCGCTTCCTCGGGATCGAGCCCCTTCATCCAGGCGTGCTCCTCCCGGGCCAGGAGGGCCGCCACCCGGGCGCGGTACTTCTCTCCCAGCTCCTCGCTCCGGCCCTCGGCCGCCTCCACCGCCGCCGGCAGGAACTCCAGGTAGTAGTGCTTGGCCACCTCGTACATGCCGTGCCAGTGGGTGTAGTCCGGACCCATCATGCTGGCCCCGTGCCGGGCCCGGCGGCCCTCGTGGTGCCACAACTCCCAGAACACCCACTGCACCTCGTGCTCGAAGGGCGCCTCCGGCTTCAGCACGCCGTCGGCGGCCAGGTCGTCCATCATCGCCTTGGCCGGCCGCGCGAACTTCTCGTTGTAGAGGAGGATCAGGTCGTCGAACTGTTTGTAGAAGTTGTCCACGTAGGTGTCGCTGTGGCAGTTGAGGCAGGCCCCCTTCATCTTCAGCCGGCGCTGCTGCCAGGTGACGATCTCCTTCACCCTCCTCGGCACCGTCCGGCCGACGAGCTCCTCGCCCTCCACGAACTTCTCCTCCGTCTCCACCACCTCACCCAGCTCGGGCAGGGCGCGCGTGTCCGGATAGTCCTCGCGGAAGCCGTCCTCGAAGATCACCAGGTTCTGCTTGGTGCTGATCACCGGCCTCAGGGTCCAGCTGATGCGCTCTCCCACGTCGTGGCTGTTCGCCTCGTACACCCCCTGGGGCGTCATGTAGCTGCTGATGTGACAGGTGGCGCAGGTGGGCGCCGCCGAGTAGTCCCGGCCCAGGACCCAGTCGCCGTCCTTGTCGAGGGCCATGCGGTCGCGGTTGGCATGGAAGGCGATGCCGTGCTTCGACTCGTTGTAGACCTCGATCTGCGGATGGTCGGGGCCCATGTGGCACTTGCCGCAGTTCTCGGGCGCCCGCGACAGGCTGGCCTGGAAGGCGTGGCGGGAGTGGCAGGCGTGGCACGAGCCCTTCGAGCCGTCGGGATTGAGCCGCCCCATGCCGCTGTTGGGCCAGGTGTCGGCGTCGATCACCGGCTTGCCCTCCCGGCCGTCGCGCAGGATGGCGCCGGACTCGTCGCGCTCGAAGCGCACGATGCTGCCGTGGCACTGCCAGCAGCCGTTGACGGCGTCGGCGTTGTTGTCGGGCAGGCCGGCGACCCGCTCGGCCAGGATGTTGTCGAGGCTGGCCAGGATCTCTCCCGCCCGGGCATGGTGGCTGACCGAGAACTGCTCGAACTCGCGGACATGGCAGGTGGCGCAGTCCCTGGGGGTCACCAGCGCCGAGATCCAGACCCCTTCGTGCTCCCAGGCGTCCACATCGTCGGGGCTGGCGGTGTGGCAGTCGAAGCAGCCGACGCCGAACTCGGCGTGGCGCGACGCCTCCCACTCCATCACCAGGGCCGGGCTGTCCTGGCGGTGGCAGGAGACGCAGCCCTCGTTGGAGGCGGTCACCACCGGCCCGGGCTCCTCCTCCTGCCGGGCGAGCCTCGACTCGTGCCAGGCCACCAGGAGCAGGGACAGGAGGAACAGGAAGGAGAGCGCCGCCACGATGTAGCGTTTGGCCGTCAGTGTCATGCGGGCAACCCTGCCGTTGGTTTCAGGGAATGTGACCGGTGTCGAGGCTCTCCCACACGGTCAGGAGGAGGAACCCCGCGAAGACGAGCACCCCCAGGACCACGGAACCCGTGTCGGGAAAGCGCAGGCGCCGTTGCAGCCAGCTCTCGATGAACGGCCAGAGCAGCACCGCCGCCAGCGCCGCCGCGGTGAGCAGCACGGTGATCCGCAGAGAGGTGAGCTTGAGGAGGCGGAAGCTGAAGTAGAAGTACCACTCGGGCTTGATGTGGTCGGGGGTCCGGGACGGGTCGGCGGGCTCGCCGAGGCCCGCCGGCCAGACCAGGGCCAGCAGGGTCAGGACGTACATCAGCAGCACGCCGATGAGCAGCTCGGTGGTGGCGTGGTCGGGCCAGAAGGGGAAGTGGCGCGCCTCCCCGCTCTCCTCCTCGCCCTCGAAGACGTGCTCGCTCACGCCCTGCATCCGCACCAGGCTGATGTGCAGTCCCAGGAGGACGAAGGCGGCGGTGGGCAGCACGCCGATGTGGAGGATGAAGAACCGGGTCAGGGTGTTGCCGCCGATCTCCTCGCCGCCGCGCATCAGGTGCGCCGCCACGGTCCCGACCCCGGGCAGGGCTTCGACGAGGTTGGCGGCCACCGTCACCCCCCAGTAGCTCAGTTGCTCGTAGACGAGGGAGTAGCCGGTGAACCCGAAGGCGAGGGTGGTGAGCAGCAGGCCGACGCCCACCATCCAGTTGAGCTGGCGCGGGTGGCGGTACGAGCCGGTGAAGTAGACCCGCAGCATGTGCAGGAAGAGGGCGGCGATCATCAGGTGGGAGGCCCAGTGGTGCAGGGAGCGGATGTACCAGCCGAAGCGGACCTCGCGGGTGATCGTCTCGACGCTGGCGAAGGCCTGCTCGGCGGATGGCACGTAGTAGAAGGTCAGGGCGATGCCGGTGAGGACCTGCACGACGAAGAGGTAGGCCACCGTGCCGCCGAGGCAGAACCACCACTTCTTCAGGTGCCGGGGCACCGGCTCGGCGCCGGCGTGGCGTATCAGCTCCCAGTCGAGGGGGAAGAGGTCGCTCCAGCGCCGCTCGCGGGGGGCGGCGGCCTCGCCGGGCGCACTCACCCGGGCCGTCGCCGGGGGGCCCTGACTTCCAGGTAGACCACCTGGCTCTCCTCGTCTATGATCAGCGGCGCCGGGTGCAGGCGCTGACCGGCGTCGGCGGGAGGCCCGGAGAGGGCGACGCCGTCGGCGTCGAAGACGCCGTTGTGACAGGGACAGAAGAAGCGCGCCTGCTTCGGCTGCCAGTGGACCTTGCATCCCAGGTGGGGGCAGGTGGAGCTGAAGGCCTGGAGGCCCTCCGGGGTGCGCCGCACCAGCACCTCGTTGCCCTCCAGGTCGAGGATGGTGCGCACCGTCCCGGGGGGGAAGGCCCCCACCGGCCCGACGAAGATCCGGCGCCGGGAGGCCCTGCGCGCGGGCAGGAGGAAGCCCAGGAACTGGCTCGCCAGGGTGCCGTACGCCGCCAGCAGGCCGGCGCCCATGAGCACCGACGCCAGCCACGAGCGGCGCGAGGGGCCGCCGTTGTCGCGCGTGTCCGTCATGCCATGTCCCTCGTGCAATAGGATGCGCATTTCATGAACAGCCCGCACGTTCTCTACCTGCACTCCCACGACACCGGGCGTTACGTCGCACCCTGCGGGTACGACGTGCCCACGCCGCACCTGCAGCGGCTGGCCGGGGAGGGCATCCTCTTCCGCCAGGCCTTCTGTGCCAACCCCACGTGCTCCCCGAGCCGGGCGAGCCTGCTCACCGGCCAGTGGGCCCACAGCTGCGGCATGGGCGGGCTCGTCAACCGCGGCTGGAGCCTGCCCCGGCCCGAGCGCCTGCTGCCGCGGGTCCTCGCCGCGGCAGGGTACCGCACGGTGCGCGCCGGCCTCCAGCACGTGGTCTCCGACCCCGCGGAGGGCGGGTACGAGCGCATCCTCGACGACGGCCGTCCGGTGGAGGAACGGGCCGCCGCCTTCCTGGGGGAGCGCCACGACCGCCCCTTCTTCCTCGACGTGGGCTTCACCGCCACCCATCGGCGCGGCCGGGGATTCGACCCGCCGCCGGAAGGGGAGGAACCCACGGACCCGCGCTTCGTGCAGCCCCCGGCGCCGTTGCCCGACGCCCCGGAGATCCGCCGGGACATGGCCTCGTACATCGACGCGGCGCGCACCCTCGACGGACAGATGGGGCGGGTCCTGGCGGCCCTGGAGGCCAGCGGCCTGGGAGGGGAGACACTGGTGATCTGCACTACCGACCACGGCCTCGCCTTCCCGCTGATGAAGTGCAACCTCACCGACCACGGTCTGGGGGTGATGCTGATTCTCCGCGGCCCCGGCGGCCTCGAGGGCGGCCGCGCCGTCGACGGCCTGGCGAGCCAGATCGACCTCTTTCCGACGATCTGCGAGGTGGCCGGCCTGGGGCGGCCGGACTGGCTCCAGGGCGTCTCCCTCCTGCCCCTGGTCGAGGGCCGGCGGCAGGTCCGGGAGGAGGTCTTCGCCGAGATCAACTACCATGTCTGCCACGAGCCCCAGCGGGCCGTGCGCACCCGCCGCTGGAAGTACATCCGGCGCCTGCACCCGCGGGCCCGTCCGGTCCTGCCCAACTGCGACGACAGCCCCACCAAGGACTACCTCCTGGCGCGCGGCTGGGGCGAACGCGAGGAGGCCTCCGAGAGGCTCTACGACCTGGCGGCCGATCCCCTGGAGCAGCGCAACGTCGCCGCCGACGCCGCCCACGCGGAGGCGCTGGCCGGGATGCGCGGACGCCTGCTGCGCTGGCAGCGGGAGACCGGCGATCCCCTCCTCGACCGGCCCTTCCTCGAGCCGCCGGCCTCGGCGGTCGTCGCCGATCCGGAAGCCCTGTCCCCGCGGACGGCGCCCACCTTCCCGGCGCGGGAGTTCCTGGAGGCGCGGAGCCGCGGCTGAGGCGCGGCGGGACCCCCGAAGCCGGCCGCAACCCGTGGTCCGGCCCGGCGAGACTCGCCGGCGGTTCGCAGGGACGGCGGCCCCGGACCTATCCTTCCAGAAACCAGCCTGCAATCGGCGGCATATCCAGGAGGATCTCCGTGAAGATCACCGATGTCGAAGTGATTCAGTTCCGCACGAGGAAGCGGGGCCGGGGGGCCGGCTCCCGCTGGGGCTACGGCGTATGGAAGGGAGCCGACGGAGTCGAGAGCACCATCTCGATGATCCGGATCTCCACCGACGAGGGAGTCCGAGGGCACTTCCCGGGGGGGGACAAACGCAAGGTGGAGGGGTACTTCAAGGGCCTGCTCGTCGGGGAGAACCCCCTCAACAGCGAGAAGATCTGGCACTGGATGGACCAGAGCTGCACCCGCAGCCACGGCCTCGGGGAGCACGAGACGGGGCAGATCGACTGCGCCCTGTGGGACCTGAAGGGACAGATCGCCGGCGTGCCCGTCTACCAGCTCCTCGGCGGGACGCGCGAGAAGGTCGAGGCCTACGCCAGCACCGCCCCCAACCTCGGCGGGCCCGAGGACTACGCGGCCCTCGCGCGCAGCTGCGTGGAGCGCGGCTACAACGCCTTCAAGGTCCACGCCAACATCTTCTGGAACCCCCACACCCGCCAGGCGGCGCCCCAGCTGCCGGGCTTTCCCAGGGAGGACGTGGAGATCTGCCGCGCCGTGCGCGAGGCCGTGGGGGACGACATCACCCTGATGCTGGATCCCTTCGGGGTCTACACCCTGGAGGAGTCCCTGTGGGTGGCTCGGGAGCTGGAGGAGCTCGACTTCTACTGGCTCGAGCACCCCATGGTGGAGACCCGGGTGGAGGCCTACCGCAAGCTGACGGAGCAGACGCAGATCGCCATCTGCTCGCCCGAGCACGTCGGCGGCGGTCCCTTCGCCCGGGCCGAGTGGCTGCTGCAGCGCGCCTGCGACATGGTGCGCACCGACGTCAACTACGGCGGCATCACCGGGTGCTGGAAGCTTATCAACGTCTGTCAGCTCTACGGCGCCCAGTGCGAGCTGCACTACGTCGGCGCCCCGCACCTCCACCTGGAGGCGGCGGCGCCCCAGGCGACCTGCCGCTACTACGAGCGCGGTCTCCTGCGCGCCGAGATCGACTACGAGTGGGTGCCGCCTCACCTGACGGCCCTGGCCGACCCCATGGACGACGAAGGGTTCGTCCACGTATCGCAGGAGCCGGGACTGGGCATCGCCTGGGACTGGGACTACATCGAGGCCAACCGGGTCGACTGACGGAGCCTGCCGGGCGGGGAATCCGGCGCGAGCCGGCCGTCCGCAGCCACTACTCCGCAGCCATTACCAGGAGGATCCCGTGAAGATCACCGACGTGGAAGTGATTCAGTTCCGCACGAGCAGGCAGGGCCGGGGAGAGACCACCAGCTCGATCATCCGGATCTCCACCGACGAAGGAGTCCGAGGTCACATGCCGGGGGGCGACAAGGCCCGGGTGGAGGGGTTCTTCAAGGGCCTGCTCGTCGGGGAAGACCCCCTGAACAGCGAGAAGATCTGGCACCGGATGGACCAGCGGTGCACCACCAGCCGCGGCCAGGGGGAGCTTGACATGGGGCAGGTCGACTGCGCCCTGTGGGACCTGAAGGGACAGATCGCCGGCATGCCCGTCTACCAGCTCCTCGGGGGGACGCGCGAGAAGGTGGAGGCCTACGCCAGCACCGCTCCCGACCTCGGCGGACCCGAGGTCTACACGGATCTCGCGCGCAGCTGCGTGGAGCGCGGCTACCGCGCCTTCAAGATCCACGCCAACATCTTCCGGAACCCCCACACCCGGGAGTCGGTGCGCCAGCAGCCCGGTTTCCCCAGGGAGGACGTGGAGATCTGCCGCGCCGTGCGCGAGGCCGTGGGGGACGACATCACCCTGATGCTGGATCCCTTCGGGGTCTACACCCTGGAGGAGTCCCTGTGGGTGGCTCGGGAGCTGGAGGAGCTCGACTTCTACTGGCTCGAGCACCCCATGGTGGAGACCCGGGTGGAGGCCTACCGCAAGCTGACGGAGCAGACGCAGATCGCCATCTGCTCGCCCGAGCACGTCGGCGGCGGTCCCTTCGCCCGGGCCGAGTGGCTGCTGCAGCGCGCCTGCGACATGGTGCGCACCGACGTCAACTACGGCGGCATCACCGGGTGCTGGAAGCTTATCAACGTCTGTCAGCTCTACGGCGCCCAGTGCGAGCTGCACTACGTCGGCGCCCCGCACCTCCACCTGGAGGCGGCGGCGCCCCAGGCGACCTGCCGCTACTACGAGCGCGGTCTCCTGCGCGCCGAGATCGACTACGAGTGGGTGCCGCCTCACCTGACGGCCCTGGCCGACCCCATGGACGACGAAGGGTTCGTCCACGTATCGCAGGAGCCGGGGCTGGGCATCGCCTGGGACTGGGACTACATCGAGGCCAACCGGCTGGACTGAGGGAGGCTCGCCGGACCGCTCGGGCCATGGCCACGGACCCCCTGGACTCTCGCATCCGCCAGCAGGCCTTCGACTGGCTCGCGGAGCAGGTGGAGGTCCACGGCGACGTGCTGCCGCGCCAGCTCCTCGAGGGGGGTTTCGAGAGCGAGGGGCGGCGGATCCACCTCGTGGGGCCCCAGGGAATCTTCAAGCCCCGGGATCTGGGGCTGCCCCTGTCGATCACCACGGCGCCGTCGGGGCCGTACGACGACTCCTTCTCCGGGGATCTGCTCCGTTACAAGTACCGCGGCACCGACCCGGGCCATCGCGACAACGAGGGGCTGCGCCAGGCCATGGTCGAGCGCGTTCCCCTGGTCTACTTCCACGGCATCGTCAAGGGGAGATACGTCGCGGCGTGGCCGGTCTTCATCGTCCACGCCAACCCGGCCGAGTTGACATTCCACGTGGCTGTCGATGCGGCCGAATCGCTCGGCGTCGGCCTGACCGAGCGGATCGGCGAGGGCCTGAGCGAGGATGCCGCCCAGGAGGAGGGCCGGCGGGTCTGGGTGACGCGCGAGTTCCAGCAGCGGCTGCATCAGCAGGGGCTTCCGGCAGCGGGTGCTGCGCGCCTTACCGCGGCCAGTGCAGCCTCTGCCGGCTGCGCCACGAGGAGCTGCTCGACGCCGCCCACATCATCCCGGACCGGCAACCCGGCGGCGAGGCCGTGGTCAACAACGGGCTCGCCCTGTGCAAGCTGCACCACGCGGCCTTCGACCGGCACTTCGTCGGCATCCGGGCCGACTACCGGGTCGAGGTGCGGGCCGACATCCGGGGCGAGTCCGACGGCCCCATGCTGCGCCACGGGCTCCAGGGCCTGCACGGGCAGCGGATCCAGTTGCCGCGGGCGGCCGAGTGGAAGCCCGACCCGGAGCGGCTGGCGCGGCGCTACGAGCGTTTTCGCGAGGCTGGGTGAGGGCGAGCCGAGAGATCGTCTCCGGGGAGGACCGCCCCCCCGGCCCTGTGGGCGGGGGGGACGGTCCGACCATGCGAGGAGCCCTGACGCATGGCGTTGGGAGGCCTCCCGTGGTCAAGCTGCCGGTCAGGGTGAACCTTGGCAAGGGCGCTCTCCGGCCCTGACTACCGGCCGGCCCCCGACAACCTGGAGTGGCGCTGGAAGGGGTGTTCCGGTGTCCGCCTCGACACCGCCGCAGGCGCGCTCTTGCAGAGTTCCCCGCTCCTCTTGTTGACACTCTTCCCCCGGCCCTCGACCCTCGAATCATGCTCCTCGCCCTGACCCGGAAAGAGCTGCTCACCCACCTGCTCACGGCGCGGCTGGCGCTGATCCTGGTCTTCGCGGTGCTGCTCTGCGGGTTGGCGGCCCTGGCCGGCAGCCTCGACTTCTCGCAGCGGGTGAAGGACTACGAGGAGGAGGTGCGGCGGGTCGAGCAGGGGCTCGAGGAAGCGACCGTCTACGCCGAGGTCCGGCCCCACGTCGTCGCCCCGCCGGAGCCGCTGTCGATCTTCAGCCGCGGCGTCGACAAGGGCGCCGGCCAGCGCCTGGGCATCCAGGTGCACTGGGTCGCAGCCGAGCTGACGCGCCTCGGCAGCGCCGACAACCGCCTCATGAAGCGGTTCGTCGAGATCGACTTCGCCACCGTGGTGAGGCTGCTCCTGAGCTTCATGGCCGTCGTCCTGGGCTTCGACGCCATCTGCGGCGACCGTGAGCGGGGCACCCTGCGCCTGATGCTGGCCAACCCCGTCTCCCGGGGCGTCGTGGTGGGGGGGAAGCTCCTCGGGGGGGCCCTCTCCCTGTGCGGCTCCATGGCCGTGGCCTTCCTCTTCGCCCTGCTCATCCTCTCCTTCAACCCCGACATCGCCTTCTCCGGCCAGGAGTGGGCGCGCCTGGCCATCCTCTTCGCGGTCAGCTGCCTCTTCCTGGTGCAGGTCTTCGCCATGAGCCTGGCCGTCTCGGCCTTCGTGCGCGGCTCGGCCACCTCCCTCATGCTCTGCCTCTTCGGCTGGCTGACCCTGAACCTGGGCTACGGCAACGTGCTGCCTTCCCTGAGCCGCTACGGCGTTCAGGAGCACACCTACCAGGACTTCCTCGACCAGAACAGCCAGGTGTGGCAGGAGTACGCGCGCGAGCTGGCGGAATGGAGGAGCGAGAACCCGCTTCCGCCCGATGTCTACCTGCGCGACATCACCACCGGCGTCCGGAGACGGTACGGCCATCCCCGGGGCAACGCCTGGCGAGTGCGCTACAACGCCCAGGTCCTGGAGCGACAGCTCAGGAACTCGCGCCGGATCAACCAGTTCGAGCAGGCCAACTACGCGCCCCTGGCGCGCGAGGCGACCTTGGTCGACGACTGGTCGATCCTGTCGCCCTTCACCAACTACCAGGTGCTCACCAGGCAGCTGGCCCGTACGACGCTGGCCCACAAGTTCCAGCTGCGCGAAGCGGGCTACCGCTACCGGGCCACCTTCATCGACTTCCTGCGCGGGCGGGAGGCGTTCTCCAGCCGCCGCTGGTTCAGCGACGATCCGCCGGAGCAGGAGCCCCTGCTGCCCGACCCGGAGGCCCTGACGCCGGAGGATCTGGCCGCCGACAGCCCCTTCATGAAGGAGCGCATGGCCTGGGTCCAGCAGCAGGAGGCGATCGCCGCCCGGCAGGGGCGCGGGCTGGACCTGTCCGACCTGCCGGCCTTCGACCCGGGCTGGCGCGAGCCCCTCTCGGCGACCCTGCGGCAGATGGCGCCGGGTCTGCTGGTGATGGTCCTGACCACCATCGCCGCGGTGATGCTCGCCGTCTTCCGCTTTCTCCGCTACGACCCGAGCTGAGGGTCCGTGCTCCGAGGACGTTGCGCGCCCCGCTCAGCCTGGTCCTGCTCGTGGCCTTCTTCGCCGCCAGGCCCCTGGATCAGCAGGCCGCCTTCGACCGGCACTTCGTCGGCATCCCGGGCGGATCGCCGGGTGAGGTGGGGGCCGACATCGGCGGCGAGTCCGGCGGCCCCATGCTGGGCCACGGGCTGCAGGGCCTGCACGGGCAGCGAATCGGCTGCCGCGGCCCTCGGAGTGGACCCGACCCGGGGCGCCTGGCCCGCCGCTACGAGCGCTTCCGGGCGGCGGGGTGAGGGCGTGAATCGCGAAGGGGGTCGAGGCGGGTCGGAACCCCTTACGGCCGATCCGGTGTCATAGGGGATAGGGGGCCCTCCCGCCCGCTGAGCCGCGCCTGGCGTGCGCTCCTCGAGCGGCTGCGGTCCTCTCCGCCTGTCAGTTGACAATGTTCCCCCTGCCCTTGATCCTCGGATCCATGCTCCTCGCGCTGACCCGGAAAGAGCTGCTCGCCAACCTGCTCACGGCGCGGCTGGCGCTGGTCCTGGTCTTCGCGGTGCTGCTCTGCGGGCTGGCGGCCCTGGCGGGCAGCCTCGACTTCTCGCAGCGGGTGAAGGACTACGAGGAGGAGGTGCGGCGGGTCGAGCAGGGGCTCGAGGAGGCGACGATCTACGCCGAGGTCCGGCCCCACGTCGTCGGCCCGCCCGAGCCGCTGTCGATCTTCAGCCGCGGCGTCGACAAGGGCGCCGGCCAGCGCCTCAGCATCCAGGTGAGCTGGATCAGCGCCAGCCTGGGCCGCCTCGGCAGCGCCGACAACCGGCTCATGAAGCGGTTCGTCGAGATCGACTTCGCCACCGTGGTGCGCCTGCTCCTGAGCTTCATGGCCGTCATCCTCGGCTTCGACGCCATCTGCGGCGACCGCGAGCGGGGCACCCTGCGCCTGATGCTGGCCAACCCCGTCTCCCGGGGCGCCGTCGTGGGCGGCAAGCTGTTGGGGGGAGCCCTCTCCCTGTGTGGCTCCATGGCCGTGGCCTTCCTCTTCGCCCTGCTCATCCTCTCTTTCAACCCGGACGTGGCCTTCTCGGGCGCGGAATGGGTGCGGCTGGCCCTGCTCCTCGGCGTCAGCTGCCTCTTCCTGGTGCAGGTCTTCGCCATGAGCCTGGCCGTCTCCACCTTCGTGCGCGGCTCGGCCACCTCCCTCATGCTCTGCCTCTTCGGCTGGCTGACCCTGAACCTGGGCTACGGCAACGTGCTGCCTTCCCTGAGCCGCTACGGCGTTCAGGAGCACACCTTCCAGGACTTCCTCAACCAGAACCGCCAGGTGCGGGCCGACGTCGACCGGGAGATCCGTGAGTGGGAGGAGAAGAACCCCCCTCCCCCCGAGGTCTACCTGCGCGACATCACCACCGGCTCCCGCAGCCGCTACGGGCATTCGCGCGCCTACGAGTGGCGGCAGGGCCGCAATGCCCACGCCCTGGAGCAGCACCTGGACGCCTCGCGCCGGATCAACCAGTTCCAGCAGGCCAACTACGCGCCCCTGGCGCGCGAGGCCACCTTGGTCGACGACTGGTCGATCCTCTCGCCGTTCACCAACTACCAGGTCCTCACCAAGCAGCTGGCCCGCACGACGCTGGCCCACAAGTTCCAGCTGCGCGAGGCGGGCTACCGCTACCGGGCCACCTTCATCGACTTCCTGCGCGGGCGGGAGGCGTTCTCCAGCCGCCGCTGGTTCAGCGACGATCCGCCGGAGCAGGAGCCCCTGCTGCCCGACCCGGAGGCCCTGACGCCGGAGGATCTGGCCGCCGACAGCCCCTTCATGAAGGAGCGCATGGCCTGGGTCCAGCAGCAGGAGGCGATCGCCGCCCGGCAGGGGCGCGGGCTGGACCTGTCCGACCTGCCGGCCTTCGACCCGGGCTGGCGCGAGCCCCTTTCGGCGACCCTGCGAAAGATGACGCCGGGTCTGCTGGTGACGGTACTCACCACGGCGGCGGCGGTGATGCTCGCCGTCCTCCGCTTCCTCCGCTACGACCCGAGCTGAGGGCTCCATGCTCGAGATCTTCCTCCACCAGCTCCACGACCACCTGAAGTCGCTGCGCTTCCAGCTCAGCCTGGTCCTGCTCGTCGCCTTCTTCGCCGCCAACGGCCTGGTCTACGGCTGGAAGGCGGAGCGCCTGGTCGACGAAGTCGGGCGGGTCGAGGCCGAGAGTGCCCGGCGTTTCGACGGTGTCTCCGACCTGGGCGGGATGCTGCGCACCTCGTACCGCATCCACATGCGGCCCCTGGAAACCGGCTTCATGGTCGAGGGAGGCCAGGACTGGAGCACCGACACGGTCTACCTCGACATCGAGTCCGGAGACGGGGTCGCCCGCACCGGCCGGGTGGTGGCCGTCAACCACTGGATGGACCGCTTCGAGATCGTCGACTGGGCCCTGATCGTGCGCATCGCCGTCTCCTTCCTGGCCATCGCCCTGGCCTACGACACCCTCTCCGGGGAGCGCGAAAGGGGCACTCTGGCCCTGCTCCTCATCCACCCGATCTCCCGGGCCCGGATCGTCGCCGCCAAGCTCGGGGCCCACCTGAGCGCGCTGCTGGCCGCCGTCCTCGTGGGCGCGGTCCTGAGCCTCGTCATCCTGGCGCTGCAGGGCGGGGTGCAGCTCAGCCTCCCGCTCCTGGCCCCGCTGGCCCTGTTCCTGCTGGGCACCCTCTGCTACGCCGCCTTCTTCCTGCTCCTGGCCATGGCCGTCTCGGCCCGGGCCCGCACCTCGGCTTCGGCCCTGGTGACGCTCATGGTGATCTGGGCGGCCCTGGTGGTGGTCATCCCCCAGGCCGCCTATCTCGCGGGCGCAAGGGCCGTGGCCGCGCCCGACTGGAACCGGGTGTGGGACTACTGGGGCGAGGTCCGGGACAACCTGAACCTGGAGGGCCTGACCCCGAGGGGGCGCGAGGAAGGGGCCGTTGACGACTACTCCGTCGAGCGCGAGGTCGCCCGGCGCCTCAACGAGTCCGAGAAGGAGCACCGCCAGCTCTACGAGGAGGCCCGCCTGCGCGAGGTCCGTCAGTTCGAGGTCACCCAGGGCCTGTCCCTGATCTCTCCGGGCTACGCCTTCCAGGGCACGGCCGAGGCCCTCCTCGGCACCGGCCTGGTGCGCTACAAGGCCTTCGTGAAGGCCGCCAAGGAGTACGTGCGCACCCTGCGCACCTACGTCCGCGACCTCGACGCCGCCGACGGGGACTCGCCCCACATCCTCTACCTGCCGGACTACGTCTCCGAGCGGCCCCTCGACCACCGCGACATCCCCCGT
This sequence comes from Gemmatimonadaceae bacterium, assembly GCA_026706075.1. Classification (GTDB taxonomy): domain Bacteria; phylum Latescibacterota; class UBA2968; order UBA8231; family UBA8231; genus UBA8231. The sequence continues at coordinate 42,346 of JAPOZM010000099.1, forward strand.
TTCGGGGGCGTGCGGGTCTCCCTGGCAAGCGCGGTCTCCGGCAGCTACCTGCCGATCTCGATCCTGCTGCTGGAGACGGCCGCCGCCTTCCTGATCTGTCTGTGGGCCTTCCTGCGCGCTCCCGTGGTGGACCGGGAGTGACGCTGACCACCGTTCATCGGACGCCAAGAGAGAGGAGAAGTCCATGCTGACCATCGGCCCCGGCCCGGACCCCTACTTCGCCTACAAGCTCCACCACGTCGACCGGGCCCGGACCGCGTGGGTCCTCTCCGAGGAGTTCGGGCTGTACGAGGCGCTGCGCGACGGACCGGCGACGATTGCGGAAGTCGGCCGGCGGACCGGCCTGCAGGAGCGCCCCGCGGCCGTGCTCCTGGCAGCCAATGCCAGCCTCGGCATTCTCGGAACGGAAGCCGATCGGTACTACATTTTCGAGGTGATGCGCGAAATGGTCCTGGAGGGAGGCCGGGCGCGAACGGTGCCCAGGGCCCCGGACCCGGAGACCGATTGGTGGTACCGGATCATGAAGCAGGCCCTGCGCACCAACGCCCCGGTGCCGGAGGCCCTGCCCGACTGGGTGACCAATCCCAGGGGCGATGAAGACAGCACCGCCTTCGCCCCGGACCGCCATGGCTGGCGAGTGCTGTGGGGCCACGCCCTGGCCGAGGCCTTCGACTTCAGCTCCTTCCACACCGTGGCGGATCTGGGCGCCGCCACCGGGGGGGTGCTCGTCGGTCTGACCGAGCGCTGCCCGCACCTGCAGGGCATCGTCGTCGACCTGCCCTTCAGCCAGAAGACAGCGGAGGCGGCGATCCGCCAGAGCCAGGCCCGGGAGCGGGTCCGCTTCCACGCCGCCGACTTCTTCCGCGATCCCTTCCCCGAGGGGGTCGACGTGTTCTACATGTCCCACGTGATCCACGACTGGGACGACGACCACTGCATCCGGCTGCTGCGCCGGTGTCGCGAGGCGCTGCCCGCCGGCTCGCCGGTGCTGGTGCAGGAGTACCTGCTCAACGACGACAAGACCGCCGGCCTGATCGCGGTCTTCCAGTGGTTCGGGCTGATGTTCGGCACCATCGGGGACCAGCGCACCGGTCCGGAGATCGAGGCGCTCATGACCGAGGCGGGCTTCGGCGAGACGGAGTGCCGGCCCCTCGATCACGAGCAGGGGATCGTCATCGGCTGGAAGCGATAGGTCCGGACGGGTCGTGATACGGATCGAGGGGCTCACCAAGCGGTTCACCAGGAACGTGGGCGACCCCGCCCTCTGGCGCAGGATCGTCGGGCGCTACCAGACCGTGCCGGTCGTCGCCATCGACGCCCTCGATCTGCACGTCGAGCAGGGCCAGTTCTTCAGCCTTCTGGGACCCAACGGGGCCGGCAAGACGAGCACCGTCCGGGTGCTGTGCACCCTCCTGCTTCCGGACGAGGGCAGCTGCCGGGTCGCCGGCTTCGACGTGGCCACCCAGCAGCGGGAGGTGCGCCGCAACATCGGCGTCTCGATCCGGGGGGAGCGCAGCGTCTACTGGAAGATCACCGGCCGCCAGAACCTGCGGTATTTCGCCGGCCTCTACGGGATGCGGGGGCAGGAGGTGTCGCGCCGGATCGGCGAGGTGACGGAGCTGGTGGGCCTGAGCGGCCGCATCGACGACTACGTGGAGCGCTACTCGATGGGCATGAAGCAGCGGCTGGCCATCGCCGTCTCGCTGCTGCACCGGCCGCCGGTGCTGCTCCTCGACGAGCCGACGATCGGCCTGGACCCCAACGGGGCCAGGGCCCTCCGCGGTCTGCTGAGAGAGCTCTGCGAGCGGGAGGGGGTGACCATCTTCTACACGACCCACTACCTCCACGAGGCCGAGGAGCTGTCCCATCGGCTGGCGATCATCCACGAGGGGAGGAAGGTCCTCGAGGGATCGCCCGACGAGGTGCGCAGCGCCCTGGGGGACAACCGCATCGTCGAGGTGCAGCTGGCGCCCGGCCCCGAGGCGCCGGTGGACTCGCTGCGGAACCACGCCATGGTGGAGAAGGTGATCTCGGAGAGTCGCCAGCCGACGGTGATCACCCTGCGCCTGGAGATGAAGGAGGCGATCGAGTCGGTCGTCGAGATCGCCGCCGCCGAGGGGTTCGCCAACGGCCGGGTGCTCGGCCTGAGCCTGGTGCGGCCGACCCTGGAGGACGTCTTCGCATCGGTGACCGGGGAGGCCCACGGGTGAGCGAGGACCTCCGCGCCCTACCCGGCAGCGTCTCGTGGTATCTCCATGACTCGTTCGCAACCGCGAAGCGCATGGTCCTGCGGATGCGGCGATATCCGAGCTGGCTCCTCAACCTGGGTCTGGGCCCGATCCTGATGATCCTTCCCTTCGTCTTTCTCGGAGACACCCTCGTGGGCCAGGGCCGGCCGCTGACCGGGTCCGCCTTCGGCGACTACGACTACGGCGGTTACGTCGGCTACCTGGCGGTGCCCCTGATCGCCGTCACCCTCTCGAACACGGTGTTCACGTGGCTCGGCAATCTCCTGAGAATGGAGCGCCGCTCGGGCACCCTGGAGCGGGTGCTGGTGTCGGCCCAGTTCCCCTCCGCTCTCTTCCTCGGCACCGCCCTGGGCCACTTGTTCTACATGGGGCTCTTCGTCGCCGCCACCGTCCTGCTGCTGCAGATCTGGATCCCTCTCGACTTCAACATCGCCTGGGCGTCGGCGGCGGCTGCCATCTTCCTGCACCTGGCGGTCACCTACGGGCTCGCCTTCGCCATGTCGAGCGCCCTGCTGCGGATCGCCGACAGCTGGGCGGTCCAGCTGGTGATCTCGAAGGGCGTTCTGGCCCTGCTGGCGGGGGCCACCTTCCCCATCGCGATCTATCCCGAGTGGCTGCAGACGATCGCTCGCATGGTGCCCTTCACCTGGGCCTTCGATCTGGAGCGCCGGTCCCTGCTGCGGGCGGAGCCCTTCGGCGAGATGGCGCCGGACCTGGCCGTTCTGGCCGGCATGACCGTGCTCTGCTGGGTCGCCGGCTTCCTCTTTCTCGGCCGCGAGCTGAACGCCGCCCGGCGGACCGGCGTCCTGGGGAGTTTCTAGAGTGCCGGCGGCCGTCCTCGCTCCCGGAGGCGCGCGGCAGGAGCTCCGCGCCCTCTTCCTGGCGACCCTGCACCAGCTCCTGGTCGAGAGCCGCTACCGCGTCAAGTTCGTCATCGATCTCCTCGGCCATCTCCTGGCGACCCTGCCGATCATTCTCACGGCCTGGGCCTTTTCCGACGGCCGCGCTTCCGAACGGCTGGCGGAGCTCACGGGCCTGCCGGACCAGTTCACCTTCATGATGCTCGGCCTGATCGCCTTCACGGCCCTGGGCATCGGCAACATGGTCCTCCTCGAGACCCACGTCGCCGGCGGCCTGGCCACCGAGATGATGACCGGCACGCTGGAGCGGCTGTTCACCATGCCCGTCCATCGCCTCAGCCTGGTCCTGGGGATCGGCCTCTACTACCTGGTCCTGTTCTGCTGGCAGTCGATCACCCTCTTCGCGGGGGCGGCCCTGCTCGTCGGGTTCGAACCCGCGCTGACCGCCGGCGGTCTGCTCCAGGCGGCGCTGGCCCTGGCCATGCTGCTGGCGCTGAACCTCTTCCTGGGGATCGCCGCAGCCGGCCTCGTCATGGCCTTCAAGGACCACTCCGTCTCCGTCCTGCTCTTTCACCGGCCCATGGCCATGCTGAGCGGCGCCTACTTCCTGGTCGAGCTGATTCCGAATCCCTTCCGGTGGCTGGCCTCCGTGAACCCGGTCGCCTACGCCATCGACCTCTTCCGCGGCACCCTCACCGGCACGACGCTCCTGGCCCCTTCGGTGGAGACCGGGATGGCCATCGTCGCCGCCATGGTGGCCGGCGTCGGCCTGCTCTCGGTGCTCCTCTTTCGCCGCATGATGGTCCGGCTCGAGCGGACGGGTTCGCTGGCCCTGTTCTGATGACGGCACTCCATCACCTGAGACTCAATCTCTCCGACCTCTCCCGTTCGAGAGCCTTCTACGGGCCCATCTTGCGGTGGCTCGGGTTTCGCGAGCTCGATCCACACTCGACCCCGGAGGGAGGCGTCGATCGTTACCGGTGGGAGAAAGAGGGCTTCGTCTTCCTGTTGAGTAAGGCAGATCCAAGATCGAGGCACGACCGAAGTGCCGTGGGCCTGCACCATCTGGCGTTTGCCGTGCCCAGTCGCGGCCATGTGGATGCCTTCTACCAGGAGGTCCTCCTCGAGCTGCCCGATGCGGTGGTCGAGGATCCCCCGGTGGACTGTCCCGAGTACAGGGATGGCTACTACGCCACGTACTTTCTCGACCCTGACGGGATAAAGCTGGAAGTCGTCTTTACGCCGTGAACGAGTGAGGGCTTCATGATCAAGCGGTATCCCGGAAAGGCGGTGGGCCGAAGCGAGTCGGTCGAGCATGGTGGCATCGTCTACACCGCCGTCATCGCGCCCGACTTGTCGGCGGATCTGAAGGGTCAGACCGAGCAGGCCCTGGAACAGCTGGACCGGAACCTCGCCGAGGCCGGGACCGACCGGACCCGCCTGCTCTCCGTGACCATCTACCTGACCGACATCTCGAAGAAGCCGATCCTGAATCAGGTGTGGGACGCCTGGATCGGGACGGAGAGCTGGCCGCAACGAGCCTGCGTGGAGGTGAGACTCGAGGGCGATACGGAGGTCGAGATCGTCGCCGTGGCGGCGAAGTAGAGCGGGACTTCGCCTCAACCGCTGTTCCAGATCCTGCGGCGGCTTGCCCCGGCCGACGCGGCTGCCCCACCTTCACCTGCATGCGCTTCTCCGGTTCCGGTCTCACCCTCTCCGCAACGGATCTGTCCAGGCACCTCGGCTGCCGCCACCTGACGCAGCTCGATCTTCGGCGCGCCAGGGGAGATCTGGACAGGCCGTACCGGCACGACCCCGCCGTGGAGGTGCTGCAGCAGAAGGGGCTGGAGCACGAGCGGGGCTACCTGGACCATCTGCGGGACCGGGGCCTGCGGGTGCAGGAACTGCCGGACATCCGGAATCTCGGGGCGACGCGCCAGGCCCTGGCCGAAGGGGCTGACGCCATCGCCCAGGCGTGGCTGAGCGATGGGCGCTGGACTGGTATCGCCGACGTACTGCTGAGAGTTCCGGGCCCCAGCGGCCTGGGGGACTACCACTACGAGGTGGTGGACACCAAGCTCTCGGCGAACACGAAGCCGGGGACCCTCCTCCAACTCTGCCTCTACGCCGATCTCCTGGGCGAGCTGCAGGGCCACCGACCGGAGAGGGTCATGGTGATGACCCCGGGCACCGGCTTCGAGCCCGAGGTCTACCGGGTCGATCACTACGAGGCATACTACCAACAGGTGAAGACCCGCCTCGACAGGGAGGCCCGGGCGGGCGCCTCCACCTATCCCGAGCCCTGCGACCACTGCAGCGTCTGCGACTGGTGGAAGCGATGCGACCAGCAGCGCCGGGACGACGATCACCTGAGCCTTGTGGCCGGGATCACCCGCATCCAGCGCAACGAGCTGACCGGGTTGGGGATCGAGACCCTGGAGCGTTTTCGGCCAGGAGCCGCTGGCAGCCGACCTGAAGCCGGAACGGGGCAGCCGCGAGAGTCTGGACGCCGCCCAGCACCAGGCCCACGTGCAGCTCGAGGATCGGTCAAGGCCGCCATACTACGAGATGCTGGAGGTCGGTGAGGGCAGCGGCCTGGCGCGCCTGCCGGAGCCGGATCCCGGGGACCTGTTCTTCGACCTGGAGGGCGATCCCTTCGCCGGCGACGGAGGCCTGGAGTATCTCTTCGGATGGGCCGCGGTTCCGGCCGACGGCGGGGATCCCGCCTACGGACACGCCTGGGCTCACAACGCTTCGACGGAACGGTCCGCCTTCGAGGACTTCATCGACATGGTGATGGAGCGCCGGAGAGACCATCCCGCCATGCACGTCTACCACTACGCCCCGTACGAGCCCGCGGGCCTCAAGCGGCTCATGGGCCGCTACGCCACCCGCGCGCACGAGGTGGACGAGTTGCTGCGCGCCGAGGTCTTCGTCGACCTCTACCAGGTGACCCGCCAGGCCGTGCGCGCCGGCGTCGAGAGCTACTCCATCAAGCAGCTGGAGCGGTTCTTCGGGTACGAGCGCCGCGTCGACCTGCCGGACGTGAGCCTTCCAAAGCGCCGGCTGGAGGTTCTGCTGCAGACCGGGCAGGGGCAGGAGGCGCCCGACGAGATCCGCAAGATCGTGCGCGGATACAACGAGGACGACTGCGTCTCCACCTGGCGCCTGCGGGAGTGGCTGGAGGAACGGCGGGACGAGTGGATCGCCGCCGGCGTCGAGGTGCCGCGGCCTCCGCCGAAGGAGGGGGAGGCCGGGGAAGAGCTGAAGGAGTGGCAGCAGGAGCTGGAGGACCTGCGCGAACGGCTGATCGAGGGAGTGCCGGAGCTGCCGGAGAAGCGGAACGGGGAGGGGCAGGCGCGCTGGCTGCTGGCCCACATGCTCGACTGGCACTGGCGCGAGGAGAAGACGGCCTGGTGGGAGTTCTACCGGCTTTGCGATCTGGCCGAGGAGGATCTGCGCGAGGAGAAGGCGGCCATCGCCGGGCTCGAGTGGCGGGAGCAGCTGCCGAAGGTGGGCAGGGAGAGAACCCCCCGCCACCGCTACTCCTATCCCGAGCAGCTCGTCGAGATCGGTGAAGGGGCCGAGGTCTACGACGAGGCGGGCGGGAAGCTGGGTTCCGTGGTCGGCATCGACCTCGCCTCGGGGACGGTGGACATCAAGCACCGGGGAGACAGGAAGGAGGACCGCCCGCGCTGCGTCTTCGAGCACGGCGTGGTCGGCACGAGGGTATTGCGGGCGAGCCTGATGCGCCTGGGGGACTGGGTGGCGGCGAACGGCGTGAACGCCGGAGACCCCGGAAGCCCCGCCCGCGCCGGCCGCGACCTGCTGCTCCGACTCCCTCCAAGGCGCTCGGCCGGCGGCCCCCTGCTGCGCGAAGGGGAGGACGCGGCCGATGCCGCGCGCCGCCTGGCCGGGGAGCTCGACGGGGGCGCCCTGCCCGTGCAGGGGCCTCCGGGCAGCGGCAAGACCTGGGCCGGGGCCCGCATGATCGTCGAGCTGGTGAAGCGGGGGCAGCGCGTCGGCGTCTCCGCGGTGAGCCACAAGGTGATCGAGAATCTGCTGCTGAGCGTGATCGGAGCCGCCGCCAAGGAGGGGGTGGAGCCGGCCTGCCTGCACAAGGTGACGGAGCGCTCGGCCGAGCCGCCGCAAGGGATCGAGGAGACCGCGGACACCCGGAAGCCCCTCGCCGACCTGGAGTCGGGCGAGGTGAAGGTCGTGGGCGGAACCGCCTGGCTGTGGGCGCACGAGGACTACGCCGGTTCGGTGGACGTGCTCTTCGTCGACGAGGCGGGGCAGATGAGCCTGGCCAACGTGCTGGCCATGAGCCCCTGCGCCCGCAACCTCGTGCTCCTCGGCGACCCGCAGCAGTTGGAGCAGCCCCAGCAGGGCAGCCACCCGGAGGGGACGGACGTCTCGGCCCTGCAGCACGTGATCGGCGAGGGCAGCGTCATGCCGCCGGAGAAAGGCCTCTTCCTGGAGCAGACCTGGCGCCTGCACCCGGCGATCTGCGGCTTCACCTCGAAGCAGTTCTACGAGGGGCAGCTGACCTCCCGGGAGGGCATGGAACTACAGGAGCTCGAGGGACCGACGAAGTATGCCGGCGCCGGCCTCCGGGTGGAGGAGGTCGCCCACGAGGGGAACCAGAGCTCGAGCCCGGAAGAGGTGGAGAGGGTGGCCCAGATCGTGGCCGACCTGACCCGCAAGGGTGTCACCTAGAAGGGTGCCGGCGGAGAGACGAAGCCCCTGGGGATCGAGGACGTGCTCGTGGTGGCCCCCTACAACGCCCAGGTGGCCAGGCTGCAGGAGAGGCTGGGTCCCAGGGCGAAGGTGGGCACGGTGGACCGGTTCCAGGGGCAGGAGGCCGCGGCCGTCGTCTACAGCATGACCACCTCGTCGCCGGAGGATGCGCCCCGGGGCATGGAGTTCCTGTACAGCCTCAACCGGCTGAACGTGGCCACCAGCCGTGCTCGTTGCGTCTGTATCCTGGTGGCGAGTCCGAAGCTGTTCGAGCCCGAGTGCCGCTCGGTGCGCCAGATGCGCCTGGCGAACGGGGTGTGCGCCTTCGTGGCGGAGTCGCCCTGAACAGGGGGTCTGCACCGGTGCGCGCTCGAGCAATCGCCCTGACCATCCTCCTGTCGCAGTCCGCCACAGGGGCCCCCTTCGACCGGGGCACCCGGCTGCTGGTTCAGCCGGACGGAACCAGCTTCACCGTCCGTGAGTGGGGGGATGAGTTCGGGCATCGCCTGTCAACCGAGCAGGGGGAGGTAACCCACGATGTGGGTACCGGGTACCACCACTACGCCCGCTATGCCGAGGTCACCGGAAGGGGAGTCGCGGCCCCGACCTCACTGCGGGTCGGCCGGGACGACACCTCCGGCGACCTGTGGAAACTCCGGGTAACGCAGGCGAAGGTATTCAGGGCGATAGTGTGGAGAGAGCGAGGGAGGTGGTTCAATGAGCCTCCCGGAGCGGGTCGCTATCTCGCGGAGTCGTGCGCCAACGGCATCGCCGTGCCGGAGCCGATGGACCACCCCGGTCTCGTGAGGGACTGCGAGGTGCTCCTGACCGTTGGCGATAGCTTGCGTGGGCTCAGCCATGGTATGACCCATACCTGGAACCCGGAAACGCCGCTCACCGAGTGGGGAGGGGTAACGGTGAGCAATGGCCGGGTCACGGAGTTGAGACTTCGGGGCGGAGTGATTCCGTTTCTGATGGGTTCGATTCCGCCCGGATTGGCTCAATTGGATGAACTGGAGGGGTTGTTCCTCGACTACAACGCGCTGACCGGCTCGATCCCGCCGGAATTGGCACAGCTGAGACAGTTGAAGGAGTTGTCTCTCGGCCACAACGCCCTGACCGGTTCGATTCCCCCCGAGTTGGGCGACTTGATCCACCTGGAGATTCTGTTCCTCAACAGCAACGCCTTGAGCGGCGAGATTCCGCCGGAGCTGGCTCGACTGACACGGCTCAGGAGGTTGGACCTCGAACTCAACGCGCTGACCGGCTCGATCCCGCCCGCATTGGCTCAACTGAGAGAGCTGAAATACCTGCTCCTCGGCTACAACGCGTTGACCGGCAGGATCCCGAAGGAGATGGGCCAACTGGCCGGCCTGAAAGGCCTGTTTCTCAACGACAACGAACTGACCGGTTCGATCCCTCGCGAGTTCGGCCAGTTGGTCGGCCTGGATAGTCTGGCCCTCCATGGCAACGCACTGTCGGGGCCAGTACCGCAGGAGTTCGGCCGACTGACCAGCCTGAAGCGGTTGCTGCTCAACGACAACGGGTTGACGGGGCCGATTCCCACCGAGCTGGGCCAGTTGAGGAGACTGGAGGAGTTGAGTCTGGACTTCAACCAGCTGACCGGTGCGATCCCGCCGGAGTTGGGCAAGCTCCTCGACCTTGAGGAACTGTGGCTCGGCGATAATGCGATCTCCGGATCGATCCCTCCCGAGTTGGGCGCGTTGAGGCAGCTCCGGAGACTCAGCCTTCACAACAACAGGATCTCGGGGGCCATCCCCTCCTGGCTCGCTCAACTCGAAGAGCTGGAGGTGCTGATTCTGGGCCACAACGCGCTCACCGGCACGATCCCACCGGAGTTTGGCCAGCTGACCGACCTGGAGGGGCTGTACTTGCAGAAGAACGAACTGACGGGCGGGATTCCACCCACCCTGGGGCAACTGACCGGTCTGGAAGACTTGTCCCTCGAGGACAACGATCTGACAGGGACGATTCCGCCCGAACTGGGAAGACTGACTCGGCTGCGGTCTCTCAATCTGTCCGGCAACGCCTTGACAGGGACGATCCCACCGGAACTGGGGCAGTTGGCTGAGCTCTGGCGGTTGGACCTGCGCAACAACGAGCTGAGTGGAACCTTTCCTCCCGAGTTGAGGCAGCTGCCTGAACGTGCAAACGTGTCCCTTGGCGGCAACGCCTTGACTGGATGCGTACCGGCTGGAATCTGCGAGCCGGATCTTTGTGACAATGGCATTGTCGTGCCGAATCCGCAGGACCATCCCGGTCTGGTGGCAGATTGTGAGGTGCTCCTGATGATTCGCGACAGGCTGGACGTCCGGGGGGCCTTGGATTGGAGCACGTACACACCTGTCGATGAGTGGGGAGGGTGGGGAGCTGTGAGGATCGACGACTCTCGCGTTACGGGGTTATACGTCCAGGGCAGAGGGCTGGCGGGCCCCATCCCGCCCGAGCTGAGCGAGTTGACACAACTCAGGTGGCTGAGGCTGGGGAGCAACAAGCTGACAGGTCCAATACCGCCCGAGTTGGGCAATCTGAGCGAGCTGCAGTACCTGGGTCTCTCCGGCAACGAGCTGACCGCGATTCCCCCTGAATTGGCGCAACTTGCTCAGCTCGAGCGGCTGAACCTCTCCCACAACGAGTTGATGGGGCCGATCCCGCCGGAGTTGGGACGATTGACGGCACTCCGGGAGGTGGACCTGTACAGCAATCAGTTGGCAGGATCGATCCCGCCAGAGCTGGGAGAGTTGTCTCAGCTCAAGAGGTTGGACCTCAAGGACAACCAGTTGATGGGGCCGATTCCGGCAGAGCTGGGCGATCTTGCCAGTCTCGAGAGGTTGTACCTCCAGAACAACCGGTTGGCCGGTCAGATCCCGGAAGAACTGGGAGGACTGGCCGATCTCCAGATGCTCGACCTCTCGATCAACCAGTTGACGGGCCCGATCCCGGAAGGGCTGGCAAGGCTGACACAGCTCGAAAGCCTGTGCCTCCAAGGCAATCAGTTGACGGACGGAATCCCCCCCGAACTGGGGGTATTGGAGAATCTTCAGATACTTGACCTCTCAACCAATCAGTTGATGGGCCCGATCCCGTCGGAATTGGGCCAGCTGATGAGGCTCTGGGAGTTGAACCTCAGCAGCAACCAGTTGACAGGATCGGTCCCGGCGGAACTGGGAGAGTTGACTCGGCTCGGAAGGCTGTACCTTCGCCACAACCAGTTGGCGGGTCAGATCCCGGTAGTGCTGGGCCAATTGACCCGCGTCCACATACTCGACCTCTCCGACAACCGGTTCGTCGGAACGATTCCTCCCGTGCTTGGCCTCTTGACAGGGCTTGAGTCCCTTCATCTGGAGGGCAATCAGTTGACGGGATCGATCCCGCGCGAACTGGCTCAACTGCCCCGGCTCACGACGTTGTACCTGCAGGACAACCAGTTGACGGGCCGGATTCCTCCCGAGTTGGGCCAACTGACGGAGCTCCGGGAGTTGTATCTGAATGGAAATCTGCTGGCCGGACCGATCCCGCCTGAACTGGCAGAACCAGAGAGGCTGCGGCATCTGTTCCTCTACGACAACAAGCTGACCTGCATACCGGAGACCCTGGCAAGGGCCGGGGACCGGATGGATCTTCGGCTGGACGACCTCCCCGTCTGTGCGACGGCAACCGATGCGACCGCGGCGGCCGATTTCGACGGCGACGGCGTGGTCGGTCTCTCGGACTTCTCTCTCTTTGCCGAAGCCTTCGGCGGCAGCGATCCCCGCTTCGACCTCGATGACAACGGGGTGGTGGATTTCGCCGACTTCTTCCTGTTTGCAGAGAGCTTCGGGAAGCCCGGCCGGGGCAAGTTGCTGGCGCTGGCCAGGGAGATGATCGGGCTCCCCGATGGTCCCAAGGGGCTCCAGAATGCGCCCAATCCGTTCAACGGCGGCACAGTCCTCTCGTACTTCCTCTTCGACTCGGGACCGGTGCGGCTGCGGATCTACAATGCCCTGGGCCAGCCGGTGCGCACCCTGGTGGACGGGTTTCAGGCGGCCGGCATCCACCAGGTCTCCTGGGACGCCCGGGACCAGCGGGGCGATGCAGCGGCCGCAGGGGTGTACATCGCCCACCTCAGCTACCCGGGCGGGGTGCTGACGCGGCGCCTGCTCCACGTCAAGTAGGGAGACGAACCGGGCGAGGCCATTCGGGCGCGAGTCGCCGGGGACAAGAGGGCCCGGAGAGCCTGCCCTGCCTCAATCGGCCACCCCGATCCACGCGGCCCCGTAGTCGTTCCCGGGGTCGCGATAGACGCTGTGGACGTGATCCACGGGACCCTCGCCGTTCTGAGGTGAGTATTCCAGCACCAGAGACGGACCGGTGACTCGGAAATACGCGGCGCCCGGCACACCCTGCGGTCCCCACCAACCGAAGTATGTGTCGTCGATCTCAGCCGCCACGGTCACCATCTTGGCGGCATGGTCGTCATCGTTCATGAAGCCCAACCGCGCGGTGATCACGCCGAGGAGCAGCTCTTTCTGGGCGTCCGTCAGATCACTGCCCTTGATGCCTTCCGGCTCGGCGACTCTCCCATGCTGCCCGGGCCCGAGCAGCAGGTCGATGGCTCGATCTCCGCGTATGGCCAGTCCTCTCTGGTCCTCCCTGAGGCTGTCCATGAAGCTCTGCGCGGCGGCGGCTTCCTTGTGGGTGATGAATATCTTCTCCCCCTCGTGGCTCACGTGGAGTGGCTGGCCGCCGGTGAGCATCGGTGAAAAGGAGACGTGGGGACCGAAGACGGTAGCGTTGATCGCGAGGTGGTGACCGCCGAACTGGAACATCCAGGGTTCGGTCGTCGAAGGCGCACCGAGAAAGGCGAAGCAGAAGAACTCACTGCCGTACTTCATGAGGCCCAACCGGTCACCTGGGACCAGCACTTCTTCGGCAGCCAGTTGATGGACGATGTTCCTGACCCCCTCTTCGCTCAGAAGCTCGGCGAGAAGCTGCTCCAGATTCGCCCGCTGCGGATCGGAGAGTGCACCGAGTTGCAGGCCACCTCGCGGGACCATGCTCTCGGGGAAGTTGGACCAGTTCGAACGCTGGGCGTTGTCGGTGAACGGATACGTTGCAGCTGTTCTCTGGTTGTCGTCGAGCGACCCGAGGAGGTGAGTCGCGGCCGCCACGACAGCAGCGGACTTTTCGTCCGCGGGGGGCACGCGGTACGAGCCTTTGAGACTGATCCCTACCGGCGAGGGATCCACTCCGAAGAACATCCGCGCCCCGGTAGCGGGATTCAGAAGCAGGAAGAGACCGGCTGCCGCAACTATGACGACCACCCCGAGAATGCAGATCAAGAGGCGCTTCATGTGACCCAGATCAACCCTTCCTGCCATCCGGGGATTCGCCAGTACGCCATGTGCCTGGATTCTCCCCGCGCCTCGGCGGACTCCGGTCGAAGCCCAGGACTGAAGTCTCCGAGTCCTGGGGATTCGCCGGCGTAAGGGTGCAGGCGATGCGGGCGTAGTAGAGGGCGGTCAGCCCTTCGAACCCGGAGTCGGTGCCGACGATCAGCCACAGCCGGCCCTCGCCGTCGGCCGTGACGCGCACCGGACTGGCGGAGCTGTCGAGGGTCTTGATGCGGTACTCCTCGCCGGTCAGGGCGGGGTGGGCGACGTGCCCCACGACGACCATCGACTCGCCCCCGGTGGACTGGTTGCCCTTGTCGATGTTCATCCGGAAGTATCCGCTGTCGTCCTCGGGCGTCACGGGTTCGACGGTGGAGGCCCCCGCCTTCACGAAGACGCTCTCGCCGGGAGAGCCGCCGATGCCGACGAGGCCCTCCGCGACGTTGGTGGCCAGGTCCAGGGAGAGGACGGCGGAGTACTCCGCGTCGGGCTTGAGGCCTCCGACCTGCCTCTTGAAGAACATGAACAGGTCGTCGCTGCGGTTGTGCCCCTGGATGTAGAGGCCTCGGCCCTCGAGGCCGTCCGGCAGGGGGCGGTGCCCGGAGTCGAGCTCGTAGATCGACGGGTCGAAGTCCACGGGATAGTCCGCGAAGCCGGCCGTCCAACCCTCGGCGCCCTCTTCGAAGGTGAAGCTGAACGCGGCCTCGACCGCCTCCTGCTCGTCGGCCTCCTGTGTGGAGGCGCAGGAGGCTGTTACCGCACAGGCCAGGAGCAGGGCCGCGCGGATGCGGGTCGGGCGCCGGGTCGGTTTCTCGCAGGTCACGGCTCTTCCTCCATCAGGCTGTCCACGTGGGCATGTAAGATACCCCGCCGTTGCCCTTGCGACCGAGGATCAGGGCCGGCAGCGAGCGTTCGTGGGCGCCGGATCGACCGGGCAGAGCCCCCCCTGTCGGCTTGACCCGGTGCCGAAGCCCCTTTCATCTTGACGGGGCCCCGTCGCCGCCCCTCCCACCCGGTGGAAGGTCTTCGATGAGCTCCATCCAGATTCGTGAAGGTCTGCAGGGCGCCTATCCCGACGTGTACACCCCCGCGGCCCTGGCCGCCCTCGAGGCGCTGGCTCCCTTCAACCCCGAGCAGAAGGCGGTCATGGAAGCCCGGATGGAGCGGCGGGAGTCGCGGGCCCGGTACCGGGAGCGGATCGCCTTTCTCGACGAGGACGACTGCATCCCCCGGACTCCCATCCGCGTGGGCGAGGCCCGGCGGGGCGACTTCATCGGCTCGGAGATCCCCGCCGACCTGCGGCGCCAGTGGATCCAGGGGACCGGCCCCGCCTGCAAGCCGCGGGCGCCGCTGGAGAGCAGCATCCGCAACGTCGCCTACGCCCTGCTGTCGGGCGCCGACGGCTGGATGTTCGATGGCGAGGACGCCCTCGGCCAGATCACCGCCATGTCCCTGGACAACCAGCGGAACCTGGCCCTGGCCATCCGCCGCGACCCCGTCTTCCTGAAGGCGGCCGAGCAGGTGGCGGGGGAGATGAACGAGTGGGCCTCCGGCTTCTTCGGCCGCGGGATCGTCGACGACTGGGAGGGGCAGCTCGGGTTCACGACGAAGATCTTCCGCGCCCGGGGGCTGCACCTGGACGACCGCCACACGCGGGACGGGCAGGGGGCGGCCCTGTCCGCCTCGATCGTCGACCTGGCCCTGTACGTGGCCAACAACCACGAGCAGCTGCGGCAGGCCGGCTCCTCCATCGTCCTCTACCTGCCGAAGATCCAGACCGCCGAGGAAACGGCTCTGTGGGCGGAGATGCTCGACGCCCTCGAGGCCCATCTCGGGCTGCCGGAGGGCGCCGTCAAGGTCTACGTCCTCGTGGAGCAACTCGAGGCGACCTTCCAGCTCATGGAGATCCGCGCCGCCCTGGGCCGCCACTTCGTCGGCTTCAACACCGGCCGCTGGGACTACATCAACAGCGTCTCCGACGCCATGGCCTGGGACCCGGGGTTCGTCAACCCCGACATCGAGGCGATCACCATGACCTACGGGTACATGCGCAACTACGAGGACCGCGTCCGCCGGGCCGTCAACACCCCCGACCGGGCCGGCGGCTTCGCCCTCTGGCAGGGGGGCATGGAGCCGAACATCCCGGTGGGATCGGAGGACGGCGTGGCCCTCAGCATGGAGAAGGCCGTGGCCGGCGCCGAGCGCGAGCAGCGCGAGGGGGCCAGCGGCAAGTGGGTGGCCCACTGGAAGATGGTCCACATCGTCCGGCCCGTGTGGGAGAGGGCGGGGGAGGAGAACCAGCTCGGGCGGCGCTTCCCGCCCCTCACCTACACGGAGGACGACGCCGACGGCCTGACCCTGCTGGAGCCGGCGCCGCGCACGGTCCGGGGCGCCCGCAACCTGATCAGCGTCGCCGCCCAGTACGGCAACGCCTTCGGCCAGGGCTTCCAGGCGGCGGCCCTGAAGCCGGCCGACTTCTTCGGCGACGACGACATCCTGTATCTGATGGAGGACATGGCCACCGGCGAGATCCGCCTGAGCATCCTCTGGGAGTGGCTCCACAAGGGCGGACACCTCACCGAGGGCGACGGCGAGACCGGCGCGGGGGAGGGGGATGTCCTCGGGCTGGAGCTGTTCCGCCGTCTGCTGGAGGAGGAGTACGGGAAGCTGCGGCAGGCCGGGGACCGGGACGTGCACGACGACTCCAAGGGCAGCACCCTGCCCATCGCCCGGGAGATCGTGGAAAGCTACGTGCTGTGGGAGACCAAGGCGCCGTGGTACATCGACCTGCTGAACATCAACCTGAACAACCACGACCTGGAGAAGGCGAAGGAGCGGATCCGGCTCTACTCCGACGCCCTGTCCGGGCAAGGCCGAAGGATCACCGAGAACCTTGACTTCGTCCCCGGCACCTGAACCCGCCCCGCCCGTGCACCCGTCTGGCGCCCCGTCCCGGCGGTGGGCGGGCGCAATCCTGCTGCTGGCGCTGGCCGCCGCCCCGGCAAGCCCCGAGCCGCCGGCCGAGGAAGCGATCCCCCTGAGCGGATGGAGGGCGCTGGCCCTGCCCGTCTCCGGCATCTCCGTCGATGGCCACCTCGACGACTGGCCGTCGGAGATCCCCGTCTACCCGATCCGCAGCAATACCGACGCCTACGGCCCCACCGACATCAGCGGCGCCGACCTGGACGCGAGCCTGGACTTCTCCCCCTCCTTCCGCGCCGGGTACAGCCTCGAGGAGCAGCGGATCTACGTGGCCGTCGAGGTGCGGGACGACAGCGTCCACGCGAGGGAGACCGGCCACCAGGACACGGACGCCCTGGAGATCTACCTCGCCGCTCGTCCGGGGGCCGAGCCGGTCTACTACGTGCTCTGCCCGCCCGGGGGCGCCTACGGCCCCGGCCGGCCGAACCCCTCCGTCCTCGTTCCCGGTGTCGGCGAGATGCCGCTGGACCGTTCCGGCTCCCGGGCCGCGGTGGGCCGGGAGGGCGGGACCACCGTCTACGAGTGGGCCCTGGAGCTCGTCGGCGATTCTCTCGAGGACGTGGTCGAGCTGCGTCCGGGGATGGTCCTCGGCTTCGACGTGGCCGCCGTCGACCAGGACTCGGAGACCGACACCGCCGCCTGGATCTCCTGGACCCCGCCCACGCGCAAGTTCTCCGGCGGCGGCCGCATCGGCGGGCTGGTCCTGGGCCGCGCCGGCGGCGACCTGGGCCCGGTGGCCGTCAGGGTCGAGGACGAGGACGGGGAGGCCCTGGCCGGCGCCTGGTTCGAGCTCTGGCAGGACGGGCTCAAGCTGACGGCCGCTCCCACCGACGCCCTGGGCCGCTCTTCCGCTGCCGTCCCGGAGGGGACCTACGAGATCCGGGTGGCCGGCCACGGCTTCCACACGCGGATCCTGGAGCGCCGCATCGCCGGCGATGCGGCCCTGGATCTCGAGGTGGTCCTGAAGGACCTGGGGACCCGCTTCCACGTGGACGACGACGCGCCCCCCGGAGGCGACGGCGGCGAGGCCCGCCCCTTCGCGACGATCGCCGCGGCCCTGGCCATCTGCAGCCGCGGGGACACGGTGCAGCTCGCCCCGGGCACCTACGACCAGCCGCTGGAGCTGATCCCTCACGTCGCCATCCTCGGGGCCGGCGGGGACCTCACCCGGGTCGCCGGCGAGGCCCACTGGGGCCTGGCCCTGCGCCCCTTCATCACCTACTACGGGGGCCGCGGCGAGGACATGTGGGCCGTCCACCGGCCCGGGGTGACCATGGCCGGCTTCACCTTCGACGGCGGCGGCGAGTACCCCGATCGCCCGGCGGAGGAGGTCTCCGATCTGCTCGCCGTGGTGACCGCCATCGGACACCGCACCCTGGGGACCTACGCCACGGCCGAGGACGCGGCCGTGGTGCGGGAACTGCTGAAGGCCCGTCCCGGCCTGGCCGCGGCGCGGATCCAGGCGCCCGGCGCCTGGCCGGGGGGCAGCACCCTTCTGCACCGTATTGTCAGCATCTACGAGGACGCCAGCGACGCCGAGCACGAGATCGCCCGGCTGCTCATCGAGCACGGGGCCGACGTCAACGCCCTCGGCGGCCAGGCCCGCGGCCGGGGCGAGACCGCCGTCGGCTATGCCGGTTTCTTCGGCGATTCCCGCCTGGTCCGGCTCTACCTCGCCCACGGCGGGGATCCCAACGGCCCCGGCGCGTCCGGCCTGACCCCCCTGGACGTCACCGCCCACGAGGGGTCCCACGTGCAGGGCAGCACCACCCACATTCCCGCCCTCGAAGCCCTGATCGCGGCCGGGGGACGCCACGACCCGGGACATCTCGTCCTCCTGCGCCACATCCGCCGGCTCGAGGCCGACCTCGACGCGGACCCGGACCTCGTCAACGCCACGATCGCCCTCCGGCACGCCCGGGACGAGCAGGGCACGCCGTTGCACGAGGCGGCCGACGGGTGCGACGCAGAAATCGCCCGGTTGCTGCTGGATCGGGGCGCCGACGTGCACGCCCGGGACACCATGGGCCAGACGCCCCTGCAGAGAGCCGCGCGCCGAGGCTGCGGCCGGGATCTGGGAGAGGGGGGCCGAGAGTTCCTGGAGCTGCTCTTCGAGCGGGGCTCGGTCGACCTGACCGCCGCCGTGGTCCTGGGCGACGCCGCCCGGGTGGCTGCGATCCTCGAGGCCGACCCGGGGTCGGTCGACGCCGCCGACCCGGACGGGTGGACGCCGCTGGATGTCGCCGTGGACAAGGGACACGGGGAGATCGAGGCGCTCCTGCGAGGCGCCGGGGCCTCCTTCGGCCAGAACGTGGAGGCCATGCTCCGCGAGGCCCCATCCGGCCACGGCGTCCGGCGGGTGCTGACCCGCTCCGACATGGAGAGCGAGGAGCCGGCGTACCTCCACGTCGAGCCTTCGGAATCCCTCGACATCCGCGGCGAGATCACCCTCGCCGCCTGGGTCTACCGGGTCGCCGACGGCGGCACCGCCATCGGCAAGTGGCGGCAGCTTGGCGAGGCCTGGTCCTACGTCCTCCACCTGTCATCGGACGACGGCTTCCACCTGCGCTGGGAGGACGGCACCCAGTCGAACCTCACCGACTTCGCCATCCCCTACCACGAGTGGGCCCACGTGGCGGCCACCTGGGACGGGACCCGCATGACGGTCTACGTCAACGGCGAGCTGGCGACCCGGATGCGGGTCCTCGGCGGCAAGCGCATCGCCTCCACGGACAACCCCGTCTGGATCGGCTCCAGCGGCTACGAGGACCGCACGCCGGGGCTGATCGACGACGTGCAGGTCTGGAAGGTGGCGCGCACGCCGGAGCAGGTCCGGGAATCGATGCTCCATGGCCTGCGCGGCGACGAGCCGGGCCTGGCGGGGTGGTGGCCCATGGACGCGCCCCGGCCCTTGGCCGACGGCTCGCCCCAAGGCAACCACGGGCGGCTCGAGGGCGTGGCTCGCGTGCAGGCCGACGGAGTCCCCGTCGGCGAGATCCACGCGCCGGACCGGGCCCTGTGGCTGCTGGCGCCGGCGGCGCCCGCCGGAGCCCGTGGGGGAGGCGACCATCCGCGGGAGCCGGTCGTCGGCCGCACCGCTTTCGCCGTGCCCCTGTCGGGGATCACCGTCGACGGCCGTCTCGACGACTGGCCCGCCGACATGCCGGTCTACCGGGTGCGCGAGATCACCGACGCCTACGGCTCCACCGACCTGACGGACACCGATCTCGACGAGAGCCTCGACTTCAGCCCCTCCTTCCGGGTCGGGTACAGCCTCGAGGAGCAGCGCGTCTACGTCGCCATCGAGGCGCGGGACGACCGCGTCCACGTGACCCACCGAAACGTGCGGTCCACCGACGCCGGCGAGATCTACCTCAGCGGCCGCCTGGGCACGGAGCCGTTCTGCTACAGCCTGGTCCCGCCAGGAGGCAGCTACCGGCCGGCCGGCAACCCGCTGGTCAGCTTCTACGACTGGGACATGGAGTGGCCGGCTGGACGCGTGGGGGCCGAGATCGTCTTCGGGCGCGCCGGAGACGTGAGCGTGTACGAGTGGTCGCTGCCGGCGCTCGGGGCCACGCCGGAGGACGTGGTCCCTCTCGCCCCGGGCCACATCCTGCCCTTCGATCTGGTCGCCGTCGACAGCGACGAGCCGGGCGACACCTCGTCCTGGATCGCCTGGGGCCGGGGCCGGCCCAAGAGCCGGTCCGAGCGCGTGGGCCGGCTGATCCTGGCCGACCCCGGGCCGGGGACCCTGGAGGTGCGGGCCCTCTCCTCCGGCGCCCCCGTGGCCGGCGCCCGCCTCGAGCTGTGGCGCGACGGGGAGCTGGTGCTGGCGGACGAGACCGACGACGACGGCCTGGCGCGGCACTGGCTGCCCCCCGGGCGCTACACCGTGGCCGCCGCTCCCCGCGGATACGAGTCCTACCGGCGCCAGGTGGAGGTCCCTGCCGGCGGCTCCGTGCGGGTGACCGCGCCCCTCGTGGACCGGGGCACGCGGTTCCACGTGGACGACGATGCGTCACCCGGCGGCGACGGCAGCGCGGGGCATCCCCTCGGGACGATCCAGGAGGCCCTGAACGCCGTCAGCTACGGCGACACCGTGCAGCTGGCGCCCGGCGTCTACCGCCGGCCCCTGGAGCTGATCAGCGGGGTCACCATCCTCGGCGCCGGCCCCGATCGGACGCGGGTCACGGGGGAGGCCCACTGGGGCCTGGCCCGGCGCCCCTTCATCGAGTACTACAACGGCCTGTGGAGCGTGAAGCTGCGCGACGTGGTCATGGACGGCTTCACCCTCGAGGAGGGGGAGAGGTACCCGGCCCGCCCGGCCCGGGAGGTCTCGGACGGTCTCGCTCTGGCCATGGCGGTGGACGCCGCCGACCCGGCCGCCGTCCGGGACATCCTCGAACGCGCTCCCGGGACGGCCTCGGACCGCATCCTGTCACCCGACGCCGACCCCCGGGGCAGCACCTTCCTGCACCGCATCGTCAGCGTCTACGCCGACGCCACCGACGCCGAGCACGAGATCGCCCGGCTGCTGATCGAGCACGGCGCCGACATCAACGCCCTCGGCGGCCAGGCCCGGGGCCGCGGCGAGACCGCCCTCGGCTACGCCGGGTTCTTCGCCGACTCCCGCCTGGTGGAGCTCTACCTCGCCCACGGCGGCGACCCCAACCACGTCAACCCGACGGGGGGGACGCCCGTGGACGCCACCGCCCGCGAGGGGTCGCACCAGCGCGACCGGCCCACCTTCATCCCCGCCTTCGAGGCCCTGGTTCGCGGGGGCGGGCCCTACCACCTGGGGCACCTCGTCCTGTTGGGCCACACGGAGCGCCTCGCGGCCGATCTCGACGGGGATCCCGATCTCGTCCACCAGCCGATTCCCCTCCGGTACGAGCCGGACGAGCGAGTCACCCCCCTCCATCAGGCCGTCAACACCCACGACGAGGAGATCGGCCGCCTCCTGCTCGACCGCGGGGCCCGCGTCGACGCCGTCGACAGCCGGGGGCGGACACCCCTGCACATGGCAGCCGGCAACGGCTCGGCCCCCGGGTTCGTCGAGCTGCTCCTCGAGAGGGGCGCCGACCTCGAGGCCCTCGACGCCGACGGCCGCTCCCCCCTGGCGCGAGCCGTCTACAACCGGCGGCAGGAGAAGCCGGCCCTGCTCATGGAGCGGGGGGCCCGCGTCGACCTGTTCTCCGCCGCCGCCCTCGGAGACGCGGAACGCGTGCGGGACCTGCTCGCCGAGGACCCGAAGCGGGTCCACGCCCGGGATGCGGACGGGAAATCGGTCCTCGGAGTCGCCCTCGATCACGGGCAGGAGGGGCTAATCGACCTGCTCCGCGGGCACGGGCTCGACGACCCCGACGCCGAGCGCCGGATCCTGGCCCGCGCCGCCCTGACCGGGGCCGCGGGTCTGACCGAGGCGATGGCGGCGGGCGACGCGGAAGGGGTGCGCAGCCGCATCGGGGAAGGCGACTGGCTGACCGTCGGGCCCGGCGGCGCCCAGCTGTTCGACGGGGAGACGCTGCAGGGGTGGTGGCCGCTCACCGGCGGGTGGCGCATCGAGGAAGGACGCCTTCATGCGGCGACCTCTCGCCGCATCCAGTTCCTGCTCTCCCAGTGGATCGCGCCCGGACCCTTCGAGCTGCGGGCCCAGGTGCAGCTGCTGGAGCGCGGCCTGAACGACGGCAAGATGCTGGGGTTCCTGGACGCCGCCGGCCGCTATGTGCAGATCACCCTCGACGACGAGCCGGACCGGCTCACCCTCCTGACCGGGCACAAGCACTTCGACGCCGACGGGGTGTATGGCACATGGAACGTGGAGAGCTCCGCCGACCTGCCCATGGAGGAGGGCGAGTGGTACGAGGTGGTCTGCCGGATCGACGGTTCCACCTTCACGGCCACGGCCGGGGAGGCCCGGCTGAGCCATCCCTTCGAGGTCGAGTTCCCCGTCTTCCTGTGGCTGGAGGTTCAGCGCACCGGGGGGGCTTTCCGGGGGCTGAGGATGCAGGGGCTGTGAACCACCGGCGCAGGGGCAGGCGAAGCGATCGAGGCCTGGCGGCGACTCTATTCCGGACGGCCCTCGGTGGTGTGACGATCGATGTCCATGGAGACGTGCAGGATGCGGATGATCTGCAGGCAGCCGTCGGCCTGCCGGAAGAGAATGACGTGGCTCTGCTGGAGGTACGAGAAGAGGCCGGGACCGAGCTCGGGCCGCTGGTGCCAGAGTCCGGCGTTCCTCGTCAGCCAGGCGATCCGCACAAGGATCGCGTCGATGTAGCAGTCGGCCTGGGCCTCGTCCCACCGGTCGGCCGAGTAGGCCCAGATCGAGAGCAGGTCGTCCTCCGCCGCGGAGGACAGGACGAACTTCACGACGACGCTTTGCGCCCTCGGGCCTCTGCCTTGACTTGCCCGGCCAGTCGCTTGAGATCGGCCTCCTTGTACTCGGAGAAGCCCCCGCTCTCGATGGCGTCAATGCCTCGCTGCACCTCCGCGCGGAGCATCTCGAGCTTCCTCGCCTGGCTCTCGTCGAACTCTTCCTTGGATACGAGCACGGCCACGGGACGGCCATGCTTCTCGATCGTCACCGGTTCCATGCGGGCCGTGTCCAGGAGCCGGCCAAAGCGGGCCTTCGCTTCATGGGCTGAGATCACCTGCATTCCGTGCCTTTCGGTCAATAGGGCCTGATTAACCCAATTTAGCCGAATTGGACGATTTGTTCAAAGAGCGGGAGTGGAGCCCATGAGAATCCTGGCGGCCAACGCCGGAAGCACCATCCACAAGTACACAGCCTTGGCGGCCGCAGCCCTCGTGCTGAACGGCCCCGCCGCCGCTACCAAGGAGAACGGTATGGCATCGGAAGTGACGGGCGCGGACTCCGCCTCAGGATCAGGCCGCGTGCAGCTCGACCTGCAGACCCGGACCACCGGCAGCTTCGCCGGCTGCCTCCAGCCGGCCCTGCGCGCCACCGGCGTCGACTGGTCCCTGGAGCACCTGCGCGGCTACCTCGGCCCCGCCTTCGCCTTCAGCATGGAGCCCGGCGGCGGCCGCCTGAGCCAGGCCGAGAACTACGAGTGGCACCACTTCTACGGCATGCTCGACTTCCTCGAGCACGAGAGCGTCAGCGTCGCCCTCAAGGGGGTCATCGCGGTCCCGCCGGAGGAGCACGACGCCGCCAAGGCCCGGGGGTGGGAGATGGTCCGCCGCGCCCTCGACGACGGGTACCCCGCCATCGTCTGGCAGGCCATGACCTTGGAGACCAAACAATCCGGCCGGCGTCCCATCCCCTTCCTGTGGAGCCTGATCACCGGCTACGACGAGGAGGCCGGGACCTACAGCGCCCACCACGGCGCCGCCGGGGACTTCACCATCGGCTGGGACGCCTTCGGCCACTCCGACCCGGTGAACTGGTTCTGCATCATGGTCTTCCGGCCGCTGACGGAACCCTTCGACGGCGCCGCCGCCAGCCGCAAGGCCGTCGAACAGGCCCTCGAAGCCTCCCGGGGGGAGCGTCCCGGGGTCCGGGCGCCGGCCCACGGCCTGGCCGCCTGGGAGATGTGGCTCCAGGCCTTCCGCGACGGCACCGTCGACGTCCCCGCCGTCGGGGGCCACGCGGCCTTCCTGATCGAGGCCCGGAGGGCCGCGGCCACCTACCTGCGGGACGTGGAGCCCCACTTCCCGGAGACCGCCCGGGCGGCCCTGGGGACAGCGGCCGACAGCTACGACCGGGTGGCGGCCCGTATCTCGGAGCTGCGCGCCCTGTGCGCCGCGGATGAGCCGGACCTGCCACGGGCGGCCGAGGTTCTTGCCACCGCCCTCGAAGCGGAGAGCGCCGCGCTGGCCTTGCTGCAGCAGGCCCTGGACGCCAACTGACGAGGATGGCCGCCGAGACCACCCGCCGCCGCCCCGCGGCCGTGGCGGAGAAGGGGCACGCCCTGGCGCGGTTCCTCCTCGACCGGGGCGCCCGGAACGCCCGGCTCTCGGCCGCCGACCCGGGGGTCGGCGCACCATGAAACTGAAGGACTCCATGGAGCTGGGCGGCCGCCACCTGCTCGGATGGCTCGACCCGGAGCGGGACCACCTGCCGGCCGGAAGCTGGGCGATCACCCACGACCTGGGCCGGTGGTGGGACGCCATGCTGCGCCTGGAGGCGGCCACCGGGTTCGTCATCCCCGGCCACTTGGAGGGCGCCAGCCTGCGCAACCTGCACTGGCTAACCGACAACCCCGACGGCCTGCTGTGGGTGCCCCGGGGGCTCGACTGGCAGAAGATGAAGTTCGAGTTCCACAGCTTCCGCGAGGGCATCCTCGCCTTCGCCGCCCTGGCCCACTTCCGCGGCAGCGCCTGGGCGAGGCAGGCCGGCCGCCGCTACCTCGAGTCGATCGACCGGGGACTCCGCCCCGACGGCTCGTGGGACGTGAACGCCTTCGCCTACATCGACGAGTACCGGCGCGGCGACAACCTGGAGCCCGGCCACACGCCGGAGAACGAGACCCGCTTCCAGCTGACCGTCTCCCACGGCCGCTGCATCGAGGCGCTGATCTGGTATCACCGGTGGACGGGCGACCCCCTGGCCATGGACCTGGCCGACCGCCTGGCGGCGTTCCACCTGTCGTACTCCACCAACGACGAGGGCACCGTCCCTGAGCATCTCGCGGCGGCGGACAGCCCGCAGGGCGACCGGCAGTCCTACCTATACACCCTGTGCGGCCTGCTGCTCTACGGCGTGACCACGGGTCAGGCGGAGTACGTCGACGCCGTGGTCCGCACCTATGGCACGGGGGTGCCGCGGATCGTCAACGAGTGCGGCTGGGTGGCCCACGACCTCGGCCGCCTGGTCTTCCCCGACGAGACCGGCAATCCCCTGGCCAACACCGAGTCGACGGGAGCCGCGGCGCGGCTGGCCTTGTGGATGGCCATCCACCACGACGCCCGCTGCTACGACGACGTGGAGCGCCTGGTGCGGGCCCGCCTCTTTCCCGGACAGACCACGGAGGCGGACCAGCAGGAGCTTCCCGAGGAGGCCCGGGATGCCAAGGCGATCGGAGGGTGGGGGGGCAACGACTACCCGCACGCGGGGAAGGGCTACAACCCCAGCGGCACCGCCGAGATCGTGCACACCATGAGCGCCATCTACCGGAACGTGGCGACCCGCGGTCAGAACGGACTGTCCGTCAACCTGCACTTCGACTACGAGGACAAGGGCCTGCGGGTGGCCGTCGAGCGCGACACGGCCGCCCGGCTCACGGTCGTGCCCAGGGGCCGCGACGACGTGCGGCTGCGCCTGCCGGGTTGGGCTCCGGCCGGCAGCGTGCGGATCACCGTCGACGGCGAGGCCGTTCCCGTGCGCCGGGTCGGGGCCTACGCCTGCCTGACGCGGGAGCAGGTCAGGGCGGGAAGCGAGATCGTCTTGAGCCACGACCTTCCGGTGCGGCGGACCCGGGAGACGATGCCGGCGGGGGAGACCTACGAGTTCGCCTGGAAGGGCGACGAGATCACGGGCGTGCATCCCAACGAGCAGCCCCTGCCGTTCTATCCCACCCTGGACGATCCCGAGGGGACGGAGGAGGTGGCCGGCGAACCCGGCGAGAGACCCGGGGTCGAAGCCTGGTTCGAGGCGGTCCGCTCCAGGGATCTCGACCGGGTGCGGGCTGTCCTCGACGCGGATCCCTCCCTCGTGGACCGGCGGATCGCCGACGGCTTCGCCGAGCCCTGGAGGGAGGCCGCTCCCGGGGACCGCAAGAGCAACACGGCCCTCCACTGGGCGTCGGTGCGCGGCTGGCAGAAAGGGTCCCTCGCCGGCCTCGCGAAAACCCTCATCGACTACGGGGCCGATGTCGACGCCATGGGCTACAACGGCAACAAGGGCGTGGCGCCGGCCGTGGTCCTGGCCGCCTGGGAGGGGGACCTCGAGGTGCTGCGCGTGCTGCTGGAGAACGGCGCCGACCCCAACCGCCCGGCCTCGGCCGAGTCGGCCCTCTACGCCGCCATCGAGCACACGGACCCGGACGCGCCCGAGCCCAACAAGGTGAGCCTGCTGCTGGAGCACGGCGCCGAGCACGACGTCTTCACCGCGGCCATGACCGGCCGGACCGACCTGGTGGAGTCGCTGCTGGACGAGTACGACCCGCTCCTCGAGCGCCGCAGCCTCAAGCGCAACCGCACGCCCCTGGAGGAGGCGGTCCACTTCGGGCGGTGGGAGACGGCGGAGCGGCTCGTCGAGAGGGGGGCCACCGTCTCCGTCCACGCCGCCGCGGCCCTGGGGCGGACAGACCTCCTGGCGCGGATCCTGGACGCCGACGGGCAGCAGCTGGAGGCGCGGGACGACAGCCGGGAGACGCCCCTGCTCATGGCCGCCCGCCACGGCCGCGGCGAAGCCGTCGAGCTGCTGTTGGGCAGGGGAGCGGACCCCGACACCGAGAACCGCTGGCAGATCGGCGCCCTGCGCGAGGCGGTCGGAGGAGGCCACGCGCGGGCGGTGGAACTGCTCCTGGCGGCCGGCGCCGATCCGACGAAGGTCGACCGCGCCGGAAGGACCGCCGGCGAGCTGGCCGATCCCGGGGACCGGGCGCTGATCGAGGTGCTCGACCGGTACGGCGCGCGATGACACCGGGACAGACGAAGGGGTTCTGGCAGCGGGCCTTCCTCCCCGAGGAGCACCGCCCCCTCACGCCCGCCGAGTCGGCGCTGGTCATCGCCGCCACCTACGGCGAGGCCTGGTCCGAGCAGAAGAGCCTCAACAGCTACACCCTGAGGGCCCATCACCTGTCACCCGACGTCGGCCGCATGACGGAGCTGATCGAGGCGGAGCCCGGCCTCCTCGAGTCGATCGGCCCGGCCCTCGCCTGCCTGACCACGACCCTCCCCGGATGCGCGGCGAGCCTGAAGCTCCTGCTGGAGCGCGGCGTGCCCCTGCGCATCGACCCGGGGGAGTACAACGTCCTCCACGAGGCCAGGGCCGAGACGGCGCGGGTCGTCTTTGAGGCGGGCGCCGCGGATGCAACCGGGGTGGCGCCCACGGTCCACACGGGCTGGCCGAACAACGTCTCCCTGCTCTACTGGCCCGCCGTCTTCGGCGGCAGCGAGGACGCGGTGGAGCACGTCGAGGTCCTGCTCGACTACGGCGCCGATCCCGAGGTCAGGATCCAGGGCAACGGCGAGCGCGGGAACACGGTCCTGCAGGAGGCGGTCTCCCCCTACGGTCCCGGTCACGAGGGGAAACGGCGCGTGGCCCGCAAGCTGATCGAGCGCGGCGCCTTCTACGACGTGCTCTCCGCCTGCGGCCTGGACGACCTGAAGCGAGTGCGCGAGTGCGCGCGCCAGATCGATGTCACCGCCTTCCGCGGCGAGGCCGACATGACGCCCCTCCACTGGGCGGCTCGATCGAATGCCCTGACCTGCACGAGATGGCTGCTGGACCGCGGCGCCGAGATCGAGGCGCTCACCAGGGCGCACAACACGCCCCTGCACCTGGCGGCGGAGCGGGGGGCGGCCGAGGCCGTGTGGCTGCTCGTCGGACGCGGCGCCGACATGAGCGCCCAGGACAGGAAGGGCCGCACACCTCTGCACCGGGCGACCTACAACGGACACGTCGACGCCGCCGAGGCGCTGATCGTCTGCGGCGCCGACACGAGGATCGAGACGAGGACGGGCAAGACGCCCCTGCAGCTGGCCCAGATGGACTGCAGGTTCCTGCGGGGCTGATCGCCAGGGGATTCATCCTGTGAGCGGACCCTTGATACCCAGGGCGGTCCTGCTCCTGGCCGCTGCAGGGATCTGGCCGGCTCTACCGGCCCATTCCGTGGGCCTTCTGCTCAAGGGGAATGGCGGCTCTCCAGTGGAACTCAGCGAGATCCAGGCCTTGTTCATGGCCGGTGAGGACAGCACGACGGTTCACCTGAGAGGGTACTTCGACGGTCCCTTGCGGGAGTTCGTCTGGCTCGTGCCGGTGCCTGCCGGATCGAAGATCGAGCTCAGCCACAAGGACATTTTCCAACGGTTGGACCAGACGACACGTCCCCGCTTCCATCTGTTTCACGAGGACGAAGTTACACCTGAACTCCTCGAGGAGAAGACCGGGTTCGTCCCTGAATTCCCCGAGCTCACTTATGAGAACGAGCACAGTGAGAGATGTGACTACCTGGCAGACCTGCTGTTCTCTCCGTTTGCGACTACCCCCCACATCCCCTGTCCCATCCGTGTATGTGAGACCGTACGGCTGGGAGACCTGAGGGAGTGGGAGACGCAGGCTGTCACCATCATCCCTGCACGGTCCCACGCCGGGATCGCCGACTGGGTGATGGAGCGAGGCTACCTGCCGGGACCGATGAATGGGGAGGTCGTGCAATCCTATCTCGATGAGGGTCACTCCATCCTGGCCGTGGAAGTCGGCCCGCCGGCCAATCTGAGTCACCTCAGGCTCGTCAACCGGATCCAACCGCTGGCTTTCACCTATGGGGGGGACAGGATCGCGGTACCCTTGAAGTCCGCCACGACCGAGGGAGCTGACAGGCACAGACTGACCGTCTGGATCGCTGCCGACAGCAGGGCCATACCTGAGAATTACCTGCATGTCCATCCGAACAAGGCGCGGTTGAACTGGATGGACGCCTATGGCGGTGGAGGGTCACCCCGCGATTTCTACCGGGTTCTCTCCGACGCCGTCGCCGAGGCGGGAGATCCGGCCTTCGGCACCCAGCAGGCGATGGAGGGATCAGCACCCGCTGGGTGGGAGGAACCGCCGGCCGACCTCGATTCCCTGCGCCACCCGGAGAGCCTCGACGCCTTCATGACCGACCTCTGGCATGGGGGAATCCTCCCTCAGACGCCCTCGGGCGCACCTGATTCCGAGTTCGATCTGAGACTGCTCCAGTTGCTCAGGAAGCACATACCCATACCGCAGTCGGTTCTCGAAGCGATCAGGAAGGACTACAGCGGGCGCGAGGAGAGGTTCCACGGGTATGCGGAGTCCCGGTTCTACAGCTTTCCCAATGAGTACGAGGATCACTACGAGAACGAGTGGTTCGACTTCTCCGGGTTCGTCGACGACTGGGCTGTCTGGATCCGGGAGCCGAAGGCCAGGGCCCATGGAGCGCTGGCAGGCCGCCCCTACCTGACTCGATTGACCACCTTCTACTTCGGCGATGCCGAGACGGTCGATCCCCAGTTCGGATTCAACCCCGATCTTGGCCAGGTCAATGATCGTCCCAGCTATGGCAAGGTCGGTTTCGAGTGCACGGAAGGGGAGAAGGGATTCTGGGAGGATTGGAGTCTCATGAGCGTCGTCGGCCTCGAAGGGGGCGAGAGACTCCGCTTTGGACTTGGTGGGGACTACAAGTGGAGGATCCTCCGCTACGGAACCTCCGAGATACCCCCGGCCGCTTCGGATGGCATCGAGCGGTTGAGTGCGTCAGGGAGTCCTGTACTGGTCCCTGGCAGGCACATTACCAGCACGGTAGTGGAGGGCACCATCCCGGACGGCAAGTACCACACGGTGCAGTTTGCCCGCATGGTCTCCAGCCGGCGGCCCCGGTACACGTGGAGTACCACCGCGAATCAGGCAGGACACTTCCAGGCGATCATCTCGAGTGGAGACCCGGCCGGGGTCCAGGGGCTCTACCAGGTCCGGGTGCGCAACCGGGACGGCGAGACTCTGGATGTGTGGTACGACATTCCTCTCGAGCGAAACCGGCGTCAGGTCCTCGAGTTGGTCCCGGGAGAGAGCGCACGTGTGGCAGCCGTCGAGCGGCTGGACGCAGCCATCCTGGAAGCGGCGGACTTCGACGGCGACGGCACGGTCGGTTTCGGGGACTTCTTTCTCTTTGCCGAGGCCTTCGGCGGCAGCGACCCCCGCTTCGACCTCGACGGCAGCGGGACCGTCGACCTCGACGACTTCCTCCTCTTCGCCGACCACTTCGGCCAGCCGGCGCGGGGCAAGCTGCTGGCACTGGCCCGGGAGATGATCGGCCTGCCCGACACTCCCCAACTGCGGAACGCGCCCAACCCCTTCAACAGCCGGACCGTCATCTCCTGGTTCCAGCTCTCCCCTGGCCCGGTGCGGCTGGAGCTCTACAATGCCCTGGGGCAGCGGGTGCGCATCCTGGTGGACGAGGTCCAGGCCGCGGGAAGGCACGAGGTCTCCTGGAACGCCCGAGACCAGGCCGGGGCCCAGGTGGCGTCCGGGGTCTACCTGTCGCGGCTGCACTACCCCGGAGGGGTGGAGACGCGGCGGCTGCTCTACCTCAAGTAGTCGTCCGCAGCCCGAACTCGTGTCCCCTTCAAGGGGATCACATCCGCGCCGGCGCCAGGGTCCATGCCTGCAGCGACCTCACCCTCGCTTCGCCCCCGTGCGCGAACAGGCTGATGCCGGTGCTGTCGGTCCGCGTCGGATAGATGCGCTGGGTCACGCACTGCCGGCGGTTGGCGAAGACCTCGAGGATCGAGCGGTCGAGAAAGATGCGCAGGGTCAGCGGCTCCCCCCGGGCCAGCTCCAACGGCCCCTCCTGAGCGGTGACGTACTGCTCACTGGCGGCCAGGTGTGGCTGGGGCTTGCGGTAGCGGGTGTAGCGGATCTCCCGGTCGAGGGTCGACCGGCTCACGTCGACCCGAAGCACCGCTGCGGCCGAGTCCCAGGAGACCGAGGTCTCCTCCTCGCCCCCCGGCGAGCGCCGCAGCTTCAGGCCCACCTCTCGCGCCTCCCGCGGATCGAACTCGACGGCCAGCTCCAGGCAGTCACCGCCGATCCCCTCGACGTGCATCTCGGAATCGGCGGCCAGGTCGATGGACCCCAGTCGGCGGGGATCGAGCCGCAACACCTCCAGCTCCGGGACGGGATCGATCTGCAGGCGGCGGCCCGGTCCCAGGGACAGCAGCCGCGGAGCGGTCATGACCCCGGACCAGCCGGATGCGCGCTCCCGCTCGACGCCGCGCAGCTCGCGGACCCAGTCGAAGAAGATCCGCCGGCCTCCCGCGTCCAACAGGGTGCGGGGACCGCCGAGGTGACCCCCCTCCCAGCTCATGCGTCCGTGGACGTCGGGGTGGAAGCGTTCCCCCCGGAGCCGGCCGATGTAGTACTGGGTTCCCTGCAGGTGGCTGCAGAAGAGCAGCATGTGCCGGTCGCCGAGGGGGAAGAAGTCGGGCACGGCGCAGTCCTCACCCCCTTCCGTCCACTCCCGCCGCGACTCGTAGAGCTGGCCGGCGAACTCCCAGGTCCGCAGGTCCTCGGACCGGAAGAGGTACGCCGCGTCCCCCTGGCCTTCGGGGTCGCGCTTGTTGACAGCGGCGTAGTAGAGGCCCCCCTCCAGCCAGCCGCAGGGGTCGTGGATGGTGTAGCGGCCGAAGTCGGGGCTGCCTTCCTGCGGCTGGGGAATCACCGGATTGTCCGGGTCCCTGGTCCACTCGATCAGCAGATCGTCGCGGCTGCGGGCGAGACACAGGCCGCCGGGATTGCCGTAGTAGATCAGCGTCGGCACCCCTTCCGCATCGATCAGGGCTCCGCCGCTGAAGCAGCCGATGCGGTCCGGTCCGTCCGCTTCCGGCGTCAGCGCCACCGGATGGTGGACCCAGTGCACGAGATCGGCGCTGGAGGCGTGGCCCCACTGGATCCGGTTCCAGTAGGCGCCCTCGGGGTTGAGCTGGTAGAAGAGGTGGTGGCGCCCCTTCCAGTAGATCGCCCCGTTGATGTCGTTCATCCAGGCCGCCGGCGGTGTGAAGTGCCAGGCCGGCCGGTGGGGATCGCGGGCGAAGTCGGAAGCGAGCTCGCCCGCCTCCCGGATGCGCGCTTCCATCCGCTCGATCCGGTCTTGGGAAGTCATGCTACCTCTCGTGGGCTTCCGGAGTTCCAGGCATGGCATGGCTGTCGTCCCGGTTGAGGATAGGGCACGATGAGAGCCTTCACTATTCGAGGGAACGCTCCACTGGAGTCCTCCGTCACTATGAGAGGATGGCCAACCATCGACGAAGCAGGCACGGCCTGGAGAAGGAGAGGCTGATCCGGCGGCTCGAGGAGATCGTCCGGGACGAGAGCACCCACTCCGGGGAGACGGAGCGCATCCTGCGAGACTGGCGCTCGTGACAGTCCAGGGCCCCCTCGACGGGGACGGCCTCGAAGCGAGGCTCGCCGAGTGGCGCGCCCTCGTGGGCGCGGGCAACTCTGTCTCCGACCTGGAGGAGCAGGAGCGCCGCCTGCGGGAGGAGGTCTCCTCCCTGGAGCAGGCCGGCCTCGACCCGGACGAAGCGTTCCTCGTGGCGGTCCGGCGCGTCGGCCGCCCCGACCCGCGGTCGGGCCGATTCACCCCGGCGGACGCGGGCAGCCTGTGGAAGCAGCTCGTCGCCCGCGGTTCCGCCGGGGAATCGCAGACCTCCAGGCGCGAGATCCTGATCGTCCTCGGCCTCGCCGCGGCGTCGGCGGTTGCGGTGAAGGTCCCCGAGCTGTTCGGCTGCGGGATGCTTGACGGCTGCGAGAGCTTCTACGCCCGCAACCTGAGCCTGTTCTCGCTGCCCCTGCTGATCGGGTATTTCGCCTGGAAACGCGGGATCGGCGCCCGTGGCTGCTTCCGGCTGGCCCTGCCGTTCCTGGCGGCGGCGCTCTTCGCCAACATCTACCCCTTCTCGCCCGGCGGCTCCACCGAGGCGCTCACGGCGCTGCACCTGCCGATCGCCCTGTGGCTGGCCGTCGGAGTCGCCCACACCGGGGGGCGCTGGGGGTCCTCCGGGCGGCGCATGGAGTTCGTGCGCTTCTCCGGCGAGCTGTTCATCCTCTACGTGCTCATCGCCCTCGGCGGCGGCGTGCTCACAGGGGTCACGGGGATGATGTTCGCCGCCATCGGTCTCGACGTGGAGAGGTGGGGCCCCCTGCTGCTGCCGAGCGCGGCCCTGGCGGCGGTGGTCGTCGCAGCCTGGCTGGCCGATGCCAGGCACGGGGCCGCGGCGAACATCGCCCCGCTGCTGACGCGCATCTTCACGCCGCTCTTCGCCGTGGTCCTGCTCGCCTTTCTGGGGGCCATGGCCTGGACCGGCAGTGGCATCGTCGAGGCGCGGGAAGTCCTCATCGGCTTCGACCTGCTGCTGGCGCTGGTCCTCGGCCTGCTGCTCTACGGGGTCTCGTCACGCGAACCCGGGGCGCCTCCCGGTCTCTTCGACCGCCTTCAGCTCCTGCTGCTGCTGGCCGCCCTCGCCGCGGACTCGGTGGCCCTGGCGGCGATCGCGGCGCGCATCTCCGAGTTCGGGTTCAGCGCCAACAAGGCGGCGGCCCTCGGCGAGAACCTCGTCCTCCTCGTCAACCTGGGCTGGTCCGCCTGGCTCTACTTGCGATTCCTGCGAGGCCGCGGCCCCTTCTCCGCCCTGGAGCGCTGGCAGACCGCCTACCTGCCGGTCTACGCGGTCTGGGCCGGGATCGTCGCCGTCCTCTTCCCGCCCCTCTTCGGCTACCGCTGATCGAGGCCCGGTCGGGGGCGCCGCCCGGGCCTGAACCGTCCACCTGATCCGCGACGGGGGCCGCGCACGTGGCCGGTCCTCCGGGTCCTGAGCCAGGGCCGTCACGCTGCGGCGACTTGGCGCAGCCCGCCGGCGCCACCATCCTCTGTCCCTGCACGAACGCCCAGAAGGCGACCGGCAGCGGACTCGCCCGGCCCGGTCGCCCCGGAGTGGCTGACCTCAGGAGAAAGGACAGAACGTGAGCGACATCAACGAAATCGGCGCGACCGCATTCGTCATCGCCTCCATCCGATCGATGGAGGCCGAGCATTCCCCGCCCCTCTTCAGCGCCCCGTACGCGGAGTGGTTCTCCAACGAGCCGGCCCTGGCCGCCGCCCGGCAGCTGGACGCCGCCTTCCCGCCCTCCACGACCATGGTCCGCTTCCGCACCCGTTTCTTCAACGGTTTCATCGAGAGCGGCATCGAGGCGGGGGCCCGGCAGGTCATCCTCCTCGGGGGCGGTTTCGACATGCGCGCCCACCATTACGGCGACAGCGGCGCCGCCTTTTTCGAGGTCGACCAGAAGGCCGTCCTCGACTTCAAGGGCGCCGTCCTGGGCCGGCACGGCATCGAGCCGCCGCCGTCGCTGCCCGGCAACTATCTGGAGGTCGACGTCCCCGGCGGCCTGGCCGGAGCCGGCTTCGATCCGGCGGCTCCCACCTTGATCGTCTGGGAAGGCAACACCATGTACCTGCCCCCGGAGACGATCCTGCCCTTTCTCAACCGGCTGGCCGGCGCCATCACCTCCTTCCGCATCGCCTTCGACTACTTCGCCGTCGACCTGCAGAGCCGCGACTTCGACACCGAGGAGGACCGCCGGAGGCTCGAGGGCGTGGAGAAGGCGATGGGCGCCTCCTTCCCCACCGGGTTTCCCGACCTCGGTCTCTTCGAGAGGGAGACGCCGCTCTCGGTGGCCGGGTCGGGCACCTTCGCCGATCTGGGGGAGGAGTACGGCCTGGGCGCCATGGTCGCCGCCTACCCGGAGGACTGGCGGGAGACGCTCAAGCTCTACCGGTACTGCGTGCTGGCGAAGGGATAGAGGATCACGCGCCGGCACACGACCGAGCGACCGGCGGCCTCGGCTCTCGACGGGAGGCAGGAGCAGAAGGTCAGCCTGGCCGGATCCGACGGAGTGGCCCACGCCGGGGCAGCGGGATCAGTCCGGCTGCACGATGAAGCGGGCCAGCTCCCGGCCGCGCGGGGACAGGGTCTCGTAGAGCTCCCGCGGCAGCGAGGGACTCAGGTCGGGCAGGCGGAACCACGGCGCCAGGTAGCCGACGCTGGTCATCGGCCGGATCTCGTCGGAGTCGTTGGCCGTGCCCCCGTGCCAGCATCGCACGTCCCGGATGACCGCCGTTCCGGCGGGGGCGCAGAGGATCGACTCCTTCATGCGCGCCGGCTCTTCCTCCATCGCCGGCACCGGCTGGCGGGTGCGGTGGGTTCCCGGCACGAAGCGGATGGCGCCGTTGATCTTTCGGAACTCGACCATCAGGAAGTTCACGACGATGTAGGGCGTCGGCACGTCGTGGAGCGTCACCTGCCCCAGCGGATCGTTGAGGACGTCCCGGACATCGGCGTGCAGGTGCTGCTCCTTGGCGCCGGGAGCGGAGTAATCGCCGCCGCCGCCGGAGCAGATGAAGTCGGGACTGCCCCAGATCGCCTCCAGGATCGGAAGGATGGCCGGCAGGTCGATGAGCTGCACCCATTCCGGGTGGTGCAGCTGGGGCCCGAAGGAGTAGCGGGCATGGCCCCGGTTGGCCCGCTCGAGGGGGATCTCCGCCATCTGCTGCGCGATGACGCGGGAGGCGCCCGCCCGGGCGAGCTCGAGCTGGTCCGGAGTGAGCGCGCCTCCGATGGGGGCGAACCCATCCCGATGGAAGACGGCCGCCGCCCTGTCGACTTCGGAGGGAGAGAGGATTTCGACGTCGAGCATCGGACGGCTTCGCGGCCGGCTCTGCGGGGGACTCAGTCCTCTTCGAGGATCGCCCGGATCATCCCGTCCAGATGGCCCGTCCCGCCGAAAGAGATATCCCTCAGGACTCCCTCCCGGTCGACGAGGAGGGTCGACGGGGTTCCGCGCAGGGCGAACTTCTCGAACGTCTCGGCCGAGTACTCCTTGCTCCTCAGATAGTCCTTCACCTTCTCCAGGACCTCCAGCCGCAACTCTTCGGACAGCGAGTCGAAGTCCGGTACCTGGGGGTATACGACACCCATGATCGACTCCTGGCTCGGCTCGCCGGAAAGCCTCGTGAGGTTGTCCATGCCGAGGGGAAAGGGGATGCTGTAGGGCAGCCGGTCTCCGCTCTGCAACTGCCCCCGCGCTGCCAGGGCCCTTTGGGTCTCTCCGATCACCTGCCCGGTCTCGGCCAACAGCCGGAGGTTGTCGAGAGTGTTCCTGTCAAAGTCTTCGAAGGCCGTGGCCAGACCCAGGACGCGGACCCCGTCGCCCTTGAACTTGTGATGCACGCGAATCGCGTCGGGCAGGGCATGGATGAAGCATCCGGGGCAGTTGACCTGGAAGACCTCCAGCACCACGATGTGACCCCGCTCCCGGTCGAAATTGGTGGGGGTTCCCTGCACCCAACTCGAGACGCCGAAGTTGGGCACGACCTGTCCTGACTCGATGGCCATGGGATATAGTATAGCTCGAGCATCGATTCCCCGGCGCCGGCCAGCGCCATCGATCAATCATTGGAGGACCACATGTCCAGCCACGAACGGGTGGGCGCCAACGTCACCCGCCAGACCCACATCGCCCACGACGGCCGCCACGCCTTCTACGCCGGGGGGCAGACGTACGCCGGCGCCGGGGGGACGGCGATCCTGGAGATGGTCACCACGGAGATGCTCCACTGGGTGACCCACGACGACGGCCGCACCACCCTCGACGCCTGCTACGACGGCACCTGGGTGCGCCGGTCCGAGGACAACGGCGCCACCTGGAGCGACGTGGAGGCCAAGGCGGCCTTCGACACGACCCTGGAGGGGGAGCAGCTCCTGCCCTGCGGCATGAGCCTCGACGAGAGGACCGACACCCTGGTGCGGTTCTACCGGGGCCAGAAGGCGGACAAGAGCTGCTACGGGTACATCAACCAGGGCGCCTACCGGGTGCTCTACGCGATATCGAAGGACCAGGGGGCCACGTGGAGCGAGCCGGTGCCGATCGTCGACCGCCGCGGCGGGTTCGACGAGCGGCGGTGGGGTCCGGAGCTCGACTACGGGACCCGCGGTGCCATCCTCAACGGGGCCGCCTGCCGCTGGATGGACGACGGCTCGCTGATGGCCCCCTTCACCGGGTACGAGCGCCTCGACGGGACCCGGCCCTGGGACTTCCGCGTCATCTGCGCCCGGGGCGAGTGGAACGCCGGCCGCACCGCCCTCGAGTGGGAGTTCGGCAGCTACTTCGAGGTCGGCCCCGACAGGTCGACGGCAGGCTGTTGCGAGCCCTCCATCGCCTCCCTCGGCGGCGACCGGTTGTTCATGACCACCCGCTGCCAGGGGGGCGAGGCCCGGGGCCTCCATTCGATCCGCTACACCGCTCACTCCGAGGACGGGGGCATGACCTGGTCGGACCCGGAGCCCCTCCTCTACGACGACGGCTCCCCGGTGCACACGCCGGCCTCCTCCTCCGACTTCGTCACCACCTCCACGGGCCGGACCTGGTGGCTGGGCAACATCCTCGAGGCGCCGGTCTTCGCCCAGACGCCCCGCTACCCGCTCAAGCTGGCCCTCTTCGACCCCGGCCGCGCCTGCCTCGTGAGGGACTCGGTGCGCCTGATCCAGGACCGGCCCGAGGGGGCCCACGAGCTGGTGAGGTACACCAACTTCGGCAGCTACGAGGAGCGCGGCAGCGGCCGCCTCGTCATCACCCTGCCCGAGCAGTACCGCTACAAGGGCTGGGACGAGATGGAGCAGCCGGAGGACTTCGCCGCCGACTGCATCAAGTACACGGTCGAGCTGGACAGGTGACGGCCAACCGGCCCCCTTGCCATCGATATACCAATGGGTGATAAACCAGAAGGTTTATCCATGGAGCGGAGCCCCTACACCCAGTAGAGGCCGTGGCCCTGGGCGCCGGTGATGACGTCGATGGCCAGCCAGAAGGCGATGACCGCAAACTGGCCGAGGATGAAGCCGAGGAAGAAGGGCCGCACCCGCCGCAGCAGGTTGGGGCCGCCGTAGCGGATCAGGCAGGCCTTCACCAGCCACACCAGGAAGACGCTGAACCACATGTGACGGGTGAGCATCATCTGCGACACCGCCAGCCCCATGGGGTGGACGGGGAAGGAGAGCAGGTGGGCCCGCACCCAGTAGAGGCCGAGCATGACCGCCCCGCCGGTGCCGATCAGGGCCAGGCCGGGCAGGTCGGGGCCGACGGGCTCGCGCAGGTACCGGGCGGCGAAGTCGATGGTGTACCGGGGCCCGCTGAGGAAGAACCAGGCGTTGGCGTTGTTGGCGCCCGACTGGTAGGCGTAGTAGAGGGTGGTCCACACCGAGATCCCCAGCCCGAGGACCACGGCCAGGATCATGCTCCACAGCAGGACGCCCCGGCGGGTCACCGACTCGGCCACCTTCAGGCCGTTGGCCGCCGAGGCCATGACGAAGGTGCGCACGTCGCTCATCCACACCTGCCCCAGGGCGAGGACGGTCACCGCCCCGGGAGCGCCCAGCCAGGCGGTGCCGTACGCGGTGCGCACCACGGTAGGCGTGATCAGCTGGGCCCGCGTCGCCGCCAGGCCCGACTCGCACAGGATCCGGGTGATCCCCAGGAAGGTGGCCGCCGCCACCAGCACGAAGGTCACCGACGCCCACCAGGGCACCCCCGCGGCGATGAACCACCCCGTCATCAGCACCAGCCCCAGGATCAGCTGTCCGTAGACGCTGCGCATGGAGAACTCGCCGGGGTCCCCGCCGCGCCGGAAGGCCGAGCGCCACGTCCGCGCCAGGTACCCCCTCGCCGTCCACAAGGTGTAGCCGGTGAGGGCCATGAGGGCGCCGAACTGCAGGTACGAGAGGATGGGGCCGCCGTCGCTCTGGGCGTAGATGTCCAGGTTGAGGGTGCGCGTCAGGCCGATGTAGGTGAGGTAGCCCTTGAGGGCGTAGCCGAGCAGGTAGAACAGCCAGATGCTCAGGGTCACCTCCTGGTGGGTCAGGTAGGCGAAGCCCATCATGGGGAAGCTGACCACCACCGAGAGGGACTCGAGGTTGGGCAGGATGGGGATGCCCGTCGACAGGCTGACGCCGGGGATGAAGTGGAAGTAGGCGTGGAGCCCGTTCATGGAGGTGACGATGAAGGGCACGGCGAAACCCGCCCACATGACGGGGTTGCGGAAGAAGGCGTTGAGGGCCCGGCCGCGCTCCTGGGAGCACATGACCAGGGGCAGCTGGGCCAGGGGGTAGGCGAGGCGCTCGTGCTCCATCCACTGGCGGCGGAAGAGCACGGCCAGGGAGATCATCACCAGGTAGAGGCCCAGGAGCACGGGGACCCAGGCCAGCAGCGGCTTGATCCACACCATCCACGGGATCGCCTCGCCCCGCGCCACCCCCTCGTAGAACCCCTGGATGGCATCGTCGCCCTGGGGCACCAGCCAGTGGGGGACGTAGGGCTGGATGTCCTGGGCCCACTCGTTCTCCGGCGTCGCCAGGTAGTAGATGGCGGGCAGGATGGGGATCAGGTAGAGGGTCAGCCCCATGGTGCAGATCGAGCAGGCGATCGCCGCCATCAGGTAGGTGATGGACAGCTCCCCCGTGGTCAGGGACAGGGAGGGGAGCAGGCGCCGGAGGGCGGTGTTGACGACCAGGGCCAGGAGAAAGAGGAGGAGGATGGCGGCGGCGGTGGTGAAGTCGATGGTCAGGTACGAGCCGCGCACCATCAGGCTGTTGTAGGGCCCCCAGAACGCCACCGCGGCGCTCAGCAGCGAGCCCGCCAGCAGGGCCCGGGCCGGGCGCACGTACCCCGGGGCCTCGGGGCCGGCCTCCGGCGCCTGTCCCGTGCGCCGGCGGAAGGCTTCCACCGCGGCGGCGGCGGTGGCCCCGGTGGTCACGGTTGCCCCCGCGAGGGGAAGGCCGGCCGCTGCCGCCCGGTGCCCCGGGGCCGTACGAGCAGCTTTCCCTGAGCTTCTTCAGGTCGTAATTTGGAGGCGTCACCTCCAAATTTGGACCGAAAATGGAGACTATACAGCGATTCTTCCGGCCGCCGCAGAGCAGCTTCTTTCTCTTCGGACCCCGGGGAACGGGCAAGTCGACCTGGCTCCGCCAGCGGTTCCCGGAAGCGGTCTGGGTGGACCTCCTCCAGCCGGACGTCCATCGGGAGCTGCTGGCCCGCCCCGAGCGCCTGCGGGACCTGGCCCTGGCCGGCGAGGGACGGCCCGTCGTCATCGACGAGGTCCAGAAGGCGCCGGAGCTGCTCGACGTGGTTCACGCCCTCATCGACTCCAGGGGCACGCTCTTCGCCCTCACCGGCTCCAGCGCCCGCAAGATCCGCAGGGCCGGGGTCGACCTGCTCGGGGGCCGGGCGGCGCGGCGCATCATGCCTCCCTTCATGGCGGCCGAGCTGGGCGGCCGCTTCGACCTCGGGCGCGCCCTGCGCGAGGGCATGCTGCCCCTGGTGTGGGGCTCCCCCGAGGGCCCGGACGCGCTGCGGGCCTATGCCTCCCTCTACCTTCGCGAGGAGGTCCAGGCCGAAGGGCTGGTGCGCAACATCGGCCAGTTCTCCCGCTTCCTCGAGGCGATCTCCTTCGCCCACGGCGGCCTGCTGAACGTGAGCAACCTGGCCCGGGACTGCGCCGTGGGACGCAAGAGCGCGGAGGGCTACGTCGAGATCCTCGAGGACCTGCTCCTCGCCTTCCGCCTGCCCGTCTTCCGCCGCCGCGCCGGCCGCCGGGTCACGGCCCGGCCGAAGCTCTACCTCTTCGACGCCGGCGTCTTCCGCTCCCTGCGGCCCACGGGCCCTCTCGATCGCCCGGAGGAGATCGAGGGCGGCGCCCTCGAAGGGCTGGTAGCGCAACACCTGCGGGCCTGGGCCGACCTGACCCCGGCGGAGCACAGCCTCTCCTTCTGGCGCACCTCTGCCGGGACCGAGGTCGACTTCGTGGTCTACGGCGAGCTGGGGCTGTGGGCCTTCGAGGTCAAGAACTCGGCCGCGGTGCGTGGCTCGGACCTGCGGGGACTGCGCGCCTTCTGCGAGGACTACCCGGAGGCCCGGCCCGTTCACCTGTACCGCGGCGCCGACCGCCTGTACGTGGACGGCGTCCTGTGCCTGCCCGTGGACGGGTTCCTCCGGCAGCTGAGACCGGATCAGCCGCCCTGGCCGGACTAGCCG
This sequence comes from Gemmatimonadaceae bacterium, assembly GCA_026706075.1. Classification (GTDB taxonomy): domain Bacteria; phylum Latescibacterota; class UBA2968; order UBA8231; family UBA8231; genus UBA8231. The sequence goes on from JAPOZM010000099.1 coordinate 83,363, forward strand.
CCGGTCCGGGTCCGTCCCCTGGCGGCCGCAACCCCCGGGGGCCGGCCGGCCATCCGCCGCAGCTCTCTTCAAGGGGTCCCCTCCCCTCAGAACCCGAGGACCATCACCCAGAAGGGGGAGTCGCCCACCTCGCGCTCGTCGAACTCCTCCAGGTTGCCGGAGTCCTGGTCGACGCGGAAGGAGCGCATGCGGCCGGCGGTCTCGCCGGCGCAGTAGCAGAAGCGCCCGGTGGGGTCGATGTTGAAGGAGCGCGGGCTCGACGGCACCGGGAAGTGGCCGAAGGGGGTCAGGCCGCCGTCGGCGGCGATCTCGAAGCCGGCGATGCTGTCCCCGGGGCCGCGGTTGGAGGCGTAGGCCCAGCGGCCGTTCGGGTGGACCTCCACGTGGGCCGTGTGGCTCACCTCGCCGTAGCCCTCGGGCAGGGTGGAGACCTCCTGCACCGGCTCGAGAGTGCCGGCGCCGCGGTCGTAGCGGTGCACGGTGACCGTGTTGCCCTGCTCGTTGACGGTGTAGACGACCTCGCCGCCGGGCCCGAAGCACATGTGCCGGGGGCCGGTGTACTCCTCGGCGGGAACCACCTCGAAGGGGTCGTTGGGGGTCAGCCGCCCCGAGGCGGCGTCGTAGCGGAACTGGGAGGTCTTGTTGTTCGGGCAGACGTGGGGGATGAAGACGAAGCGGTCCCGGTCGAGGAGCACGGCGTGGGCCTTGGGGCCGGTGTCGACGTACTCCACCTGCTCGCCGATGGAGCCGTCTTCGGCGATGCGGTGCACGGTGACGCCGCCGCCGGTGTAGTAGCTGGCGATCAGGTGGCGCCCGCCCCCGTCTGTGATCGCCAGGGCCGGCGTGGCCAGCCCCGTGTCGACGGTGTTGACGTGCTCCAGGCCCCCGGTGGCCGTGTCGAGGCGGTAGCTGGACAACTCCGTCGACTGCACGTGGGCGCCGTAGACCATGCCCGTGGACCGGTGCAGGTGCAGGGAGCCGATCGGCCCGTGGGCGTCGCTGGAGGCGCTCAGCTCCAGGGCGCCGGTGGCCGGGTCCATCGACCAGGCCTGGATCTGCCGGTCGCCGGTGAGGGCGACGAAGACGAAGTACCGGGATGCGTCCGCCATGGGAAGGCCTTTCGGGTTGAGGGTGCTCGTGATGGCTGGGATCGTTTGAGAAGCCCCAAACTACGACGACCGCGGAGTCTTCCGCCACGCGGGGAGGTGCCTCGGCCGGGATCCCCCGTGACCCACAGGGGTCCGTCGGCGCCGCTGCCGCTCGCGACGCCCGGCAGGTGATGGCCGCGAGCTCGGTTTCGGCGGCTGTTCCGGCCTGGCGAGGCGGGGGGCGGCCTGCAGCGGGTGGCGCTTGCCAACAACTGGCCCGAAACCGACCCCTGGGCCCGGAACGACGCAAGCTGCGGACGAAGTGCGACGAAGTGGTGGTCGAAGCGTACCTTCTACCGGTCCGCCGCGATGGAGGTGGTTCGAAGATCGTAGAGAGGGGGCTACCGATGGACAGTGCAGGACGGAGCGACTTGGTGCTGGACAGGGTTGTCCAGCGGAACCCGGAAGTACACAGTGGCGATCTGGTCTTCGCCGGTACAAGAGTCCCGGTAGACAGCCTGGTGAGCTATCTCAAGGAAGGACACTCCATCGAGGAGTTTCTCCAAGACTATCCCACCGTCGAGCGTTGGCAACTGGAGTCATTTCTCGACCTCTCTTCAGAAGGTCTCGATCACCTGAGGTCGCGGGATGCGAGTGCTTCTTGATGAGGATATTCCGATCCGACTCAGGCTGCACTTCAAGGCGGAGGTGACGGTTGAGACGGTGGAGTACCGCGGCTGGAAGGGTTTCAGGAACGGGGCTCTGCTGCGGGTAGCTCAGGAAGAGTTCGATGTACTTGTGACCATGGACAACAGTCTCCCCGACCAGCAACCGATTGGGCTATTCGATCTGGGTGTTGCGATCTTGCCCCCTTCCAGCAGAACCCTTGAGGACCTCGAGGCGTTGGTGCCTGTACTGGAGCGACACCTCCCCGAGATCCGGCCTGGGGATGTGGTCCGGATAACATCTTCCAGGTAACGTAGCCCGCTGACGGCGGGACAGATTCCTGGAGGCCTGGGCCCCACGCAGGTGGCCTCACCCCTTCAGCGCCCCCACCGTGATCCCCTTCGTCAGATACTGCTGCAGGAAGGCGTAGACCAGCATGGTCGGCGCCATGATCAGCACCAGCCCCGCGAAGGCCATGCCCCAGTCGCTGCGGTACTGGCTGACGATGGTGATGTTGGCCAGGCCCAGGGGCAGGGTGCGCAGCTCCTGGGATCCCTCTCCCGAGAGGAACATGAAGGCCATGAAGAACTCGTTCCACGTGCCGAGGAAGGAGAAGATGCCCACCGTGATCAGCCCCGGCCGGGCCAGGGGGAGCATGATCGACCAGAAGGCGCGGAACTCGCCGGCCCCGTCCATCAGGGCCGACTCGTGCAGGCTCGAGGGAAGGGACCTGAAGAAGCCGGTGAGGATGAAGATGGCGAAGGGCATGCCGAAGGCGACGTAGACGATGAGGAGGCCGAGGCGCGAGTTGAGGAGGCCGAACTCCTTCATCTGGAAGAAGAGGGGCACGATGGAGAGCTGCAGGGGGATCATCAGCCCGGCGAGGAAATAGAAGAACAGGGGCCGCACGCCGGGAAAGGTGAAGCGCGCCAGGGCGTAGGCGGCCATCGCCGCCAGCAGCATCGACGCGGTCACGGTGGTCACCGTGAGCAGGACGCTGTTGAAGAAGTAGTCGCCGAAGAATCCCTTGGTCCAGGCGTTGGTGAAGTTGATCCACTGCAGGTCGCCGAGCTCGGGCAGGCTGAAGGGGTCGAGGAAGATTTCGCGGTCCGTCTTCAGCGACGTGTACAGCAGCCAGAGCATGGGATAGACGACGATCGCCAGGTAGCCGAAGAGGGCCGAGTAGAGGAACGGTTTGATCAGGGTGTTGGTGCGCCGCTCGGCCACGGTCAGAACTCCACGGCTTCGCGCTTCATGGCCCGCAGGGTGGCGGTGGTGCCGAAGAACACGATCAGGAAGAGGACCACGGCGATCGCCGTCGCCTCTCCCACCTTGAACTCGGTGAACATGGCCTGAACCATCCTCGTGCCGATGACGTGGTTGTCGGTGGTGGGCCGCTGGTTGGTGAGCAGCCAGATCACCTCGAAGGCCTTCATGCCGCCGATGATCATGAAGACGATCGAGATCGACAGGACCTCCCAGATCAGGGGGATGGTGATCGACCGGAACTGGCGCCACGCCGAGGCGCCGTCGATGTCGGCCGCCTCGTACATGGTCTGGGGGATGCTCTCCATCGCCGCCAGGAAGAGGATCATGTTGAACCCGGCGGCGGCCCAGATCGACATGGGGATGAGCGCCCAGTAGAGGTTGTCCTGGGCGAGCCAGGCGAAGCCCGCGAACTGGTCGAAGCCGAGGGCCGTGAGGACCGTGTTCACGGGGCCGCCCTGGGGGTTGTAGAGGTGCATCCACAGCAACGTGGCGGCCACCCCGCCGAGGATGTTGGGGAAGAAGAAGGCGATGCGGAAGAGCTTGGCCCCCACCACGCCGCGACTGATGCATACCGCCAGGAAGAGGGACAGGGGCAGGACGCAGGCGGGGATGACGAACATGATGAAGAGGTTGTTCGACAGGGCGATCCAGAACTCGTCGCTCTCGAAGAGCAGGCGGTGGAAGTGGAGGAGCCCGACGAAGGACATCTCCGTCAGCCCGTCCCAGCGCATGGTGCTCCAGAGGAAGGACTTGACGCTGGGAACGATGACGAAGAGGGAGTAGAACACGGCCGCCGGCCCGACGAAGAAGGCGACGGCTCGCCAGCCCATGCGCACCGTGCTGTTGGACTTCGGCGCCTCGCCGGCGCGCCTCTCCCGCCACTGGCGGATCGTCGTGTAGAGCCAGAAGCCCATGGCCAGCCCCAGCAGCCCGAGGAGCAGAGCCGGCTTCCACAGGTGGCGCACGGTGACGTCCTCGGGGTGGAAGGCGCGGTTGCGCACCGCCAGCGCCGCCGACTCCAGCTCCCGGGCCCCTTCCTCGGGGGTGATCTCGCCGTTGACGATCTTGAAGCGCGTGTCGTTGAGGAACTGGTCCATCTCCGGGAAGCCCTCGCCGGGGGCGGTGCCGTAGGTGGTGGTCGCCCGCCGGGCCATGTCCACCAGGTCCTGCAGGTCGGCGCTGGTGCGGCCCTCCATCGACCCCTCGACGGCGACCAGGATGTCGCGCATCTCGGCGAAGGTGCCGGCCTGCTCCCGGGAGGTCATGAAGCGCAGGAAGTCGACGCCCAGCTCCGGGCGCGCGCTCTGGCGGAAGACGAAGTAGTAGCCGGCGCCGGTGTACACGGCGTTCGGGTCGCCCACGCCGCCTTCGACGGCGGGGAAGTTGAACGCCCCCAGGCGGAAGCCCTCGGGGATCTTGCCGAGCATCTCGCTCTTCAGCCACGAGCCGCAGAAGACCATCGCCGTGTGGCCGAGGAAGAACTCCAGCTGCGCCTCGGTGTGGCTCATGCCCAGGGCGCCGGGCTGGAAGTAGTTCACGGCGGTGCGCTGGATCAGGCCGAGGGCGGTGACGAACTCGGGGTTGTCGAAGCTGCCCGGCAGCAGGTCCTTCTGCTCGTAGTAGCGGTCGCGGCCGGCCAGGTGGTAGTAGGCGTTGTCGGTGACGCCCCCGATGTAGCCCGGGTACCGCCCCTGGAAGGCCAGCGGCGCGATGCCGGCCCGCTGGATCGTCTCGCACAGGGCGAAGAACTCGTCCCACGTCCGCGGCGGGCTCCAGCCGTGCTCCTCGAACATCCCCTTGTTGTACCAGATGGCGTAGATCGAGTAGAGGAAGGGGATGCCGTAGGTCTTCCCCTCGTGCTGGTAGCGCTCCAGGCTGCCGGGCAGGAAGGAGTCGCGCCAGGTGCGGTCGCCCTCCCAGCTCGGCCGGTCGAGGTACTCGTCGAGGGGAAGGATCTCGCCGTTGCGGATCAGGGCCCAGTAGTTGAGGCCGGCGTTGCTGACCTCGGGGAAGGTCCCTTCGAGGATGCGCACCCGCACCTTGTCGGCGATGCGTGGGTCGCCGTAGAGGTCGACCTCGACGTCGGGGCGGACCTTCTCGTACTCGCGGGCGGCGTGGAAGAAGAAGCTCAGGCCCTCGCCGCCCTCGAAGACGGGGACCTCGATGCGGGTGCGCTCCTCGGCGGCGGCCGGGGCCAGCAGGGCGAGGGGGAGCAGCCCCCTCAGCATCCGTCGATGGAGTGCGCCCGTCAGCAAGGGATCAGGGAAGCTCCACGACCACGTACTGCTCCTCCACCGAGACCGGGTAGGTCTCCACCACGTACGGCCCCTTGCGCGGGCCGGCCATCTCCTCTCCCGCCACGACCTCGACCTCGTAGCTCCGGGTGCGGGTGCGGGCCGGGTCCCACCAGGACTGGCCGGTCCGCACGTCGAACTCCCAGCCGTGCCAGGGGCAGCGCAGGATCTCGCCCTGCCGGGTGTAGGTGTAGTCCCCCGGGCCCCGCGACTGCAGGAAGCCGGTGAGGCGGCCCTTGCACAGGGGGCCTCCCTGGTGGGCGCAGCGGTTGCCCAGGGCGAAGAACTGCCCATGCAGGTTGAAGACGCCGATGGAGCGGCCCTCGATCTCCACCAGCTTGCGGCCCCCGGGGGGGATCTCCGCCACCGTGCCGACCACGTGCCGCGCCGGCATCAGTCCAGCCCGTAGAGGCGGCGGGCGTTTCCGGCCAGGATCGCCTTGCGCAGCCCCCTGTCGAGCCGCGCCGGCAGGGCCTGCGCCGGCGAGTCGAAGTCCCAGTGGGGGTAGTCGGTGGCGAACATGAGGTGGTCGTCCATCTCCATCCACTCCAGCATCTGCTCGAAGTACTCCGGGTCGGGCGGCTCCTCCATCGGCTGGGTTGTCACCCAGAAGTGATCGCGCACGTACTCCGAGGGCGGCCGGCGCAGGCGGCCCAGCTCGGCGCCCATGCGCTTCCAGCAGTGGTCGAGGCGCCACATGAGCGGCGCCAGCCACGAGAACCCCCCTTCGATGAGGACCACCTTGAGGGTGGGGAAGCGCTCGAAGACCCCCTCGTAGACGAGGCTGGCCACCTGGGGCTGGAAGGCCTGGGGCATGCCGCCGTGGTCCTCCACGTAGTGGGAGGGCCAGCCGGCGCCGGTGATCGGCCCGCCCCCGGCGCCGCCGAAGTGGATGGCCACCGGCAGGTCGTGGCGCGCGGCGGCCTCGTACATCTTCCAGTACTTGCGGTGGCCCAGGGGCTCGCGGGTGCGCACCAGCAGCAGCAGCTGCAGGAAGCCGGGGTGGCCGCCCATGCGGTCGACCTCGGCCGCGGCCAGCTCGCCGTCCTCGTAGGGCACCACGATGGAGCCCCGCATCCGCGGCTCCGGCTCGATCCACTCGGCCAGCTGCCAGTCGTTCATCGCCCGGCAGAGGGCGGCGCCGTACTCCAGGTTGACGTCCCCGCCGGCGCGGATGAGGGGGGTCATGATGCCGTAGTCCAGCTCCCACTCGTCCAGCAGCTGCATCCGCAGGAAGTCCAGGTCAGACCCCGGCGGGCCTCCCGAGGGCGGCCAGGAGTCGTGGCGCGCCGCGTTCGGCGCGATCCGCGGGTACGCCGAGCCGACGTGGCCGCGCATGCCGATGGTGCGGTGGTGCTCGCGCCACTCCTCCGGCAGGAACCGCTCCATCGTCCCGTCCTCGGGCATGGTCACGTGGATGTCGGCGTCGATCACGGCCAGCTTCTCCCGCTCCGCCACGGCGGGGGCCGGCTCGACGAGCGTGGTCGTTCCCATCTGCAGATTCTCCTTCACAGCCGGTAGAAGGCGCGGGCGTTCTCCGACCAGATCCGTGCCGTCAGGGCCTCGTCCAGGCGCACCGGCCAGGCGTCCCCGGGCGAGTCGAACCACCCGTGGGGGTAGTCGGTGGCGAACAGGAGCATCTCGTCCGAGTCCATCTGGCCGATGATCTGCCCCAGCGGCTCCGGGTCCCCGGGCGCGTCCCAGGGCTGCACGGTGAGGCGGATGTGCTCGCGCATGTACTCCGAGGGCCGTCGCCTCACCCACGGCGTGTCGCTGCGCAGGCCCTTCCACTCCTTGTCGAGGCGCCACATGAGCGACGGCATCCAGGTGAAGCCGCCCTCGACGAGGGCGACGCGCAGCCCCGGGAAGCGGTCGAAGGCGCCCTCCATGATCAGGCTGTTCACCTGGGACTGGAAGAGGGCGGCCATGCCCGCGTACTCCTCGACGAAGCTCGTGGGCCACCCCGAGGGGGTCGAGGGGTGGCCGGCGGCGCCCCCGTAGTGGATGGCCACGGCCAGGCCGTGGCGCACCGCGGCCTCGTAGATCGGATCGTAGCGCCGGTTGCCGTAGGGGACCAGGGAGCGCACCGGCAGGATCACCTGCACGAACCCGGGGACGCCGCCGACGCGGTCGATCTCGGCGGCGGCCAGCACCGGGTCCTGGGACGGCACCACCACCGACGCCCGCAGCCTCGGCTCCGGCTGCAGCCAGTCCTCGATCTGCCAGGTGTTGACGGCCGCCGCCAGGGCCGAGCCGAGGTCGGCGTTGTGCACCGACGAGGCCTGGTAGTTGCAGGTCAGGACCCCGTGCTCCAGTTCCCAGGCGTCGAGGACGTGGCCGCGGACCTGCTCCAGGGTCGACCCGGGCGCACCGCCTCCCTCGCCCCGGAAGTCCGGCCGGGCCGTCAGCGGCAGGCCCGGTGGATAGTCGGAGGCGTCGGGTCCGCGGAAGCCCGAGTGGGTGGTGTAGTCGACCCAGTGGTCGGGCAGGTGCGCCTGCAGACCCTCGAGGGTGGGCGCGTTGTGGATGTCGCAGTCGATGAGGGCGCGGCCCCCGCGGTCGCCGAGGGTCTGCATCGTCAGAACCGTTCCATCAGCAGGCGGGTGATGGCGTTGGGCCGCTCGTAGTAGCGGCGCGTGGCCTCGTCCCCGCTCTCCCACAGCCGCCGCGGGAAGATCGTGTAGTTGCTGATCGGCGGCGCCGAGCGGCGGCCGCAGTAGATGTGGATGGTGCGCCGCTCCACCGGGCTGCGGCGCACGTTGCCGGCGTGGAACATGCCGGCGTTGAAGAGGACCGCCGTGCCCTTCTCCCCCTCGACGTGGTGGGCCGTGGCCAGGTCGTAGTGGTCCAGGGGCGGCAGCTGCCCGCCCTGGGCCGAGCCGGGGATGAGGCTGAAGGTGTGGGTGGTGGCGTCCACGTCGCTCAGGTAGTAGGCGACGGAGAGGTAGTGGGTGGAGAAGGGGGGCCGCGGTCCGAGCCGGGGCCAGCCGCCGCCGTCGCGGTGCCAGCGGCAGTAGGGCTCGCCGTCGTGGGGCCGGCGGATGCGCACCGAGTGCTCCTCGGCGCACACCTCGGGCCCGAGGATCGCCTCCAGCAGCGGCACCAGGGACGGGGGCCGCATGGTGACATCCATCTCCTCGTGGGCCAGCAGCATGTGCACGTTGAGGGTGACGTGGCCCTCCTCGCGCTCGATCCAGAACGGCGTGCCGGCGGCCAGGTCGCGGTCGATGGCGTCGTTGGCGGCCTCCACCTGGACGGCGTCCAGGGCCCCGGGCACCACGAGGTATCCGGTGCGGGCGTAGCGCTCCAGCTGTTCCGCAAACGCATTCATGGCAGCCGCGGACGATAGTCCCGGGGGACCGCCGCCGTCCACACGGACCGGGAGCGGCTCACGCGGTCCAGGGCTCCGGGTCGGCGAAGAGGCAGCGGGCCTCCGGGCTCAGGCGGGCGGCCGCCTCCCGGCTCAGGGCGCTGGAGAACACCATGTGCGGGTCGCCGCGCCGGCAGAAGAAGCTGGTGAGGCTGTGGCGCGCCTCGCCGCTGTCGTTGCGGGTGGTGCCGTGCCACATGTGGCTGTTGATGACGACCACGGTGCCGGCCTCCCCGGGCACCAGCCTCTCCTCCGGGTGGGGGGCGGCCGGGTCCTCGAGGACGTCGGGAGTCTGCCCCCGGAGGTGGGTGCCGGGGATCACCCGCGTGGCGCCGTTGGCCTCGGTGAAGTCGGAGAGCATCCAGATCGAGTTGCCGACCGCCCATCGCCCGGGCTCCGGCGGCGGTCCGTTGTAGTCGACGTGGAGCTTCTGCCGCTCGCTGCCGGGGGGATGGGGCCGGCCGTGGACGCCGAAGGACTTGATGGGCCCGTCGAGGAGGTGGCAGACGGCGGCCAGGACCCGGGGGTGGGTGAAGCAGATGTCGAAGCCGGCGGACTTGTTCTGCATGTAGCTGGACTCGGCGGGCCCGCCCTCGCGGCCGGTGCCCTCCTTGGCGTAGACCGCCTCCGCCGCGGCGATGAGCGCGGCGGTCTGGGGCGGGTCCAGGATGCCGGGCAGGGGCAGGTAGCCCTCCCGGTCGAGGTGCGCCTTCTCCGCCGCCGACAGGGTATCGGGCCGGACGCCCAGGGCTTTCAGGGCTTCTGGGAGCGTCACCGGTGTCCTGTCCCACCTTCGGCCGGCTCCGCGCTGCCATGCCCGCGTACTCCGCGGCTGGCCCGCGACCCTCGGCCTGCTCCGGAGGCGCCCGGCGCATGCAGGGCGTCGGACACCGTCACTGCTCCGTCGATCCACCGCCGCAGGCTTGATCCGCCGCCGCTGCGCGCACGTCGTCCTCGGTGATCCGTCCGGTGCGTCCGGTGCCGCGGACCTTCCGCCAGTCGATGCCGAGCTGCTGCGCCAGCCGCCGCGCACGGGGGCTGATCGCGGGGGCGGAGGCGGCTCCCGCCGTCGCGGAGTCTTCCCGAGCGCCTGCCGTCCCGCCGCCCGGAGTCGCCGCGCTGCCGGCCGGGGTCTGCCTGGGCGCCGCGGCTTCCGACGCTGGCCGAGCCCTCGCGGCCTCTTGGGCCGCACGGCCGGCCGGGGTCACCTCGGGCGCTGGTCCCGCAGGCGCACTGCCGTCCCTCTGGCCCGCGCCCTCCGAAGGCGCCGCGGGTGCCGCACCGGTGCTGGACCCTGCCGCCGACGCACGGGCAGCCCCTCTGCCCGCGACCTCGGAAGCGGCCGGGGGTGCCGCCGCGGCACCGGATCCTTGCGGCGCCGCGGGCGCCGCCGAAGCCGGCGGTTCCTCTCCCTCCGCCAGCAGGTACCCGATGACCGTACCCACGGCCACCGTGGCCCCCGGACCGGGAGCGTCCGCGGGGATGTGCAGCCGCCCGGCGTCGAAGGACTCCACCTCGTTGATCGCCTTGTCCGTCTCCACCGTGAACAGGATCTCGCCGGCCTGCACCGCCTCGCCCGGCTTCTTCATCCACTCCACGAGGGTGCCCTCCTCCATGGTCCAGCCCAGCCGGGGCATGACGATCTCGACGGCCACGGCTACTCCTCGGCGAGGGCGCGCACGGCCTCGGCCACGTGATCGGCGGTGGGCGCCACCGCGGCCTCCAGGGGGGCGCTGTAGGGGGTCGGCGCGTGGGCGCCGTTGAGGCGGCGCACCGGGGCGCCCAGGTCGTCGAAGCCGTGCTCCATCACCCGGGCGGCGATCTCGGCGCCGACGCCGCAGGGGCCGAAGGACTCGTCGGCCACCAGCAGCTTGCCGGTCTTGCGCAGCGACGCCAGGATCGTCTCCAGGTCGAGGGGGGCGAGAGTGCGCGGGTCGATGACCTCCACCGAGATCCCCTCGCCGGCGAGGGAGTCGGCGGCCTGCAGGCTCCGGGGCACCATGGGGCCGATGGCCACGACGGTGACGTCCGAGCCCTCGCGGCAGAGGCGAGCCCGGCCGAAGGGGACCTCGAACTCCTCCTCGGGAACCTCGCCCCGCAGGCCGAGGAGGGACTTGTGCTCCAGGTAGAGCACCGGGTCGTCGCCGCTGAGGGCGGAAGCCATCAGCCCCTTGGCGTCGTAGGGCGAGGCCGGCACGGCCACCCGCAGGCCGGGGACGTTGACGAAGAGCGGGTAGTAGCTGCCCGAGTGGTGGGTGGCGTGGCCGCCGCCGATGCCGACGCAGCCGCGCAGGAGGACGGGCATCCTCAGGCGGCCTCCGGACATGTACTGGACCTTGGCGATCTGGTTGGTCAGCTCGCCGGCGGCGTCGAGGAGGAAGTCGACGAACATGAAGTCGACCACCGGCCGGGTGCCGGTCATGGCGGCGCCGGCGCACAGGCCGACGAAGCCGCGCTCGCAGATCGGCGTGTCGCGCAGGCGGCGGGGGCCGAAGCGGTCGTAGAGGCCGGTGGTGGTGTTGAAGTTGCCGCCGCGCTCCCCGATCCCCTCGCCGAGGACGAAGATCGTCGGGTCCCGCTCCATGGCCGCGGCCAGGGCCTCGCGGGAGGCCTCGGTGTAGGTGATCTCGCGGGCCGCCATCAGGAGCCGCCCCCGTACACATGGTCGCCGACGGTGGCCGGGTCCGGCCATGGGCTGCCCTCGGCGAAGGCGGCGGCCTCCTCGATCTCGGCGTCCACCTCGGCGGCGATCCTCTCCACGTCTGCGGCCCCGGCCGGGGATTCGTCCACCAGGGAGTGCGCGAGCAGGGGAATGGGGTCCCGCTGCCGCCAGCGGTCGATCTCCTCCCGGGAGCGATAGCCGCCGTCGCCCATGCCCTCGGCGTGGGGCCGCGTGCGGTAGGTGCGGCACTCCACCAGCGAGGGTCCGCCGCCGGACCGGGCCCGCTCCACGGCTTCCCCGGCCGCCGCGTACACGGCCAGCACGTCGTTGCCGTCGACGCGCTCGCCCGGCATGCCGTAGCCGCCGGCGCGGCCAGCCACGTCGGTGTTGCGCGCCGCGTAGTCGAAGGGGACCTCGGTGGCGTACATGTTGTTCTCGCAGACGAAGAGCACGGGCAGGTCCCAGATGGCGGCCAGGTTCAGCCCCTCGTGGAAGGCGCCGTTGCCCACGGCCCCGTCGCCGAAGAAGGCGACCCCCACCCCGTCGGTCTCCAGCAGCTGGAAGGAGTAGCCGGCGCCGGCGGCCTGGAGGATGCAGGGCCCGACGATGCCGCTGGTGCCCATCATGCCCAGCTCCGGGGCGAAGAGGTGCATGCTGCCGCCGCGGCCCCCGGAGCAGCCGGTGGCCCGTCCGAAGAGCTCGGCCATCAGCTCCCGGGGCGGCACGCCCTTGGCCAGGGCGTGGCCGTGGCCGCGGTGGGTGCTGAAGACGGCGTCGTCGTCGCGCAGGTGGGCGCAGACCCCGGCGGCGACCGCCTCCTGGCCGACGTAGGTGTGGCAGGCGCCGGTGATCTTGCCCGCGGCGTACGACCGCGCCAGCTGCTCCTCGCAGCGGCGGATGCGCAGCATGGTGCGGTAGAGATCCAGCTGGACGGCGGGGGAGGGGGTCATGGCCTCACCCCGTGATCCCCGGCCCGCCGGGGTAGGAGGCGCCGGCGTTCATGGCGAGGTTGCCGCCGTCCACGGGCAGAAGGACCCCGGTCACCCAGCGCGAGGCGTCCGAGGCCAGGAAGACGGCCGCCCCCTTCACGTCATCGGGCTCCCCCAGGCGGCCCCGGGCCAGGCCCCGCAGCCACTGCTCCTCCATGCGCGGCTCCCGCTCGATGCGTTCCCGCAGGTTCGGGTTGAGGATCTGGGCCAACAGGATGGCGTTGACGCGCACGCCGCGGCTGGCCCACTCGGTGCTCAGCTCGCGGGTCATCTGGGCGACGCCGCCCATGGCCGTGCTGTAGGCCATGTGGCCCCTCCCCATGGCCGTCAGGCTGGCCAGGGAGCCGATGTTGATGATGCTGCCCCCGCCGGCGGCGAGCATGCGGCGCCCGGCCTCCTGGCAGCAGCAGAACCGCCCCACCACCAGCCCCTGGAGCGACTCCTTCACGTCGTCCAGGTCCAGCTCCTCGGGCGGCCCCAGGACGATCCCGCCGCCGGCGACGTTGGCGGCCGCGTCGATGCGGCCGAACTCCCGGTCGAGGCGCTCGAACATGGGCCGGATCTGCTCCGGGTCGGAGACGTCGCAGCGCACCGGCACGGCCCGCCGGCCCAGGGCCTCGATGTCGGCGGCGGTGGCCTCGGCGCCGGCCTCGTCGAGGTCGGCCAGCATCAGGTCGGCGCCGGCCTCGGCCAGGCCCAGGCTGATGGCGCGGCCGACGCCCCGGGCGGCGCCCGAGACCAGGGCCACGCGCCCGCTCATGTCGAACAGGGAGTTGGTCATCCTTCCTCCAGCAGGGCGGGGTCGTGGGGCTTCAGCGGCACCCGAGGCACGACCTCGGGGTTGACGACTTGCTCGGGGCGCGGCATGTGGCCGCGGAGCACGCAGGCCAGGTTCTCGACGCTGCCGGTGGCCACGTCCCGCGTCGACTCCACGGACAGCGCCGAGACGTGGGGCGTGGCGATGACGTTGGGCGCGGTGATCAGCGGGTGGGTCGGCACCTCCTCGGTCTCGCTGAAGATCTCGAGGATGCCGAAGGTGTCGAGACCGGCGCCGGCGAGGCGTCCGGAGCGCAGCATCTCGGCCAGGGCGTCCTCGTCGACGATGTCGCCCCGCGAGGCGTTGATCAGGAAGGCGCCGGGCTTCATCCGCTCGAGGCGCCCGCGGTCGATGAGCCCCCGTGTGTGCCCGGTCAGGGGCAGGTGCAGGGAGACGAAGTCCGAGCGCTGCAGCAGGTCGTCGAGATCGACCATCGCGACGCCGAGCTCCTCGGCCTCGGGCGAGGGCCGGTCCATGTCGCGGCGGGTGGCGATCACGGTGAGGCCGCAGGGCAGGGCGCGGCGGGTCACGGCGACCGCCGAGGCGCCCCAGCCGACGAGGCCCAGGGTGAGGCTCGACAGGCGGCGAAGGGCCAGGGACTCGACGCGGGCCTGGCGGAAGGCTCCGTCCAGCATGTGGCTGGCCATGCGCGGGATGCGGCGGCCCAGGGAGAGGATCATGGCCATCACGTGGTCGGCCATCTCCTCGGTGCTGAAGTCGGGGACGTTGGAGACGACGATGCCGCGCTCGGTGGCCCGGGCCACGTCGATGCGGTCGGTGCCGTTGCCGATGCGCGAGATGAGGGCGCATTCCTCCAGGCCGTCGACCACGGCGGCGGGCAGCTTGGCCGAGACCACGCAGACCGCGTCGGCGTGGCGGACGTGGGGCAGGATCTGCTCCGGCTCGGCGGCCTCGACCTCCAGCGGGCGAACGCCGAGGCGGTCGAGGAGCCGGCGCTCGACCTCGGACATGGGGAACAGCTCCGCGTTGAGGCGGACCACCCGGGCCTCGGCAGGTGATGGCGGCAAACGACGAATCCTCCGGCGGGCAGGAAACGACCGCCGGACGGACGCCGCCGGCGGACGCGGGCGACAAGGTAGTGAGCCGGCGGGGCGGCGAAAACGAGCCCCGAGGGCCGGCCTAGGCCCAACCGGCGATGAAGCCGTCCACGGTGAGAGACTCGGGGACCTCGTTGAAGAAGTAGCGCGACCCCCGTCCCTGGAAGCCGGGGAAGGTCTGCTCCTCCTCGCCCTGCAGGCTCCGGTCGACGGGCTCGAAGCGGGCCCACAGGGCCTTCGCCTCCGCGTCCGAGAAGCGGTCGCCCAGCCGCGGGCCCCACTGCAGGGTCATGGGGTGCACCATGGCGGCGAACTTGCGGTCCTTCTGCGGCAGACTCTCGAAGTCGGGATGGTGCAGGTTGCGGATGTCCCGGGCCGACTTGCTGAGGAAGATCGTGCTCTGGCGTTTGGCCATGGGGCCCGAGCCGGGGTGCAGCTCCTCCAGGGCGCGGTGGTAGCCCGGGCCGTCGCCTTCCAGGACGGCCCTCAGGGCGGTCTCCACGTGGTCGACGGCGAGGTCGCTGCGCCGCCGCCAGCGCTCGAAAGTGGCCTGCGCTCCGGGCGAGAGATGCTCGCAGAAGCGCGGGTCCGGGTAGTGGGTGAAGTTGGAGAACCCGCCGTGGATGACGCGCCGCAGGCGGGTGCTGTAGTCGCTGGCCCAGTGCAGGATCGGCAGGATGTAGGCGACCCCGTCGCCGGCCGCCAGGTGGGTCTGCACGCCGCTGTCGAGGGGGGCGCGGTCGTTCCGGCGCAGTTGCTCCACCTCCTCCGGCGTGTTCGGCCGCAGGTGGCTGCCCGGCACCACCCAGAGGACGTCGTCGTCGTAAAGGGTGAGGTTCCACTGCACGTAGCGGGGGCCGTTCTCGCGGATGTCCTCAGCGTAGCCCATGACCGAGGAGCTGTGGCCCGGGGCGAAGTCCCGGTGCCAGCGCGCCGGGCCGTGATCGCGCACCGGGCTGCACATGAGCATCATCTCCGTCACCGCCGCGTCCTCGACGCCGAGGAGCCGGCTGCTGACGCCGTGGGTGTTCTCGTGGAGCCAGATCTCGACGGCGCCGGCGGTGGAGGCGTCGATCTCGCCCGCGAGGCTGGTGAGGGTGAGGCGCGGCTGGGCGGCGGTCTCCCAGTGGCCGCCCGGCGGGTCTTCGGGGGCGCGGTCCCGGGCCCAGATGGCGCGCTGGCGGTCGACGAGGATCTCGTAGACGCGGCGCAGCTCCTCGAGCTGGTCGGGAGGGATGACCTGACGGAGGATGACGTAGCCCTCCTCGAGAAAACGCTGACGATCGACCTCCATCATCCGGGATCCTCCCCTCTTCTTGTTCTTGGCGTGCAAGGGCGCCTGTGGCACCATAGGTTGTCGAACGACCCGAGGTCAACCTGCAACAAGGAGAGACCGTGACCGACCTGCCCATCGCCAAGGAGCCCTTCTACAGCACCACCCGCCGCGCCGGCGACACCCTCTACCTGTCCGGCTTCGGCCCCGTCGACCCGGGGATGAACGTCGTCGGCCGGGACATCACCGAGCAGACGCGGTATACCATGCAACTCATGGTGCAGGCCATGAACAAGGAGGGAGCCACGACCGCGGACCTGGTGCGGGTGAACGTCTTCCTCCTCGACATGGCCGACCGCGACGGCTTCAACCGCGCCTACATGGAGTTCTTCGACGGGCCGCCCATGCCGACGCGGCGGCTTATCGGCGCTGGCGATCTCTTCAAGGGGATCCTCGTCGAGATCGACGGCATCGCCTGGCTGGGGGACTGAGAGATGACCACGAGAGTCGGATCGGGAGACCACCGCTTCGAGGAGCGGCACGACTGGCCGCGGCTGCCCGAGGGCTGGAGCTTCCGCGAGGTCGTGGACGTCGCCGTGGACGGCCAGGACCGGGTCTGCGTCTTCAGCCGCGGCCAGCAGCCGGTCATGGTCTTCGAAGCCGACGGCACCCTGACCGGGGCCTGGGGCGAGGGCATGTTCACCCGCCCCCACGGCCTCACCGCGGGGCCGGACGGCGCCCTCTGGGCCGCCGATGACGACGGCCACTGCGTGCGCCGCTTCACCTGGGAAGGCGAGCTGCAGCTGACCATCGGCACGCCTGGACAGGGGTCGCCGGAGCACAGCGGGGACCCCTTCAACCGTCCCACCAAGGTCGCCGTCGACCCCCGCTCCGGGGCGGTCTACATCGGCGACGGCTACGGCAACGCCAGGGTCCACAAGTACTCCCCCGAGGGCGAGCACCTCCTCTCCTGGGGCGAGTTCGGCACCGCCCCGGGGCAGTTCAACCTGGTCCACAGCGTCTGCACCGACGACGCCGGCCGCGTCTACGTGGCCGACCGCGAGAACCACCGCGTCCAGATCTTCGACGGCCAGGGAGCCTATCTGGACCAGTGGAACGACATGCACCGCCCCTGCGGACTCCTGGTCTCGGGCGACCGGGCCTACGTGGGCCAGCTGCCCAGCCACCTCGACGTCAACGCCGCCTACCCGAACATCGGCGCCTGCGTCACCATCCACGACCTCGAAGGCCACCAGCTCGCCCGCCTCGGCGGCGTCCATCCCGGCGAGGGGCCGGGGGAGTACACGGCGCCCCACGGCCTGGCCATCGATTCGCGGGGGGACCTCTACGTGGGGGAGGTGTCGTGGAGCGCCTATGGCCGGCGGCTGGATCCGCCGCGGCTGGTGCGCTGCTTCCGCAAGCTGGTCCGGGTGTGAAGGCAGAGAGGATGGTGGCCCCGTGCGCGTCAATCGTGATCCAAGCGGGTATGTATATTGCAGTCCTCATCCGGTTGTGGCGCAATTGCCCAGGAATGAAGGTACCCTGTGACGTTCAACTTTGAGGAGCATCGGCTGAACGCGGTCGCGGAGTACCAACGCCGCCGCCCCATATTTGAGGCCTTCGCTGAGGCGGTTCGAGGGATTGTCAAAGAGGCGCTGAGAGCTGGCAACATACAGGCAGCGTCGATCGAAGCCCGGGCCAAGGAGGTGGAATCCTTCGGGACTAAGGCATCAAAACCATCTGAGTCTGACCCGGAGCGACCTAAGTATCCTGATCCCCTCTTGAATATCACAGATCTAGCTGGCGTGCGGGTCATCACCTTCTTTCCGAAGACGGCTGAGACTACGCGGGAAGTGGTCCTGCAGGAATTTGAAGTAGTCGAATTCAGTGACAAAGCTGCTCTGCTTGATGATGATCGTCTTGGATACAAGAGTGTACACTTCCTAGTGAAGCTCGCATCAAAGCGGCTGTCTCTGCCAGAGTACAGTAGCTACAAGAACCTCGTATGTGAGTTGCAGATCCGTACTGTACTTCAGCATGCGTGGGCAGAGATTGAGCACGACATCCAATACAAGACGGCTAGCACCATTCCCTCTCTGATCCGGAAGAGATTCACCGCACTGGCGGGTCTTCTGGAAATCGCTGACCGGGAATTCCAAGCGATCCAAGATGAGGATGCGAGGGTAAGGTCTGAAGCTAGGAAGTCGGTCGAAAAGGGTCAGTTTGCCGAGGTCGAGATAACAGCTGATGCCTTGAAGACCTACTTGGATCGCAAGTACACCCCAGATGCCCGGCTGAGCGAGTTTTCCTATGAATTCGCAGCGGAAATGGTTCGGGCACTTGGCTTTGAGATCATTGAGGATTTGGACAAGGCCATCACCCCGTATGACGACGATAGGATCAGCAGATTGCTATGGGGTTCCCGCCAAGGGCAGTTGACCCGCTTCGAAGACGTGCTGTTGGCTGCGTTGGGCCCACAGTTCGCGCAGAAGCATCCGTGGTCTGAGTTGGATTGGTTTCAGGAGAGGTGCCGCCGCCACCTGGAGCGCCTGGAGGAGGACTCCATTACACCGGGAGTACCGGATGACAAGAGCGACCGCAACACGAATTGACAGTGCGCCTCTGGCGCGGTGCTCCGAAGGGCGCTCTTGATCGAAGGGTCAGACGCGGTTGGTCTGCGCAAGGGGATCGACAATCGTCTCACGGCTCGAAGTGCTGATCGAAGCGCAGTGACGATCACAAGGAGTCTGCAATGCGGTGGAACGCTCGTTGGATGGTGTTGCTCCTGATGTCCGGTGTGGCTCTCCAGCACGCCTCCGCCCACGGCCAGGCAGCGGAGTTGAGCCGTGGCAAGCGCTGGGTCCGCAGTCACCCATTCACCACGATGGCCCTGACGATCGTACCGAACACCTTCGACGCCGATCACCACGCCCGGGCCAACCTGACAAACCTCTTGGCGTGGAAGATCAAGCCCGGGCTGCTGGAGAAGGCGGCGGCCAAGGGGCTGAACTGGCACCAGCACGTGTACCCGCACATGGACGGTCTGACCGACGAGCTCAAAGCCACGCTGCAGCGGCTGAACGCCGACTATCCCGGGCAGACGGGGTGGCTGGTCTGGGACGAGCCGAACCGGCCGAAGATGCTCATCGCCGCCAAGACGATCGAGTGGCTCAAGCAGACCTATCCCGAGGCCCTGATTTATTCCTGCGCCTTTCCCATGGGCGCGACAGCTGAACGGTACTACGGGGGGCCGGTGCCCGAGGGTGGTTACAGCTACGAAGACTATCTGCGCGAGTTCGCCACGATCATGGACCCGGACGTGGTGCTGTTCAACGCCTATCCCTTCATGGAGGACGGCGGGACGAAGAACCTCTTTCCCACGTTGATGACGGCACGCAAAGTCGGCCAGGAGATAGACGCGCCGTACTGGGCCTTCGTCCAGGCATACGCCGACGACAGGCGCGGCTATCGCATGCCCGGTGAGTCGGACGTGCGCATGCAGGTCTTCATGCATCTGACCTGCGGGTACACGGGGATCGCGTACTTCACCTACGAGGACCAGCAGGGTCCGGCCATGATCGAGGGGGGTACCGGCCGGCGGCGGCCGATCTACTACGGCGTGGCCAGGCTGAACCTCGAAGTGGGCCACCTCGGCCAGGCGCTGCGGTTCCTGGAGAGCACGGCGGTGCGCTACCTGCCGCAAGGCGGCAACGAGGTCCCCGGCGGCGTTACCGCCTGGAAGCCGGGCGACGGGGGTGACACGATCATCAAGGCGGTCGCCATCGAAGGCGACGAGCCCGCCCCATGGAAAGACCTGCTGATCGGGTTCTTCAAGGACGACGATGGCCAGGACTACTTCATGCTGACGAACCTGTGGCACGGCAAGGGCGCGTCGTCGGCCGAGCGGGCGGTGAGGGTGACGTTGACGCTGGACCCGAAGGTGAGAGTGATCGGCCGCCTGTCACGGGAAACGGGTCAGCCCGAAGCGTTGGCCGTCGAAGGGGGCGAGTTTCGCATCACCTTGCCCGGTGGCACGGGTGAGCTGCTGCGTTTCGGCGAGGCCAGGTTCCCGGGGCTGGACGAGACGTGACGTCAACGCCGCTCACTCTCTTGCCGTCTGCTCATCGACATCTCATTTGAGTGCCCTATGTCCAAGCCAATCTCACCCGTCTTGGGCCCTCTCAAAGGGCTGCTGGTGCTGATGGCCTCGATCCATCCGGCGGCGCACGCACAGGTCGAGCTGGCCCATGCGGGAGAGGCCAGGGCGGTCATCGTGGCCGACGAGTGGGTGCCCGGAGCGGCTGCGGCATTCCGGCAGCTGTCCGTCTCTTCCGGACAGGAGAGAGACCTTCTCGGTGAGACCTTCAAAGGAACGGTGGGCGAGTCCATCGAGATCCAGGGGTGGACGAACGTGGAAGGGGGGTATGTCGTTTCCCATGACGGTGAGGAGGTGGGCTACTCGGCCAGGGCCCGCTCCCCGGGCTCTCCGCAGTTCGAGGCGGTTTCCGACAAGAAGCTGTCACGGCCACACACGGTCACCGAGGACGCGCCGTTGACGTTGGAGTATGTGCTCGCGAGGCCAGCCGACACCAGCCACGAGTCGTGGGCGTACGCTGGCGTTCATACGGAGAGTGGAGAGCGATGGGCCCATGGAATCCACATCGCACGGGGTGGCGCCGTCTCCTTCGAGTTCGCGGCCGAAGGGGCCGATCCTGATCGCGTACCGTTGCCCGGCGAGGCGCGCCGGGTCCTGGATCTGAAAGTGGAGATGCGGCCAACCACGGTCCGGTGGTACTGGCGAAATCATGGGACCGGCGAGCCATACAGGAGATGCCAGGAGGGGACGATTGCCGGCCCCGTGACGATTGCCGGCGTTCGCATCAGCACGATGAATCATCTCGGAGACAGCAAGCGAGATCTGGCAGGCATTCGGGTGAATGCGGCAACGGGCGACCTGAAGAAGTATCTGGACGCCGTCACCGGGGCCGAGTTCGGGATTGCGCCTGTATCGGAGGTCCCCGAAGGCATGACGAGGATTCTCGTGGGCGATTCGCAGCATGCCCGAGCGCTTGCGCCCGACGTCGATTGGGACTCGCTGGGAACGGATGACATCGTGATCAAGACCGTCGGCAACGATCTGATACTGGCCGGGGGCCAACCGCGGGGCACCGTGTACGCCATCTACACGTTTCTCCAGGACGCGCTCGGTTGCCGCTTGTGGGCACCCGGCGCCGCAAGCATCCCCAGCCAGCCGAACCTGAGCGTGCTGCCGATGGATGTCGTGTACCGACCGCCTTTCAACATGCGCGTCCATGCCGGCACCTACGGCGCGACCCACGAACCACGGGTCTGGCATCGGATGAGCTTCGACGTGAACTACGACTGGACCACCCACAGTTTCCCCAAACTGCTGCCCCCCAGTGAGCACTTCCTCGAGCATCCCGATTGGTACATGTACTGCAAAGAGGATGGCAGCGAGGATGAGAGGTACAGCTATCTGTACACCCTCAGCGCGTTGGAGAGGGAGAGCAGGACCGATCGACCCGACTCGGCGTTGATCCGCCAGTATGTGGAAGTGGCCAGGCAGACCCGGCGCCTGCCCGGGCAGCCGTGCCCGAACAGCGAGGGGGGAGAGCGGACGATTACCGCCAACGTCCTGGCCGAGTTGGAGCGCGACTATCCGGGCTGGGTGTATCCGCAGAAGATCGCGTGGGTCCTTCAGGGTGACGGGCGGTACATGTGCACGTGCGATCGCTGTGACGCGGTGCGCCTGGAGGAGGGGTCCGACTCGGCCAACTGGATGCGACTGGTCAATGCCATTGCAGAGAAGGTCGAGCGGAAGTACCCCGATGTCCTCGTCGGCATGTTTGCCTACCTGCATACCGAAGCGCCGCCCCGCACGATGCGTCCGCGGAAGAACGTGCTGATCTACCAGGCTCTGCTCGACATGAACCGGCTGGACCCGGTGCCGAGCTACGCCTTCCACCGGGAGGCGATGAAGAAGTGGGCCGACATGAGCTCGCAGGTGTTCGTCTGGGACTATGATGGCAACTTCCGCCATCACTTTCAGCCCCATCCGAACTACTTCAACATGGGGGTCAACGCCCGATTCTTCCAGGAGATCGGGGTGGACGGCATCCTGCTCCAGGCCAGCTACGGGACCGCGGCGGACATGGGACCCATGCGCACCTGGGTGGCCGGGCGGATGATGTGGGATCCACGACAGGACCAGCGAGAGCTGATGATAGAGTTTCTCAATGGCTATTACGGGGCGGCCGGACCTTATCTGATGGAGTACATCGATGCGATGGTAGCCGCCGCGCACCGCCACGGGGACGATTTCTGGCTGTCATGCTTCGAGACCGATACCGCCAACTGGGCGAGGCTGGAGGATCTCAACGAGGCGACCCGTCTCTTCGATGAAGCGGCGGCTGCAGTAGCCGGGGACGATGTTCTGTCAGAGCGATTGTGGTTGGCTCGTTCGTCCATCGATATGGCCTGGTTGGACCGGTATGACGAGTTGCGTGAGGATGCGGAGCGCAGGGGCGTGCAGTTCGGAGGGCCCGAGAGTCCCGCAAGAGTGGTGGATGGACTGGCACCCTATCGGGACGCATGGGGGCAATTCAAGCTGCCGGGGGATTTCTCGGAGTACTTCGACGGCTTGCGAGAGAGGTTTCCGTCGGCGAATTGACCGAGGGTGCCAGCCCTTGCTTCGGGTCGAGGGCTCCCATATCCCCTTCGAGGAGCTGCCACTATGAGCATGACTTACCCGGACGCGGTCGAAGGCGTTCTGAGGCGCGAGGGCCTCGATGATCCCATCTTCCTCGGCGCGGGCGAGGATGCCTGGGCCTTCGCACTCTCCGACACCGAGGCGATCCGCATCTTCCCGCACGCGTCGAAGTACTTCGTCTCCGAGCTGGTGCATCTGTACGATCGGCTCCAGGGGCACTCCTTCTCCTTCCAGTGTCCGCGCATCCATGAGGTTCGGGTCCACGAGGAGATCGTCTACACCATCGAGACGAGACTGCCCGGACGGCCGATGGAGGAGTACTGCCGGGAGGTCGATGGGGAAGCCCGGCGGCGGGTCCTGCGGAACTACCTGGAGGCGCTCAGGGAGGTTGGGGAGGTCGAGATCGTCGATCGCGACTTCGGGGGTCTGAGCATCTCAGCGGTCTGGCCTACGGCCGGGACGTGGAAGGAGTTCCTGCGCCGGGGGTTGGAGACGTCGTGCATGCAAATCGGATCGGGGCTGACGAAGGAGGTGCCCGATTCTCGCCGGATCGTCTCGCGGCTCGAAGTCCTGATCGAAGAGCGGATGGATTGGGACCGGAAGTCGCTTGTTCATGGCGATGCCTATCCCGGCAATGTCCTGGTCGACGAGGACGGGGAAGTCGCAACGATCCTGGACTTCGGGCGGTACAGCCTGGTCGGAGACCCGCGCCTGGACGTGGCCATCGCCATCGAGCTCACCGAGATGGCTGGGGATTCCACCCCGGGGGACACGGAGTACCTGCGCGGCTTGATCGAGGAGGACCCGGCGGCGGCGGCTTACCGCGCCTGGACGGCGGTCGTGCTGGCGTCCGTGTATCGCGGCGACTCCCGCATCGTACGGAAGTGCATCAGAACCCTGCGTGAGACGGCTGGTCGGCTCTGATCAATGGAAGCGGGCTGGTCATCGATCCATGCCCTCCGGGTGCAGACAACGCGGCTGAGCACCTTCGAACGCGAGCGAGTCCGCTGGCCGGTCTCACTCCGGCGAAGGCACTCGACGGATGCCGGCCGAACGTGGGTCTTCACCGATGGGGGCGGGAGCGGCCGGTTCTCGGCGGTGGTCCTCCGTCCGCGAGCCGGGGAGCACCGGATGGCCGGACGGCGCCAATCCCCGTCCAACAGCGTGGTGGCCGAGCTCGACGGTGTCGTGCTGGGTCTGGAAGACTGCCGGCCCCGGGAGAGGGTCACGATCGTCTCCGACTACCTCTGGACGGCCTACTACATCAACGGCTGGCGCAGGGTCCGGCACCCGCACCTGCGCGAAGGGGTGATCCGGGCGAGGTCCAGCCTGGAGAAGTTGAAGAGCGCCGTGTTCGTCCATTACGTCCTGGAGACGGGCGGCGAGTGCGCCTTCCGGCGATGGAACGCGGTCGCCCATGACCTGTGTCAGGACTCCAGTTCGACCCATCTTCCCATGGCGAGGCCATCATGACCAGCACCCTGACCGACCAGCAGATCGCCGACTACCACTCGGACGGCTACCTCGTCATCCGCGATGTCGTCTCCTCCCAGGAGACTTCGGAACTGAGGCGAGTCGTCCAGCGGATGGCCAGCGAAGGCGCGTACCCCTCCTCCCTGAAATACCCCGCGCCCGGCAAGTACACCATCGCCGGCAACCGGATCGCCGAACCCGGATTGTCGCCCATTGCCGAGCACCCTGGAGTGGTCGATGCCGTCGAAGCCATTTTCGGGCAACCGGCTCATCTGACCGCCTACGTCGCCTATCTGCGCGCCCCGGGCGACAAGGGCGGCAGGGCCCACTGCGACTACAAGCGGTGGCGCCCCGTGGGCTCTTCCATGAGCTGGCTCTTCGCCATCATCCCGCTGAACGACTTCGACCGCGAATACGGCCCGCTGCTGGTCTCGCCCGGCTCCCACAAGCTCACGCGGGTCGTCGACCCGGAGGCGCACATCCTGGATGTGACGCGCCCCGATCCCGAGCAGCTGCCCGACTTCGTCGATCCCGAGCTCGGGGCCGGGGACCTTCTGCTGATGGACATGCACACCTGGCACGATGCACCGGAAGGGACCACCTCCGATGACCGCGTCGGGATCTTCAACAAGTACTGTGCCGTCAACGCGCCGCCCGCCGCGGGCTACTATCCATACGACCGTGCCGCCTGCGATGCGATGAGCGACGCCGGCAAGCGGCTCATCCCGCTCCACTTCGACCGGCCGCTCACGGACACGCGGCTGCTCATCGAATCGACATCGGGAGCGGAGCCGCGGTATCTCCTCACCAGCGCCGACGGCAACGGGAGCTGGGAACTGCCCGGCGGCCCGGGTAGGGAAGAGGAAAGGGCGGGCTGGGACATCGGTTGTCTGATCGGCTCCCTGCAGTCCCTCGTCAAGAGCCGGTTGAACCTCGATCTCCCCTGGGCCTCCTACATCGAGGACGCCGCAGCCGACGGCGGCGTATCCCGCGTCTACGGGTATGCGGACGGCGAAGTGGAGCGCGGATCACTCGGCGCCGGAGACTGGTTCACCCGGGACCAGCTCCTGAACATGCTCGGTGAGTCGCACGCCATCTGCCGCGCCGTCTCGACCTGGCACCGGGAGGACCTCATCCGGGGTCGAGGCAAGGCGGTCAGCCAGAAGGAACAGCAGTTCGAATAGGAGCCCGCCCATGACGTCCGACACCGTTACCGGCCATCAACCGCGCGAGCGCGCCCGCTACGGAGCCGCCTCCCAGCAGGAGACCCGGGGGCCGCTGCCGCAGCCCTTCCCGCGGCAGATCGGACCGCGGGCCATGGAGTACCTCCAGGAGGTGGTCGACTCGGGGCTCACCAGCGACCTGGTGACCCGCTTCGAGCAGGCCTTCGCCGAGGCCCACGGCGTGGCCCACTGCATCGCCACGCCGGGCTGCACGCCGGCCCTGGCGGTGCTGGCCGCGGCCTTCGACTTCGAGCCGGGCGACGAGATCGTGGTCAGCTCGGTGAGCGACTACGGCACGGTGCAGGGCCTGATCAGCGCCGGCTACATCCCCGTCTTCGCGGACACCGCCCCCGACACCGTCATCGTCAGCGCCGAGACCGTCGAGGCCTGCATCTCCGAGCGCACCCGGGCCATCCTGGTCGTGCACCTGACGGGGCTGATCTGCGACATGGACGGGATAACCGAGGTCGCGGCGCGTCACGGCCTGGTTGTGTACGAGGATGCCTGCCAGGCGGTCTTCGGCCGCTACAAGGGCCGCTGGGCCGGCACCCTGGCCGCGGCGGGCGCCTTCTCCTTCGACTCGGAGAAGACCATGGGCTCCGACGTGGGAGGCTGCATCCTCACCGACGACGACGGGCTGGCCGAGCGCGCCCGCTTCGTCGGCCAGAGCCGCGGCGGCCAGATGGTGGAGCACTTCGGGCGGGTGCACACGGTGAACGGCTTCGCCCACCGCATGACCCAGTCCACGGCCGCCATCAGCCTCGCCCAGCTTGAGGTCATCCGCCCCCAGGTCGAGCACCGGGACCGCATGATCCGCCTGCTGAGCGCCCTCCTCGACGAGATCCCCGGCGTCTCGGCCCTGCCGATCCCGCCGGAGACCGAGGTCTACTCCTGCTGGATGGCGGGCTTCACCATCGATCCGGAGCAGTTCCGCTGCGGCACGGAGGAGTTCGGGGCGCGGGTGGCGGAGGCCGGCATCCCGGGCGCGGGCCAGGCGCGCTACTACCTGCTCCCGGCGGCGTTGCCCTACCTCGCCGAGGCGGCCGAGAAGGGCAGCTACCCGTATTCCCGGCCTCCCGCCTCGCGCACCTACCGCTACGACGGGGCCACCTGTCCGAAGGCGCAGGCCGTGCTGGAGCGCTTCGTCCGCTGGAGCAGCTTCTGCGAGAAGTACGAGCCCCGCCACTGCGAGCAGGCGGCGGAGATCGTGCGCCGCGTCGCCGACGAGTGCCGGCGATGACCGGGGCCGCTCTGCAGCTCGAGGCCCGCTACTACCGGCCCCTGCCGATCGACCGCCCGGGATACGAGGAGGTCACCCTGTCGCTGCCGGTGGAGCGGACGGCCCTCGTGGGCATGCACTGCTGGAACATCGGCTGCCCCGACGGTCCGGCCGTGGACGCGGACTACTGCGTGGGCATGGGCTGGCCTCAGTCGACGGAGGAAGCCGGGCGCATCATGGCCGAGGTCATCCGCCCGGCCATGGACGAGGCCCGCTCCATCGGCCTGGCGGTCTGCCACGTGGAGAGCGACTGGATGGACCACCAGTACCCCCACATCGAGTCGCGGCGCCCGGGAGGGCCGGGGTCCGTGCACCCGCATCAGCAGGAGATGCTCGAGCGAGCTCACGGCGTCGACTACATGGAACGCTCGCCGCTGGCGCAGATGAGGCGCGCCGAGGTCGTCTCGCCGGTGGGGGACGAGCCTCTCGTGTTCTACACGGACGTGCTGGACGAGTACCTGCGCAGCCGCGGCGTGGAAACCCTCATCTACATGGGCTTCGCCGCCGACATGTGCCTCCTCGGCGCCGAGGGGGGAGCCCGGGCGATGCTGGCCCGCGGCTATCGCTGCGTGGTCATGCGCGATGCCACCGTCGGCGTGGAGACGCCCGAGAGCTTCCCGCGGCGGCTGGCCACCAGCTACGCCCTTCACATCTTCGAGTGGACCCTGGGCCATGGCTGCACCTTCGCCCAGTTCCGGCAGGCCGTCGGCCAGGTGAGAGGTGAGCCATCATGAGCCTGAGCATCTGCCCGTGGAAGTACGGCAAGCGCTGGGTCTACTCGATCACCTACGACGAGGCCCTCGCCGACCTGCACCGCTTCGCCGTCCCCATGCACGAGGAGTACGGCATCCCCGGCCACGTGGAGATCCTCGTCGGCCAGATGGGCCAGATCCGCAAGGCCGGCAACTCCAGCTACAACGGATTCCGCCACATGAACGGGGAGGAGCTGCGCGACCTGCTCGCCCGCGGCTGGGGCGTGGGCAACCACTCCTGGAGCCACGAGGTGATCACCCCGGAGATGGTGGACGAGGAGATCGGCCGCGCCAGGCAGGTGCTGGAGGAAGCCCTCGGCGAGCCGGTCATCCTCTACTGCTCTCCCGGCAACAACACGAACATGGCCGATCACGTCCTCCAAGCCTGCCGCCGCTACGGCTACCTGGGCGCCATGAGCCTCACCGACGCGCTCAACCTTCCCGGGGACGAGCTGTTCTGGATCAACCGCACGGCCCTGCACGACCACTACTACGAGCCGTTCTACAGCGCCTACGATCCGTACCGCAACATCCGCCAGGCCGAGGCCGTGCAGGGCTGGCTCATCGACTACTGCCACTGCCCGCTGGAGGAGCCCGTCCATCCCAACAAGGACTGCTCCGAGGCCCAGCTGCGGCAGCGCCTGGAGACGGTCCTGTCAGAGGGGGGAGACGAGGTCTGGTGCGCCGTGCCCGAGGAGGCTCTCGGCTACCACCTGACGCGGCGCCACGCGCGGATCGAGGCGGTGGAAGACGGAGCCGAGGCGCAGCGCTATCGCATCGGCCTGGCGGGACTGCCGGCGCAGGTGCCGTACCGCAGCCTCACGCTGGAGGCGGGCGTGCCGGGGGCCTGGTGCCGGGACCCGCGGGTTGTCGTGGACGGACGGGAGCTGGCGGCGGAGGTGGTGCGGCCCGGCGTGCTGCGGGTGACGGCGCCGGTGCGGGACGGGACCGAGGTGGAGATCAGGGTCCCGCCGCGCCCTTGACCACGGCATCGCCTGGCTCCTGGGCGATGCGCAATCGCTCAAGAGCAGCTCTCCGACGCCGGTATGGACGCCGGCGTGGTGCCGACGCTCCTGATCGCCAGGGCGGTCGCCCTGCCATCTCAGGTGTTGGCGGATCCGCCGGGAGGAGTCAGGGCTTGCGCGCCAGCAGCTGCACCACCGCCTCCTGCCTTCCGTCTTCGAGCCTGTTCACCCTTTCCGCAAACCGCAGCACGTCCCAGCCGGCAAAGGCCAGCTGCAATTCCTTCGAGTCGGCGAGGTAGTCGGGGTTACTTGGGCCCCATCCGAATGCCGCCTGCGCCCTGGCATAGGTCTGAAAGAGGAAGTACCCGCCGCTTCTGAGGGCCGACCTGACGCCGGGAAAGATCGCCGGCTCGTGGAAGTAGAGGTTGCTCACCAGGTCCCACCTCTCGACGCCGGCGTCGAAGGAGAGCACGTCGGCGGCGATCGTCTCGACCTCGACGCCCCGCTCGGTGGCCAGCCGCCGGCACCACGCCAGTCCGGAGGGAGCGATGTCGACGGCGGTGACCTCGAAACCGAGCTCCGCCAGGAAGACGGCGTTCCGGCCGGCTCCGGCGGCCAGACACAGGGCGCGCCCCGGTTTCAGTTTCCTCGCTTCGGCCGCGAGAAAGGGCACCGGCTCGCGGTTCGGCTCGAAGTCGCCGGCGCGGTAGCGGGATTCCCACTTCTCCTTGGAGGCACTGGTTCCCGCGGCCCCTCGCGCTCTGCCTGACAAGAAACGCTCGATCCTCAGTCGGCGGCCCGAAAGAAGACGGACTTCGGAGCGGTCAGGCCCTCCAGGACCCCCGGGAGACGGATCTCCTTGCGATAGACCCGGCCCGCCCTCGACAGCCGCTCCAGCGCCCCATAGACGCTGGCGTCATCCTGCCTCAAGCCATCCCCCGGCCGTTCCTTCTGCAGCCCGCGCTTGATCGCGCCGAAGTGGCGGCCCTTCTCGGATGACAGCAACCGGAGCACGAGCTCATCCGTCGTCTCGGCGTCCGGGAGCTCGGACACGACTCCGGGTGCGGGCTCGATCCGACGGGTCTCCACGCCGAAGGCACCGATCGACACCGAGGCGTTCGGTTCGATCTCCCTTCGTGACATGCCCGGCTCGGGGAGCGCCATCGCTGTCGTCGCGAGACAGGCGCCGTGCCTGACCGTTCCTGCCACGAGAGGCTTGTTGATCCGTGAAGCGAACAAGCGATCCGGCGCGTCGACGTGGACCATGGCGCCGGCGATCTCCGCAGGGAAGCGCGAGTAGGCATGGGACAGGTCCTGCGACGGGTCCCCTGTCTTCTCGTCCTCGATGAGGTTGCACATCACCTCACTTCCGTGGACGACGGATCCGTCGGGCAGCGCCATCTCGTAGTCGCCCCGGGAGCTCTGCTCTCGAGTGGTGAAGTCGACTCCTTTCCCGAAGAGCTCCACCGCGACATCCGAACCGTTCCACAGGGAACGGAAGGCGCCCACGTCGCCGTGGCTCATGTAGGCAAGGCGGCCCGAGGACGAGACAAAGGGCTGGGCCCACTCTCGCCCCCCGCCACTCCGGGTCCTGCTGTGGAGGATGCCGACCGTCCCGGGGAAGTCGGCTGCGTCCGTACTGTGCAGAAGCACCGAGAGATCGCCGATGACCTTTGCGCAGTGGATCGTGCCGTCCGAGACCGTGGCGATCCCGGTGTAGAAGCCGCCGGCGAATCCCTCCTGCTTCCTCGCCATCTCGATGAGGACCGGTGCAGCACGCTCGCTGCCGACGTAGCCGGACAGATTGCACATCAGCGCCTCCCTCTACTTCCGGTCGCCGGCGCCGTAGCCCCCGTCGAAGAACGTCTTCAGGCCGGGGTGCTCCTGGATGTAGCTCTTCAGCTCCAGGACGATGTTCTCCTGGAGCTGGATGCTGTGGCCGCCGTCGACGGGCAGCACCACGCCGGTGATGAAGGCGGCTTCCTCCGAGCACAGGAAGGAGACCGCGTTGCCGATGTCTTCCGGCACGCCGGTGCGCCGCACCGGGTACTGCAGCTCGTGAAGCCGGAACCCGGCTTCGTTGGCCACCTCGGACCACAGTTTCTCCAAACCCTCGGTCACGATGTGGCCGGGGGCGATGGCGTTCACCGTGATCCCCTGGGGCCCGAAGTCGATCGCCATCTGGCGGGTGAGACCGATGACCGCCGCCTTCCCGGACTCGTAGATCATGGCCCCCGCCGCCTGCAGCAGCCCGTGGACGGAGGAGATGTTGACGATGCGGCCGACCTCCATGGCCGGCGGCGAGCCGTGGCGCAGGCCGCGGCCCTCCCACGGCCCGGGATCGAAGCCCTCGGGCGGTCCCGACTCGGTCATGGCCGGCACCCCGTACCTGGCGCCGAGGTAGTGGGCCATCACCAGCAGGTCCATTCCCTTGCGCCAGGACTCGACCTCCACTTCCAGGGCGCTGCCGTCGGAATAGCCGATGACCCCGAAGGCGTTCTGAACGAGGATGTCGAGGCGCCCGTACTCGTCGACGGCGCGGGCGACCATCGCTTTGGCGACCTCTTCCCTCGACACGTCGCCGAGCATGGAGGAGGCCCGTCCTCCCCCGTCCCGGATCCGTCCGGCGCTGGCAGCCGCCCCGTCCTCGTCGATGTCGACGATGAGGACCGCCGAGCCGTCGGCGGCCAGCTTGCGGGCGATGCCTGCGCCGATCCCGGTGGCCCCGCCTGTCACGATGGCGACCTTGCCCTGCAGTCTCTTCCGATCCATGCGATTGCCTCCTGGCGACGAAGATGTCCGCGCCCGCACGTCGGTCCAGGGAGCGCGGTGGAGTACGGTGCCGTCTCAGCGGGGGCGCAGGATGGCGCCGCCCCGCCGGATCACCTCGAAGGAAAGCGCCCGGCCGCCGGCGCGCAGCCGGAACCCGTCTTCCTCCTGGACGACCCCCGCCTTCGCCGAGCGGCCGCAGAAGGCGAGGACGAGGACGTCGTCGTCCGTTCCCGCCAGGATCCGCGTCGACGCGCTTGCGGCATCGGGGAGGAAGCTGGCGAGGCTGCCGGCGGCCAGTCCCGAGGGCGCGAAGGGGACCTCCTCGGTCCGCAGCTGCAGGCCCTGCCCGAAAGCGGCGATCACCTCCACCACGCGGGGTCCGGCGCCGAGGCGGGCGCGGTTCCGGCTCAGACCGCGCAGCTCCACGGGGTTCAGCTTGAAAGCCAGCTCGCCGCCTCCGGTCTCGGGGCCCGCGCCGTGGGCCGGGTCCACCGTGAGACGCGGGCGTCCCGGGCAGCTCAGATCGATGAGGGCGAGATCGCACGCCCCTGATACGCCCGGCGTCTGCAGGGCGCCGCTGAAGGCCAGGGAGGTGCGGGGCCGCACGTAGAAGGTGCGCGGTTGCTGCCGCGAGGCGAGCCCCTGCGAGTCGCGGCCCATCTCGCCGAAGGTGGCCGGGTCGTCCTGCCGCCTCGCCTTGCCGTCCAGGACCGCTTCCATCCACGGCCGGCCCGACCGCCGGTTGAAGCCGCCCCAGCCGATCTCGACCTCGTGCCAGGCCCCGATGCCCACCCGCCCCGGCGCCGCGACGGTCACCTCGTGGTTCCGCTGGCTCTCCACCGTGAAGCGCAGACGACCGTCCTCTTCGACGACGAGGGCGAAGGTGTTGACCCCGGTGCCGCCGATGCCGCCGGCGCCGTGGCCGATGTTGAAGAGCACCCGGGGACCGCCGAGCCGTCCCCGCAGCCGGAAGCGGAGGCGCAGGCGTCCGCCGTCCGGGCGGAACCAGGGGCCGGCGTCGTACTGCAGGGCGTCGCCCCCGCTCAGCCGGAACACGGGGCCGCCGGAGCCATCCACGAGGCGCAGCCCCCGGGGGCGGCGCCGCAGCGCCGCCAGCAGGACCGGGTGCTCCCCGGGCCACAGCCAGTACTCCTGCCCGGTGCGCCGGCCGGAGACGCGCAGCCGCTGCCACGGCCCCGTGGCCTCCAGGCCGCCCAACAGGGCCACGACCTCGTTCTGGCCGCCCACGGAAGGCAGGCTGCCGCAGCCCACGGGCTGGGCCTCGGCGGCGCTGATCGTGCGCAGCACGGGATGGCCCGCCCACTGCACGTGCAGGTTCATGAAGCCGTGGGCGACGCCGCCGTCGTAGCCGCTGACCCAGAGGATCGCCGCCTCGGATCCGGGGCCGCTGCGCATCACCGCGGAGCGGCCGGTCCGGGCCGAGAACCGGCGGGCCAGCGGCGGCGGCCGGCGGGATCTCGCGGGGCGGAGGGCGGGGTCGTAGAAGCAGTAGGCGTAGGGTCCGTAGGAGATCATGCACTCCGCCGTCGAGCCCTTGACGCCGGCTCCGAAGCGGTAGAGCCGCCCCAGGCGCGGGTCGGCGAGAGCGGCGTCGCGCATCTCCCCGTCGCCCGCCTCCTGGGCCAGCCGCAGCAGGGCGGGGGAGCAGGCGTCGAGCTGGGTGCCGAGGACGGTGGCGTTGGCGGGATAGTAGAGCCGGTCGGGGACCCGCCGGGGCGCCGCCCGGTGGGCGCGGAACCATATCAGGGGCCGCTGCATTCGCGCCGGCGCCTCGCGGCCGAGGTCGATGCCGGTGACGTTGCGCAGGGCCTCGGCGAACTGCAGGAGCCACAGGTTCTCCCAGGGCCAGAAGGAGGGTCCGTCCACCGGCTCGCCGGCGGGGCCGCAGCCGTGAGGCAGGATGGCGGCGCGGAAGCGGTCGATGACCGCCTGCACCCACTCCTCCGCCTTGGGGTGCTCGCCCAGCAGATGAACGGCGGCCACGCCGAAGTGGCCGTTGTCGACGACGGCGTGATGCCCGCCTTCCTTCGAGCGGCGCTGCCCGTCCACGTCCGGCCACCAGCGCTCCAGCAGGCGCACGAGACAGTCGCGGGCCCGGCGCTTCTCCGCGTGGGGCAGCTCGCCTTCCAGCAGGTCGAGGGCCAGGGCGATCGCCTGCATGTAGCGGTTGGCCGTGTAGAAGTGCTCCTCCACCGTGTCGTCGTGGTCCCAGCCCGCCGCCGCCCGCAGCCAGGCGCGGGCCCGGCCGAGCCAGCGGCGGTCGCCCGTCAGCCGCCAGGCGAAGGCGTAGTTCTCGATCAGGGCGGTGGCCTGCATGCCGGTGTAGAAGGTCAGGTAGAGCTGGTGGTAGGGGTGGGGGCTGTCGGGCCGCCGCGGGATCTCCCGCCACGGCCGCCGGCGGGAGTAGAGCTCGCAGTCGGCCAGCAGGTTGGCGACGATGCGCCGGCGCACGGGGTCCGCCGCCGGCTCGAAGCGGAACTCCGGATCGTCGGCGGGCCTCAGCAGGCGTGGCCGCTGGCGGCGGATTACCGGGACCGCGGCCGGCATCAGAAGTGGTCGGGCCCCCAGAAGATGACCTCGCGGCGGGGGAACCACTCCTGGAGCTGGTCGACCGCTTGCGCCCCCAAGGGGATCCCGCGGCCCCGGAGGACCGGCTCCAGGCCGCGGCCCGAGGACTCCCCGAAGAGGAGCCGGCAGGTCAGATCGTGGGGCAGCCGGCGCACCCACTCCTCCGCCTCGGGCGCGGTCCGGGCGATCAGGTCGTCGAGGTCCATGGGCAGGACCATCATCGAGGCCTCCCCCGTGAGATGCAGATCCGCCCCCGAGGCGCCGACCAGGGCGTCGACGAAGGGATGCCCGTGGGGGATCTCGCCCTCCACCCGCTTCAGCCCGGCCGTCCGGCACTCGTCGAGCAGGTGGGCCGCGAGGGCCTCGAGGGCGGGACCGCTCTCCCAGGCGATCTCGTTCACCCAGGCGCTGCCCTCGTCCGTCTCCCGGTTGATGTACCCGGCGAGGTCGGCGCCATCGCGGACGACCGCGGTGGGCAGCACCCCCCGCAGGCGGGAGGGGGAGTAGTCCCAGTAGGGGCGGGGGCGCAGCAGGGTGCCGCTGCGGCCGGCGTTGTGGCGCTGGTAGAGGGCCGCCGTCTCCTCCAGGTCCCGGCCCTCGTCGAAGGGCCGCACCTCGAGGCCGGGACGTCCGGGATTCGGCGAGGCGGGCAGCTCGGCGCGAAACCCCGGGAGTGGAACGCACGACCACCCCATGCGCAGGTAGAACCGCGCCGGAATCGCCGAGAACAGCAGGCCCAGGTCGTAGCCGTCGTCGCGCAGGTGTCCGGCGGTGTGCCGCATGAGCCGCGTCGCCAGGCCGCGGCGCCGGTGGTCGGGATGGGTGGTGACGCCGCCGATGCCGCCCATGCGCACCGGCGTGGCGCCGAGGTGGACCGACCGGTCCCAGATGCGCAGGGCCGACACCAGGCGGCCGTCCGCCTCGATGACCTGGGTGTGCGACGGGCGCCAGGTGGGGTCGCCCTCGATGTAGCCCCGGTAGCGCTCGTGGCCCCGGGGGTTGTGGGAGGTGCAGAGCAGGTCGATCAGCTCGTCGAGCTCGGACTCGCGGACGGGGCGGATCGATTCCATGGGATCAGGAAGTCCTGGCGGGCGGGGATGCCGGGGGGAGTCGGAGGTGGTTGCCCGGGGGCGGCGGATGTATCAAGCTCATGGCGGCGGAGACAAGATAGAGGCCCATGGGTGAAGGCGCCGGAGGGTGAGTCGATGAGTCTGAAGGAGACGACGGCCCTGGTGACGGGGGGTGGCCGCGGAATCGGCCGGGCGGCGGCGGCGGCCCTGGCGGAGGCCGGCGCCGCGGTGGTGGTGAACTACCTGTCCGACGGGGCCGCGGCGCAGCGGACGGTGGAGGGCATCCGGGACTTCGGGGGGCGGGCCTGGGCCGTGCAGGCCGATGTGGCGGATCCCGCCCAGGTGGAGGTCCTGTTCGCCGAGACCCGGCGTCTCCTCGGCGGCCGCCTCGACATCCTCGTGAACAACGCCGGCGGTCCGGGTGTGCGCCGGCCGGTGGCCGAGCTGAGCCTCGAGGACTGGCGGCGCTGCCTGGAGGTGAACCTCGACGGCGTCTTCCTGTGCACCCGGGCGGCCCTGCCGCTGCTGCCCGACGGCCGCGGCCGCGTCGTCAACGTGACCTCCATCTCGGCGCGCTCGGGCGGCGGGCCCGGGGGCGCTGCCTACTCCGCCGCCAAGGCCGGGGTCAGCAACTTCACGCGCGCCTGCGCCAAGGAGCTGGGGCCGCGCCGGATCACCGTGAACGGCGTCGCCCCCGGCGTCATCGACACCGACCTGCACCGGCGGGGCACGCCGGCGGAGGAGCTGGCGGCAGTGACCGCCCAGGTCCCACTCGGGCGCATCGGCAGCGCCGGGGAAGCGGCGGCGGCGGTGGTCTTCCTCTGCGGCGAGGAGGCCCGCTACATCACCGGAGAGATCCTCGAGGTCAACGGCGGCCTGCGCATGGACTGAGATGCTCCCTGGATCTCGTCAGTCCTCGGGAGTGACGCCGCGCGCGGTGCTCACCGGCGCGGTGCTGATGGGGGTGATCTGCGTGCTCGGCCCCTGGGCGGTCCTCATGGTCAAGGGATCGCAGCTCACCGGCGGCGCCATCCCGATCATCGCCGTCCTGTTCCTCTTCGTCATGACCGCCGTGGTCGTGCCGGCTCTCGGAGCGCTCCATCAGCGGCTGGCCTTCTCCCCCTCCGAGGTGATCACCGTCTACGGGATGATGCTGGTCGGTGCGACCATCATCACCGGTTTCACCGGCCACTTCCTGTCGGTCATCACCGGCGCCATGTACTACGCCAGCCCCGAGAACGACTGGAAGGCGCTGTTCGCGGAGCATCAGCATCCCTGGGTGTCCCCCACGGACCCCAGGGCCGTGCAGTTCCTCTACGAGGGACTTCCCGAGGGCATGGCCCTTCCCTGGTCGGCCTGGACCCTCACCTTCGCCACGTGGATGCCCTTCATGGCCGTCCTCTACTGGGTGGTCTTCTGCCTGGCGGTGCTGCTGCGCGGCCAGTGGATCGAGAACGAGCGGCTGCTCTTCCCGCTTACGAGCCTGCCGCTGGCCATGACCCGGGACGCGGGCAAGTCCGGGGGCTTCGTCAGCCCCCTGTTGAGAAGCCGGCTGATGTGGCTGGGGTTCGTCGTGCCCTTGCTGCTGCACTCCTGGAACTCCCTCTCCGCCTACCAAGACGGCATTCAGCCCCTGGCCGTGATCGGTTCCTTCAGCCTGCTCGAGGGAGAGGTGAGGGTGCCCTTTCGCCTCAACTTTCCGATCATCGGCGTGGGCTACCTGATGTCGCTGGGGGTCTCCTTCAGCATCTGGTTCTTCTACGTCCTGGGCGTGGCCCAGACCTGGGTCTTCGCGCGCATCGGCCTGGACATCGGCGGCGGCGATGTGTGGAACTCCGGAGGCGGCCCCGCGGCTATCATGCACCAGCAGGCCGGGGCCCTCGTGGTCCTGGTCGGATTCGTGCTGTGGACGGCCCGGCGGCATCTGGGCGGCCTGCTGCGCCAGGCCTTCAACGGCAAGGGGGGCCACGACGAGGTGGTGGCGCCGCGCACCGCGGTCATCGGCCTGCTGGCGGG
The DNA here is from genome assembly GCA_026706075.1 of Gemmatimonadaceae bacterium. GTDB lineage: Bacteria > Latescibacterota > UBA2968 > UBA8231 > UBA8231 > UBA8231. The sequence continues at coordinate 119,718 of JAPOZM010000099.1, forward strand.
CGCGGCCGTCCTGGTGGCGTGGCTCACCCTGACGGGGCTCAGCCTGTACGTGGCCGTGCTGCTGGTGCTGGGATCCCTGGTCGTGTACATCGGTGTAGCCCGCATCATCTGCGAGGCCGGACTCCCCGCGGTGCAGACGCCCATGGTGCCCCAGGCCTTCATCACCCGCGGTTTCGGGCCGGCGGTGCTGGGCCTGCGGAACATGACCGGACTGGGGTTGAGCACGGTATGGGTGGGGGCCGGGGGGATCACCACCGTTACGAGCGCCATGCTTCACACCTTCAAGCTCAAGTCCATCGCGGGAGAGCGGCCCGACCGTCGTCTGCCCTGGATCTTCCTCGCGGCCATAGTCGTCGGGATGGCCGGCTCGATCTGGGTCACCATGCGCCTCTCCTATGCCTACGGCGGCATCAACATGCACGCGTGGTACTTCGAGGGAGCTCCCCGATGGCCCCTGACCTACATGGCCTCGGTCTACAACGATCCGGAATCGTCCTTCGCGCCCCGGATGCTGTTCACGGGCCTGGGGGGCAGCTTCATGGCCCTGCTCTTCTTCCTGCGCCAGCGCTTTCCCTGGTGGCCCCTCCACCCTGTCGGCTATCCCATCGCCACCACGTACCCCATCGTCTCCTACGACTGGTTTGCCCTGTTCATGGCCTGGGCCGCCAAGGGACTGGTCCTGCGCCACGGCGGTGTGCGGGCCTACCGCTCCCTTGTGCCCTTCTTCCTGGGCCTGATCCTGGGCGAGTTCTTCACCGCATGCATGTGGGTCTTCATCGATGGGGCCTACGGTGTGGAAGGAAACATGATCTTCAATTCCTGAGGCGGCCCCTCCGGGCCGGCGGTCCTCACGGCAACGACGGAGACGAGAGATGCCCATGCGCGAACGACCCGACCTGCTGACCGGGGACAGCCCCGGGGGCCTGCGGGTCTTCCAGCTGACCACGGAGGAGACGCCCTCCTCCCACATCTACATGGAGGCGCAGATCTTCACGCCCGACTCGCGGCGCTTCCTTCTCCATCACCCCGCACGGGCCCACGGCATCGACTTCAGGGATCCCGCCCACCGCTACCTGGTGTGCGATCTCGATTCCGGCGGCGAGCTGACGCCGGTCATCGAGGAGGTGGGCGCCACGGCGCCGTCGGTGTCGCCGGACGGCGGGTTCCTCTACTACTTCGTCGACGCCACGACCCCCTGCAGGCCGGGCCGGCTGACCCTCAAGCGGGTCCGCATGGACGGCACCGGCCGCGAGGAGATCGCCGTCCTCGACGGGGCCCCCGCCGGGTGGCCGGGACCGTTCTCACGGCCCTACTCGCTGTCGACGATCTCCTCGGACGGCGCCCGCCTGGCGATCTCCGGCTTCCTCGGCGACGGCCGTTCGGAGAACGCTCCCTGGGGGCTGCTGGTCTTCGACGCCGCCTCGGGCGGGGTGGAGCTGATCCTGCAGGGGCCGTCGTGGTGCAACGTCCACGCCCAGTACTGCCGCTCCACCGACCCGGAGGCCGCGCGCGACATCCTGGTCCAGGAGAACCACGGCAACCTCTGCGACGCCACGGGACGCTGCACGCAACTGGTGGGCGGCGAGGGCGCCGACGTGCACGTCATCCGCGACGACGGCACCGGGTTCCGCGACCTGCCCTGGGGGCGCGACGGCAACGAGTCCTGCCAGGGCCACCAGTGCTGGGTCGGCACCAGCCGCCGCGCCATCACCAGCACCATCACGCGGGAGCCCGCCGGCAGGGAGCTGATCGAGGGGCGCGCCGCCCCCCATGCGGGGCACCTTGGCTCGCGCACCCCCGGCGGGGAGCGCAACGACCTGTCACGCGGCTTCCCGGCGCCCGACTTCTGCCATTTCGCCACCGACATCGCCGGACGGCGGCTGATCTCGGACTCCGGTCCCCGCGACGGAGGGGGCGGCCTGTGGCTGGGACGCCTGCCCGGGGAAGAGGGGGGAGCGATCGAGGACTGGACGTGGCTGCTGAACCCTCGCTCGACGTGGCGCAAGGAGAGCCACATCCACCCCTTCCTGTCGCCGGACGGGCGCACGGGGTTCTTCAACTCCGACGAGAGCGGCGTCCACCAGTGCTACATGGTGAGGGGCTGGGAGGACTGACCCCGGCCGGACTCAGTTGCCGAAGCCCTCGCTGTCGTAGCGGGCGTGGATGCGGCCCTCGTCCTCGAGGTTGGAGTTGCCGAGGATGGCGACCTCGAGCTGCTCCTTGCTGGACTCGGGGTTGGTGATGGGGCTGGTGTAGGTGAGCAGGTAGAAGCTCCTCGACAGGTCGGTGATCTCCTTCTGGATCTCGAGGAAGGCCTGCTTCAGCTCGGAGAGGATGTCGGCCTCGAAGAAGCCCATGGTGCGGAAGGTGAGGCGCCGCAGGGGCCCCCGTTCGAGGTCTTCGGTGTTGAGGGCGGCCACGTAGATCTTCTTGAGCTCGCCGCCGGAGCCCACCATGGCGTCGATGGCGTCCTCGACCCTCAGGCTCGGGTCGGCGTTGTGGAAGCCGTCGGTGAAGACCACCAGGCTGCCGTCGACGATCTCGGTGAGGGAGACCCGGTCCTCCCACAGACCGGCCACGTCCATGATCGCCCCGTAGAGGTTGGTCGAGGGGATCAGGTCGTCCTCGGGGATCGAGGCCACGGCGCCGGCCAGGACCGCGGGGTCGGAGGTGAAGTCCTGGATCCGCCGCGTCTCGCTGTCGAAGACATAGATGGCCATCTCCTGGTTCTGGCTGATGCTCTCCACCAGGAAGGTGACGGCTTCCTTGATCTGCGGCACCTGGCCGCGCACGCTGGAGCTCATGTCGAGAAGGAGCACCGTGGGGATGGTGAAGGGGATCGCCGTGGTGCTCACCGTGAGGTCGGACTCGACGCCGACCTTGCGGCCGTTCTCGGCGACGACGAAGTCCGCCTCGCCCAGGCCGGGGACGCCGCGGCCCCCGTCGTCCTTCACCTGCAGCAGGAGGCCCACCTCGCGCGCCTGTGGATCGACGGAGAGCTCGTACTCGGTGAGGTAGTAGAACCGTTCGGAGTCGTAATCGCAGCTGCCGTCGTCGCTGTTGGCCGACCGCGAGTAGTTGATGCCCGCTATGTCGGTGCAGCCCGGAATCTCCGGCTCCTCGGGGATGTCGACGGGGTTCTTGCCGCCGCCCCCGCAGCCGATGGCAAGGGCCGCTGCCAGGCCTGTCAGGGAGAGCACTCTTCGTGTCATCGCTCGGGCTCTTTCACTTCTTCCGTCTTCGATAACCACGTTCCCGCAGAATGTCAAGCAAGGGGAGGGGCCCCCGAGCCTTGAGCAAGTGCGGTCCCCGGGATATGATGAAGAACCCCATGGACAAGACCATCCGATGACGGAGCACGCTCCTGCGCGCGCCGGTCCGGTGCGGGCGCCGCGCACCCTGGTGGCCGGCTCGGCCATGTGCGTCCTCATCGCCGCCTGGGGGCCGTACAACCTGCTCGTCCACCGCGGGTCCTGCCTGACCATCGACTTCTCCACGGGGGCGGCGATCGCCGTCCTGTTCTTCGCCGTCTTCTTCCTCAACAGCCTGCTGCGCGCCTTCCTCCCGGGGCTGTCCCTCTCCTCCGGCGAGCTCTCCATCAGCTACCTGATGGCGGCGATCGCCTGCTCGATCTGCACCATGGGGCTGACCCTGCAGCTGGTGCCCCTGGTGCCGGCCATGGACTACCTGGCCTCGCCGGAGAACGAGTGGGCCCGCGACGTCCTGCCCTACGTGCCCCACTGGCTGCGGCTGCAGGGGGAAGACGTGATCCTCGGCTTCTACGAGGGACTCTCCGAGGGCGAGTCGATCCCGTGGGGGGCCTGGGCGAAGCCGCTGCTGGCGTGGATGCCGGTGATCATCGGCCTCTACCTGGTCATGATCTCCCTGGCCGTGCTCTTCAGCCGCCAGTGGATCGAGCATGAGCGCCTCGCCTACCCCCTGGCCCAGGTGCCCCTGGTCATGACCTCCCAGGAGGAGGGCCGGGCCCTGAACGCCTTCTTCCGCAACCCGGTCATGTGGCTGGGCTTCTCCGTCCCCTTCACCATCACCGGTTTGAACGGTCTCCACTTCTACCACCATTTCGTGCCGAATTTCTACCTGAGCACCCACGTCAACCTCTTCCATGACATGCCCGCCCTCTGGTTCAACCTCACCTTCTCCATGATGGGCTTCGCCTACCTGGTCCACCAGGAGGTGGCCCTGAGCGTCTGGCTGTTCTACCTGGTGGGCTACGCCGTCTCCGGCCTCTTCGCCCAGTTCGGCATCACCCGGAGCCTGACGCTGGACTACTACGCCCAGGCCGACGGCGGTCCGATCTTCTCCTACGTCCAGTTCGGCGCCCTCATGGCCCTGGTCGGCTATACCCTGTGGACGGCGCGGGGGCACCTGCGCGGCAGCTGGCGGGCCGCCTGGCGCTCGTCGACCTCCTCGGCCGGGGACGCCATGTCCATGCGCAGCGTCTACGTGCAGCTGATCCTGGGGCTGGTGCTGATGACGGGATGGTTCACCGCCGTGGGCGTGCCTCTCTGGGCGGGAGCGGCCTTCGTCCTGGTGATGACGGCCACCTTCGTGGGGATCACCCGCATCCTCTGCGAGGCCGGGCTGGCCCGGACCCGGGCGCAGCTTCCCACGCCCACGGTGCTGCGCTCCATGGCCGGCACCGCCCACCTGGGCCCGGCCGGGACGATCGGCGTCCTGGGTTACGGTCAGGTCTGGATGAGCGACGTGCGCACCTTCGTCATGGCCGCCGCCGCCAACGGCCTCAAGCTGACGGCCTCGATCCGGGGCAAGGCCCTGGTCCTGGGGAGCACGGTGCTGGCGGTGGTCCTCGCCCTCGTCGCGTCGATCGGGTCGACCCTGTACTTCGCCTACGAGAGCGGCGCCCACAACGCCAACAGCTGGTTCTTCATCCGCGCCCCCCGGTACATCGTCGACTTCGCCGCCGGGTACGTGCGGGAGCCGGCGGCCGTCGACGCGGCGGGCCTGGGGCTGATGGGGCTGGGCGGCGCCGGCATGCTCGGCCTCTACTGGATCCGCGCCCACTTCATGGGCTTTCCCATCCACCCCCTGGGGCTGGCGGTCTCCCAGATGGCCCTCACCCGCCACATGTGGTTCTGCATGTTCGTCGTGTGGCTGCTGAAGGCGGTGATGATCCGCTACGGCGGCCCCGGCCTGCTGCTGCGGGTGCGGCCCTTCTTCCTCGGCTTCATCCTCGGGGAGTTCGTGGCCCTCGCCACGTGGCTGATGATCGACCTGGCCACGGGGGCCCAGGGCAACAGCCTCTTCAACGTCTGACGCCGGGCGCCCTCAGCCCTCCCGTTTCTTCTGCCAGGCCTCGTACTCGGGGCGGGCCTCCTCCGAGAGGGGGTAGTACTTCCTCAGGTGGCCGCCCTCGAGCAGCCGGAGGCGGCTGAACTCCTCCCACTCGGCGTGGGAACCGGCGGTCTCGACGAGCCCGGCCGCCAGCTTCGCGGGCACCGCCACGACCCCGTCGTCGTCGGCGACGATGACGTCCCCGGGCAGCACCAGGGTGTCGTTGAGGGCGATGGGCACGTTCACGGCGTAGGGGAAGATGCTCGTCTGGGTGTGGAAGTTCGGCGTCACCCCCCGAAGCCACAGCCCCAGGTCGAGGTCGCGCTGCACGATGGGGTAGTCGCGGATGCAGCCGTCGACGACGACGCCGGCGCCGCCGCGGCCCTGGAAGAAGGTGAGCATCATGTTGCCGAAGACGCCGCTCTTCATGTCGCCCCGGGCGTCGACGCAGACCACGTCCCCCGGCCGCGTGTGGTAGAGCACGTGCCGGTGGAGCTGCGACTCCGGGTCGGCGTACTCGTCCTGGTCGTACACGTCCTCCCGCTGGGGCATGAACTGCAGGGTGAGGGCCGGGCCGACGACGCTCTTTCCGGGGGTGAAGGGCACGGGCCCGAGGACGTGGGGGTCCTGGATGCCGAGGCGCTTGAGCTCGCCGGCGGCGGTGGCCGAGCCGATCTCCCGGAGCCCGTCGATGATCTCCGGCGGCGGGCGCTCGATGTCGGGGGTGTGGGTGTCGGCCATCTCTTCCTCCTCGCGGTTTCGGTGGGCCCCTGTCCTTGCGGGCGGGAGAAGGTAGGCAAGAACCCCCGGGCCCATGGTGTCCACCGACGTCCGGTTGACGGCCCCCGCGGCATGACGTTAGCTCCCTGACCGCCGAAGGCATCCCGCATGAACGAAGCCCTCCTCATCGCCGCCACCGTCGTCCTCCTCGCCGCGCTCCTCGCTCTGCGCAGCCGGCGGGGGAGCGGCGGCCAACTCGACAGTTCCTACGACGAGTCCGAGGGCGAACGCCGCCTGCACAAGTGGGGATACTCGGACACCCGCTTCGAGTTCGACGGCCCGCGCAGCGTCCGGGTCACCGGATCCCGCTACCCGCTGGCCGGCTACAGCCTGCCGTTCTTCGTCCCCTTCGCCGAGGAGGTTCTCGGCGTACCGATCACGCCCGAGGAGATGGTGCCCGAGGTGGAGCGCGGCCCCCTGCCGCCGGGGCGGTCCTGCGAGGCCTTCCTCGACGCCTGCCGGCAGCAGCTCGGCGAGGACCACGCCGCAACCGACGACGAGACCCGCCTGACCCACAGCCACGGCCAGCTCAGCGTCGACGAGATCTACCGCCTTCTCTACATCGGCAGCCTGCCGCGGGTGGCCGACCTCGTGGTCTTTCCGGAGAGCGAGGACGAGGCGCGCCGACTCGTGAGCCTGGCGGTGGAGCACGGCGTCTGCCTGGTGCCCTACGGGGGCGGCACCAACGTCAGCGGCGCCCTCTCCCTGCCGCCGGCGGAGGAGCGCCCCATCGCCTCCGTCGACATGAGCCGCATGAACCGCATCCTGTGGCTGGACGAGGACAACCTGCAGGCCTGCGTCGAGGCGGGAATCACCGGCAAGGAGCTGGAGCGCCTCCTCGGGGAGCGCGGCTACACCACGGGCCACGACCCCGACAGCGTCGAGCTCTCCACCCTCGGCGGCTGGATCGCCACCAACGCCAGCGGCATGAAGAAGAACCGCTACGGCAACATCGAGGACATCGTCGTCGAGGCGACCCTGGCAACGCCGGCGGGGGAGGTCGAGTCCCGCCGCCCCACGCCGCGCAACTCCACCGGGGTGGCGCCGCGCCTCTGGCTCTTCGGCTGCGAGGGCAACCTCGGCCTGATCACCAAGGCGGTGATCAAGATCCACCCGCGGCCCGAAGCGCGGGAGTACGGCTCCCTGGTCTTCCCCTCCCTCGACCACGGAATCCGCTACCTGAAAGCCCTGCGCCGCGAGGGGGCCCTGCCGGCGAGCATCCGCCTGGTGAACAACACCGAGTTCCGCTTCGGTCAGGCCCTGAAGCCGGCGCCCTCGGCCGGGGCCCGCGTCAAGACGGCGGTGCAGCGATTCGTACTGGCGCGGGTGAAGGGCTTCGACCTGCGCAACCTGGCGGCGTGCACCATCGTCATGGAGGGCACCCGCCGCGAGCTGGTCTGGCAGAAGCGCATCATCTTCTCCCTGGCCAAGGGCTTCGGGGGCGTCAGCGGCGGCGCCCACAACGGCCGGCGCGGCTACATGCTCACCTTCGCCATCGCCTACATCCGCGACTTCCTCAACCAGTTCCACATCATGGGCGAGACCTTCGAGACCTCGGTGCCCTGGGACCGCATCCATGACGTGACCGGCGCCGTCGAGGAGAAGCTCGCCGAGCAGTGCCGCAGCCACGGCGTGCGGGGGACGCCGTACCTGTCCTACCGCATCACCCAGACCTATCACACCGGGGTGTGCATCTACTTCACCATGGGCTTCAGCGGCAAGGGCCTGGAGGCGCCCGACCGCGTCTACCACGACGTGGAGGCGAGTCTGCGGCAGGCGATCCTCGACCACGGCGGCTCCCTGTCCCACCACCACGGCGTCGGCAAGATCCGCGCCGCCTTCCTGCCGGAGGTGCAGACCGAGGCCAGCCTGAAGATCCTGCGCGAGACCAAGCGGGCCATGGACCCGGACGACGTCTTCGGCATCGCCAACGGCGCCCTCGCCGCCGACCGCTGAGCCGCCCGTTGCCCGGGGAACCCTCGGTCGTCATCACCGGCGCCTCCTCCGGCCTTGGAGCGGCCCTGGCCGGCGCCTTCGCCCGCGACGGCGCCCGCCTGACGCTGATGGCCCGACGGGAGGACCGCCTGGCGGAGGTCGCCGAGGCCTGCGGCCCGCGGGTGGAGACCGTGCCGGGGGACGTCACCGTCCCCGGTGACGGGGAACGGCTCGTGGAGGCTGCCGTCGCCGCACACGGCGGCATCGACTGCCTCGTCGCCAACGCCGGGATGAGCATGTGGGCCCCCTTCGAGGAAGTGCGCGACCTGTCCCTGTTCCGGCGGCTCATGGAGGTCAACTATCTCGGCGCCGTGCACTGCGTCCACCCGGCGCTGCCCTATCTGAAGGAGAGCCGCGGGCAGTTCGTGGCGATCTCGTCGATCCAGGGCCGCGTGGGGGTGCCGCAGCACACGGGGTACTCGGCCTCCAAGCACGCCCTGCAGGGGCTCTGCGACGCCCTGCGCATGGAGCTGGAGGGCAGCGGCGTCAACGTCCTCACCGTGGTCCTGCACTGGCTCGGGGGCACGGAGCTGCGGGAGCAGGCCCTGGCCGCCGACGGTCGGCCCTTCGGCGAGGGCCGCCGCCGGCCGAGCCGCGACGCCATCGGCCTCGAGGAGACCTGCGCCGCCGTCCTGCGAGCGGTGAAGGAGCGCCGCCGCGAGCTGGTGATGCCCTGGAAGCTCAAGGCCCTCCTCGCCATCCGCGCTCTGCGGCCGCGGCTGTCGGAGGCGCTTGTGCGCCGGGCGGTGGACCGCCAGGGGGGCGAGGCCGTGGGGGAGGCGCCGGACCCCGACAACACTTCGGCACGCTGATGATGATCGCCCACGACCGGGACCGCGAGGCCGTCTGGCGTGCCTCCGTGGAGCGCCCCGCCCGCGACGTCGTGCCGAGGCGGCCCTGATCGGGCGATTGCCCGCATCCGCAATCGTTGGCAAGTTTTCTCCCCTCCTTGCCGCTCCCACCCCGTCGAATCGGATACGCCATGACGCGCCGGCCATCGCTCGCCCTGACCCTTCCCCTCCTCGCCGTCGTCCTGTCCCTCGCCGGCTGCGCCGCCCGGCCCTCCGCCACCGGGACCGCCGCCGAGGCGGCCGCGGACGGCCTGGACTCGGTGCTGCCCGCCGATCCCAAGGTCACCCTCGGGACCCTCGACAACGGCCTGCGCTACGTCATTCGGGCCAACGCCAAGCCCGAGAACCGGGCCGAGCTGCGTCTCGCCCTCGACGTGGGCTCGATCCTGGAGACCGACGAGGAGCAGGGGCTGGCCCACTTCGCCGAGCACATGGCATTCAACGGCACCACCCACTTCGAGAAGCAGGAGCTGTGGTCCTACCTGGAGTCGGTGGGGCTGCGCACGGGAGCCGACCTCAACGCCCACACCAGCTTCGACGAGACCGTCTACAAGCTCACCGTGCCCCTCGACTCGGTGCGGGTGGTGGAGCAGGCCTTCCAGATCTTCGAGGACTGGGCCCACGGAATCACCTTCGACGGCGAGGAGATCGAGAAGGAGCGGGGCGTCGTCATCGAGGAGTGGCGCCGCGGCCAGGGCGCCGGCCTGCGCATGCTCTACAAGCAGCTTCCCGTACTCTTCGCCGACTCCAGGTACGCCGAGCGCATCCCCATCGGGCAGAAGGCGGTTCTCGACACCTTCCACCACGACACGCTCCGCGAGTTCTACCGCCGCTGGTACCGGCCGGACCTGATGGGGTTCGTCGCCGTGGGCGACTTCGAGCCCGCCTGGATGGAGAGCCTGATCACCGAGTATCTGGGGAGGGTCCCGGCCGCCGAAGAGGCCACGGTGCGGCCCGAGGCGCCGGTGCCCGATCACGAGGAGACCCTCTTCGCCATCGTCACCGACCCGGAGGCCACCTCCAACGTCGTCCGGGTCATGCACAAGGAGGACCCGAACGAGGACTCGACCCGGGGCGCCTACCGGCAGCGCCTGATCGAGAGCCTCTACCACGGCATGCTCAACCGGCGGCTCTACGAGCTGACCACCAGGGCGGAGCCGCCCTTCCTCGGGGCCTTCTCCGGCGGCTACTACTCGGTGCGCACCAAGGAGATGATCCAGCTCGCCGCCGGCGTGGAGAACAACGGTTTCGACCGCGGCCTGGAGGCCCTGCTCACCGAGGCCGAGCGCGTCCGCCAGCACGGCTTTACGGCCACGGAGATGGCCCGCCAGAAGAAGGAGCAGCTGCGCGCCATGGAGCAGTCCTGGCGCGAGCGCGACAAGCTCCAGTCCCGGGGCTTCGCCGCCGAGTACGTGCGTCACCTGCTGGAGGGCGAGCCGATCCCCGGCATCGAGGGGGAGTACGAGCTCCACCAGGAGCTGCTCCCCACCATCACCCTGGAGGAGGTGAACGAGCTGGCGGGGGAGTGGACCGGCGGCGGCAACCGCGTCATCACCGTCACCGCTCCCGACAAGGAGGGGGTCGGCGTGCCCACCGAGGAGGAGCTGCTCGCCATCCTGGAGATGGTCGCCGCCAGTCCGGTGGAAGCCTACGTCGACCAGGGCGCCGACCTGCCGCTGCTGCCCGACGAGCCCATGGGGGGGGCCGTGGCCTCCCGCGCCGAGATCCCGGAGCTCGGGGTCACCCGGTGGGAGCTGTCCAACGGGGTGCGGGTCTTCCTCAAGCCCACGGACTTCAAGAACGACCAGATCCTGTTCGCGGCGTACAGCCCCGGCGGCCACTCGCTGGTGGAGGACGGGGAGTTCGTCGCCGCCTCCACCGCCGCCACCGTGGTCACCGAGGGCGGCCTCGGGAACTTCGACAAGGTGGGCCTCATCAAATGGCTCAGCGGCAAGGTGGTGAGCGTCTCGCCATACGTCTCGGAGCTGGAGGAGGGGCTGTCGGGATCGGCCTCGCCCCAGGACGCGGAGACGATGTTCCAGATGATCCACGCCTACTTCACCGCCACGCGCTCGGACAGCGCCGCCTTCACCTCCCTCCACACCCGCCTGCGGGCGTGGCTGGAGAACCGCAGCGCCGACCCCGAGACCGCCTTCGCCGACACGGTCTCGGTGACCATGTCCCAGTACCACCACCGGGCCCGCCCCTGGTCGCTGGCCATGCTCGACGAGCTCGACCTGGAGGCCTCGGTGCGGATTTTCCGCGACCGCTTCGCCGACGCCTCGGACTTCACCTTCATCTTCGTCGGCAACTTCACCGCCGAGGCGATGGAACCCCTGGTCAACCGCTACCTGGCGAGCCTGCCGGCGCCGGAACGCGGGGAGAGCTGGCGCGACGTGGACATCGACCCGCCCTCGGGGGTGGTTACGAAGGTCGTCCGCGCCGGCCTGGAGCCGAAGAGCCAGACCCGCATCCTCTTCACCGGACCCTTCGACTTCGACGTGCGCGCCGACCGGATCCAGCTGAGCCTGATGGCCCAGGCCTTCCAGATCAAGCTGCGCGAGGTCCTGCGCGAGGACCTGGGCGGCACCTACAGCGTCGGCGTGCGCGCCTCCCTCTCCCACTGGCCCGAGGAGCGCTACCAGCTCCGGGTGAGCTTCGGCAGCGACCCGGAGCGGGCCGAGGAGCTGAGCGCCGTGGTCTTCGACCAGATCGACAGTCTGCGCTCCTCCGGCCTCGACTCGACGTACGTGGAGAGGGTCAGGGAAATCCGCCGCCGCGAGCACGAGGTCGCCCTGAAGGAGAACAACTGGTGGCTCGGCAGCCTGCGCTATGCCGACACCCACGGGATCGACCCGCTGCTGATCCTCGACCGGTCCCTGGTGGAGGGGCTGACCGCGGCCGACGTGCACCGCATGGCGCAGCGCTTCGACACCGGCAACTACGCCCGGTTCGTCATGCTGCCGGCGCAGGTGGACAGCACCGCGGCCGAGTTGGAACCCGGGCCGTGAAGGTCGCCGCCCTCGAGCAGGAGGAGCTCTTCGTCAGCGGCGAGGGCGGCTGCCACACCTACCGCATACCGGCCCTGGCGGTCACCGCCGGGGGCGCGGTCCTGGCCTTCTGCGAGGGCCGCCGCAACAGCCGCTCGGACAGCGGCCAGATCGACCTGCTCCTGCGCCGCAGCACCGACGGTGGCCGCACCTGGAGCCCGCCCCGGGTGGTGGTCACCGAGCCGGGCATGACCTGCGGCAACCCCTGTCCCGTGGTCGACGCCCCCGGCGGCCGGGTGTGGCTGCCGTTCTGCAAGAACCTGGCCGACGGCCCGGAGAGTCTGATCATCGAGGGCCGGGCGCCGCGAACGGTGTGGATCACCCACTCCGATGGCGACGGCGAGAGCTGGTCCGAGCCCTTGGAGATCACGGCCCACGTGAAGGCGCCGGAGTGGACCTGGTACGCCACCGGCCCCGGTCACGGGATTCAGCTCGGCAGCGGCCGGCTGGTGGTCCCCTGCGACCACATCGTGGGTCTGCACCACGATGCCCGGCGCGATCCCTACCACTCGCACGTGATCCTGTCCGACGATGGCGGCGAGAGCTGGCGCATCGGGGGCATCGTCGACGAGGGCACCAACGAGTGCTGCGTGGTGGAGACGGCGGACGGCTCCCTCTACCTCAACGCCCGCAGCTACCATGGGCGCAAGGTCCGGTCCGGCGCCCGCAGCGGCGACGGCGGCGACAGCTTCGAGCCTCGGGTCTGCGAGGAGGGCCTGCCGGAGCCGGTCTGCCAGGGGAGCCTGGTGAGCCTGGCGTCTCCGGGGGGCCCGCCCACCGACCGGGCCCTGTTCGCCAATCCCGCCAGCACCGAGGCGCGGGAGAACCTCACCTTGCGGGCTACCGCCGACGGCGGCCGAACCTGGGCCGTCGTGCGCAGCCTCTACGAGGGGCCTTCGGCCTATTCCGACCTGGCGGTCACCGCCGCGGGCGAAATCCTCTGCCTGTACGAGCGCGGCGCCGACCACCCTTACGAGACCCTCACCCTGGCGCGCTTCACCCTCGGCTGAGCCGTCCGGGCGGTCCTGCGCCGATGCCGGCGCCGCCCGCTTTGACCGGCAGACGGGCGCGCCTAGGTTTGCCCCCTCGCGCGGAAGCTCTCCAAGGAGGCACGACCATGCCACGGTCCATCACCCTCGCACTCGCGCTGGGCGCCATCCTGGTCGGCGGCGGCCGGGCCGACGCACAGACCAGGGAGCAGGGCCCCTGGTGGCCCCACCCGGTATGGGGTCCCGACGACCAGGCCGGCGGCTCGAACTGGATCACCCCGGAGGTCGTGCTGCGCGCCTCCCGACTGGTGGAGACGGGCCAGGTCTACGAGCTCGGCCAGGTCTACGAGTCCGGCATGCCCCTGTTCGGCCAGCGCACCTACGCCATGAGCATCCCGGGCTCGCCCACGGGCGGACCCTTCGGGAGGAACAACCAGCTCGTCTACTTCGACGAGTTCCTGTGCGGCGAGATCGGCCAGATCGGCACCCAGTTCGACGGACCGGGCCACATCGGCACGCGCATGACCATGGGCGACGGCTCCAAGGCCGACGTGTTCTACAACGGCTTCACCCGGGAGGAGATCGAGGGCTCCTACGGTCTGAAGAAGCTGGGGGTCGAGAACGTCAGGCCCTTCTTCACCCGGGGCGTGCTCATCGACGTGGCAGGCCTCAAGGGCGTCGACGCCCTCGACCACAGCTACGAGGTCACCGTGGCCGACGTGCGCGGCGCCCTCGAGCGCCAGGGGATGTCGGAAGGGGAGCTGCAGCCGGGAGACGCCCTGCTCTTCCGCTACGGCTGGTCGAAGTACTGGAAGGAGCCGGAGAAGTACAACACCAACCCCCCCGGGATCGGCATGGAGGTGGCGGCCTGGCTCGTGGAGCGCCAGCCGTCGATGATCGGCTCCGACCAGTGGACCACCGAGGTGGTGCCCAACCCCGACCCGAAGCTGCAGTTCCCCGTGCACCAGGAGCTGATCACCAAGGCCGGCATCTGGAACCTGGAGAACATGGTCTACGAGAGTCTCGTCGAGGACGGGGTCCACGAGTTCCTCTTCGTCTTCACCCCGGTCCGCTTCAAGGGCGGCACGGGATCCCCCGGCCGGCCGATCGCGATCCGATGACGGTACCGACACCCGTCTCCCTGCGCCGCCTCTGCCGCGGCGCCCTGCCGGCCATCCTCGGCGCCAGCGACGGCAAGGGCATGATGAGGATGGTGGAGGAGGTCGTCCGCCACGACCGCTGGAACTCCTTCGACCGCTTCCACGACACCACCGGGGTCCTCGTCGACATGTACGAGAAGGCGGGGGCCGGCGCCGAGGTGACCCCGGTGCAGACCGGAGGCCGCATCGGCACCGGGCGCTGGATCATCCAGGAGGCGCAGGACGTCGGCTCGGCCACCCTCGACGTGGTGCGGCCCTTCCGTGAGCGCGTCGCCGACTACCGCGACAACCCCTGGCACGCGGTGCAGTGGACGGCGGCCACCCCCAAGGGCGGGCTGCGCTGCGAGCTGGTCGCGGTCGACGACGAGGAGGCCCTCGACCGCATGGGCCCCGACGACCTGGCGGGACGGGCGGTGCTCACGCGGCTCGACATCCGCGGCCGCATGGAGCGGTTCGCCCAGAAGGGGGCGGCGGCGGTGATCATGGAGAAGGAGGTGCCCAACAACCCGGGCGCCGTGGCCTGGATCAAGTTCGGCTGGGGCGCCGTTCCCATGGATCACGCCACGGCCAGGCTGGTGGGGCTGGTCGTCTCCCGGCGCCAGGGGGACCGCCTCCGGGGGCAGCTTCGGCAGCATGGGCGCCTCGTCGTGCAGATCCGCGTCGACGCCCGGCGCTACGTGGGGACCCACGATGTCGTCTCGGGCCTGGTCCCCGGCCGGGACGATCCTCAGGACGAGGTCTGGGCGATCGCTCACTCCGCCGAGCCGGGGGCCGTGGACAACGCCTCGGGCTGCGCCGTCACCGTCGAGATCGCCCGGGTCCTCGAGGGGCTCATCGCCTCCGGCGAGCTGCCGCGCCCGAGGCGGACGATCCGCCTGATCAACGGCTACGAGTGCTACGGGTTCTTCGCCTACCTGGAGAGGGTCAGGCGGCTGCAGCCGCCCCTGGCCGGCGTCTGCATCGACACCCTCGGCTCGCGGCCGGGGATCTGCGACGGCCGTCTGGAGTGGCGGTCCACGATCCCGGGCTCGGCCGGGTTCGTCGACTGGATCGGCGAGAAGATCCTGCGCTCCACCCTGCGGCAGTACCGGGCCGCGGGTTACCACCTCGCCCTCGGTCCCTTCATGGCCACCAGCGACACCCTCATCGGCGATCCCCAGTACGGCTATCCCTGCCCGTGGATCACCAACCACCACAAGCGGGACGGCAGCTCGTGGGACGCCTACCACACCTCCGCGGACCAGCTCGAGCTGCTGAGCCCGGCCGGGCTCAAGACCTGCGCCGCGGCCATGGCCGCGTACCTCTACTACCTGGCCGACGCCGCCACGCCGGAGGTCCTGCAGATCGCCCGCTCCGAGACGGACCGCCTCACCGGGGAACTGCGCGCCCACCGCCGCCGCCTCGACCGCGACGGCGCCGAGTTCCTGCGCCGCGCCCACGAGACCAGCCTGACGCGGCTGCAGCGCTGGCTCTGGGGCGGGGACCGCCGCGAGGTGATGGCCGAGCTGGGCGAGCTGGGCCGCCAGATGGGACAGGCCGCCTCCAGCGTCCGCCGGCGCGGACCGGCTGTCCGCGCCACCGCGTCCCTGCGCCGGATCCCGCGCCGCAAGGCCCTGCTGACGCCGACCACGGAGAACCTGCCGGCGCCGGTGGCCCGCAAGATCTCCGGCGCCCGCCAGAGCCCCTGGGCCCTCTACTGGGCCGACGGCCGCCGCACCCTGGCCGAGATCACCGCCGCCCTGGCCTGGGAGCGGGGGGGCCTGCTGGAACCCGGGGCGACCCCGAAGCGGGGCGAGGTCCGGGCCGAGGACGTGGTCCGCTTCTTCGAGGCCCACGCCGAGATCGACTACGTCGACCTGCCCGAGCGCCACGAGATGGTCGGCAAGGCGAAGATCGTCTCCGACCTGCGCCGGCTCGGCGTCGAGCGCGGCATGGACCTCATGGTCCACAGCTCCCTGGCGAAGATCGGACACGTCGAGGGCGGCGCCGAAACGGTCGTGGACGCCCTCCTGGAGGCGGTGGGGTCATCGGGGACGCTGCTCATGCCCTCCTTCAACCACCGCGCCGCCCAGGTCTACAACCGCATGGCGACGCCGACCACCAACGGCGCCATCCCCGACGCTTTCTGGCGCCGTCCCGGGGCGGTGCGCAGCGAGCACCCCACCCACGCGGTGGCCGCCATCGGGCCGCGCGCCGAGCGCTACTGCGCCTCCCACCTCGAGGCGGGGATCTGGGAGCCGGAGAGCCCCATCGGCCAGTTGGTCCACGGCGGCGGCTGGATACTGGCCCTCGGCACCACCCACTGGACCTCCACGGCCTACCACGTGGCCGAGATGTCCGTGCCCTGCGGCTGCATCGACCCCTTCGGCAACATCGACCGCGTCGTCGGCGGCGACGGCCGCGTCGAGGAGGTCTGGGGGCTGGCCTTCCGCCGGGGGGAGTGCCCGGTGGAGATCTCCCCCAAGCTGGACGACGCCCTCGACCGCCGCGGCCTGCAGAAGCGCGGCCGGGTGGGGGAGGCGGACTGCGAGCTGGTCCTGGCCGAGGACCTGTGGCGCGTGCGCCGCGAGCACCTGCGGCGGGTCTGCCCGACCTGCGGGATCTCACCCGCCTACCGGGACGGCTGAGGGCCTGGTGGGCGAGCTCTCCTTCCGCGCCCCTGGCGAGGTGATCGACGCCAACGTCGGCGTCGGCCACCGCCACGACCGGCCCGCCCCCTTCGAGGACGCCGCCGGTCTGCTGGCGGAGATGGACCGCCACGGCGTCGACGCCGCCGTCGTCTACCACGTGCAGGGCGAGTCGGTGAGCGCCCTCGACGGCAACGACCTGCTCCATGAGTGGGTGGAGGGCCGGCCGCGGCTGATCCCCCAGTGGGTGGCGGGCTCCGACCCGGCCACCCACCGGCAGCTGGAGGGGCTGCACGCCGAGGGCCGGCTGAGCAGCGTGCGCCTCCACGACACCGCCTCCTGCCGCGCCCCCCTGACCGAGTGGATCTACGGCGACCTCCTCGAGTGGCTGCAGGCGGAAGGCATCCCCCTGTGGGTCTCTCTCGCGGACAACGACCACGCGCAGCTGGCCGACACCCTCGGCCGCTACCCGGAGCTGGTGAGCGTCCTCGTGGGCGCCCACTACTCGCATGCGGCCCTCGTGCGGCCCCTGATGCGGAAGCTGCCGCGGTCGGTGCTGGAGCTGAGCCGGGACGAGACCCCCGGCGACGTGGAGGCCCTGGGCCGCGAGGTGGGGGTCCGGCGCCTGGTCTACGGCTCCTTCTACCCCCGGTACGCCATGGGTCCCATCCTCTACTACCTGCACCGCTGCGACCTCACGGCCTCGCAGCTCGACCTGATCTGCGCCGGCAACGTGCGCCGCCTCCTCGGGGAGAGGGCCGGATGATCTCCGGCACCCGCGTCATCGACGCCCACGGGCACGTGGGCAACTGGGAGGTCCTCGGCATGCGCGACGACGCAGGGGAGGTCCTGCGGACCATGGACCGCGCCGGCATCGACGTGGCCGTGGTCTTCGGCATCTTCCACCCCGAGGGCCGCAGGTCCAACGACGCCGCGGCCGCCTTCGCGGCCGCCCATCCGGACCGCTTCGCCGCCCTGGCCTACGCCTCGCCCCTCGTGCCGGAGGGCATGGTCCCGGAGCTGCGCCGGGCGATCGACGATCTCGGCTTCCTGGGGGTGAAGATCTATCCGCCGTACACGCCCTGGCCCCTCGACCACGAGGCCTGGGACCCGATCTACGCCTTCGTCGAGGAGCGCGGCTTGCCGCTGCTGTCCCACACCGACGCCGGCGATGTCTCCCGGCCGGCCCAGCTGGCCGCGGCGGCCCGTCGCTTCCCCGGGGCCTCCTTCATCGCCGGCCACTCCGGCAACACCGAGCCCGCGCGCTCCGAGGCGATCCGGGCGGCGCAGGAGCTGCCCAACTACTACCTGGAGACCTGCTCCACCTACCGCACGCCGGGCGTCATCGAGGAGCTCGTGGCCGGCGCCGGGGCCGACCGGGTGCTCTTCGGCTCCGACCAGCCGTTGATGGACCCGCGCCCCCAGCTGGGCAAGATCCTCACGGCGGACCTGACCGACGAGGAGAAGCGCCTCGTCCTCGGCGGCAACGCCGCCCGCCTGCTGAGGCTGTAGCCATGGCCGGACCCCTGACCCTGCTCAGCATCGGCGCCCACCCGGCCGACATCTTCGACCAGTCGGGCGGCACCATGGCCCACCACGTCGAGCGCGGCGACCGCGTCGCCTGCGCCGTCCTCACCCACGGGGCCCGCGTCCACGACGCCGAGGTGAGCGACGCCATGTTCCACCGGGAGCGGGTGCCGGAGGCCGGGGAGCTGAGGGACCTCATGGCGGAACGGGCCGAGGTCAAGGCCGGGGAGGTCCGCCGCGCCTGCGCCCTCCTCGGCGTGGAGGAGATCCACTTCCTCGGCTTCGACGACGCCGTGCTGCAGGCGACCGAGGAGATCGTGCGCCGCCTGGCGAGCCTGCTGCGCCAAGTGCGCCCCCACGTGGTCCTCACCCACTTCCCGTACGAGGGCGACGCCGTCAACGCCCACGCCGTCACCGGCCGCATCTGTCTGCTGGCCCTGGGGCTGGCCGGCAGCGTCGACCCCGGAGACCGGAACCCGCCGCACAAGACGTCGCAGGTCTTCTTCTTCGGCACGGGAGCCGCGCCCCTGCCGCGGAACGTCTGGGGCGCCCGGGGCGGCTTCTACAACGATGTCTTCATCGACATCGGCGACGTGGTGGACAAGAAGCTGGCCGCCCTCGACGCCCTGGTGAGCCAGGGCTACGGGGGCGCCTACGCCCGCAAGCGCATCGAGACCTCGGACGGCGCCTTCGGCAACGCCGCCCACTGCAGCTACGCCGAGGGCTTCATCAAGATGAACGCCGAGTGCCACTACCACCTGCCGGTGACCGAACGGGCCCTCGAGCTGGCGGGATTGAGCGACCACGAGGTGATCCCCCGGGCCTCGGTCCGGCACGATCCGGGTCCACGCGAGGCCGGCTCCGGGGGGCCGGATCGTACGGCTTGACATGGGCCGCCCCCCGGCGTAAGGTACTGACATCCCCACGGCCGGTTCCTCCGGGAACCGGCCAGAACCGGAGCGACGGTAGGCCGCCTCGTATCGCCGTTCCGGAAAAGTCGAGCGGTCCTCTGCTTTCTCCTACGCTCGACTCTGTTTCTCCATAGACAGGGGGCCCTCGGGCCTCCTGTCTATTTTTCTTGCGCCCCCTTACGGACTCCTCCTCGACCCCTCCGCCCATGCTCCTCGCCCCCGAAGCCGCTGCCTGCGACCGGCGGCTGGATCTGGTCGACGCCCTCGAGCCCCGGATCCGGGCCCTGGTCCCGGAGGCGGACCGTCGCCGCCGTCTGGTCACCGAGCTGGAGGCCGCTCCCGAGGGCTCGCTGCGGCACCTGCTGGTGGGTGTGAAGGACATCTTCCACGCCCGGGGCCTGCCCACCCGGGCAGGTACCGCATTGCCGGGCGGCCTCTTCGCCGCGGAGGGCGTGGAGGAGGCCGACGCCGACTGCGTCGCCGCCCTGCGGGCGGCGGGAGCGGTCGTTCTGGGCAAGGCGGTGACCACCGAGTTCGCCTACTTCGAGCCGGGGCCGACGCGCAATCCGCGAGATCTCGCCCACACCCCGGGCGGTTCCTCCAGCGGCTCGGCGGCGGCGGTGGCGGCCGGGTACTGCGAGCTGGCACTGGGATCCCAGACCGTGGGCTCCGTCATGCGGCCGGCCGCTTACTGCGGCGTCGTCGGCTTCAAGCCGACCTTCGGGCGCGTTTCCCGGGGCGGCCTGCTGGCTTGCTCGCCCTCGGTGGACACGGTGGGGCTCTTCGCCCCCGACACGGCTACCGCGGCCCGAGGGTCGGCGGTGATCCTCGACGCATGGGACCCCGCCTCCGCCGAGGGCCGCCGGGAGGCGCCCCGGCCCGTACTCGGGATTCCGGAGGGGCCGTACCTGCGGCAGGCTTCGCCCGAGGGACTGGCGGGGTTCGAGGAGCAGGCGGCGCGCCTGGAGTCCGCCGGCTTCCGGGTGGAGCGGCTGGAGGTCCTGAGCGACATCGACGAGGTCAACCAACGCCACCGCGACCTGCACGGGGCGGAGATGGCCCTCGAGCACGCCCCGTGGATGGAGGAGCACCTCCATCTCTACAAGCCGCTGACCCGCGAGTTCCTGCTGCGCGGCCGGGAGATCCCCGAGGCACGGCTCCTGGCTGGCAGGGAAGGGCGCGGCCGCCTGCGGCATCAGTTGGAGCGGATCATGGCGGCGGAAGGCGTCGACCTCTGGATCTGTCCGTCCGCGCCGGGGCCCGCCCCCCGGGGACTGCAGGCCACGGGGGACCCGGTCATGAACCTGCCCTGGACCCACGCCGGCCTGCCGACCCTGAGCCTGCCGGCGGGCCTCGTGGGCCAGCTGCCCCTGGGGCTGCAGTGCGTCGCCGCCCACGGCCGCGACGAGGCCCTCCTGGCATGGGGTGTCGCCCTCGAGGCGGCCCTCCGTCCCGGCGGCGGCCGAGCTTCGACCTTCGCCAGCGCCGGTCTTATATTTCAATGATTCATCAGATTCCGCGGAGAGGACGGATGCAGCTGACAGAGGACCAGATCGAGTTCTATCGCGAGAAGGGTTACCTCGGCGTCGAGGGCGTGTTCTCGGCGGCGGAGGTCGAGGAGTTTCAGCGGGTGACCGACGAGTTCGTGGAGAAGTCGCGCACCGTCACCGAGCACGACGACGTCTTCGACCTCGAGCCGGACCACACCCCCGAGTTTCCCAAGCTGCGACGCCTGAAGTACCCCCCCAGCCAGCACGAGGTCTACGACCGGGCCCTGCGCAACGACCGGGTCCTCGACATCGTCAGTCAGCTCGTCGGCACCGAGGCCGTGCGCGGCCACGGCAGCAAGCTCAACATCAAGGCCGCCGACTTCGGCAGCCCCGTGGAGTGGCACCAGGACTGGGCCTTCTACCCCCACACCAACGACGACATGCTGGCCGTCGGCGTCTGCATCGACGAGATGTCGGAGGAGAACGGCTGTCTCCTCATCATCCCCGGCTCCCACAAGGGTCCCGTCCTCGACCACCACCTGGACGGCCGCTTCGCCGGAGCCGTCACCGAGCCTGACTTCGACGACTCCACGGCCGAGAAGGTGGAGCTGCCCGCCGGCGGCATCTCCCTGCACCATGTGCGGGTCCTGCACGGCTCGCTGCCCAACCGCTCGCCGAACCCGCGCCGCCTGCTGCTCTTCGAGTACGCCGCCGGCGACGCCTGGCCGCTGAGGGGCTCGGACTGGGACGCCTTCTGCGGTTCCTTCGTCCGCGGCGAGCCGTCCAACCAGGTCCGCGTGACCGAGGTCCCCGTGCGGCTGTCCCTTCCGGCGGCCCTCCGGGGCGGCTCGATCTACGAGAACCAGAGCGTCCTCAAGGGCTCGACCTTCAAGTCAGCCGGGGGCTGAGCCCCATGGCCGGCCATCCCGTCGACCGCATCGATCCGGGCCTGAAGATCGCCGCCCAGGTGACGCCCGAGCCGAGTCCGCAGGACCTGGACTTCGTGAGCCGCATGGGCGTGGAGCACGTCGTCTGCTGGACCGACGCCGCCCACTCGAGCTACGACTACTACGCCAGCCGCCGCGACCTCTTCGGGGAGGCCGGCATCCAGGTCTACGGTTTCGGCAACGGCGACGTCCACAACCAGGACGCCATCGTCCTCGGACTGGCCGGCCGCGACGCCAAGATCGAGCAGTACAAGCGCCACATCAGGGACCTCGGCCGCGCCGGCATCCCGTACACGACCTATGCCCACATGGGCAACGGCATCTGGAGCACGGAGCGCGAGACCACCCGGGGCGGCGCCTCGGCCCGCGGCTTCGACCTGGACCGGGCCGAGGCCGGCTCCTGGGGCGGCCGCAGCTACCGGCTGCCCCTGACCCACGGCCGCGCGTTCTCCGAGAAGGAGATGTGGTCCCACTTCGAGCACTGGGCGCGGGAGGTCCGGCCCGTCGCCGAGGAGGCGGGCGTCCTCATCGGCATCCACCCCGACGACCCTCCGGTGCCCGATCTCGGCGGCGTGCCGCGGTGCATCTTCTCCAGCTTCGACGGCTACCAGAAGGCGATGGAGATCGCCGACAGCCCCAACATCGGCATCTGCTTCTGCGTCGGCTGCTGGCTGGAGGGGGGCGACCTGATGGGGCGGGACGTGCTCTCCGCCATCGAGCACTTCGGCGGCCGGCGGATCTTCAAGGTCCACTTCCGCAACGTCGACCGGGCCCTGCCGCACTTCGTGGAGACCTTCGTCGACGACGGGTACCAGGACATGTACCTGGTGATGAAGGCCCTGGAGCGGGTCGGCTTCCGCGGCGTCCTGATCCCCGACCACATCCCGGAGATGGCCGACGACCCACGGGTGGGGACGGCCTGGACGATCGCCTACATGAGTGCGTTGAAGAAGCGCGCCGAGGAGGAAGTCGCCCTGGAGAGGGCGAACTGATGGGCTCCGTCGACTCCCTGAGGGACCAGGTTCTCGGCCGGGGCTACTGCATCCTGGAAGACGTCATACCGGCCGACCGTATCGGCCCGGTGCACGATGGCGTGCTGCGGGCGGCGGCCTCCCACAACCGGTCCGACGCGCCGGCCAACCGCGGCGCCGTCTCGGGGCTGATCAACCACACCCAGGGCTTCGCGCCCTACCTGGCCGACCCGCGGCTGACGGGCCTGACCGAGGCCCTGCTGGGCCGGCCGGTGCGCGTCTCCTTCACCTCCACCATCATCAGTTACCCGCAGGCCGAGCGCCTGCAGTGGCACGCCGACTGGCCCTTCAACCAGAACAACGCCGGCCACATCCCGGCGCCCTACCTCGACGCCGTCGTCCACCTCACCTCGATCTGGATGCTCAGCGACTTCACCGTCGCCAACGGCGCCACCCTCATCGTGCCGGGCAGCCACCGCGAGCCCAACAACCCCACCGGCGGCAACGGCGTTCCCATGTTCGAGCCCCACGCCGACGAGATTCACGTGGAGGGCCGGGCGGGGACGGTGATGGTCATGGACAGCCGCATGTGGCACGCCACCCCGGCCAACGACAGCGACGAGGTCCGGGTGGGCCTGGCGATCCGCTGGGCCCCGTGGTGGCTGAACCTCGACGTGCTGATGCCGGCCTCGGACGACCGCGCCCGCCAGCTGGAGGAGACCGGGGGCAAGGAGAACCAGGTGCCCCTGGTGGAGCCGGAGGTCTTCGCGGCCCTGCCGGCGGAGGTGCAGCCCCTGTTCCGGCACTGGCTCCGCGGCGGCGGCAACTGGCCCGGGGCCTGAGGGGCTTCCGGCGCCGGCCTGGCTCGAGAGTCGGACGACCCCGGCGCCATCCGACGCCCCCCCCCGATCTCCCTCTTTGATGACCGACCCCGGCCGGGTACTCTCCCGTCAGGGGTTCTCGCTACTCCGGTGCCGACTCGTCCCGCCTGGCCTGGGCGGCGGCGAGGCGCTCCTCGATCTTCCCGACGATCTCGGCGGCCGTGTTCTTCTTGGTCACCGTCTCCAGCAGGCTCTTGTCCCCGGCGTCGATGAGCAGGACGAGCCCGGTCTTGTTGTTGGCCTTGAGGTGCTCCTCCACTCCGAGGGCTGCCGCGAGAAGGCGGGCCTGGGCCGTCCGGGTCGAGTCGGTGACGTCCAGCTGCACGAAGAGGACGGGCTCGTCGGCGACCGCGGCCCGGACTTCCTCCAGGATGGGCACGAGAGTCTGGCAGGAGCCGCACCAGTCGGCGTGGACCTTGGCCACGTACAGCTCCGGGCCGCCTTCTCCCTCCACCGGGACCGCCGCGGCGAGGGTGGGGGCCGGGGCCAGCAGGAAGGCGAGGGCGGTAACGGCGAAGACGAATCGGGTCAGCATGATCACTTCCTTGGGGTTGGAGTGTGGAGGCTCGGACGAGGGCAGTTCGTTGAAGACGTTCCTGCCTCGCCGAGGGTTCCTCGAGGCAGCGCGTCTCATGCCTGTTCCTTGACGACGGGGGCCATGGCCGCGATGTGCTCCGGCCCCGAGGCGCAGCAGCCGCCGATGATCTGCGCCCCCATCTCCTTCCATTGGCCGGCGAACTCGGCCATGCGGGAGGGGTAGTAGTCGGCGTTCTGCAGGATGTCCACGCCGGCGCTCGGCTTCTGGTTTGTCAGCATCCGCCGGTTGTCGATGGGCCCGGTGGGGTTGTACCCGAGGTTGGGGTAGGCCCCCACGGGGCCGGCGAAGGCCTCCCGCAGGATCGGCAGGCCGGCGGAGATGCTCTCGGGGTTGCTGCACATGAGCAGGACGGCGTCGACGGGATGTCCTTCGAGGCCGGCGGCCAGGTCGTGGAAACTCTCGTCGTACTGCATGGCCCCGCTCTCCTGGATATGTCGGACCCCGAGGAAGACCGGGAGCCCCGCCTCGCCGCAGGCATCGATGGCGGCCGCGCAGTCCTCGATGAACCCCACGTACTCCGCCAGGATCAGGTCCGCCCCCTCGCCGGCCAGGAGCCTGGCATGGTCGGCCCACTCTCGGCGGTATGCCTCGAGGCCCATGACGCGGATGTCTGAAACGGGGACATCCGCCGGCATCGGCCACTGAAGGCAGGGCGCGGCGATCCCGCCGGCCACGTATGCCGAGCCGCCCATGGAGTCGCGGGCCTCGACGGCGTTGCGGATGGCCGCCGTGGCGTAGGTCCTCCAGGCGCTGCGCTCACCGATCCTTTCGAGGCAGGTCGGCGTCGTCCAGAAGTTGTTGCTGGTGATGATGTCGGCGCCGACCCGCAGGTAGTCGGAATGCACCTGCCGGACCACCTCGGCGTACTCCACGTTGGCCGTCGCCGACCACGCCTTGAGCCGGTCCACGGCCTCCTTGAGCACGTCGGCGCCGCGGCGCTGCAGCTCAGAGCCGGTGCCGCCGTCGAGCAGCAGCATCTCGCCCCGGCCCAGCCGTTCGATGATCCTCCGTGGTGACATGAGGTCTGCCTCCTGTCGCTTCGGGTTCACTTGCCCTGCCGGCCGGTGGCTGCCCGACCCGGGGGGCGCCGGACCTGGGCTCGGCCCGGCGGCTACTTGAGGTACACCAGTCGCCTCGTCTGCCGTCCGCCGGGGTAGTGCAGGCCGGCCAGGTAGACCCCGGCCGCCAGCGCCCGGCTTCGCTCGTCCCGGACGTCCCAGTGGAGTCGGTGCCATCCGGCGCCCTGGACCTGGTCGACCAGGGTGCGAACGACCTGGCCGAGGAGGTTGTAGACCTCTACTCGCACCGGACCCGCCTCGGCCAGCCGGTAGGGGATGATGGTGCCGGCGTTGAAGGGGTTCGGGAAACAGGGGTCCAGGCCGCTGGTCGCCGGCACCGCCGGCTCGCCGACCGGCCGGGCCGCTCCTCGAAACTCGACGGAGTCGAGGCGGACGGTGCCGTTCCTGGTGAGGTACAGCACGTGGCGCCGGTGGGGGTTGAGGGGGATGCTGTACCAAAGGCCCGCTACCTGCCCCTCAGGGGTCCGGGCGCGGGCCTGGTACAAGCCGGTGACGCCGGGGGGTGAGAGGGAGGTCATGGTCAGCAGGAGGATCCCGTCCTCGTCGGTACGGCCGCTCCAGACGTAGTCGGGGCGGCGGCCTGAGATGGCGCGGGAGAACTCGAGGGTGAGCCCGGGGCCGGCGTCGCCGTGGAGAGTGGCCAGTATCGATGTGGTTTCGTGGCAGGGAGGCAGTTGGTCGACCCATGAGGCCAGGGGCCCGGGCACGCATCCGGAGAGCCGAAGGCCCTGTACCCGCAGGTCCTCCAGGCGGGTGAGCCAGACCAGCTCCGGGGGAAATCGGCCCGCCAGGCCGGTCTCGTGGAGGAAGAGGAACTGGAGCCGGGCCAGCCGGCCCAGCTCGCTCGGGATCGGGCCGGTCAAGGCGTTGCCGGAGAGGAGCAACTCTCGCAGGCGGGTCAGGCCGCCCAGTCGAGGCGGGATACTCCCGGTCAGGCGGTTGTCGTGCAGCCACAACAGCTCCAGGTCTTCCAGTTGGTCGAGGGGGGGGATTTCCCCGGTCAGGGCGTTGCCCGAAAGGAGCAGCAGACTCAGCCGGGTCAGCATCCCCAGGTCGGGCGGGATCGGTCCCGTGAGCTGGTTGTTGTGGAGCAGCAGATAGGCGAGCCTGCTCAGTCCCCCCAGCTCGGGCGGGATCGGACCGGTCAGACCGTTCTCCTGGAGTCCCAGACTCCGCAGCTCTGTCAGTCCGCCCAACTCGGGGGGAATCGTCCCGGTCAGGCCGTTGTTCGAGAGGAGCATCTCACGGAGGTCCGCCAGATCGCCCAGCGAAGGGGGGATCGTTCCTGTCAGCTGGTTGTCCTGGAGCCACAGGAACTGCAGGTCGGCAAGCATGCCGATCTCCGGTGGGATCGGGCCCGTCAAGCCGTTGCCATGGAGCAGCAGCAGACCGAGTCGGGTCAGTTGGCCGAGCTCGGGTGGAATCTTCCCCGTCAGCTGGTTACCGGACAGGACCAGCTCCAGCAGTTCGGGCATCTGACCTAGTTCCGGAGGGACGGTCCCGGTCAGGTCATTGGAGCTGAGATCCAACTCCTCCAGGCTCGTCAGGCGGGCCAGATCGGGCGGTATCTCTCCGCTCAACCGATTGGAGTGGAGGACCAGTTGGCGCAGGTCGGCCAGTTGCGCCAGCTGGGAGGGAACGGGTCCCGTCAACTCGTTGTCGGACAGAATCAGCCAGTTCAACCTGGTCAGCAGGGCCAACTCGGTCGGAATCAACCCCGTCAATCCGTTTGCCTGAAGCGCCAACAGTTCCAACTCTGTCAGCTGGCTCAGCTGGGGTGGAATGCCGCCCGTCAACCCGTTGTCGTGGAGATACAGGGCCGTCAGGTTGGACAACTCACTCAGCTGGGAGGGGATCGACCCTGACAGTTCGTTGCCGCGGAGGTTCAGCACCCTCAGCTCCTGCAGTTGTCCCAGCTCGGGGGGGATGGTACCCGTCAAGCCGTTGCCGTGGAGATACAACCCCTGAAGGCTGGTCAAGCCGCTCAGCTCGGGCGGGATCGGCCCCGTCAGGTCGTTGTGGGACAACGCCAGCCACCGCAGGCTCTTCAGTTGCCCTATCTCGGGCGGGATCGGCCCCGTCAGGTCGTTCTCCAGGATGTAGAGTGTCTCCAGGTCGGCCAGTTGTCCGAGCTGTGGGGGGAGAGTACCCGTCAGCCTCGTGCCCGCCAGGACCAACCGCCGGACGTGGGTGTGATCGACCCAGACTCCTCTCCATCTGGTAATTGGCCTCTCCGGCGACCAGTTCAGGAAAGCGTCTCCGGCCAGCTCATCGCGAAGCCCGAGGAGCACCTCGCAGTCCGCCACCAGCAAGGCGTGGTCTTCCGGCTCGGGCACGACAATGCCGTTGGTGCACGGGTTCGGGAGCGGGTCCTCCTGGGCCACCAACCGTCCCGGCCATCCCGCCGCGCAAGTGATGAGAAGCGCCACGGCTGGCCGGACGAAGCGAGCCCGGGGACGGATTCGAGGCTCGCGGTCCGTCCCGGTCGGGAAAGTGCTGCACTCCATGATGTGTGATTCCAGTATGGCCGCCAGGATGGTTGGCCGTTTAGATTCGACCGAGGTCAACCTCGATGGTCAACGGAGAATGCTACCCGATGAGCGACTACCAGGCCAACGCCGTCCTGTCGACGAGGGAGTACCGCGTGGTGGGCCGGCGCCCGGTGCGCCACGACGGCGCCGACAAGGTGACCGGCAAGGCGCGATACGGCGCCGACATGGTCCTGCCCCGGATGCTCTACGGCAGGATCCTGCGCTCGCCCCACGCCCACGCCCGCATCGAGTCCCTGGACACGAGCCGCGCCGAGGCCGCTCCGGGGGTGAAGTCCGTGGTCACGGCGCGGGACTTCCCGGAGCCGGGGGGACCGCCGGGCTGCTTCCAGCTGCTCAACCTGATGGCCCGCGACAAGGTGTTCTACAAGGGCCATGCCTTGGCCGCCGTGGCCGCCGCCAGTCCCCACGAGGCGGAGGAGGCCCTCGACCTGATCGACGTGCGCTACACCCCGCTGCCGGCGGTCTTCGACGCCCCGGCGGCGATGGCCGAGGACGCCCCGCGGCTCCACGAGGACCTGCAGGCGGTCATGGACCCGGACAGCCTCGACCTGGAGACCTGGCCCCCGAACGTGGCCAACCACCTCGAGAGCGATCTCGGCGACGTGGACGAGGGCTTCCGCCGGGCCGAGGTGGTCGTGCAAAAGAGCACCACCACGAAGGCCGTCCACCAGGGCTACATCGAGCCCCACGCGGGCACGGCCATGTGGCACGAGGACGGCCGGCTGACGATCTGGAGCAGCAGCCAGGGCCACTTCTCGGTGCGCGAGCAGACGGCCCGGGTCTGCGGCGTGCCGGTCTCCCGGGTACGCGCCGTGCCCCTGGAGATCGGCGGCGGCTTCGGCGCCAAGCTGCGGGTCTACGTGGAGCCGGTGGCCGCCCTGCTGGCGCGCAAGGCGCGGGTGCCGGTGAAGATCGCCATGACCCGGGCCGAGGTCTTCGAGGCCACGGGCCCCGCCTCGGGCACGCAGATCCAGGTGCGCATCGGGGCCACCCGCGACGGCCGCATCACCGCCGCCTCGGCCCGCCTGGTCTACGAGGCCGGCTGCTTCCCCGGTTCCTCCGTGGGCGCCGGGGTGAGATGCATGTTCTCGCCCTACGACATCCCCCACGCCGCCGTCGAGGGCTTCGACGTGGTCGTCAACCGCCCCAAGACCGCCGCCTACCGGGCGCCGGGCACGCCGGCCGCTGCCTTCGCCGTGGAGACCGCCCTCGACGAGCTGGCCGAGCGGCTGGGCCTGGACCCCCTCGAGCTGCGCCTGAAGAACTGCGCCGCCGAGGGCACGCGCACCATCGCCGGCACGGCCCTGCCCAGGGTCGGGTTCGCCGAGGTCCTGGAAGCGGCGCGCGGCCACCACCACTACCGGACGGCTCTCGAGGGGGCGTGGAGGGGGCGTGGCGTGGCCAGCGGCTATTGGGGCAACGGCTCCGGCCCTTCGAGCGCCGTGGCCGTGGTCAACGCCGACGGAACCGTGCACCTGGCCGAGGGCTCGCCCGACATCGGCGGCACCCGCACCTCGGTGGCCCAGCAGTTCGCCGAGACCCTGGGCCTGGACGTGGAGGACGTGCGGCCCGAGGTGGCCGACACCGACTCGGTGGGCCAGACCTCCAACACCGGCGGCAGCGGCGTCACCTTCAAGACCGGCCACGCGGCGATCGCCGCCGCCGAGGACGTGAGGGGCCAGCTCGTCGAGCGCGCCGCCCGCATCTGGGAGTGCGACCCCGGGCAGGTGAGCTATGCCGACGGGGTGCTGACGCACGAAGGCGATCCGGAGCTGCGCCTGACGATGCGGGAGATCGCGGCCAGCGCCGCCGCCACCGGCGGCCCCATCGTCGGCCGGGCGGGGGTCAGCCCCTCGGGCGCCGGCCCCGCCCTGGCGACCCACATCGTCGACGTCGAGGTCGACCCCGAGACCGGCAAGGTGGAGATCCTGCGCTACACGGCCGTGCAGGACGCCGGCAAGGCGATCCACCCCGGCTACGTGGAGGGCCAGATCCAGGGCGCCGTGGCCCAGGGGGTGGGCTGGGCCCTCAACGAGGAGTACTTCACCAACGCCGAGGGCGTCATGGAGAACTCGACCTTCCTCGACTACCGCATGCCCACCAGCCTCGACCTGCCCATGGTCGACACGGTGATCGTCGAGGTCCACAACCCCGGCCACCCCTACGGCGTGCGCGGCGTCGGCGAGGTGCCGATCGTGCCGCCCCTGGCGGCGGTGGCCAACGCCGTGTACGCCGCCACCGGCGCCCGCATCGACGACCTGCCCATGAACCCGCCGGCGGTGGCGGCGGCGATCGTCCGGGGCCGGGAGGAGCGGGTGGCGGCGGGGGGTTGAGGCGTGAAGGCCTACCCGGATCCGCCGGCGGTCTTCGGAGAGGCGCGGTGGATCACCGTGCCGGGGCCGCACCCGCAGAACTGCACCTTCCTCGCCCGCCGTGGCTTCAGGGTGGCCCAGGTCCCTCCGGCCGCCACCCTGCACATCGCCGCGGAGGCGCGCTACGCGGTCTGGCTCAACGGCCGCTACCTCGGCTCGGGGCCGGCTCGGGGCACCCACTACCGCTACTTCTACGACAGCTACGACGTCGGCGCCCTGCTGGGGGCCGGCCGCAACACCCTGGCGGTGCGCGTCCACTGCCCCCTCGACGGTACCACCGGCACGGTGCCGCCGCCCCTGCCGGCGCTGATCGCGCGGCTCGATCCCCTGGTCGTCAGCGACGCCTCCTGGCAGGTCTGCGCCGACCCGGCCCATCGCGCCGACGCGCTCCTCTACAACCTCCACATCGGGTACTCCGAGTACCGCGATCTGCGCCGCGATCCCGAGGGCTGGGAGGTCGGCGAGGAAGGGTTCGGCGGCTGGCACGAGGCGCACGAGGTGTGCGCTTCCGGGGACGGTCTCGGAGGCCGGCTGCTCTCCCCGAGGGACATTCCGCCCCTCACCGGCCGACACTACCGGCCGGCGCGCATCGTCGACACCGGCGCCGTGCCGCTCCACCGCCCCGGCGTCGAGGACGACCTGGACTACGCCGGGCTGATGCAGGTGGAGATGCACCTGGGCCTCTCGCACGAGCTCTTCGCCGACGTGGAGGCGCTCACCCGGGGAGGGGCGGCGACGATCCGGCCCTCCCCGCGGCTCACCACCCTGGCCGCGGCCGAGGGCGCCTACCTGATCGCCGACTTCGAGCGCGCCGTCTGCGGGCACCTGGTGCTCGACATCGAGGCCCCCGCCGGCACCATCGTCGACGTCGGCTACGACGAGGCCCTCGGCAACGGGCGCCTGGACCCGAAGCGGTTCAACCCTCTGGGGCCGATCTACCGGTTCGCCGACCGGTTCATCCTGCGGGCCGGGCGGCAGCGGGTGGCCAGCCGGCTCCACGACCGGGGCGCCCGTATCGTGCAGCTCACCCTGCGCCGGTTCTCCGAGCCGGTCCGCGTCCACGGACTGGAGCTGGTGGACCGCGTCTACCCGCTGCCCCTGCAGGCCTCCTTCCACTGCGATCAGCCCTTCCTCAACCGGCTCTGGGAGAAGTCGTGCGCCACCGTGGCCGCCTGCAGCACCGACCTCTTCATCGACTGCCCGTGGCGCGAGCAGACCTTCTGGCTCGACGACTACTACGAGGAGAACCTCTACTACCTCTGCCTCACCGCCGAGCGCACCTTCCTGGAGCGCAACCTGCGGGTGAGCGCCGAGGCGGCCTTCCCCGACGGCCAGATGCCCGGCCGCTACCCATCGGCCCGCGACGCACGGCTGCCGGTGACCACGGCCAACTGGATCATGGTCCTGGCCGACTACTACCGGTACACCGGCGACCTGGCGCTGGTGCGGGAGCTGCTGCCCGTGGCCGACGCGGCCCTGGGATGGTTCGACTCGCTGCGGGATACCGACCTGCTGGTGCCCGACCAGACCGACCAGTGGAACTTCATCGACTGGGGGTACGACACGGCCGGCATCCAGCTCGGCGGCAAGACGGCGGTCCTCAACATGCTGGTGGCCGCGGTCTGCCGGGAGGCGGCGCGGCTCCACGAGGCGGCCGGCGACCCGGCGCGGGCCCGGCACCTGGAGGCTCGTTCAGCGGATACGGTCGCCGCCCTCCTGAAGGCCCTGTGGAGCTCCGGGGAAGGCCGCCTCCTCGATTGCACCGAGCCCGGGGACGGCCGGCGCACCTTCAGCCAGATCCCCCACGCCCTCGGCCTCTACTACGATCTGCTGGCGGGTGAGCACCGGCAGGGGGCGCTGGAGGCCCTCGTCGATCCGGAAGTGGTGCGGGCCGAGCTCGGCTACCAGTACTTCGTGCTCGCCTCCCTGGCGCGCGCCGGCCGCGGCGGGCGGGCCCTGGACGTGCTGCGCGAGGTGTGGGGCGGGATGGTCGCCGCCGACACCCCGACCCTGTGGGAGGTCGTCGACGGCCGCTCCTCCATGAGCGGCTGCGGCAGCCTCTGCCACGCCTACGCCTGCGCGCCCCTGCCGATTCTGCAGAGCACGATCCTCGGCGTCAGCCCGCTGCGGCCGGGTTTCGCCGAGTTCCGCTTCGCGCCACGGGGCCTGGGGGTCCGGTGGGCCGAGGGACGGGTGCCGACGCCCCGCGGCGCGGTGGAGGTCTCCTGGTCGCAACAGGAGTCGGAGGGGCCCCTGGCCACCACCATCGCGGTGCCGGAGGGGACGGTGGCGGTCTGCGCCGACGGGCGGCGCCTGGAGCCGGGGTCCCACTCCCTGCAGATCGCCCCCAAACACTCCGCCTGAGCCGGCGCCCGGACCGTGGGCACCACGGTATCCCGCGCTCTCAGGCTGGTCCGCCTGCCGGAGAGATGAGGTCCACCATGAGAGCCGAAGAGGTCCTGCACTACGCCTTTGGCGCCGCCGGCGATCCCGTGGAACGCGACCTGAGCGGCGCCGGCCATGACGGCCGGATCGTGGGAGGGGCCCGGCGCGTGGAGGGGGAGTTCGGCAGCGCCCTGGAGCTCGACGGGACCGATGGCCACGTCGATTGCGGGGCCGACCCGGGCCTGGCACTCGGCGAGGCCGGCACGATCATGCTCTGGCTGCGGCCCGGGTCCCCGCGGCAGGGAGGGATCGTCAGCTGGTCGGCGGGCCCGGAGGAAGCGGACCAGCGCCTGGTCGTCTCCCTCCACACCTGGAAGGAGAGCGCTTTCGCCGGAGAGCAGGTCCACGAAGCCCTGGGGACGTACTTCGCCGACGGGGAGCACTCTTCGGAGCAGTTTCGCACCCCCGAGCACAAGCCCTGGTTCCCGCCCCCCGGCGACTGGGTCTTCTGGGCCGTCACCTTCGACGCCCGCACCGTGGACTACTACCGCGACGGGGTGGCCGTGGAGACGCGGTTCCAGACCCTGCGCCCCGACACCGGGGATGCGGCCTTGTGGCTGGGTCGATGCGTCGGCCTCGGGGGGCCGGGCGACTACTACAAGGGACTGCTCGCCGACGTGCGCATCTACCGGGGCGCCCTGAGCCACCGGGAGGTCTATCTGCGCTACATGGAGTCGGCCGCGGCACGGGGCAAGGAGACCTCCCACTTCGGCTCCGTTGCCATCGAGACGGCGGTCAACCCCGAGGCGGGCACGGTCTACGCCGACCTGGACTACCGCAGCCTGGCGCCGATGGCCGGCCGGCCCGCGCTCGCGGCGACGCTTCTCGACGGCAGGGGAGATGTCGCGGCCCCAGCGAAGGTGCGCATGGCGCCATCCTGGGGACATGCCGAGGCGGTGCTGGACGTCTCGGAGCTGCCCGCCGGCGGCTACACCTTGCGAGTCGAGCCCGACGAGGGCCGGGCCGCGAGCGAGCCTGTCGAATGGCCCGGCAGAGCCAGGGGCTGGGAGTCGGTGAGGGTGCTGAACAACTTCTGCTGGGAGCTGCTCGACGACCGGCCGACCGCCGGACAGTCGGAGTGGTCCTTCACCAACCCGCGGCGGGGCTGGGTCTGGTTCCGCACCGAGAGCGAAGGCGGCCTGACCCTTCGGGTGCCCGGGGCGGCGCCGGAGGCCGTCAGAGAGCCGGGGAAGGGCGGCCGGCAGGAGGCGATGCGCTGGATGGAGGCCGGCCGGCACCGGATCGTCGCCAGCGGCCCGGGCACGCTCCACCGCCTGACCGTCCGCTCCGTGCCCATCCTCCTGTTCTGGCACTACCCCCACATCGGGCCGGGGACCGGCGACGACGGCGAGTACCTGGACCGGCACGTCCTCGGCCCGTGCAACCTGATCCACACCCACCGCCCGGAACCCGGCTCCGACACGGCCAGGTTCCTGGAGGAGTGGGTGGACCAGCGGGGGCTCTTCGCCCTCGAAGGCCTCTACCTGCTGCAGGACGTGCAGGACACGTTCGAGGACGAGACGGCCGAGCACCGGATCACGGAGTTCCTGACCGGGAACGCGGGCATGGGGGAGGCCCGCTACCGGGGGGTGATCATCGACGAGTTCTCGCCCGGCGACGACGTGCAGATGTTCAACAGGAGCTACTACGACGAGTGGACGCGGGCCTGCGCCGCCGTCCTCGACGATCCCCGGTACACCGGCCGCTTCATCATGCCCGCCATGGGCTACAACATGTACGACTTCGAGAAGAGCGCCGCCTTCCTGACCGGGCTGATCGAGCACGGTTCCTACGTCATCGAGGAGCACTACCTGAACGAGTGCGATACCGAGGAGCAGGCGTGGCGGTCGATCCACGAGATCGGCGCCGGCCTCGAGCCCATGCGGCGGCGGGCGAGTCCCGGCTACACCCGGGGCGCGATCAAGCTGCTCAGCTACCTGCAGCGCGAGATCTGGAATCCGGCCTGCAACTTCCGGGTCTTCCTGGACATGCAGTTCGAGCACCACGCCACGCGGCCCGAGTTCTTCGGCATCGGCGGCATCGGCGCCTACTCCAGCTACAACTGCAACAACGAGGAGTACGTCCGCTGGGTCTCGGCCTTGATGCGGCACTATGCCATCGAGGGCGGTACCGACCGCTTGAGCTCCGAGCCGTACGAAGTCGAGCAGATCCGGAATCCCGACTTCCTCGAGGGGACCGAAGGCTGGACGCTGCAGCCGGCGGAGGAGGGGAGCATGGAGGTGAGGAGCCACGAGGGCTACGGCCTCACCCAGGAACGGCGCCCCCACAGGAGCCATACGGAGATGCCCTTCCTCTGGACCCGGCGCTCGGGGTCGAGCCCGAACCGCTTCTCCCAGGAGATCCGCAACCTGGAAGCGGGGGGACTCTATCTGGTGCGCCTGT
This sequence comes from Gemmatimonadaceae bacterium, assembly GCA_026706075.1. Taxonomy (GTDB): domain Bacteria; phylum Latescibacterota; class UBA2968; order UBA8231; family UBA8231; genus UBA8231. The sequence continues at coordinate 154,659 of JAPOZM010000099.1, forward strand.
GGGTGGGGGACTACGCCGAGCTGCTGGCCGGGGAGTCGAGAGACGAGCCGCGGGCGGTCGGTCTGCGAGTGGACGGGGCCGAGGCGTGGGACGGCTGGTACCGCAGCCAGGCTTTCGAGGGAGACGAGTTCACCTTCGCCAGCTATCTGCCGCCCTTCAGCGCCGACAACCGATACCACTTCAGGATCCACCAGCGCGTCTTCCGCGCCCAGGGGCCCACGGCCCGACTGGTCGTCGAAGACTGGAAGAGCGACTCCGAGCCGGGGGGACCCGTCGGCCAGGAGCTGATGTTCAACATGATCGACGTGCACCCCTACTTCGAAGCGGAAGGGGGCGGCGGCGGTCACTCTCCGTAGAACCACCTCAGCCCGATCCGGGCCAGCCTTATGCCGTCGAGGGCGTGGTAGTTCACCAGGGCGACGCGGTCGCCGTCGATCCAGGTGAGGCCCGGATAGCCGTAGTCGCCGTGGCCGCCCTCCGGGTCCGGCGCGATGCAGCGGAACCGCCCCCAGCTCCGCCCTCCGTCCGTCGAGATCGCCGAGGTCAGGGGCGAGCGAACCTTGCCGAGGGGAATCTCCAGCTCGCCCACGCGTACCATCCGCTGCTCCTCGCCGCCGTAGAAGGCAGGTGCCAGGGGGTTCCTGCAGAAGATGACCAGGAGGTCCCCGGTGGCGGGGATGCGCGTGGCCAGGAAGCCGGCGCACGGGTCGGTCAGCTCCGGGACCAGCTCCGGCTCGGACCAGGTGAGGGCGTCGTCTTCGGAGAAGCAGCGGGCGAGATACCCCTGCCGGGTGCGGCACATCATGATCAGCCGGCCGTCCTCCATCTCGACGACGCTCGGCTCCTCGGTGGAGTCCCCGAGGTCGACGAAGTTGCGGCTCGGCCACCAGGAGTACCCGGCGTCGTCCGAGTAGAAGCAGAGGGAGACGCAGTGATCCCCGGAGGTGAGCCAGAATCCCTCGACGGGAATGACGATGCGGCCCGATGACAGCCTGACCACCTTGTCGGCCTGGCTCTGGCACGACCCCGGGTAGTGAGCGGCGCAGACGGGGGAGCTCCAGCTCTCCCCTTCGTCGGTGGACCGACGCACGTACACGTGCTGATCGAGTGTCGGGGTGTGGTCTCCCCATCCCTCGGGCCGCGCGCTCAGCACCTCCAGGGTGTAGAACAGGAGCACCTCGCCGCTCTCCAGCCGCAGCAGGGTGGGGGCGATCGTCTCGAAGTTGCCCTCCCTCGGCAGCGGCGGGAACGGGTCCCCCCACGTGCGGCCGTCGTCCCGGGACCTGCGGGCCTCGAGCCAGCACTCGCCCTTCAGGGGGTTGGTCTCGATGGCGTGGACGAAGAGCAGGGAGCCGTCGTTCATGCGAAGGATGCTGCCCGAGATGCCGCGGTGGGTGCGGTCGGGCGGCAGGGGGACGACCACGCTCTCCTCAGACATGGACGGGCCGGTCCTCGTCCGGATGCCAGTGGGTCACGGCCACGTGGGTGGTGCCGTCGGCGGGGGTGATGTAGTAGGCCGTCAGGATCCGGCCGTCGTCGAGCTCGGTCGAGACCGGATAGCCGACGTCCGAGCTGCCGAAGCCGGGTTGGGCGCGCTTCTCCTCCGGCCACGCCGTCGACGCCGTGCCGCCGTCGTCCCGCAACACGTATTCGTGCTCCAGGTCCCAGGCGGCGCCGGCTTCGCTGATCAGGGCGCGCACGCCCATCGGTTTGCGGCGGTACCCGAAGCTGCAGAGGATGCGGCCGTCCCTCAGCTTCAGCAGATGGTTGGGGTACCCCTGGAAAGGGGCCTCCACCGGCTGGGTCCAGGTGCGGCCGCCGTCCTCCGACCAGACCTCCAGCGCGTGGATGCGGTCGTCGGCGGGATGCCCCCAGCGGTAGCCGGAGCGCACGTGTCCCAGCACCACTCCGGGAGCGGTCTCCACCAGCGCCCACTCGCTGCCCACCCCGTGGACGCAGAGGTGCAGCCGCCACGTCTCCCCGTCGTCGCTCGACCGGAAGAGGAGGCCGTCGCCGCCGCCGTCGGGGCGGCTGGTGTAGACCGGGAACAGCCAGGTGCCGTCCTCGAGGATGGTGCCGCGGGGGAAGCCGATCACGGAGGCGTAGCCGGGCACGGTCCAGGTGCGCCGCTCCCAGCTGGCGCCCCGGTCCCGCGAGCGGATCACCGAGAGGCGATGGCCCGAGACGACGAGCTTCCCCGGGAGCTGGCTGCTGACGATCTCGTCCTCCACGACCCGCAGTCCCCGGGCCTCCGCCTCGGCCCTGCGGCCCGGGTCCCAGCACTCGTACCCGACGGAGCCGACGGCCATCCACGTGCCGCCGGGGAGGACGCCGCAGAGCCGGTCGTAGCGCTCCCGCGGGGTGCTCCCGGGCCAGTTGGGCGGCAGGCCGGGATCGTCCGAGGGGGTCCAGGTCTCGCCCTGGTCCGTCGACTCGAGGACCGGCCAGTCGCCCAGGCCCAGGTGATCGCCGACGGGCGAGGAGATGCAGCCGATGGCGAGGCGTCCGCCGGCGAGCTGATGCAGGACCGGGAAGGCGTTGTAGCGCCCCTCTTCTCTGAGGACGATGGTGTGCTTCACGCCGGTGCTCACTTGCCGGGTCGGGAGCCGCGGACGTGATTCCAGCAGCCCGCCGGGGCAAGGTAGAAGAGGGGCGAAGGGCCAACAACCTTGGGGCGCCTCCAGGCATGAATCGATGGAACTGACCGCAACCCTCCAGGACCTCGGCCTGCCCTCCGATGTCCTGCTGTGGCAGGCGCTGCTGCTCACCATCATCTCCTTCGGCGTCGGCATCGTGGGCGGCTTCGTGGGGCTCGCCCTCGGCACGGTGAGGCTGCCCGTGCTCCTGTTCCTCGGCATGCCGTCGACCCTGGCGGCCGGCACCAACATCATCGTCAGCACCGCCAGCTCCCTCTTCGGGGCCCTGCGCCACATGCGGGAGGGGAGGGTCGACCTGCGGGTCGTCCTGATCATGGGGGTGCCCAGCTTCGCCGGCGCCTTCCTCGGCGGGTACTACGCCGGCGCCGCGCCCGAGGGACTCCTGGTCCTCGTGGTGGGGATCCTCGTCCTCTGGCAGGGGATCGAGCTGGCCGCCAAGGCCGGCGCCGCGGCGGAGAGCTCCGGGGCCCCCGGGGGGGCCATGGCCGACGCCCTGGCCGGCGGGACGGACCGTCGCCGGCACCCGGCCCTGGCCGCGGCCATGGGACTGGTCATCGGCGTGACCGGGGGCGCCGTGGGCCTCATCCTGGGGAGCCTGCGGCTGCCGGGGCTGATCCGGGTCCTGGGCATGGACCCGCGAATCGCCGCCGGGACCAACCTGTTCATCGGCTTCGCCATGGGCGCCTCGGGCTGGACGGGACACGTCGCCCGGGGCCAGGTCGACTACTCCCTGGCGGTGCTCATGGGCCTGTCCGCCGTGGCCGGCGTCAACATCGGCGCCCGGCAGACCGGCCGCGCCGGCCTGCGCACCCTTCTGGCGTCGATGGGGGCGGTGCTGATCGTCGTCGGCGTCCTGATGGCCTGGCGCGGCGTGGACGGGTGGCTGCTCCGCTGAGCCTTACTCGGTGCGGCAGAGCAGGCCGCCGTCGACGGCCAGGTGGGTGCCGGTGACGAAGGAGGCCTCGTCTGAAGCGAGGTAGAGGACGGCGTTGGCGATGTCGGCGCCGTGGCCGAGCCGCCTGGCGGGCACCATCTCGGCGTAGCGCCGCCGCTCCTCTTCCGGGACCTCGAGCTTGTCCCACAGTGGGGTGAGGATCGCCCCGGGCAGCACCGCGTTGACGCGGATGTCGGGTCCGTAGTCGAGGGCAAGGACCCGGGTGAGTCCGAGGATGCCGGCCTTGGCGGAGTCGTAGGCGGTGCAGGTGGCGAAGCTGACGAGGGAGTGGACGGAGCCGGTGTTGATGATCGCCCCTCCACCGGTCTTGCGCATCACGGGGATGCCGAACTTCGAGGCCAGGAAGACCGCCTTCAGGCCGACGTTCAGGGTGAGGTCCCAGCCCGCTTCGTCGAGCTCGGTAGCGGAGCCGTGCCGGAAGGCGATGGCGTTGTTGTGCAGGATATCGAGACGTCCGAAGCGCTCCTCGGTGCGGGCGACCATGTCCTCGATCTCGTCGGTCCGGCTCAGGTCGGTTCGGATGAACAGGCTCTCACCGCCCGTTTCCCTGATTTCCGCGGCCACACGCTTTCCGTTGATCTCGTCGATGTCGGCTACCGCTACGGAGGCCCCTTCTTCGGCCAGACGCCTTGCCGTCGCTTCCCCGATTCCGGAGGCGGCCCCGGTGACGATGGCTGTCTTGCCGGCGACGCGGCCGGGCCGTTCCGAGTTCATGACAGTCTCCTTCGCTGGGGCTCTGAAGGAAGGGACAGCCAGCCGGGCCCTCAAGAGCTCAAGCCCCGGATTCCCCCGGCCAACCGGGTCCCGATTTTTTTCTGCAAACGCATGCAGAATCACTTATCTTCCGGCCATTCGGGACCGTCGATTAGAGGAGGCTGCTCATGCTGAACCACTCTTGGCTCCGCCTTTTGGTCGCTGCCGCCCTCGCCGCCCTGGCGGGGGCCGGCACGGCACACGCCGCCGCCGGGAAGATCGCCGGCACGGTGACCGATGCCGGCACCGGGTCGGCGCTGGCCAATGCCAACGTCCTGCTGTTGGAGACGGAGGCCGCCGCCTCCACCGATTCCGAGGGCCGCTTCTTCCTTCTCAACGTTTCCCCCGGGATCTACACCCTGAGAGTCACCTACGTGGGGTACCGCCCTGTCATCATGGAGGAGGTGCGCGTGTCGGCGGACCTCACCACCGATGTCGAGTTCCGCCTCGGCGGCGAAGCGATCGAGGTCGAGGAGGTGGTGATCAAGGCGGAGCGCCCCATCATCGACAAGAACGCCACCAACGCGGTGCGCATCGTCGAGGCCGAGGACATCGAGATCCTGCCCGGCCGGGGACTGGGCTCGGTGATCAATCTGCAGCCCGGGGTGGTGATCGATGAAGGCGCGCTGCACATCCGCGGCTCCCGTTCCGACGAGGTCGGTTACTTCGTCGACGGGGCCAGCGCCCGCAACCCGGTCTCGGGAGGCAGGGCGGTCGCCGTGATCGACGAGGCCCTGCAGGAGATCCAGCTCCAGGCCGGCGGCTTCAACGCCGAGTACGGCGGCGCCAACGCCGGCATCATCCTGCAGGAACTGCGCACCGGCGCTCCCGCCTGGGAGGTCGATCTGCTCACCGAGACCGACGGCTTCACATCCAAATACAATGAACGCTTCGGCACCTACTCCTACGGCTACTCCAACCAGGTTCTGACCCTGAGCGGTCCGGTGGCCGGCAACAGGGTCCGGGCCTTCCTGGCCGGTCAGCGCCGGATCCAGGACTCGGTTCCCACCTACTGGGAGGGCTTCGAGTTCAATGACCTGGTCGACTCGGGAGACCGCGGCGGACGGATCCACTGGGGCGAGGACGAGGACGGCAACGCCGTCCCCGACACGGTGGACCTGCGACTGCAGCCGGGCAATATCGACCATACCCGCTCGGAGCTCCTCAGCTTCAACGGAACCCTGCTCGTCGACCTGCAGCCCTTCCAGCTGCGCCTCACCAGCCTCTACTCCACCTCGGAAGGGGAGAACAACGGCGCCCCCGTGTACAGCATGCTCAACACGGCGCGCCTCTCCGAGTACGAGACGGAGTCGAGTCTGCACAATCTCAAGGCCACCCACTTCCTCGGCCCCAGGACGTTCTACGAGGTGAACGTCAGTCTCTACGATCAGGGCCGCAGGGTCTTCGACCCGGCCTTCGGAGACGCCTACCTGCTCTACAACGACAGCCTCGCCGTGGCCGGGATCAATCCCGATTTCGTCCCCTATTCAACCCAGGGGATCTCGCTGCGGGATCTTGATCTCAACGGCTTCCCCTTTGCCCGGCCGGGCGACCTGGGCGCCGGCTACGGCAAGGCGGAGGAGAGCTACTACGGGGTCAGCGGCAGCCTGACGCGCCAGACCGACGCCCACGAGTACAAGGTGGGCTTCGACTTCCAGCGCTGGACCTCGCGGCGCTACGGCGTCAGCACGGGCGGCCTCCGCCTCGCCATCGAGAACACCTACCCGGAGCTGGATGCGGTCTACGACCAGTACTACGACGGGACGATCGCCGCCGGCGAGCTGCTGGACGCGATCATCGCCAAGGCCGAGACCCTGTCGCCCGGGAATGGCAGCCTGGAGGACTTCGCAAGCCTCGTCCGCAACACCAGCCGGGCCGACTACTTCGGCTTCGACGCCTTCGGACGGCGGGACCAGGGCAGCGGCCTGGAGGCGCCGCGCCACCCCGTGCTGGCCTCGGCCTTCGTCCAGGACAAGGTCGAGTACGGGGATCTCATCGTGAACGCCGGCCTGCGGTGGGACTACTACGACGTCGACAGCTACCGCTTCAAGGATCCGGCGGCTCCCAGCCGGGACGACACGCGTTACACCATCGATCTCGATTCGATGACGAAGACCCGCACCTTCAGCGAGCTCACTCCGAGGCTCGGGTTCTCCTTCCCCGTGTCGGACGTGACCGTCTTCCACGTCCAGTACGGCCGCTTCACGCAGATGCCGGCCATGCGCTCCATGTTCGCCGGCGGGGCCCGGCTGGCCCTGGAGCTGGGAGGGCAGAACTTCATCTCCGTGCCCACGGCCCTGGACATCGAGCCGGTCCGCACCACCCAGTACGAGATCGGCTTCGAGCGCCAGTTCACCGCCGACGCCTCCTTCGACCTCACCGGCTTCTACCGCGACGTGAAGGGGCAGCTGCACCTGCAGCGGCAGGACATCTCGGCCGAAGCGCGGAACGCCAGCGCCTACAACTTCCTGCAGAACGGCGACTTCGCCACCACCAAGGGCGTCGAGTTCGTCTTCAAGCTGCGCCGCGTCAACCGCCTGCGCACCGAGCTCAACTACACCCTGTCCGACGCGCGCGGCACCGGGTCGTCGATCAACTCGGCCGTCTCCGGGGTGGAGAACAACACCAACCTGCCGACGATCATCTCGCCCCTGGACTTCAACGAGACTCACCGGGGCAACATCTTCCTCGACTACCGCTTCGCGGAAAACGACGGCGGCGCCATCCTGGAACGCCTGGGCGCCAACCTGCTGATGAAGTTCAGCAGCGGCCACAACTTCACCCTCTTCACCGGGTCCATCGGCCAGCGCGGCCCCGAGGAGGGCGGGATCCTGGCAGGCGACGATCCGCGCTCGCGCAAGCCCGCCGAGAGCATCAACGTCTCCTCGACCCCCTGGACCTTCGAGGTCGACCTCAAGGTCGACAAGGGGATCGGTCTCCTCGGCGTCGATGCCAATCTCTACCTGTACGTGTACAACCTTTTCAACCGCCGGAACGTGATCAACGTGTACGGCCGTACCGGCAACGCCGAGGACGACGGCTTCCTGACCAACCCGGATCTGAGCAGCCAGATCGTCGAGGCCAGCGGCGGCCAGACCTACCGGCAGCTGTACGAGGCGATCAATCTGGTCAACCGGCAGCACTACTGGACGACCCAGGGCGGCGACATTCTCGGCGATCCGCGCCAGATCCGCTTCGGCGTCGAGCTGGGACTCTAGAGGGAAGGGGAGCGATCCGTGAAGAAGCTCATCACCTTCGTGGCGGCCGGGGCCCTGCTGGGAGCCACCGGACCGGTGGAAGGCCGCGGTCTCCAGGCCTACGGGGCGGCCAAGGCCGCCCAGGACGAGACCATACCCGGCCAGCAGAGCCTGATCAACGTCAACAACATGTCCATGTGGTTCAAGCGCGACGGCTGGTCGGGCCGCAACCCGCTGAACGACAACTCGGGCGTGACCTTCCCGCGGTCCACGGGGGCGGTCATCTTCCAGGACGGCCTGATCTGGGGAGGCATCGTCAAGGACGGCGGGGCCCAGGAGCTGCGGGTCGGCGGCCAGACCTACGAGATCGGCACCGTCCCCGGCCGCATCGTCAGCCCGGGCGTGGCCGAGGACCCGGACGATCCGGGGGTGCGCATCTACCGGGTCCGCCGGGACTACCGGACCGCGGACCTGCGCCTCGACGCTTCCGAGAGCCGGGGGAGCGGCCTGAGCGAGGTGACCGACGCCCAGGTCGAGGAGCTGCGCGCCGAGTACGAGCGCGACTGGCGCGAATGGCCCTGGCAGAAGGGGGCGCCGTACTACGACAACGACGGCAACGGCTCGTACGATCCGGACGTGGACGAGCCCGGGGTGGCCGGGGCCGACCAGGTGGCCTGGTTCGTCATCAACGACCTCGACGAGGGGGCCACCCAGTCCCTCTACGGCTCCCAGCCCATCGGCCTGGAAGTGCAGATGCTGTTCTGGGGCTATGCCCGCACCGACGCCTTGGGCGACGTGATCTTCAAGAAGTACACCGTCATCTACAAGGGCACGAGCGCCACCCCCGACACGGCCCGAATCGAGGACATGTACTTCGCCCAGTGGTCGGACCCGGACCTCGGCGACTACGGCGACGACTTCGCCGGCGCCGACGTCGGTCTGAGCCTGGGGTACGTGTACAACTCCACCGACCACGATCACACCTACGATTTCTTCGGGCTGGCGCCGCCGGCCGTGGGCTACGACTTCCTCCAGGGGCCCGTGGTGCCGGTCTACCTCAAGGACGAGAACGGCGACACCGTACTCGACGAGGAGGGCCAACCGGTCCTCGACACGAGTTCCCAGGCGATCTTCAACTTTGGCCTGCGCCCCGGCTTCCGCAACCTGCCCATGACCTCCTTCGTCTACTTCGCCGCCGGCTCGGCGATCAGCGATCCGGATCTGGGAGACTACATCGGCACCCAGCAGTGGTACAACCTGCTGCGCGGTTTCCAGCCGCAGCCAGACATCGACAACCCGGTGCCCTACACCAACCCCCTGACGGGCGAGGCCACCCTCTTCACCCTCGACGGCGATCCGACCACGGCCCAGGGCTGGAACGACGGCGTCCCCCTGCCCTCGGGAGACCGGCGCATCGTGCTGAATACGGGGCCCTTCCAGATGGCCCTGGGAGACACCCAGGAGGTGGTGGTGGCCCTGCTGGGCGGCATCTCCACCGACCGCCTGCGCAGCGTTTCCAAGCTCAAGTTCAGCGACCAGTTCGTGCAGGACGCGTACAACAACTTCTTCCAGGTGCCGTCGCCGCCGGCGGGCCCCGACGTGCGGGTCACCGAGCTGGAGGCCCGGGTCCTGCTCGACTGGGGCTGGAACGACGAGGCGATCCGGCAGACCGAGGCCGATGACGGCTCGGGGTTCCTCTTCGAGGGCTACAACCTCTACCAGCTGCCGTCGGCCGAGGCTCCCCTCGACCAGGGGACCCGCCTGGCCACCTTCGACCTGGAGAACGGGGTGGCGGCGGTTCTCGGCATCGCCCTCGACGACGAGTCGGGGGTCATCCTGGAGGTGCCCCTGCAGGTGGGGTCCGACTTCGGCGTCCGGCGCAGGGCCTGGGTGACCCACGATGCCCTGCGCGGAGGCCCCCTGGTCAACGGTCAGGAGTACTACTTCGCGATCACCGCGTACAACCGGAACACCGCCGAAGGGGCCGCGGTGACCACCCTGGAGAGCAGCCCCCGGACGATCATCTGCGTGCCCCGGAAGCCGCCCCTGGGGACCCGCTACGGCAGCGAGGCGGACGACAGCGTACCCGTCGACCACGTGGGAGGCAGCGAGGGATCGGTGGCGGTCCAGGTGGTGGACCCGACCCGGACCACCGGGGACTCGTACGAGGTCGCCTTCGGGGAAGAGGAGGGCGCCGTTGTCTGGAGCCTTGTCAACACGTCCCAGGGCCAGACCCTCCTGGAGGACCAGACCGACCAGGCGGGCTCGCCCTTCTACCTCGCCGAAGACGGGATCGAGGTCAGGGTCTCCGGCCCGCCCCTCTCCATAAACCGTTGGGATTGGCTGCGCGACGGCGAGCCGAACAACGACGACCGCTGGCTCAGCGGGGTCAACTGGGGAGGCGGCTCATTCTTCGGCGGCGCCGACCTCGGCATGAACTTCTTCGGCAGCTCGATCACCACGGGGGCGGAGTTCGTCGCCGTCGAGATCCGCTTCAGCAACACGAACACCCAGAAGGCGTACCGCTATCTGAGAGGGGGAGATCCCAACTACGGATTCCAGGACTTCGTCGAGGTGCCCTTTACCGTGTGGGACATCGACAGTGACCCTCCGAGGCAGTTGAACGCCGCCTTCGTGGAGAACAGCGAATCCCTCGCCGAAAACGGCACCTGGCTCCCCGTCACGTTCGAAGAGGACCTGGGCGGGAGAGAGTACCTCTTCATCCTCAAGAGCGACTACAGCGACCAATCGCTGGCCCAGTACGCGGAGGGCAACATAGCGGCCGGCGCGGCAGCTTTCGACGTTCTCTACGCCATGTGGCTCTACGTGCGTCCCGGGCATGAGAATACGGAGTTGGCCGACGGCCAGGCCCTGCGCTTTACCCCCTACCGCGTCAACACCCCGGCCGACGTCTTCCGCTTCGAGGTGCCCGGCACCCTGTTCGATCCCGAGCTGCAGAAGGAGGACGTGGCCCTCATCAACGTCTTCCCCAATCCCTACTACGGGGTCAACGAGTCCGAGACCTCTCCCTACAACCACTTCGTAACCTTCAGCCACCTGCCGCAGAGGGCGACGGTGCGGCTCTATGACCTGGCCGGCAACCTCGTGCGGGTCCTGGAGAAGAGCGGTCCCGACTCGTTCCTGCGCTGGGACCTCAACAACCACAACGGCCTGCCGGTGGCCAGCGGCATCTACCTCGCCCACCTGGAGTTGCCCGACATCGGCGCGGACCGGACCCTCAAACTGGTGATCGTGCAGGAGCAGCAGTTCCTGGAGAGCTACTGAGGAGACCTGTCATGACTCGAATTCAAAAGACCGTCCCCCTCCTGCTGGCGGGCCTTCTCTTCCTGGGCGCCACCCAGGCCGACGCGGCGGGGCGCGACCGCATCGGCACCTCCGCGGCGCCCGAGCTGCTGATTCCGGTGGGGGCCCGCGGCATGGCCCTCGGGGGCGCCTCCATCGCCACCACCTCGGGGGTCGACGCCCTGCACTGGAATCCCGCGGGACTCTTCCGGTCCGCCAACCGGGTCGACCTGATGGTGTCGACGATGGATTACATCGCCGGGGTCCAGGTCAACTACCTGGCCGTGGGCAGCCACTTTTCCGGCCTCGGAAACCTCGCTGTCAGTCTCAAGTCGCTGGACATCGGGGACATCCCGATCACCACCGAGGGCCAGCCCGACGGGACGGGGGGCAGCTTCAGGCCGACCTTCTTCACCGTGGGGGTTCACTACGGCCGCGGCCTGACGGACCGCATCGGCCTGGGCACCACCCTTCACTACATCACCAACCGGGTCGACCGCGCCCAGGCGACGGGTCTCTCCTTCAGCGCCGGACTCCAGTACCTCGACCTGGCCGACATCCCGGGGCTGGACCTGGGGGTGACGGTCAAGCACATCGGCCAGCGCATGAGGTTCGAGGGCCCGGGCCTGCTGAACCGGGGCGACCTGGGCACCCTGCGGCGAGGTCCTTCCTTCTACAACGTCGAGGCGAGCTCGGCCGATCTGCCCTCGACCTTCGAGCTGGGTCTGGCCTGGAACCGACCGCTGCCGGGGATGGGGGAGCTGAACCTCAGCTCAGTCTTCCAGCACCACAACTACAGCTACGACCAGTACAAGGTGGGAGTCGAGTACGAGTACAGTGAGTTCCTGGCCCTGCGCGGCGGTTTCGACTACGCCGCCGACGCCGAGGACGACACCTACCTCTTCGGCAACAGCTTCGGCCTGGGGCTGGCTTTCGGCCCCGGCGTCCGCCTCGACTACGCCTACGGCGGCGTCGACCGCTTCGACGCGCTCCACACCTTTACCTTCCAGCTCGGCTTCTGAGTCCAGCTCCGTTTTCCAAACGGCCGCCGGTCCCATGGGGGACTGGCGGCCGCGCCTCCGCTGTCCTGCTGGGGATCCTCCTGGCCTGGGGGTACGCCGAGGCCCAGTCCCAGGCGACCACCGGGGTGATCCGCGGTCTGGTGCAGGACCAGTTCGGCCGTCCCGTGGCCGGGGCCCGGATCGCCCTCCGGGAGAGCCGCACCAACTACGAGCGCACCCTCGTCTCGTCCGGCCCCGGGTCGTTCACCGCGGCCCTGCTGCCCCTCGGCTCCTACGACGTCACCGTGCGCGCCCCCGGTTGGAGCGAGGTGCGCCGGACCGGGGTGCGGGTGCGGGTGGGGCAGACGGTGGAGCTGACGATCGAGCTCCTGCCGCAGATGGAGGAGGTCGTCGTCGAGGCCGCGGCGCCCGCGGTGGACGTCACCCGCAGCGGCCCGGCCACGCGCCTTCCGGAGGAGGCGGTGGGGGAGCTGCCCAACAACGGCCGCAACTTCCTCGACCTGACCCTGCTGACCCCGGGGGCGGCGATCGTCCAGGGCCCCGACGGCGACGAGCTGAGCATCGCCGGCCAGCGGGGCATCCACAACAACATCTCCGTGGACGGGGCCGACTTCAACAACCCCTTCTTCGGCGAGCAGCGCGGCGGCCAGCGCCCGGCCTTCACCTTCAACCTCGACGCCGTCCAGGAGATGGTCGTCGTGCCCCAGGGGGCCAACGCCGAGTTCGGCCGTTCCAGCGGCGGCTTCGTGAACGTCATCACCAAGTCGGGCGGCAACGACCTGAGCGGCTCCCTGCACCTCTTCGGCAAGAGCTCGGCCCTGTCGGGCCCGGCCCGCCACGACGGCCTGGAGCGGGAGCCGGACTTCCGCCAGGGCCAGTTCGGCTTCACCCTCGGCGGGCCCTTGAAGAAGGACCGCGCCTTCTACTTCATCGCCTACGACCAGCAGGCCCTGCGCGACACCCGGCAGGACGACGCCGGTCGCATCGACGCCCGGCTGCGCGGCTTCATGGACACGGCCTTCGACGGCGCCCTGGCCGGCGACTACGGCCCCATCGACCGCACCGACGACGCCCGGGCCCTGCTCGCCAAGGTCGACTGGCACCTCTCCGGCCGCCACTCCGCCACCCTCAAGTACAACTACACCTGGTCCGAGCAGGTGAACGGCACCTTCGACGTCGACTCGTGGGCGCGCAGCGCCAACGCCGTGGAGAGGGACTGGTCCCACGCCTTCAACGGCAGCCTGGTCTCGCTGCTGTCGCCGGCGGCGACCAACGAGCTGCGCTTCCAGCTCTCCCGCGAGGACCGCCCGCGCCCCTACCGGGGCCCGGTCAACCCGGCTACCGGGCGGCCCTTCCCGGACACGGCCATGGACTTCGAGCACGGCTACCGCTTCGGGATGCCCTACTTCATCCCCGTGGACTACTACGACACCCGCGTCCAGCTGTTGAACAACGTCTCCCTGGCCCGGGGCGGCCACCTCTTCAAGGCCGGCGTCGAGTGGAACCGCGCCGAGTCGACCCAGACCTTCATCGGCTTCGCAAACGGCCGCTACATCTTCGGCTCGGTCGACGGCTTCCTGAACTTCGTCGACCAGGGCCCCGGCTACCTGGAGTGCTCCGACGGCAGCACGAGCGCCAGCGGGGCCTGCCCCGAGGGCACCGAGATCACCGGCCCGGTCCTGGTCTACCTGCAGCAGTCCGGCGTCGGCGGGCTCACCGTGGAGCAGGCCGGCACCCAGGAGATCCCCCAGCACGACCTGGCCCTCTTCGTCCAGGACAGCTGGAAGGCCACCGACCGGCTCACCGTCGACTACGGCCTGCGCTGGGAGGCGCAGGTCCAGCCCGAGCCGATCACCGCGCCCGAGGAGGTGTTCTTCGCCGGCTTCATCGGCCGCGAGGTGACCAACGAGACCGGGAGCTACGAGTTCCCGTCCGACGGCCGCATCCCTTCCGACCGGGGCATGCTCCAGCCCCGCCTGGGGGTGGCCTGGGACGTGCGGGGCGACGGGCGCACCCTGGTGCGCGCCAGCGCCGGCCTCTACCACGCCCGCATCCCCGGCCTGAACCTGGCCAGCTCGCGCTCGACCAACGGATCCCGCGGACAGTCGATCTTCCGCTCCAGCGCCCTGACCCCGGTCCTCGGCCCGCCGCCGGCCTTCGGCGAGCTGCTGCCCGCGCCCCCCGGCGAGCCGTTCCGCCCCAACATCTACGTCTTCCACCGCGAGTTCGAGAACCCCCGCACCCTCAGCCTCCACGCGGGGCTGGAGCGCCAGCTGCACCCCTCGGGCCTGGTGGGCTCCGCCGACTACACCCACGCCCGCACCGACGGCCTGACGCGCTTCATCAACCACAACGATGCCGCCTTCGGCTCCCCCTGGTCCTCGGGCCTGGGTCCCGACGGCGGCAACGGCCTCGGCGACCTCACCGTGGTGGAGAGCACGGCCCGGTCGCGCTACCACGGCCTCGGCCTCGGCCTGCGGCGGACGGCGGCGGAGGGGGAGGTGCAGTTCCAGGTCAACTACACCCTGTCGTGGGACAGGTCCGACGACGACAACGAGCGCGACCCCTTCACCTTCCGCTACGTCGACCCCACGCGGCTGGAGCGCGAGTGGGGCTGGTCCGACCGCGACCAGCGCCACCGCCTCAACGCCTGGGCCCTGGCGCCCCTGCCCGGCGGGCTCTTCCTCAACCAGCGCCTGAGCTGGTACTCGGCCCAGCCCGTCTCCGAGGCCTGCGGCGACGATGGCCGCGGCTCGGGGCGGCCGGCGGTCAACCCCTGGGGCGCCCTCTCCGACCGCATCTGCCCCGACGGCACCATCCTCCGGCGCAACACCCTGCGCAAGGAGCGGGGTTTCTTCTCGTGGGACCTGCGCCTGACGCGGCCCATCCCTCTCGGGGAGGGCCGGCTGGAGGCGATCGTCGAGGTCTTCAACCTCCTCGACACCGACAACTACCGCGAGCCCTCGAGCGCCGGCCTGCTCTTCAACTTCGACGGCACCGTGCAGTCGGGCCTGGGGGACCCCCGCGAGGTGCAGCTCGGCCTGCGCTACGCCTGGTAGCGTGGAACGCCTCGTCAGCCTCTTCGGACTGCTGGTGATGGTCGCCCTGACCTTCGCCCTCAGCGCCGACCGCCGCCGCGTCGACCTGCGCCTGGTCGCCGCCGGGGTGGGGCTTCAGTTCGTCCTGGCCCTTCTCGTGCTCAAGACGGGGCCGGGACAGGCTCTCTTCGCCCACGCCGGCGCCTTCTTCACCGGCCTCCTCGGCTACGTCGACTTCGGCTCCCGCTTCGTCTTCGGCGACGCCTTCGAGGACCACTTCTTCGCCTTCAAGGTCCTGCCCACGATCATCTTCGTCTCCGCCCTCATGAGCATCCTCTACCACCTGGGCCTGATGCAGCCGGTGGTGGCGGCCTTCGCCTGGGTCATGCGCCGCACCCTGCGGACCTCGGGCGCCGAGAGCCTGGCGGCGGCGGCCAACATCTTCGTCGGCCAGAGCGAGGCGCCCCTGGTGGTTCGCCCCTACGTGGCCGCCATGACCCGCTCGGAGCTGATGGCCCTGATGGTGGGCGGCTTCGCCACCATCGCCGGCGCCGTGCTGGCCGCCTTCGTCGGCCTCGGGATCGACGCCGCCCACCTGCTGGCCGCCTCGGTGATCTCGGCCCCGGCGGCGCTCATGGCCGCCAAGGTGATGGAGCCGGAGATGGAGACCCCCGCCACGCAGGGGAAGGCGGCGGCGCGGGTGGAGCGCACCGCCGGCAACGTGGTGGAGGCGGCGGCTGACGGCACCCTCGACGGCCTGCGGCTGGCCCTCAACGTGGCGGCCATGCTCATCGCCGCCCTCGGGCTGATCGCCCTCCTCGACGGCGCCCTGGGCTGGGCCGGCCGGGGCGCGGGCTGGCTCCTCGGCCTGGAGGGGATGGAGTGGTCCCTGTCGGCGGCCCTGGGCTACCTCTTCGCCCCCTTCGCCTGGCTCATGGGCATCGAGGCCGCCGACTGCCTGCGCGCCGGCGAGCTGCTGGGCAAGAAGATGGTGGCCAACGAGTTCGTCTCCTACGTACAGTTGAGCCAGTGGATGCAGCCCGGCTCGGGGGTGGAGCTGAGCCCGCGCTCGGTGGTGATCCTGACCTACGCCCTGTGCGGCTTCGCCAACTTCAGCAGCATCGGCATCCAGATCGGCGGCATCGGCGGCATCGCCCCCGAGCGCCGGTCCGACCTGGCCCGCCTCGGCTTCCGCGCCATGCTCGGCGGCACCCTGGCCTGCTTCATGACCGCCTGCGTGGCCGGGATCCTGCTGTAGATTCACTCCCGGAGGAGGGAGCGATGGCGCCACCCAGAGACTCCGCGGCCCGTACCGCGGGGTGGCTGCTGCTGATCACCGCCGCCGCCACCGTCTTGGCGGTCATCGGCCGCGTGGGCGCCACGGAGCTGGCCCCGCTGCACCAGTCGCTGACCGCCATCGCCGCCAACCCGGGGCTCTACGGGTTCGGCGGCGCGGCCCGGCTCGTCTCGGGATGCACCCTCTACATGGCGGCCTGGTCCCTGCTCCGCACCTGGATCATGCGCCGGCGCCTCGGCTCACGGCCGGTACCCGTGCTGCTGGCCGTCTCCGGAGCGGCCACGGCCATCTCCGGCGCCTGCGCGGTCGCCCTGGCCGCCACCGCGCCCCAGCTCGACCTCATGGGCGAGCTCGACTACGTGCGTCCGCCCACGGTCGTGCTGCTGCACGCCACATGGATCACCGGCAAGGCCGGGTTCAGCCTGGCCGGACTGGCCCTGATCGCGGCGGCCCACCGGCAGTGGCGCGTCGGCGGCTTCCTGCAACCGATCGCCCCGGTCTCGGCGCTCATCGGCGCCGGCATGCAGCTCATCTGGTTCGGGGCCGCGGTGGCGGCCCACTACATCACGGGACCCGCCTTCGTGGTGTGGCTCGCCGGCATCGGCATCCTGCTGGTGACCGGCCGCGTGGAACGGCGGTTCGCCGCCCTGGCGGAGGAGGGATCGTGACCATGGAGACCCCGATGACAACGGATCGCCGCACCTTCCTGGGCCATCTCCTCGCCGCCGGCTGGGGGCTGGGCAGCGCCTCGCTCCTGCGCGCCCAGGATCTGGCTCCGCCCGGAGGCGAGGTCCGCAGGAAGATCGCCTTCCTCGGCACGGAGGTGCGTACGCACTCACACGCCCAGCACTTCCTCGACCGCCTGGCCATGGGTTACGGGTGGGGCGGGCACTGGCAGGAGCCGCGCCTGGAGATCGCCTCGGTCTACATCGACCAGTTTCCGGACGGGGACCTGGGGCGGCAACGCATCGAGAAATACGGGCTGAGACTCTATCCCGGCATCGAGGAAGCCCTCACCCTCGGTACCGGCCAGCTAGCCGTCGACGGGGTGGTCGTCATCGCCGAGCATGGTAAATACCCCAGCAACGAGAAGGGCCAGAGACTCTACCCGCGCTACCAGTGGTTCAAGGAGTGCGTGAACGTCTTCGAGCAGTCCGGGCGGTCGGTTCCCGTCTTCAACGACAAGCACCTCTCCACCGACTGGGAGGAGTGCGTCGAGATGGTGGCGGACTCCAAGCGCCTCGATTTCCCGTTTTTCGCCGGCTCCTCCCTTCCGGTCACGCGCCGCATGCCCTGCCTCGACATGCCCCACGCGACTCCTCTCGAGGAGAGCGTCTGCGTCGCCTACGGCGGCCCAGACAGCTACGACATCCACGCCCTGGAGACGGCCCAGTGCATGTCGGAACGCCGCCAGGGCGGCGAGGTCGGCATCCGGAGCGTCCTCGCCCTCCGCGATCAGGCGATGTGGGACCACGTCTTCCGCAGCGACCGGGCCGGCACCCGCCGCCTCATCGAATCGGCATTGACCCGCAGCCACAATCTCCCCGTGAGCGGCGGCTACTACACCGACCCCATCACCTGCGAGTGGGCCCGCGAGAACTTCGGCCGGGCCATCGGCTACTTCATCGAGCACCGCGACGGGTTCCGCACCTCCATGTTCCTGGTCGGCATCCAGGACTTCAACTACGCCGGGCTTCGCGCCGATGATGGTGAGATCATCTCGACCCAGATGTATCTTCCCATGCCCGGCCACGGCTCCACCACCGCCGACTTCTTTCACCCCCTCGTGCGGCACATCGAGGAGACCGTCCTCACCGGCCAGGTCCCGTACCCCGCCGAACGCACCCTCCTCACCTCCGGCATGGTCATCGCCGGAGTCGAGAGCCTGCACCGGGGCGGCGTGCCGATCGATACGCCCGAGATGGGGGTGCGCTACACGGTGGGGCCGGAATCGACCTACTGGCGGGGGTGAGGGATCTGTGAGCAACGGCGCACCACAAGGTCCATTGGGCCAGCCGAATCGACCTTGTTTTCGCCTCCAAGCATCGATCGAGGAGGCTGCTGCACCAATGCGCCTGGTCCTGAAGACGCCCGCGTCGCTGGAGGTGTTGCCCATCTGCCGGAGCGCCCTATGTTTGTGCAGCACAGAAACTGTGAGGCTGTAACCATGAAGAACATCACCGTTTCCGTCGACGAACAGACCCACCGGCTTGCCCGCATCCGGGCGGCGGAGCTGGACACGTCGGTATCCGCCCTGGTCCGGGACTACCTGAAGAACCTGGTGGAGGATCGCGCCGACCGAACAGCGGACAGGAGGCTGCAGGCGGAGACGGAAGTCGAATGTCGCCGCAGGATGTTGCGTGAGGTCATCGAGAAGATCACCGCCAACGGAGGCGGACTGCGCATGGCTGACAACCTGTCCCGGGAGGAGCTGTACGACCGGGCCAGGGCAAGGGCCGAGGCTCAGGCAGCGGCCGACGCCGAAGATCAGGCCCGCAAACGCGGCTGAGCGCCGTGCGCTTTGTCGATACGAACGTGCTGTTGTATGCGGTGAGCGCTCTGTCCGAGGACGCTGACAAGCGTCTTCGCGCTCTCAGACTCCTGGAAGCGGAGGACCTCGCGTTGTCCGTGCAGGTACTCCAGGAGTTCTATCACCAGGCAACGCGCTCCACCCGCCTGGGAGCGATCACTCAAGAGCATGCGCTGGAATTCATCCAAGGCATCGGTCACCTTCCAGTCCAGGACATCACCATCGGTCTGTTCCGTGCCGCCACCGCCATCAGCCGACGCTTCCAGCTGTCCTACTGGGACGGCGCCATTCTTGCGGCGGCGCGCGCCTTGAAATGCGATGCGGTCTACTCGGAAGACCTCAGTTCGGAGCAGGACTACGATGGCCTCCGGATCATAGACCCGTTCGCAGAGCAGTAGGCTCCACAGTGCCCACCAATACCTCTGAACGGGGCCTCGAGCGCCTCATCTGCACGGCCCTGGCCGGGCCATCTCTGCGACTTGGCCCGGCTCTCCGTCTACTGCGCCCCGCGCGGCCCGAAGCGGCAGAGTCCTTCGGCCCCGCCTGCGAGCAGGCCGTGGCCCCTGAACACGCCGCGCGTGGAGTCTGACGACCACAAGGTGCCGGCGGGGCTCCAGACTACCGCATGCCTCGCGTGAAGGCGTTCTGCGTCGGCCAGGCGAAGTCGGGTACCGCCTCCATAGCAGGGCTGCTGTCCGCCAGCTACCGTGTGGCCCATGAGCCCGAACGGGCGGCAACGCTCGACCTGATCCTCCGCCACGGGCGCGGCGACCTCTCGGACACGGCCGTCCGGGAACGTCTGCGCGAGCGGGATGCCCGGCTCGACCTGGAGTACGACGTGGCATGGGCGAACCAATTCCTCATCGGTCACCTGCTGGCCGTCTTTCCCGCCGCGAGATTCATCGTCCTGATCCGAGACTGCTACACGTGGCTGCAATCGATCACCGATCACCTCGCCCACCGCGATGTCCCCGGTGACGTTCGCGAGTTCATGAAGTGGTGGTTCAGGCCGGACCAGTATCCGCACGGAGCCGCCGACCGCGTCCTCGAGGATCGCGGGCTGTTCTCGGTGTCGGCCTACCTTCACGCGTGGAACCGGCATGTCGACTCCTGCAGCGGGTCGACTCCAGCCGACCGGCGGTTGGTGCTGCGGACGGACGAGCTCAGTGCCTCACATCTGCGTCTGGCGGATTTCCTTGGGATACCCGTGAGCTCTCTCGACGCGGCCCAGGGTCACAGCAACCGCGGTACGCCGATGGAACCCATAGCATCTGTCGTGGCCCCCGGATACATCGACGAGATGGTACACTCCATCTGCGGGGTCAACATGGCGCGTTACTTCCCCTCGATAGGAGACAGGGTGCCTCGACCATGGATGGAAGCGCCGCACTGACTGCTCAGGTCCGCGCTAGGATGGACGTGGACGATAAGCTTGATGTCGAGGCCGGACTGTTGGTCCTTGAGGCACTCGAGGGGGACGAGGCGCTGGATCGTGCCCTGTCGGAGGACGCTGACGCTGCGAAAGCACGATCGGATGCGGAGGCGGATGTGGTCCAGGCCCCGGCGAAACGTGCATACCTCGACAAGATCTCGGTCCAGGGCTTTCGCGGTATCGGCTTCGGATGCGATCTGGAGATCCCCCCCGGCCCTGGCCTTACTCTGGTTGTGGGACGCAACGGCAGCGGCAAGTCGAGCTTCGCGGAAGCTCTGGAGCTCCTGCTGACCGGCAAGAACCAGCGCTGGGAGGGTCGATCGGCGGTCTGGAAGGAGGGGTGGCGCAACCTGCACTGGTCCGGACCTGCGGAGATCGCGGCGACCCTTTCGGTCGAAGATCGGCCACAGCCGCTTACCGCAAGACGCGTGTGGGTGGAGGGTGCGGATCTGGATGCCAGCACCGATGAGGTGGATGGCGTCCAGGGAGGCAACTCCCGCGTGGCCCTGGGTTGGGAGGAGGCGATCGTCACCTATCGCCCCTTTCTTCCCTACAACGAACTGGGATCGATCCCTGACTCTCGACCTGCCGAGCTGTACGACATGATGTCGGCGGCCTTGGGACTCGAGGTGCTGGTGGAGGCTCGCCAGCGGTTGCGTCAGAGGAGACTTGACCGCGGCAAGCAGGTTCGTACCGCGGAGGACGAACGGCGAGAGTGGTTCCCCCAAGTCGAGGAGCTCGACGATGAACGGGCACGGACCTGCGCCCAGGCAGTCGGGAAGTCCAAGGCCACCACATGGGATCTGGACGCCGTCGAACTGGTTCTGGAGGGAGCGCTCGAACCGGATGGTGAGGGCGCAATCGCGCTGCTGCGGGAACTCGCCAACCTCCCCATTCCGAGCGCCGAAGAAGTGAAGGTCGCGGCAGACGAGTTACGGGCCGCTACAGAGGCCGTGAGGGAGGCCGAACAGACCGATGCCGGCCGCGCCCGGCAAACCGCCGACCTGCTCGACCACGCACTGGCAGTGCACACCGCACATGGAGATCAGCCATGCCCGGTCTGCGGCTCCGGGGAGTTGACCACCGAGTGGCGGTCGCGTACGGAGGCCGAAGTGGTGCGCTTACGTGCAGAGGCGGGTGCGGCGGACCAGGCTCAGAAGAGGCTTGTCAGGGCTCGCCGCGTCGCCCAGGCCCTGTTGGCCGAGCCGCCGGAGATTCTGGGTCGTGCTTCGGACACGGCGGGGCTCGACGAGACCGCCGTGCGCGAGGCTTGGAGACGTTGGGCGGGTCTCCGGGAAGCAGCAGATAACGGCCTGATGGAGCACTTGGAAGAGGAGCACGGCAAGCTCGCTGCCACCGCGACCTCGTTTCGGGAGCAGGCCGCCGCCGAGTTGGCTCGCCTGGAGGAAGCCTGGCGTCCTCTCGTCGATACCCTGCGCTCGTGGCTGCCATCCGCACGCGACGCGGCGCGGGCCTCCCGGGTGGTCACGCATCTCAGTCGTGCGGAGAAGTGGCTCAACTCGGAGACCGACCTGATCCGGGCCGAACGGTTTGGTCCCATTGCGAAGCGGGCCTCAGAGGTGTGGGAGACTCTGAGACAGAACAGCAGCGTAACCCTGGACCAGCTCAAACTCGAAGGTTCTGCGACTCAGCGTCATCTCGTCTTGGACGTCAGCGTCGACGGAACGGACGGCCAGGCTCTCGGAGTGATGAGTCAGGGGGAGATCCACGCCCTGGCTCTGAGTCTGTTCCTGCCGCGGGTGCTGCTACCCGAATCCCCCTTCGGGTTCGTCGTGATCGACGATCCGGTGCAGGCGATGGACCCGGGGAAAGTCGACGGTCTGGCGCGCGTGCTCTCCATGGTGGCGCAGGAGCGGCAGGTCGTCGTCTTCACGCATGACGAGCGACTGCCCGAGTCGGTTCGTCGGCTGCAGATTCCGGCACAGGTGGTCGAAGTCACGCGGCAATCCGGCTCGCAGGTGGCGTGCCGGACCATCGGCGACCCGGTTGCGCAGTACCTGGCCGATGCCCGCGCGCTACAGCACACCGACGACCTTCCGACGGCCGCCGCGGCGCGGGCATTGCCCCAGTTCTGCCGCCTGGCCATCGAAGCGGCGTGCACGGAGGTCGTCCGCCGCCGGTGCATCGGGCGCGGTGAGCCGCACTCCGACACGGACGAGGTGTTGACCGCCGCCCGGACGCTGATGCAGAAACTGGCCCTCGCCCTGTTCGACGACGTCGGGCGCGGGGGAGAGGTGCTGGCCCGGCTCAACCGCTCCGACTCCAGATGGGCCGACGCCGTCCAATGGGCGAACCGTGGAGCCCACGGAGCCGGCGGGGTTACCCCGGACCTGGCGTCGATGGTCGGCTCGACAGAGCGCCTGACAGGATGGCTCGTCATGCTCGATGGCAACCAATGACTCCCGTCGAGATCATCGATGCGGCCGACGCGCTGGTGGAACCCCGCAACAGCAGCCGGGTACAAGGATGGCCGAGGGTTGCAGCAGTGCTCTGCCGGCATGCGATCGAGGAGGCCCTTCGGCAATACTGGTCCCTGCGCGAGCCCGGCCTGGACCGCTGCAGCGGGCGCGCACAACTGCTGTGCCTTACCGTCTACCTGAGAGACGGCGACCTGGGCCGCGAGACTCTATCAGCGTGGTCCGATTTGAGCCGTGCCTGTCACCACCACGCATACGAGCTCGCTCCGACGGCCGAGGAATTGCGGAGCTTGCTGGACGTGGCACGGCGGTTCACCTGCGAGGTCGCACGCCAGATCGCTGCCCACCGGACGTGACTACCATGCCTTGGCAAAAACCGAAGGTTGGCCATCTGGATCTCCGGCCTGTTGCCGTGACGCGGTACTTCCTTCGCCTCATCCCCCCAGTCATCTTTGCCCAGTTGATCACCGCCGCCTCCGCGGCCCCCCTGGCCGCCGCCGTCGACCTGGCCGACCTCGGCGACTGGCGGATCGTCGTCGCCCCCGGCGCCATCGCCTCCGAGGAGTACGCGGCCGAGGAGCTCCGCGCGCACCTGGTCCTCGCCGGCGGCCCCGACCTCGAGATCCTCTCCGCGCCTGAAGGCCCCGGCGGCCACTTCTTCATCGGCCCGGACGCCGCCGGCCAGAGCCCCGTCGGCTTCGATCCCGCCGACTACGGCCCTGAGGACCTGCGCATCGTCGTGCGGCCCGGCGCCGTCGTCGTGGCCGGCGGCCGGCCGCGGGGGACGCTCTACGGGGTCTACACCTTCCTCGAGGACTACCTCGGCGTGCGCTTCGTCACCGCCGACCACACCCACGTGCCGCCCCTAAGTCCGGAGCGCCGGATCGAGGCCGTGGACCGGGTCTACCGGCCGCCGCTGGAGTGGCGCTGGTCCGACTTCGAGAGCAACTACGCCCGTGCCGACTTCGCCTCCCGGCTGCGACTCAACGCGGGGCGGGTCGAGGCCCTGCCGCCGGGCAGCGACGACTGGAGCCTGGTGGGCCGCTACGGCGGCCGCTCGCCGGTGCACCTCGTGGAGCACTCCTTCAACGCTCTGCTGCCGCCTTCCGAATACGCCGTGGACCATCCCGAGTACTACTGCCTCTACGAGGGCGAGCGCTGGGCCCACCGGCGCTACGAGGACGGGCGCTTCCACGAGGACCTGCAGCCGTGCATGACCCACCCGGAGGTCCTGCGCCTGATCACCCGGGCGGCCCTGGGGTACCTCGAGGCCCGCCCCCGCCAGATGGACGTCAGCGTCGGCCAGAACGACGGCAGCGTCTGGTGCCAGTGCCCGCCGTGCCGGGCCCTCAACGAGCGCGAGGGCACGCCCATGGGCTCGCTGCTGACCCTGGTGAACGCCGTCGCTGACGAGGCGGCCGCCGCCCACCCGGGGCGGCTGGTCTCGACCCTGGCCTACGCCTACAGCGCCCCGCCGCCGCGCTCCCTGAGGCCCCGCGACAACGTCCTGATCACCTGGTGCAGCATCGACGCCTGCTTCATCCACGCTCTCGACGACCCGGACTGCCCGGACAACGCCGCCCAGTACGCCCAGCTGGAGGCCTGGTCCCGGATCGCGCCGAACCTGCACGTCTGGGACTACTACATGAACCACGACCGCCGCGGGTTCCAGCTGCCCCTGCCCAACCTGCGGTGGATCGACCGCAACGTGCGGGCCGAGGTCAGGCTCGGCGTCCGGGGCCTGTTCACCCAGGCCTTCAGCAGCTCCCACGGCAACGAGTTCGAGGGCCTGCGCAACTACCTGCTGAGCCGGCTCATGTGGGACCCCTCCCTCGACGGGCGGGTCCTCATGGACGAGTGGCTGGACCTGCACTACGGCCCGGCGGCCCCCCCGATCCGGCGCTGGATCGACCGCCTCCACGACCGGTCCATGGCCAGCGGCCTGCACCGCCACAGCCTCGGAGGCCGCTATGACGAGTACGGCCTCGACGAGTCGGACGTCGCCGCCGGCCTGGAGGCGGTGGAGGAGGCGATGCGGCTGGCCGACAGCGACGAGGTGAGGCGCCGCGTCGGGAAGGCTTCCGTCTGGGCCTGGCGGGCCACCCTCGAGCCGGTGTGGTACGCCACGGAAGGGGTCGACCTCGACCCGGGGCAGGCGGAGGAGCTGCGGGCCCGGGCCAAGCGGTTCTTCGAGCTGTGCCGCGAGCACGACGTGCGGCGCACCGCCTCGGGGAGCTGGTTCGCCATCGAGAAGGCCGAGGCCCGCGTGCGCGCCGCCATCGGCGACTGGTAGTGGCGACGGTCTTCATCCCCCGGCGGCTGCAGCCCCTGAGCGGTGGGCGGAGGCAGGTCTGCGTGGAGGGCGCCACGGTGCGCCAGGTGATCGAGGCCCTGGAGGCCGAGTGCCCGGGGATCAAGGCCCGGCTCTACGACGCCGAACACGACGCCCTTGCCCGCGGCATGGCGGTCACCGTCGACGGCGTCACCGGGGAGCTGGGCCTGCTGGAGAAGGTCGGCCCCGAGAGCGAGGTCCACTTCCTGCCCGCCATCGCCGGCGGCTGAAAGCCGCGTCCGGTTGCCATCGTTGGGACCATCGGCGTTTTTGATGGCATGATCGATGTACGCCGGCTGCGAGCCGAGCCCGATGCCATGCGCCGCGCCATCGCCCTGCGCCGGGTCGACCCCGCGCGGGCCGACGTGGACCGCTTCCTCGAGATCGACGGACAGCGCCGCGCCCTGCAGCAGGAGATCGACGGCCTCAACTCGCAGAAGAAGGAGCTGGCCCGCCTCGGCCGCTCCGACCCCCAGGCCGCCCGGCAGAAGGGCCAGGAGCTGCGAGAGAAGGGGCGCGAGCTGGATGGGCGCCTGGCGGAGCTGACCGCCGAGTGGCAGGCGATCCTCGAGTGGTTCCCCAACTGGCCCCACCCCGAGATGCCCGAGGGCGCCGGCGAGGAGCAGAACGCCGAGGAGTGCGTCTGGCTGCCGGGCCGCGGGTACCTTCCGCAGGACCGGCTCGGGTCCGGGCACCACTCGGCGGCGGCCATGCCGAGAGGCGCCGTCCACGGGGAGGGGGAGTTCGAGCCCCGGGACCACTCCGAGCTGTCCGCGGCCCTCGGCGCCGACACCCTGCAGGCCTCCAAGGTCTCGGGCTCCCGCTTCACCTACCTCACGGGGGACCTGGCGCGGATGCAGTACGCCCTGCAGCAACTCCTCGCCGACGAGATGCTGCGCCGCGGCTACGAGATGATGGTGCCGCCCCTGCTGGTGCGGGAGCGCTCCCTCCACGGCACCTCCCACTTCCCCGAGGGCCGCGACCAGGTCTACGCCATCCAGACCGACAACGTCGAGGAGGGGACCCAGCTCTTCCTGGTGGGCTCGTCGGAGCCGGCCAACTTCAGCTACTTCATGGACCGCACCCTCGACGAGGCCGACCTGCCCGTCAAGCTCTTCGCCTTCACCGCCTGCTTCCGCTCCGAGGCCGGATCCTGGGGCAAGGACGTGAAGGGCATCAAGCGCCTCCACCAGTTCGACAAGCTGGAGATGAACGCTGTCTGCACCCCCGATCAGTCCGAGGAGATGTACGAGGAGTTCGGCCAGATCAACGAGTGGCTCCTGCAGCAGCTACAGCTTCCCTACCGCATGGTCGACAAGTGCGGGGGCGACGCCGGGTACCTGGCCAGCCACCGCCAGCGTGACGGCGAGGTGTGGATGCCGGGGACGGGGGAGTTCATGGAGGTCATGACCGACACCAACACCACCGACTACCAGTCCCGCCGCATGAACATCCGCTACCGCCCCCGCGAGGGCGGTGGTCTCGTCTTCTGCCACACCGTCAACGACACGGGCTGCGCCATGGGCCGCATGCTCATCGCCATCGTCGAGAACTACCAGCAGGCCGACGGCTCGGTGAAGGTGCCCGAGGTCCTGCGGGCGGTGGTCGGCAAGGACCGCATCCAGCCCTCCTGACCTTCGGGCCTCCACCGATGGCAGAGATCCCACTCATCGGCACCGACCGGCAGCTCCTCGTCGACGAGTACTGGATCGCGGACAGCCGCGGCGTGAGTCGCAGGCTCCACGAGCCGATGCGGCGCAACACGGCGATCCCGGCGGACCGGCCCTGGGAGCGGGGAGGCGTCTCCTACATGACCGTCTTTGCCGACGGCGGCAGGTACCGGGCCTGGTACCGCTGCGACGGCGACAACCCGATCCGCGACGACCGGCGCCAGCCCCTGATCGCCTGCGCCGAGAGCGGCGACGGCGTGCACTGGGAGAAGCCGTCCCTGGGCCTGGTCGAGTTCGAGGGCTCCACCGACAACAACCTGGTCTGGCAGGGTCCGGGCAACAACCTCTCCCTCTTCCGGGACGACGGCCCCAACGTGCCCGCCGACGAGCGCTACAAGGGCATCGTGCGGACGTCGGACCTGCTGGCCCTGGTCTCCCCCGACGGCCTGCGGTGGCGACTGCGCCAGGAGGGGCCGATCCACACCGACCGGCCCTTCGACTCCCACAACATCGTCTTCCGCGACCCCTTCCGCGGCGACTACGTCATCTACGCCCGCGGCGTGGCGGGCCGGGGCGACTTCAGGGGCGGCGTCCGCTGGGTGCGGCGTTCCACGTCCTCCGACTTCGAGAGCTGGAGCGAGTGGGAGTCGATCGACGTGGGGCGTGAGCCGGACGAGCACCTCTACACCAACGCCTGCGTGCCCTACGAGCGCGCCCCGGGCACCTACCTGATGTTCCCCTCGCGCTTCGTGAAGGAGAGGAAACCGGTGCCCGACTGGCCCCACGGCCCGGGGGTGAACGACATCCTCTTCCTGTCGAGCCGGGACGGCGTGCGCTTCGACGCCTCCCTGCGCGAGGCCTTCCTGCGGCCCGGACCCAACCCCGACAACTGGCACGAGCGCGCCATCTACATGGAGCACGGCCTGCTGCACACCGCGCCGGGGGAGATCTCCCTCTTCGGCATGGAGAGCTGGCGCCTGCCCTCGAACCGCATCCGGCGCTACACCCTGCGCACCGACGGCTTCGTCTCCGTCCACGCCGGCTTCGCCGGCGGCGAATTCACCACGCCCGCCTTCGTCTTCTCCGGCGGCGAGCTGGAGCTGAACTACTCCACCTCGGCCGCGGGCTCCCTGGGAGTGGAGCTTCAGCGGGCCGACGGCGCCCCCGTCGAGGGGCGCACCCTCTCCGACTTCGGGGAGCGCTACGGCGACGAGATCGACGGCGCCGTGAGCTGGAACGGCCGCGGCGTGGAGGACCTGGCGGGAGAGCCGGTACGCCTGCGCTTCACCCTGCAGGACGCGGACCTCTACGCCTTCCGCTTCCGCGATCCCAAAGGCTGAGCCACCGGGGTGGAGCGGGGCGCCTCAGCGGAAGTGGGGCGTGTTCCGCAGGTGGTACTCCAGCAGGTGGCCCCGGGCGCCGACGTAGAACACGCCTTCCTCGAATCCCTCCACGATCTGGTAGAGGTCCGGGATCGGCGCCTTGTCGAGATGGACGAGGCGCCCGGCGGAGACGTCGATCTTGAAGACCCGGGTCTTCGAGACGCCGTAGATGTCGCCGTCGCGGCCGGCGGTGAGGTGGACGATGCCGTGGGCCTCGGGGACGCCCGCCAGCGGCGTGCCCTCCTCATCCAGGCTCCAGCGCGCCATCACCCGCCGCTGCTCCGGGCTGAAGGCGAAGAGGCCGCCCGTGTCCGTGGATCCGTAGACCAGCCCCGTGGACGGACTGCAGGCGAGGTTGCCCACGGCGATCGCCCCCCACTCGGGGATGCACTCGAAGACGCGGCGCTCCTCCCGCGGGCAGAACATGAAGAGCCGCGCCTCGGTGGTCGTCTCCACGCAGCCGCGGCCGCCGCGGATGCTGGTGCCGCCGTAGATCCAGGTCTCGTCGGAGGCGACCGACTGCACCGACTGGTCCTCGTCGCGGAAGACCTTCTTCTCCTCCGTCTCCGGGTCGAACCGCGCCAGGCCGCCGCCGGGGACGTGGTAGTTGGCGCGGCAGGCGATGTAGATGCGGCCGTCGGGGCCGACGGTGTACTCGAAGGGGCGGTTCATCTCCGGTCCCAGGCGGCCGAAGTTGCGGGGGTTGGCCTCCGGGTGCTCGCCGCCGTCCCCGGGTCGGGGGTTCCACGGCCGGTCCGGGTCGTAGGCGGCGAAGTAGCCGCCGCCGTAGCTGCCCATGTAGACCTTGCCGCCGCAGGCGATGACGTCGTAGACCTCGCCGCCTCCCCAGCCGACCTTGCCAAGGTCCTCCAGGTCCCGCGAGACCGGGTCGAAGCGGAAGATGTGCATGGAGATGATCGTGGCCCCGTAGATGCGGCCGTCGGGCCCGCGGTGCAGGCCGCAGATGTCGGTGGCCACCGTGGGGCGGTAGTCGGCGCGGCGCTCCTGCCCGTCGACGGTCCAGGTGACTTCGTCCTGGCGGAAGCTGGAGGCGGAGATGGTGCGGCTCACCGCGGCGGGGGAGGGCGCCGGCTCGGGGTCCTCGCCGTCGCCCAGGACCCGCGTGGAGTCCGTGGCCGGGTCGTAGGCGACGCGGCCCGAAGGGTCGCGCTGTATGCCGCAGACGACCTCGCCTTCGGCGGAGACGTGCTTCGGGCTGCACCAGACCTGCTGGCCCGGCACGTGGGGCGGCGGCGCCTGCACCCCGTGGTCGTGCCAGGCGTCGGCCTGCGGTTCGTAGCTGACCAGCCGGCCCTGGGGGTGGGTGCCGAGCCAGAGGCGGCCGTCGGGGCCGAGGACGGCGTTGTAGAACCGCTGCTCGCTCATGACGGGGAAGCCGTGGGAGCGCAGGCCGTGCTCCGGGGTCCACGACTGCAGCACGTGGCCGTACTCGTAGATCCCGTGGAGGGTATGGACCCACAGGGTGCCGTTGCGGGGGTCGACGTTGCACTGGAACTCGCGGCCGCAGATCCAGTGCCGCTCGACGATCTCGGCCGTGTCGACGTCGATGCCGAAGAGGACCGATCCCTCCTGGCCGAACTCGCCTCCCCAGAGGATGTCGATGCCCCGCTTCTCGTCCCGCGACACCCAGCCTCCGCCCATCCAGCCGCCGACGACGGGACGGCCCACGTCGTAGAACACACCCATGCTCGTCTTCCTCGGTTCGGGTTTTCCCGCTACGGGGCCAGCCAGCCGCCGCTGTCGCGGAAGGCCGGGAAGCGCAGGACCTGTGCCGCCGTTTCCCCCATCAGCTGTCGGTGCTCCTCCGGCGTCAGGTCGGGGAACGCCTCGCCGGGCAGCCGCACGACCTCTCCGTACCCGGGATCGACGTCGATCCACGGGAAGTCGGTGGCCCACATCATGCGGCCGGCGCCGAAGACCATGCGCAGGCTGTCGCCCCAGCCGGCCAGGTCGGGGTAGGGGTAGCCCTGCTTCGTGAAGGCGTAGTGGCCGGAGAAGTGGACGTAGACGTTGGGGTAGGGGTAGCGCCCCCGCGTGTTGCGGGGGATGCGCCCCACCTTCAGACCCAGGGTCGAGTAGCGGGTCTCCGGCGGCATCGGCACGTCGGCCTGGGGGCGGCCCTTCTCGTCCCACCAGAACCTCGGCCCCGGGCAGACCATGAGGTGGTTGAAGACGACCCGCACCTGGGGGAAGGCCTCGAAGAGGTGGGGGACCACGTGGGCGTCCACGGCCCTCGGGTAGAGCCAGATCACGTAGTCTCGCCGGGCGGCGTGCTCCCAGATGGGGTACACGGGCAGTCGGCGCACGTCCACGGCCTCGAAGGGGTCGGCGGGGCCCCCCAGGCGGCTGAGGCGGAAGCCGATGACGCGGCCGTCGCTGGCCTCGGCGAGCCGGTCCATGTGGCCGCCCGGGTCCTCGCAGTCGGGCGGGACCAGCCCGATCCCGAGGAAGCGGTCGGGGTGCTCGCGCAGGCAGTGGAGCAGGTAGGCGTGGACCTCGAGGCTGGTGCCCCCGATCTGCACCAGCACGGCGCCGTCGACGCCGTGGCTCTCCATGCGCTCCAGGAGCCGCTCCACCGGGGCCTCGCGTTCGGCCGGCAGGTGGTCGTTGACCTCCCGGGGGAACTCGGCGGACTGGCGCGTGAAGACGTGCAGGTGGGCGTCGATGACGGGGGAGCGCCGGTCCTTCACGGGGCGACCTCCGCATCGGGGCGGGGCTCGCGCCGGAAGAGCTGGCGGCGGTCGGCGGTGGTGAGGCGGTCGGCGAAGCGGGCGAAGGCGTCGGGGTTGAAGGTCGCCTCGGAACAGACCTCGTAGATGAGGATGATCGAGCGCCGGCCCTGGCGCGAGCGGTTGGCCAGGGAGGTGTGCAGGCCGTGGCTGTTGAAGACGACCGCCGTCCCGGCCTCGCCCTCGAAGACGCGGTGCCCCGGCATTTCCTCCGGATCGGCGACGAGAGGATAGGGGCCCGCCTCGGGGCGTTGGCTGCCGGGGACGTACGCGAAGGCCCCCTCCCGGCGGGAGACCGGGTCGAGGTAGATCTGCACCTTCAGGTGCAGAGGGGTGGAGCGCGGCACGTCGTAGTGCCAGCCGACGTAGCTGAGGGGCGCCGGAGGCAGGGTGCGGAACTGGGCTCCGAGGAAGGTGACCTGGCCGCCGGTGAAGGCCATGAGGTGACCGTACCAGGAGGGGTGATCGACGAGGTCGAGGAAGAGCGGGTCCCTCGGCAGGGGGTCGGGGATATCGAAGAAGGCCGCCGGCCGGGTGCCCTGGGATACCCCCTCGAGCCAGTCGGGCCGGGCGGCGTCGGCCTCTCGGGAGAAGGCCTCCTGGACGCGGGACAGCTCCTCCCCGGACAGTGCCCTGGGCAGGGGGAGGACACCGTCCGCGCGCCAGCGGGCTCTCTGATCGGGGGTCGGTCCGTTCACGGCATCGGTTCCTTCGAGGGGCCGCAAGTTAGTGACGGTCCCCGCGCTCACGCCACCGGAAGCCCGGGGCTCACCTTGACCCTGCCGGGGGGCCGGCTATCTTGGCCGCGCCGTTCACCCCCCCAAAAAGGAGGATCCGCCTTGGTCATCCGCAGCTGGCGCGACGCCAGGCCCCACGTGGGCCACGAGAACAAGATTATCTGGTCCGTCTTCCGCTCGAAGGGCTCCGAGGACCTGGAGGAGGACGAGGCCTGCCTCCTCGGGATTTCCGGGCTCACCGTGCACCGCCTGCAGCCGGGGTGCGACGGCGACTACCACGACCACGAGAACAAGGAGCAGGTCTACTACTTCACCGAGGGCCGGGCGAAGATGAAGATCGACGGCGAGATCTACGAGGTCCGCGCCGGCGACGCCGTGCACCTGCCGCCGAAGTGCATGCACCAGATTGTCAACGACACCGACGACTGGGTGGAGCACCTCATCATCAGCGCCACGGTGGACGATTGAGCCAGGCCGACGCGGTTCCCGTCCTCGTCGGCGAGGGCTGGCTGACGCCGGAGGTGGAGGGGTACACGCCCGTGCACCGGCCCGCCACCGGCGAGGTGATCGGCCGGACCCCGCACTGCGGCGGCGCCGAGGTGGACCTGGCCGTGGAGGCGGCCAGTCGGGCCTTCCCCGCCTGGTCCTCCACGCCGGCGCCGGAGCGGGCCCGGGTGCTCTTCCGCTACCGGGAGCTGCTCGAGGCGCAGGCCGAGGTCCTGGCGGAGATCGTCTGCCGCGAGAACGGCAAGACCCGCGAGGAGGCGAGGGGAGATGTGCGCCGCGGCCTGGAGGTCGTCGAGCTGGCCTGCGGCATCGGCCAGCTGGCCAAGGGCGAGGTCCTTCCGGAGCTGGCCGCCGGCATCGACGGCTCCGCCACCCGTGAGCCGGTGGGGGTCTGCGCCGGCATCACGCCCTTCAACTTCCCGGCCATGGTGCCCATGTGGATGTACCCGCTGGCCATCGCCTGCGGCAACTGCTTCATCCTCAAGCCGAGCGAGAAGGTCCCCCTCACGGCCAACCGCCTGGCGGAGCTCTTCCTCGAGGCCGGCCTGCCGCCGGGGGTGCTCAACGTGGTCCACGGGGGCCGCGAGGTGGTGGAGGCCC
Source organism: Gemmatimonadaceae bacterium (assembly GCA_026706075.1). Lineage (GTDB taxonomy): Bacteria > Latescibacterota > UBA2968 > UBA8231 > UBA8231 > UBA8231. The sequence goes on from JAPOZM010000099.1 coordinate 187,259, forward strand.
TCTGCCTGCATCCCGGGATCGCCGCCCTCTCCTTCGTCGGTTCGTCGCCGGTGGCGCGCCGGGTCTACGAGTGGGCCGGGCAGACCGGCAAGCGCTGCCAGGCGGCGGGAGGCGCCAAGAACGTCCTCCTGGTCATGCCCGACGCCGTCGAGGCCGGCCTCCTCGGCGAGGCGGCCGCCGCCGACCCGGCCCTGAACGGGGTCCTGCACTCGGCCTTCGGCTGCGCCGGCCAGCGCTGCATGGCCGGCTCCCTGCTGATGGGCCTGGGCGATGCCTGCGACGGCCTGCGCGACCAGATGGCCTCGGCCATGGACACCCTGACCGTGGGCGACACTCTCACCGAGGACGTCGACATGGGTCCCGTCATCGACGGCGCCGCCCGGCAGCGCCTCGCCGGCCGCATCGCCGGCGCCGCAGACGCGGATCTGGCGGTGGTCCGCGACGGCCGCGAGGGCGTCCCGGAGGGCGGCTTCTTCGTGGGGCCCACCCTGCTCGACGGGGTGGAGCCGGGCCACGGCCTGTTCACGGAGGAGCTCTTCGGCCCGGTCCTGGGGCTGATGCGGCCCCGGAGCCTGGAGGAGGCGATCGACTGGATCAACCGCATCCCCTACGGCAACGCGGCCACCATCTTCACCGGCGACGGAGGCGCCGCCCGCGCCTTCACCCGCGGCGTCGAGTGCGGCATGATCGGCGTCAACGTGGGCGTGCCGGCTCCCATGGCCCTGTTCTCGTTCTCGGGCTGGGACCAGTCCTTCTTCGGCGACCTGCACGTGCAGGGGACCGAGGGGGTCCTGTTCTACACGCGCCAGAAGACGGTCCTGTCGCGCTGGCCCTGAGCGGCGGGTTTCCGGGGCAAGGCTCCGGCCTGAGGCGAGTCGGCGGTCCGGCATCCCGGAGCCAGCTGATCCCTGCATTCGCAGGACAGGGGCGAGCGCCCAGATCTGGCTTCCGGCCTTGAAGGCCCCCTGAAACTGCCTGACGGATTCGACCTCGGACGCTCCCAGGGCAGGGGACCGGCAGTTCAGGCCCCGCCCGCCGCCGCCATGCGCGCTTCCGCCAGGAAGCGCCAGTTGTCGTAGTAGCGGCGGGTCCGTGCCGGCAGGGCGGGGCGCACGTTGTCGGCCAGCAGCCAGCGCTGGTCGCCCTTCTCGCCCTCGTCGTACGCCGACCGGTGGTCGACGAGGGCGCCCATCAGGGTCGAGCGCTCCTTCATGCCCTCGGGCTTGCGGCCCCGGTGGATGGTGTTGCCGTTCCAGAAGATCGTCTGGCCCTTCTCCAGGACGATCTGCAGGCCCCCGGGCAGCTCCCCCCGGCCGCCGTTCACCAGGCACTCCTTCTCCTGGTCGGTGCGGAAGCGCCGGTGGCTGCCGGGGACGATCCACAGGCAGGGGTCGTCCACCAGGGCCATGTGCCACTTCACCATGTGCTTCCGGTACCGGGCGAGTAGCGCCATTTCCTCGTCATAGCCGGCGTCCCGGTCCAGGCCGCCCACGTCCCGGTGCCAGCCGCCGCGGTAGTCCCCGGCGATGGCGCACAGGTGCACCCATCCCAGCCGCAGCTCGTTCCCCAGGAAGGGGCGGACGCAGGCCGCGACCTCTTCCGAGCCCAGGTACTCGGCAAACACGGGCTCGCCGAATTCCGGGGCCATGAGCCCGGTCACGAAGGCGGGCTCGGCGCCGGGACCGTTGGTGCCGACTCCGTTCTCGTCGTCCACCACCTCGCCGGCGCGGATGCGGTCCACCACCCGGAGCGCCGCCGCCGCCAGTTCCTCCACTCCTGGCGCCTCCACCGCGCTTGCTGTGAAGTAACCCTCCTCGTGGTACTGCTCGATCTGTTCCTGGCTGAGCATCCTCTGCTTTCCCCGGTGAAGGGTGGCTCGGCCCGAGCGACTTCAGTCCCGTTTGTAGGCCGCCATCTGCTCCATGTACTCCTCCCGCCCCTGGGCCCGCTTCTTGCTGTACATGCGGCCGGCGTGGGGCACGATCTTCATGCTCCGGTCCTCGAGGGGCAGCCGGACCGGCGCGTGCTCCTGCCGGTGGGACTCGCGCAGGGCGATGCCGATCTCCAGGCCCTTGCGCATGTTGTCGCCGCTGGTTCTCGGCTCGCGGCCGGTCTCCAGGGCCTCGAGGATGGCGCGCACGCTCGATGTCAGGCGGAAGCCGATCTCGCGCCAGCCTTCGTCGTCGTACCCGAGGTCCCAGGTGCCGGCTCTCTCGAACAGGCCCTCCCGCTCGCGAAGCACCCTGTCGTCCCCGTCGTCTTCGGCATCGTGATAGGAGAACTGCAGCCAGTCGCTGAGGAAGACGCCTTTCTCGGTGAGCACCTCGATCCCCCGCCGGCCCACCGGGTCCATGTGGACGTGGGCGAGGACGCCGTTGGCGAAGCGGATGACGCCGCCCATGCCCTGGTCCTCCTCGTCCCAGGGGTCGCCGTGGACCCAGCCCGTGACCCACTCGACGTCGGCGTCGCCGGCCATGAGGCGCGTCACGCCGAGGCTCTGGCAGCCGCCGCCCAGGATCTCGCTATGGGGGTGGTAGACGTTGATGGCGCGGACCTCGCCGACCTCGCCGGCGTCGACCATCTCCCGGAACTGCCAGAACTGGGGCAGGTTGCGCCAGGCGTCGCCGCAGGCGAAGGGGATCCCCCGGGCCCGGCAGGTCTCGACCATGCGGTCGGCATCGGCGAGGCTGGAGGCGATCGGCTTCTCCGAGAAGATCGCTCCCACGCCGGCCTCGGCGCAGTCGATCACGGCCTGAGGGTTGACGCTGACGGGCAGCACCGGCGCGGCGATGTCGAGACGCTCCTTCGCCAGCATCTCGTGATAGTCGCCGTACACGTTGACCCCGAAGCGCCGTTGGAAGAGCTCCAGGTTCTCGGGGTCGGTGTCGGCGGCGGCCACCAGTTCGGTCTTCGGGTTGACCACGTAGGCGCGAGCGTGGTTGGAGCCCATGCGGCCGACCCCGATGATGCCGACCCGGTAGGGGGGTGTTCTCGATGCGGTCATGTGCGCTCCTTGGCTTGGGGGCGGCCCTATGTTATGGCCCCGGCAGAGGAGGCGTCCATCCAGGAGCGGCCGGCATGCGGTGAGGCGATCCTCACCCCGCCTGCGCCTCGAGGGGGCGTCGCCGCAGCTTCCCGGGACCCCGACCCGGGTTGAGGCCGGTCGCGGTTGCCCCCGGGGAGGCCAGCGGCTTTTCTATCGCCCCGTGAGCGAGAGCATCGAAGAAGCCGTCGCCGCCGAGATCGAGGCGCGATCGGAGGCCTGGGAGAACCTGCTCGTCCTGGCCGACGACATCGGCGTTCGCGTCGCCGGCAGCGAGGGCGAGGTCAGGGCCCGCGACTTCCTGCTGCGGACCTTTCGGGAGTACGGGCTCGACGACGTCCACCTGGAGCCCTTCGAGCACCGGGCCTGGCGGCCGGAGCGCGAGGAGCTGGCCGTCGTCGCCCCGGAGGCAGGCCGCTCGATCCCGTGCCGGTGCGGGGGCCTGTCGCCGTCGACGCCGGCAACCGGGGTCGAGGGGGAGGTCGTCTTCCTCGAGCGCTGCGACGCCGAGGAGCTGGAGCAGCGCGCCGACGAGGTGAGGGGACGCATCGTGGTGGCGCCCTACTACCCCTTCGCCCGCCAGCTCAAGACTCCCTTGGCGGCGCGCTTCGGGGCGGCGGCCCTGCTCGAGCACCGCAACTATGCGGGCGCCCTGCAGCCGGCGCGCACCTGCTGCTTCCAGCGGGTCGGCGACCTGCCGGTGGCCTCCATCAGCCTCGAGGACGCGGAGTATCTCAAGCGGCTGCAGAAGCGGCGGGGGCCGGTGCGGCTCCGCCTCACCCTGGACAGCCGCATCGAGACCCGGGAGTCGTGGAACGTCGTCGGCCAGCTCACCGGGAACGCGGATCCGCACGAGATCCTGGTCGCCGGCGGCCACTACGACACCTGGCACGTCGGCCCCGGCGCCATCGACAACGCCGCCGGCGTGGTCGCCGTGGTCGAGGCGGCGCGAGCCCTCGCCCGGCACCGGGAACACCTGCGGCGCACGGTCCGCTTCGTCGCCTTCGGCGTGGAGGAGTCGGGGCTGGTCGGGGCCTGGGCCTACACGCGCCGTCACGCCGCCGAACTCGACGACATCTTGCTGATGATCAACAACGATGTCGGCGGGCGGCCCTCGGGCCTGGGCATCTCGGGCGCCGAAGAGCTGGTGCCGGTACTCGAAGCGGTGGCCTCCCGCGTGCGCGTGGAAGGACTGGAGCGACCCTTCGGCGTCTCCTGCGGGGTCCCGAGCTGGGGCTCCGACCACTTCCCCTTCTTCGCCCAGGGCGTGCCCACCGTGGGCGTGGGGACCGAGTCGGTCACACCCGAGGACCGCTTCTACGGCCACAGCCGGGCCGACACGGCGGACAAGGTCTACCCCAGGGGCCTGAGCGAGAGCGCCGCCGTCAACGCCCGGCTCCTGCTCCACGTGGCCAACCTGGAGGAGCGGCCGGCGCCGCGGCGCACGCGAGCGGAGCTCGAGGCATCCTTCGCCGGCCATCCGCTGGAGGAGGCGATGGAGCTCCTCGACGTGTGGCCGCCGGAGCGCGCCCTCGAGAGGTACTTCGACCAGCCATGAAGCCGGCTCTCGACCGTCCAAAGGGAACCCGCTACGACCTGCAGGGCGAGGTGGGCCACTACCTGCAGGCCGTCACCGACCAGTGGCTGCTGCCGGCGCCGGCGGCGAATCCCGCCATGCTCGAGATCTTCCGGGACCGGGACCGCACGCCGCCGCGGGACCTCGTGCCCTGGGCCGGGGAGTTCGCCGGCAAGTACCTGACCCACGCGGTCCAGATCCTGCGCCTCACCGGGAACCCGGACCTGCGGCGCCACCTGCGCTCCTTCGTCTCCGACCTGGTGGCCCTGCAGGCGGAGGACGGCTACCTGGGCCCCTGGCCCCGGGACCACCGGCTCACGGGCACGGCGCCCAACGCCATGGGCGGGCGGGGGACCTGGGACGCCTGGGGCCACTACCACGTCATGCTGGGTCTGCTGCTGTGGCACGAGGACACCGGCGACCGGTCGGCCCTCGGCTGCGCCGTGGGCATGGGGGACCTGCTGTGCGACCGCTTCCTCGGAGTGAAAAGGCGGGGCCGCCGCCTCGTCGACACGGGCAGCACCGAGATGAACCTGGCCCCGGTGCACTCCCTGACCCTGCTCCACCGCCGCACCCGCGAGGCCCGCTATCTCGACCTGGCCCGCCAGATCGTCGCCGAGTTCGCCGCCGCCGGCCGCGACGGCGCTCCCCTGGCCGGGGACTACGCCAACACGGCCCTGGCGGGGCAGCCCTTCTTCGAGACCCCCAAGCCGCGGTGGGAGTCCCTGCACCCGGTCATGGGCATGCTCGAGGTCGGCCTCCTCACCGGCGACGGGGACCTGCGCCGGGCCTTCGAGCACATCTGGTGGAGCATCGCCGAGCTCGACCGCCACAACAACGGCGGCTTCAGCTCCGGCGAGAAGGCCCAGGGCAACCCCTATCACCCGGGGGCGATCGAGACCTGCTGCACCATCGCCTGGATGGCCGCCACCGTCGAGATGCTGCGCCTCACCGGGGACCCCCTGGCGGCCGACGAGCTGGAGCTGTCCACCCTCAACTCCGGCCTCGGCCTGCACTCCCACTCCGGCCGCTGGGTGACCTACGACACCCCCATGGACGGGGTCCGCAAGGCGAGCGCCCACGACATCGTCTTCCAGGCCCGCGAGGGCAGCCCCGAGCTCAACTGCTGCTCGGTGAACGGCCCCCGGGCCCTGGGCATGATCTCTGACTGGGCGGTCATGACCGACGGGGACGAGACCCTCACCCTCAACTGGTACGGCCCGGGGCGGATCCAGGCCGAGGTCGCCGGCACCCCCGTGACCCTTGCGAGCGTCACCGACTACCCGGTGGAGCCGGCGGTCCAGCTGTCGGTCACGCCCCGCCGGGCCTCGGAGTTCACCCTGCGGCTGCGCATCCCGCGATGGTCGGAGCGCACCCGGGCCCGCGTCAACGGCGAGCCCGTGAGGGGGGTGCGCGCCGGGAGCTGGCTGGATATCCGGCGCCGCTGGAAGCGCGGCGACCGCGTCGACCTGCGCTTCGACTTCCGGCCCCACCGCTGGGTGGGGGAGCGGGAGTGCCGCGGCCTCACCTCCCTCTACCGCGGCCCCCTGCTGCTGGCCTGGGACCGCCGCTTCAGCGACTGCGACGAGGGGGATCTGCCGGCCCTCGATGCCAGGGAGCTGCGCCTGCAGCGGGTGGAGTGGACGGGACCCGCCCCGGCGCCGGAGTTGCTGGTGCGCTGCCGCGGGGCCGGGGGCCGCGATCTGACCCTCTGCGACTTCGCCAGCGCCGGCGAGGGGGGATCGCCCTACCGGAGCTGGCTGAAGGTGCGCCACGCCGGCCGCCCTCGGAGGTTCGCCCGCGACAACCCGCTGCGCTCCTTCCGCTGAGCCGGCAGCTCGCGGCCACCCGCGCCGTCACCTGACCGCAGCGCGATTCCTGCTCGACAACGTGCCTGCCGGCTGAACCAGCTGTTCAGGGCGCATCCACATCATCCGGCTGCGCCGGGCGGCGAGAGTTGCCGAGCCCTTCCGGAGCTAGGGAACGGGTGCAGTCGGGCGAGCCCCGGCGTGGACATACAGCATCCAGTAGATGGCGACGCCCGAGAGCCCGACGAACATCCAGATCGGCCACAGCCAGCGCGTGACCCGGCGGTGGCGGCCGTAGCGGCCCCTCCAAGCATGGAGAAGCGCGGCGAAGACGAGTGGAACCATGCCCGCGGCGAGGATGACGTGGGGGACGAGGATGGCGAAGTAGAGGGGCCGGGTCCAGTCGCGGAGGGGGTACGGGACGGAGCCGACAAGCAGGTGATAGACGGAGTACGAGGCCAGGAACAGGGCCGACATGGCCACGGCTCCGAGCATGCACAGGCGATGCGGACCCTGGCGTCCGGAGCGGATGAAGAGGAAGCCCGCCGTGAGGAAGAGGGTTGCGGCGCCGTTGAGGGCGGCGTTCAGAGTTGGGAGATCGGTGACTGACACGTCTGCCGCGGATGGCAACTCCACCACGGTGGGAGGCCTCCGGTCCGGGGAGGCCTCCCCACTATGGAGCCACCCGCCGGAGTCGAACCGGCGACCTACTCATTACGAGTGAGTTGCTCTACCAACTGAGCTAGGGTGGCCAAGATCTTGCGGCGCAACAGGATGGGAGAAATCAAGACCTCCCCTGCGGAAGGGCGCCGGAACCGGGGGAATCTACGGGGCGACGCCGAATCCGGTCAACGGCCCCCCGGCTCAGAGGAAGCTGAACAGGCGCGCCACCCGGTCGACGAACCGTGATCGGCTGCGGCCTCCGCCCGATGATCTCAGGTCGACGCCGGTATCGCAGGCGAAACGGAGCAGACCGATGCTGGTGGCGTACTCGGGGGTCTGCACGGATTCGGGAGCGATGATCTCGGTGGGAACGCCGATGCGCACCGGCATGCGCAGAGCCTCCTCGCCGAACCGGTCGAGGTTCCGCAGCAGGGCGCCGCCGCCGGTGAAGACCATGCCGGTGGTCAGCAGGTGACCGCAGCCGCTGCTCTCGATCTCCTGGGCGACGAACTCCAGCATCTCCTGCTGCCGCGCCTCGATGATGCCGTCGAGATCCTCCCGTTTGATCGTGTGGGATCGCCCCGCCGTTGTCTGGAAGGTAAGGGGTTCGCCGGCCTCCTCGGCATCGGTGCACACGCCGCCGAAGTTGCACTTCAACTCTTCCGCCTCCCGTGGAGAGGTGTTGAGCACCATCGACAGGTCGCGGGTGATGTCCTGGCCGCCCAGGGGCACCTCGGCGAGGTGACGCAGGGAGCCGCCGGCGTACAGGGCCATGTCGCAGGTGCCGGCGCCGAGATCCAGGAGGCCGACCCCCATATCGCGCTCGTCCGTGCTCAGCAGCGAAGCGGCGGTAGCCACCGATTCCACCAGGAACCCGGCGATGGCCACGCCCGCTTCCTCCGCGGCGCGCTGCAGCGTGGTGCAGGCTTGGTCGGAGGCCGTTGCGCTCAGAGTCTCGACCTCGAGTTTGTGTCCGTGGAGCCAGAGGGGGTTCTGCACCGGCTCGCCGTCGACGGCGTAGCTCTGCACGAAGCGATGGAGGATCGCGGCCTCCGACGGCGGTGCCGTGGCCTCGGCGGCGGCCAGGGCGCGCTCCACATCCTCGTCGTCGATCGGGTCGGAGGGGCCGGCGATGGCCACGGCGCTACGGCTCGCATGGGCCTGCACGTCACGGCCGGCGATGCCGGCGTAGGCTCCGGTGATGCGCAGTCCGGCGGCGCGCTCCGCTTCGGCCACGGCTGTCCGCATCGACTCGACCACGAGAGGCATGTCGATGACGGCACTGCGGCGGATGCCACGGCAGGGGCTGGTGCCGATCCCCAGGACCTTGCAGTCCCCGCTGGACTCGGCTTGGCCCACGAGGCAGCGGACGCGGGAAGCTCCGATATCGAGTATGACGACGGGTGATGACATGGATCGTATGCCTGTCCCCTTGGTGGTTGGCTGGTTCTGCCGCCATCGCGACAAGGTTGGGCGAAGGCCCGCCCTTGGGACGGCAGGGTGGAGATCGAGGACGACCGGGAGGCCGGGGAATGCGGGGAGGGGGCTTCTGATGCCGCTGGAGAGCCCCCGGGGGAGGAGGTCTCCAGACCGTTCCGGGGCATTTCGAGACGGAACGGCCGAGTGTTAGTCAAGGTAGCTTGGGACCCCCCCCGTAGTCAAGCGAATTCGCTTGACCGGGTATTGGGTCAGGTGTAAGATAGTCCGCCCTCATCGCGGGGTCCCGCGGCCTACCAAATCCCAGAGGAGAACTCCATGGCACGGGGGGTCAACAAGGTCATCCTGATCGGCAACCTCGGGGGCGATCCCGAGGTCCGTTACACGCCGAACGGCGCTGCCGTCGCCAACGTCAGCTTGGCCACCAACGAGAGCTGGACCGACCGCAGCGGCGAGCGCCAGGAGCGCACCGAGTGGCACCGTCTCGTTCTCTGGAGCAAACTGGCCGAGATCGCCGGGCAGTACCTGCGCAAGGGCAGCAAAGTCTTCGTGGAGGGGCGGCTGCAGACCCGTTCCTGGGACGACCAGAGCGGCCAGAAGCGCTACACCACCGAGGTGGTGGTCAACGACATGCAGATGCTCGATGGCCGCGGCGAGGGCGGCGGCCCCGGAGGGCCTCCCCCTCCGGGTGGCCCGTCCGACGGCGGCGCGACCGGTGGTGACTTCCCGCCGACGGGTGAGGCCGGTGGCCCCCAAGGTGGGGCCGGGGGACCGCAGAGTCCGGCCGAAGACGACGACCTGCCCTTCTGACATCGCAGGCGGCCGACCCCGCCATGGCGGGCAGTTATCTTCACCTGCACCTGGCGACCGGCGCCTTTCGTTCCGCCTTCGGGGACGATCCTCCCCGCCGTCCAGTACAGCACGCCGCCTTTCTGGCCGGCTCTGTCGCCCCCGACCTGGGCTTCTTCCCGGGAGGGCCGTCGGCTTTTTCCGAGCGCGTCCATCACCAGAGCACCGCCGATCTCGTTCGCTCGCTGCTGGCCGTCGCCGACGATGAGATCGAGGCCGCTTTTGCCGCCGGATGGGCGTTGCACTTGTGCACCGACGTGACCACCCATCCCGTCGTCAATCGCCGGGCCGACGACCTGCGCCAGGAACGGAGCCGGCAGCCTCCGAGCCGCCTCGACCTCTGGCACAAGCGCGTCGAATGGGGAATGGACTGTCACGTACTGGGCGTTCTGCAGCCCCGTCCCCTGTGGCGCGCGGAACTGCACTATCCGGCCCGAGCCGGACGCCCGAGCCAGTTGGCGGCGGCCGCAACCCAGGTCTTCGAAGGGGGGATCGACGACGGCGCCCTTCGCGCGGGCTGGTCCTCCACGGTCCGCTGGCTGCGCCGCCTGGCGCCGATCTTCGTCTGGACGGGGGCGTGCCGCTCTCCCGGCCGCGGCCGGACCGCGGCCTCCGTCGGCCCGGTGGTGCAACCGTTGGCCAGGAGCGTGGGCCGCCTGCTCCAGGACCACGAGAGGCGGGAGGACGAGGCCGCCGTGTTGTCGCCCGAACCGCCGCCATCCGCATTCGTCGACTCCATGATGGGGGCCGCGAGAGTGGCCGTATCCACCTTCCTGCTCCACCTTCGTGACCGTTTCGAGGATCTGCCCAACCTCGATCTGGACACCGGTGAGCCGGTTGCAGGGGGACCGGGGTGATCGATACCGAGACGTGGATCGCCGCCGCTCTCGTCGCCGCCGCCTTCGGCCTCTTCGCACTCCGCATGGGCGTCGCCGCCTCCGACACGCCGAGATCCTGGCCCGTGCGGTCGCTGACCGATCCCCAGGCCGTGGCCATCCTCTGTGGAGCCATGCTCGGGTGGGCGGCACCGGAGTGGCTGGCTCGGCCCTTCGGCCTGATCCTGCTGCCGGGACTGGCTTTCTTCGCCGGCTGGATGGGAGTGGCTGCCGGCTGCGGTCTCGACCTGCGCGCCCTGAAGGGCGGCCAGGCCACCGGCTTTCTCTTCGAGGCCGCTGCCGCGTCCGCCACCGTCCTGGCCCTGTTCTCCCTCTCCCTTCTCGGGGAGATGGTCGCCGGGGTCCGCAGCCTCGGTGCGCCTGCTCTCTTCGTGCTGGCCGCCGTCTGCGTCGCAGGACCCGCCATGCCGGCTCCGGGCGTCGGCGGGTCCCGGGTCAGGAGGGGCAAGGGCATGGGCGGCGGATTCCGGGTTCCGTCCACCTTGGCCGTGGTGGCGGTGCTGCTGGCGGCCATCGGCATGGGCCTCGAATCCCCCGAACCGGTCCACCTGTCCCCGCCCGGCCTCCTCGATTCCCAACCGCTACTGCAACTCGAAGGTCCCCTGGAGCGGCTCCTGTGGGGACTCGCGGCCGGCTGTCTGGCGGGCTTCCTCGCCGATATGGCCACTCGTGTCGATTTCGCGCCCGGGGGCCTCTATCCGCCGCTGGCCGCGGTCGTGCTGCTGGCCGTGGGCCTGTCCGGCGGCATCGGCCTGGAGGGCCTGCTCGTCGGAGCGGTCGCTGGATTCTGGCTGATCAATGCCACACTGCGGCGGCTCGACATCCTGCGCGTCCTCGACCGCGGAGCCAGGTTCCCCAGGGTGACGGTGCCCTTTCTGGCAGCCTGGTACGTGGGGGCCGGACTGCGCCAGGGATTCATGGACACCATCGTCTTCGCGGTCGTCGCAGTGGGCGTGGTCGCACTGCGGCCCGTGGTTCGCCTGGTTACCGCGCGCGTCGTGGCAAGCGCCATCGACCGGAGGCGCCGCCGCCGGCCGCCGCCCGCGGCGGCGCAGGGGATCTCCATCGACGAGCTCGGACTGGTCATCGGGGTACTGCTGCTGAAGCCCCTGCACCCGGCCGCCGGGGTTGGCGGGCTGGCCGGAGTCCTCACGGCAGCGTTGGTACTCGGGGGAATCCGGAACCGGTGGGGTTGGGGTGCCCGGGGCGAGGCGGAGGCTCCGGGGGAGCGGCCGCCGGGGAGTCAGCCGAATCCGGCCAGGGCTTCCTGTCCGGGATAGACGGCCTGGGTGGCCAACGCCTCCTCGATCCGCAGCAACTCGTTGTACTTGGCGACACGGTCCGTCCGCGAGGCCGAGCCCGTCTTGATCTGCCCGGCGTTGGTGGCCACGGCAAGGTCGGCGATCGTCGTGTCCTCGGTCTCCCCGGAGCGATGGGAGATGACGGCGGTATAGCCGGCCCGATGGGCCATATCGATGGCGGAGAGGGTCTCGGTAAGGGTGCCGATCTGGTTGACCTTCACCAGGATGGAGTTGCCGACACCGTCGGCGATGCCGCGGCCCAGACGCTCGGTGCTGGTGACGAACAGGTCGTCTCCCACCAGTTGAACGCGCTCCCCGAACCGACGTGTCAGCTGCCGCCACCCCCTCCAGTCGTCTTCCGCCATGCCGTCCTCGATGGAGCGCACGGGAAACCGCTCGGTCAGCCCCGAGTAGTAGTCCAGCATCTCGTCTGCCGTACGGCTGCGTCCGTCCGACCAGCGAAAGGTGTAGCGGCCGTCCTGGAAGAGCTCGCTCGAGGCCACATCGAGGGCCATGACCAGGTCTTCTCCAAGCCGGTAGCCGGCGCGCTCGACGGCTTCGGCGATGACCCGCAGGGCATCGTCGTTGGAGGTCAGATCCGGGGCGAATCCGCCCTCGTCTCCTACGGCCGTGTTCAGGCCCCGGTCTCTCAGGGCCGCCCGGAGGTGGTGGAATACCTCGGTGCCCATGCGCAGCCCCTCGGAGAAGGAGGAGGCGCCGACGGGCATGACCATGAACTCCTGGAAGTCGACGTTGTTGTCGGAGTGGGCGCCGCCGTTGAGGATGTTCATCATGGGCACCGGCAGGGTCCGCGCCCCCGGTCCACCCAGGTATCGGTAAAGAGGCAGGCCTGCGGCAATGGCCCCCGCCCTGGCGCAAGCGAGGGAGACACCGAGGATGGCATTGGCCCCGAGGCGGCCCTTGTTGGCCGTACCGTCGAGGTCGATCATCTTTGCATCGAGGAGGGACTGATCCATGGCGTCGAGGCCCTGCAGGGCGGGGGCGATCTCGTCGCGGACGTTGGCCACGGCCCGGCTTGTTCCTCTTCCGAGAAACCGCCTCCCGTCGCCGTCGCGCAGTTCCACCGCCTCGTGCTCCCCCGTCGACGCGCCTGAGGGAACGGCCGCCCGTCCGCACTGGCCGTCCGCAAGCAGGACATCGACCTCGACGGTGGGATTGCCGCGGGAGTCGAGAATCTCGCGGGCGCGGATCTCGTGGATGGGTGCTGGCATGGCAGCCGATCGCTGGCGGGTGAGTAGAATCCGGACTTCGGTCCGGAGGGGGCAGAAAGGGAATCCTACCGGGACGTGAGCAGATGGTCAACAGCGGCAGCGGCAGCGGTCCTCGCCCTGAGCGGCCCGGCCGCCGGGGAGGGGTCCGGCGGGCTTCAGGTTCCCGTCGGCCACTGGGGCTATGAGCTGATCGCGCGCCTGGAGACGACCGGCGCCCTCTCGGGCACCGGCGATGGGATCAAGCCCTTGAGCCGGGGTGCCATGGCCCGCCTCGCGGCCCTCGCGGACAGCGCCGCGGTGGCGGGCGGGGTAACGGCCATCGACCGGCAGCGGATCCGCAGGCTTCTGGTAGAGCTGGGGCATGGGCGCCCCCCCGGGGAGTCTGCCGGTCTGGAGGCTGGCTGGCCGGCGCGGAGCACCCCTCCATTGCGCTACAGCACCGACAGAGGAGAGATCTTCGGCGACCTCTTGCTCCGGCAGCAGACCGACCTTCTCGCCGGGCGTGGCCGCGATGGAACCGAAGGGATCTACCGCAACCGCGTCGGCGGACTTGTGGAGGGCAGCCTGGTCGATCGCATCGGCTTCCGCATCGCCCTCGAGCAGACGCGGGAGCAGGGGAGCCGGAGTTACCTGCTCCGTGACGATCTCTTCGAGCCTCGCCGCGAGGCGGTGCAGTTGAGGGACGGCTTCGCCGACTATCACGAGGGCGCCGCGTACGTCGCCTTTTCCGTGGGCGGCTTCGTAGAGGTGCAGATCGGCAAGGACCAGGCGGTCTGGGGCCCCGCGTCCCTGGACAACCTGGGCCTGGGCGGCAACGCCCCGGGGTTCCACATGGTCCGGCTGCGCTCGACCTACGGAGCCCTGCATCTGGTCAGCCTTCACGGTGCGCTGCGGCCCTGCCCGGACCGCCCGGACTCGCCCCTGTGCACCGGCACCCGCGACGAGGGCGAGTCCTATGTCGTCAACGGCATGAGCCGGCGCCTCGACCGCGAGCGCTGGATCGCGGCCCACCGCCTCGAGGCGGCGGTGACGCCCTCTCTGGATATCGGCTTCCAGGAGGTCGTGGTCTACGGAGACCGGGGCATTCAGGCGGCCTACCTCAACCCCATCACCCCCTACTGGGCGGCCCAGAGCTACCTCGGCGACAAGGACAACGTCATGATGGCCCTCGACGCCGACTGGCGCGTGCGTCCCGGTGTGCGCATCTGGGGCGCCTACATGATCGACGACCTGAGGAAGCTCAAGATCCTGAGCGACCACTTCACCAACAAGTACTCGCTCCAGACCGGCCTGGCCTGGGCAGACCCCCTGGGCCTGTCCGATCTGGACCTGGAGGCGGAGTACGTGCGTATCGAACCCTGGATCTACACCCACAGGTTCCCGGTCAACACCTTCCGCCACTTCGACTCCCCCCTGGGTCACTCCCTGGGTCCCAACAGCGACCGTTGGCGCATCCGGCTGGATCGACGCTGGTCGGCCGGTTGGTCCACGGTCGCCTGGGTGGGGCGCCGGCGGCACGGGGACAATGTGCTCCTGGCCGACGGGGACGTGCGCAACGTCGGCGGCGACATGCACTACGGCTGGCGCCCCGGGGACGAGCGCGAGACGAAGAGCTTCCTCGACGGACGTCTCGGGCGCTGGACAACCCTCGGCGGGTCGACCCGCTGGCGTGCAGGCCCCCGGCTCCATCTCCTCGTCGGCGCCGAGTTGGAGTGGGGGGAGGACGTGCCTCTGCCGCCCCGCGACGGGACCGCAACGGCCCTTGTGAATCGCCGGTACGGGGACGGGCGGCAGCAGCGCCTCTTCCTCGACCTGCGCTACGGCCACCTGTAGCGGACGATGGCCGGCGGCCTTCCGGTTCAGCTGACCTCCCTGGCCCTGCTGGCCGGCACCGTTCTCTACCTCGGCGTCGTGGTCTGGCTGCTGACCGGCATCGGCCGCAGCCGGCGCGCCCCGGGGACGACCCTCCCGCCGCCTCCGGTGTCGGTGGTCGTCGCCGCCCGCGACGAGGGCGACAGGATCGGGGCCTGCGTCCGCTCCCTGGCCGGACAGACCTACGGCGGAGCCTTGCAGATCGTCGTCGTCGACGACCGCTCGGGGGACCGTACGGGCCGTGTCCTGGCGGCGCTCCGCTCGGACTGGCGGGCGGCGGCCGAGCTGGTCCTGGTGCGGGCGCCGGACCCGCCGCTCTACGCCTGCCCGAAGAAGAGCGCCCTGGCCGCCGGGATCGACAGGGCCGAAGGGGAGATCCTGCTGTTCACCGACGCCGACTGCCAGCCGCCCCCGGAGTGGGTGGGGGCGATGGTCTCGCGGTTCGACGGGGGTGTGGGGCTGGTGGCGGGGTATGCCTATCCCCATCCCACCGCCGGCGTCCGGCAGCGAGTGCTTGCGCTGGACAACCTGGGGGTGGCCGCCCTGGCGGAGGGCAGTATCGGCATGGAGGCTCCGTTGGCCTGCACGGGAAGGAGCCTGGCCTACCGGCGCGCCGTGTACGACGAGGTCGGCGGATTCGAGGCCATCGGCCACCTCGTCAGCGGTGACGACGTCTACTTCCTGCGGCTGGTGACAGCGCGGACCGGCTGGGGCGTCCGCTACTGCGCCGATGAGGCGGCGGCGGTGCCCTCCGCCCCGCCGCCGCTCCACTGGGGCGCGTTGCTGGATCAGAAGGTGCGGCATGCCTCCAAGGCCTCCCGCTACGAGGGCGGCGCCCGGTGGCTCGGGGCCGCGGTGTACCTCTACCACGCGGCCCTCCTCGCCGGCGGCCTGCTGGCGGCGGGCGGGAACCAGGCGACCTTCTTTCTATGCTGCTGGCTGACGCGTTGGCTGGCCGACCTGATCCTCCTCGCCCGGTTCTCGCCGAGAGCCTCCGACCGATTCGGCCTCCTCCTCCTGCCGGTGGTGGAGATCCTCTATATTCCCTATGTGCTGCTCCTGGTACCCCTGGGGCGCGCCGGATGGTTCCGCTGGAAGAGCGGCACCGCTCCCCTCTCCCGATCCTGAAAGCAAGACACGGTCATGGCCCTGGTCTCTCCGAGAGCGGTCCCTCGCTACATCGAGCGCTACGGCTACGCCTTCTCCTGGAGACGGCTGTGGAACGCCTCCAAGGTCCTCGCCTCCATGGGGCTGTCGTGGAGTCTTCGCCGCCCCATCGTGTGGGGGCGGCCCTTCATGTTGATGGTGGAGCCCACGAACCTGTGCAACCTCAGGTGTCCTCTGTGCCCCTCGGGCAACGGCGAGATGTCCCGGGAGCGCGGCAACATGGACCTCGGGCACTACAGGAAGCTGATCGACGAGACCGGGGACGACCTGGTCCTCCTGCTCCTGTGGAACCAGGGCGAGCCCTTCATCAACAAGGGTCTCGCGGAGATGATCCGCTACGCGCACGAGAAGCGGATCCCCACGATCACGAGCACCAACGGCCACTTCGTGCGCTCCCGGGAGGAGGCCCTCGAGCTGGTGGACAGCGGGCTCGACGAGATCATCATTTCCCTCGATGGGGTCGACCAGGAGACCTACGAGCGCTACCGCGTGGGCGGCAAGCTGGAGCGGGTCCTGGAGGCAGCGAGACTGCTGGCAGAGGCCAAACGCGAGCGCGGCTCCCGGACCCCGCTGGTCAATCTCCAGTTCATCGTCTTCCGCCACAACGAGGAGGACCTGACCGAGGCCGTGCGCCTGGCGCGGGAGCTCGAGGCCGACCAGTTCCTCGTCAAGACCGCCCAGGTCTACTCCCCGGAAGAGGCCGCCACATTCCTTCCGGAGCAGGACCTCTACCGGCGCTATGAGGGGCTGGAGGAGAACGGCCGGCCGCCCGGCCCCGAGGGGAACGGGTTGCGGGTGAAGGGACAGCCGGCGCGGGGCTGCAAGGTCCTCTGGTACAGCTCCATGGTCAACTGGAACGGCGACGTGGCCCCTTGCTGCTTCGACAAGGATGTCGACTACCGGCTTGGGAACGCGTTCTCCGCCGATGCCGCCAACGGTCGCGAGGGCGCCTTCGGGGAGGCCTGGCGGGGCCGCGCCTATGCGGACTTTCGCCGTACCGTGCACACGGATCGCGGCGCCGTCGACATGTGCAGCAACTGCTCCGAGGGCTACCGCGGCATGTTTTCCCTGGTGAAGGAACTGCGCGGCTGATCCCGCCGGCCCGGTGATCGTGGACCTGGTCCCGGCGGCCCTGGCCATCTGCGCGGCGGTGTACGCGGCGGGCTTGCTGTGTTTCGGCCTTGGGGCGCTGCGGTCCCGGAGACCCCCGTCAGCCACGGAGGATGAGCCACCCTCCGTGGCTGTCGTCGTGGCCGCTCGCGACGAGGCGGATCATGTGGAGGCCTGCCTCGAGGCGCTGTGCGCCCAGACCTACCCGGCCAGCCGCTACGAGGTCGTGCTCGTCGACGACGGGTCCCGCGATGGCACCGGCTCCCTGGCCCGGGCCGCCGCCGGGCGTCTGGCTGAGGAGGGGCCGCGCATCCGGGTGCTCGACGGACCGTCCCGGTACGGCTCGGCCGGGTCCAAGAAGTCGGCCCTCGGTCTGGGCATCTCCGAGTCCAGCACCGACCTGATCCTCACCACCGACGCCGACTGCCGCGTGCCCCGGACCTGGGTGGCGGCCATGTCCGGCGCCTTCGCCGAGGACGTGGGGGCCGTCGTCGGCTTCTCCCAGATCGGCCGGCCCGGGGCCGTGAGCGGGCTCCTGGCGCGCTGGGAGGCCCTCGATTTCCTGCAGCTCATGACCGCCGCCGCCGGAAGCTGCGCTCTCGGCCATCCCATGGCCGCCACGGGCCAGAACCTCGCCTTCCGCCGCTCCGCCTACGACCAGGTGGGAGGCTACGCGTCCATCCTCCATCGCGTCTCCGGAGACGACGTGCTGCTCCTGCAACTGATCCGCCGTGCCCGGCGTTGGCGCCTCGTCTTCTGTGACGACCCCGGCGGGCATGTGGTCCACCCTCCGTCCGCAAGCCTCGGCCGCTTTCTCGGTCAGCGCGCCCGGTGGGCCTCCAACGCTCCCGGCCTGCGCCGGCTGGACCCGGTCTTCTTCACCTTCATCCTGGGGACTTTCGGCCTGTCAGTGGGTCTGACCGTCAGCCCACTGCTCTGGGCCGTCGGCCTCCTGACCCCCGCGGGGAGCGGGGCCCTGTGGCTGGCGAAGGCGGTTCCGGAACTCGGTCTGGCACTGGTCGGGGCGGCCCTCTTCGGGCGCCGCGATCTGCTCGGGATCTTTCCGCTGTGGGCCCTGCTGCACCCGGCCTACACCGCCGTTGTCGGCGGCTTCGGGGCGCTGGGCTTCTACCGCTGGAAGGGGAGATCCGCGGCGCTCGGACGCCGCTCCCGGAGGAGGGAGGACTCCGCGGCCACCGGCCGGTGAGGGCGCGGTCCTCCTCAGAGCCTCCCCGCCAGCATCTCCATCAGCAGGCCGTAGCGGATGCCCCGGGTCGAGACGATCACCCCGGGGGACCGCAGGCGGTGGAGGCAGTGCCGCAGGATGAGGGAACCGGCGCCGATGATGTCGGCGCGGGCGTCGCTTACTTGGGGCAGGGCCTTGATCTGCTGCCAGGTCATGCCCAGCAGGCGATCACTGAGGCGCCGCACCTCGCCCGCCGACAGGAAGTGACCGTCGACGCCCGCAGCATCGAACCGGGGGGCGCCGAGGTCGAGGGCGCCCAGGGTGGTGATCGTGCCGGCAACTCCCACGATGGCCGGGTCGCCCGGCCATGGCGGCAGCTCGTCGAAGGCGGCGCTGATCAGGTTGGTGGCGCGGGCCCGTTCGTCGGCGGCGGGCGGCAGGGTGGAGAAGCAGCGTTCGGTGACCCGCACCGCCCCCACGTCGATCGATCGGGAGCGCTCCACCCCGGCGGCGGAACCCAGGGCCAGTTCGGTGGAGCCGCCGCCGATGTCCAGCACCGCGTACCGTGCCGGGAGGTCCAGCCCGAAAGCGGCTCCGGCGAAGGTGTGGCGGGCTTCCTCCTCGCCGCTGAGCTCGGTCAGCTCGATCCCCGTGCGCCGGGCCACGACGTCGATGAACTCGGGGCCGTTGGCCGCATCCCTCAGGGCCGAGGTCCCGAAGGCGCGAATGCGGCGGGCGCCGAGCCCCTCGGCCCGGCGGCGGTAGCGGGCGAGGAATCCGCAGACCCGTTCGACCGCGTCGGTTCCGATGCGGCGCTCGGCGTCGACGCCCTGTCCCAGACGGGCGATGGCGTGGGCGTCGTCGAGGATGTCGATCCCGCCTCCCGGGCCGGTGCGCCCCGTGACCATCAGGATGGTGTTGGTGCCGAGGTCGATGGCGGCCTGCACCTCGGCGCGGCTCATGCGCCAGCGCAGCGCTCGCGGCTCTTGATCAGGGCCGTCAGCTCCGATGGCGTCTGGCAGAGCAGCATGGCGTCCCGCGTCTCGGCGGCGTGCATCAACGAGGCGATCTGTCCTAGGACGGGGATGTAGGTGCGGTAGTTCTGCTGCGGGGTCAGCAGCAGGAAGATGTAGCGCACGGCGCCGCCAGGGCCGCTGAAGTCGACACCCTCGGGACAGATCCCGAGGGAACCGATGATGCTCGGAAGGCCGGGCAGGGGGGCGTGGGGGATCGCCGTCTCCCTGCCTATGGAGGTAGAGGACTTGCGTTCCCTGGCGCGGGCGGCCTCGAGGACCGTATCCCGCTGGGACGGGGGCACCTGTTTCTCGTCCACCAGGATGTCGACCATCTGGTCGATCGCATCCCACTTGTCCCGTGGATGCAGATCCAGCCGGATCGTGTGTTCCCAGAGGATGTTGCTCAGCCGGTTTCCGCCGGGGGACCGGGAGCGGACCATCAGCACCGAGCAAGGCGCCTTGTAGGCGATCTCGTCCGGGATCGAGCCGGCGAGGAACTCCTCCTGCCGCCAGTCGTTGGAGCCCCCGAGAACGAGCAGGTCGTCCTCCCGGGAAAGCTCGATCAGGGGTGCCGTGACCTCCGTGGCCGGCACCACCCGGCAGGGCGCGTCGATCTCCAGCAGGCGCAGCTGCATCTGCAGGTCGTCGCCCAGTTGCCGGCAGTAGCGCTCGAGGAGGGGGTCGTCCCCCTGCGCCCCGTGGTACCTGGCGACGCGCACGGCGAGCATTTCCGACGCCCAGGTTCTGGCGAGTTGGTGGGCCACCTCCAGGCCCAGCAGGGAGTTGGTGCCGCCGCCGGTGGGAACCAGCACCCGGCGGGCGGTCTCGAAGCCCTTGTCCTTGAAGATCAAGGTGTCCACGTCCAGGGCCTTCGTCAGGTCCCGGTTGGGGGAGGAGAGGACGGTGGTCCGGTCGACGTCGCCGTACCAACCCATGAGCAGGACATCGCAACTCCAGCGCTTGAGACCATCCTGCACCGCCGCATTCACGGTCTCGCCGTGCACGAGATGAGGGACTGCGCTCACACCCATGCCGGCGGCGAGGTCGGCGGCGCGCCGGAGCTGCTCGTCCAGCCGTGGCCGGGGAGCCTGATCCGGGGTGACCACGTGGGTGAGGTGGAGTTCCCCCCGGGGATCCGTGGCCAGGGCGGCGGCGAGCCGGACGAGGGCGTCCTCCGTCGCCGGGTTCTCAAGGGCGACGAGGATCCGTACGGCGGATTTCGGCATGCTCGTCAACAAGGCAGTCCCGCGCCGGGGAAGCGCTGTGACCGCCGGGCATCGGGGATGGGGAAGTTGCGGGCAGTGGAGATGGTCGCGCCTTTCCCGTATGGTCTTGAAGATACGCAGGGCCCTTCGGAATCGCCACCGGACTCGACTTCTGGCAATTGCTGTAACTCAAGTGTTTTTCGTGGCTTGCGCCGGTCCGAGGAGGGTTGCGGCAGGGTCCGGGCATGAGTAGCTTTGCGGTTCGATGGAGAGGGTGGGTCCATCCATGGCCGTCGTAACCGTCGCTCGTCAGCTGGGAAGCGGGGGAGACCTCATCGCCGAGAAGGTCGCCGGGGTTCTGGGATACGAGCACGTCGACCGGCGGCTGGTCGAGGAGATCGCGAACATCACCGACACCTCCCCCGAAGAGGTGGAGAAGTACGACGAGAAGGGAGAGGGGAGGGTTCGCTACTTCCTGAAGCGCCTCCTCGTTCCGGAGATGACCCCCGGCGGGTTCCCGCTTTCCTCGGCGGCCTACTTTCCCGAGTTCGGCCTGGAGTTCCCCTATCTCATGGAGCGGGCCGGCGCCGATCAGCCCGCCTACCTCGACCGCGGCACCTATCAACTGCTGATCACCACTCTCGTGCAGGACTTCGGCGAAACCGGCAGGGCGGTGGTCGTCGGCCGCGCCAGCCAGGTGATCCTCGCCCAGAATCCGCGGGCCCTGCACGTGAAGATCATCGCTCCCTTCGACCTGCGTTGCGAGCGGGTCCGGGAGGGGAGGGAGGTCACGGCCGAGCAGGCCGAGGAACTGGTGCAGCAGCACGACCGCTGGCGCAAGCAGTACCTGCGCAATCACCACGACGCCGACTGGGACGACCTGCTCCTCTACCACCTCACCATAAACACCGGCAAGGTCGATGCGGAGGACGCCGTCGACCTGATGGTCAGGTACGCAAACCGCCAGGGCTGAGAGCCCGGGAGACGGAATGGGAAAGCTGAAGGTTGCACTGATCGGAGGCGGAGGGCCGGGCAACTTCTTCGGACACGTGCACAAACGCGCCATCGCCCTCGACAACAGCCGGGAGCTTGTGGCCGGCGCTCTGCGCAGCGATCCCAGGGAAGCGATCGCGGCGGCGGCCGACTACGACGTGACCGGATACGCCAGCCATTCGGCGCTGCTGGAGGCGGTGCAAAAGGGAGACCAGCCCCTCGACTACGTGACCATCGTGACCCCCAACCACGCCCACTACGAACCGGCGAAAGCCTTCGTGGAAGCGGGCATTCCCGTGCTCTGCGAGAAGCCGGTCACCATGACGGTGGAGGAGGCCGAGGACCTTCAGCGCCGCGTCGAGGCCCGGGGCGTTCCCTTCGTCCTCGCCCACACCTACACCGGCCATCCGATGATGATGCTTGCCAAGGAGATGGTGCGTCAGGGCCGGATCGGACAGGTTCGCAAGATCGAGGCGTTCTACAACCAGGGCTGGCTGGCCACGGCCCTGGAGACGGAAGGACTGCAGCAGGCCGAGTGGCGAACCGACCCGTCCCGGACGGGCATCTCCAACTGCGGCGGAGATATCGGCACCCACGCCTTCATCGCCGCCACCTGGGTCGGCGGCCACTCCGTCAAGCGGGTCTCCGCCCGGCTGAACGCCTTCGTCGACGGACGCGTCCTCGACGACGACTTCAACGTCATCGCCGAGCTCGACAACGGCGGCACAGCTGTGATCACGGCTACGCAGATCGCCGTCGGCTACAAGAACGACCACGGCTTCCGCATCTACGGCAACGAGGGCTCGCTGGAGTGGCACCAGGAACAGGCCGAGTCCCTCCTGGTGCGTACCGGCGAGGTGGACGAGACCTACTGGATCGGGGGCAACTTCTCCTTCTTCCCCGAGTCGGTGGCCTCCTACCTGCGGCTTCCCTCCGGCCACCACGACGACTTCTTCGGCGCCTTGGCCAATCTGCACACCTCCCTGGAACGGCTCATCCGCAGAGGTCGGGGCGAGGATGCCCCCGAGGCCTTCGACCATCCAGGGGCAGCCGAGGGCGTGGCCGGGATGCGCTTCGTGAAGGCCGCTGTGGACAGCTCCGCGGCCGGGGGGGTGTGGACGGATCTCTGAGGCACGAGAGCCGGGGCCGGGTGGGCCCGCCAGTCAGGGAAGGCGGCGCTTGCTCACCGGGGATGAGCGTCCTATTTTGAGCAAAGTCCAACCTTTTGCGAACCACGACGGCTTTGAGGAGGGCAAGCCCATGCGTTGTCATCTGCGGCTTCTGATCGGTGCCGCTTTCGTTCTGTCCCTGGTGACGGGTTCGGAAGCGGTGGTGAATATCCAGAATCTCGGGGCCGGCGCCCGGTC